>CAZSRZ010000024.1:0-50990 GCA_964609085.1 uncultured bacterium | reverse complement strand
TCAGCTCCTGGAAGCTTCCCGCCATGATCTCCGAGGTGCTGAGCGAGGACTCGTCCGTCAGGATGGCTATCGGCCCCTTGTAGACGGCTGAGTCGGGGAAGACGGGGAAGCGCATCTCGCCTTCGCGCATCCGCATGGTACCGAGGTTGACCTGTTTGTCGAAGAGGGCGCGCGCGATCCCGGCCACCATCGCGCCGATGCCGCCGTGGTTTCCCCGCAGATCGAACACGATGCCCGGCGCATCCTGGCCCTTCTGAATTGCATTACGAATGCGTTCCAGTAGTGGAAGCACGAAGAGGTTGAAGCGAATGTAGAGCTGCCCGCCCTCAAGCCGGCGCGTCTCCAGCCGCGCTGGCATGGGGGGCATGTTGCCGAAGATGACGATCTCCCCGGGGGCATCCCTGCGGGTGAGGGAGAACGACTGCTCCTTGTCGTCACCGTCCTTTAGCGTGACCTGGGCTTGTGTCCCGGCCGCGCCGTGCAGGCCGGCGTCGACCGTCATCGACCGGTACAGGCGCTTCTCGACCGGACCGGCGTGCACGTACATCGACATGCCCGCAAGCGCGGTCAATGTCTCAGCTACCGGCCGACCGTCCACCTTGAGCAGTTGGTACCCGGGACGCACGCCCGCCGCAGCAGCAGCGCTGCCGGGCTCGACGCCGGTGACCAGTGCCTCGTCGCCTATGACCCGAACCTCCATCCCAGGGTCGGCGCTCCCCGAGGGGCGTCGAGGATCCGCTGCGCTTCCCCCACCGGGGGGAATCACCTGTAGATGCGACTGACCGAGGGTGTCGATCATTTCGTTGAGGAGCGCGTAGAACTCGGGCTCCGTCTTCGCCTTGAGCGCGAGAGGCTCGAACTTGCGGCGGGCGGCAACCCACCGCGGCCCCAACCGCTTCATGTCGAAGTGGCTCTCGTAGATGCGCTTCCACGCAGCAGTGAAAGTAGCGCGACGGGTGACGAGATCCGCCCCCGCCGCGTCGGGCGGACGAGTGAGGATGCCTCCCGCAACCACTGCGAGCACCGCGGCTAGCACCCAGCGCCGCCGGCGGGGATGCTGGGGGGTCCTGTCGGGGCCGGCTTCCATCGTTCACTCCCACAGAGGCGACGGCCAGGTGCCGAAGCCGAGTCTAGGCCTTGTGAATAGCCCGGTCCCAAGCGTCCAGCGTGGCTTCCAGCATGCCTTCTGCCAGTGTCGGGTGGGCATGGACGGTGTGGAAGATCTCCTCCACCGTAGCCTCCATGGTCATACCGAGCGTCGGCTCCGCGATGAGATCCGTGACGTGGGCACCGACCATGTGCACCCCCAGGACCTCTCCGTACTTCGGCTCGGCGATCACCTTGACGAAGCCGTCGCGCATGCCCGCAGCGAGCGCGCGGCCCAGGATTCGGAAGGGGAATCTACCGATGCGCACCTCGCCATGCCGCTCCCGAGCCTGCTCTTCGGTCATGCCGACCCAGGCGACCTCCGGACTGGTGTAGACGCAGCTCGGGATGACCCGGTAGTCCATCCGCACCGGGTGCCCCGCAATGTTCTCGACCGCCACCTCGCCGCCCCGGCTGGCGACATGCGCCAGCGCTGGCCCGGGAGTGACGTCACCGATCGCATAGACTCCGGGGACGATCGTTTCCATGCGCTCGTTCACCGGGATGAACCGCCGCTCCAGCGCGATTCCAATGTTCTCGAGCCCCAGGTTCTCTGTGTTGGGCCAGCGGCCCGTGGCCACCAGGACGACGTCGGCCTCCACGGTCCCCTCGCTGCCGTCGCTCTTCGCATATCGAACGCTCAACCCGCCGGCGGCCTGCTCGAAACCGAGCACCCGCACCCCAAGGAGCAGGTCGAAGCCCTTCTTCTGGAGGATCTTCCCCATCTCCCGGCTGACTTCGGCATCGGCCGGGGGGATCACCCGCTCCAGCATTTCCAGCACGGTGATGTGGGTCCCGAGTTCGTGGAAGATGTCTCCCCACTCCAACCCTACGGCACCCGCACCCACCACGACCATGCGCTTCGGCACCGCCGGCAGTAGCAGCAGGTCATCCGAGTTAACTACCCCCGGCAGTTCGATCCCGGGGATCGGAGGCCGGCTGCACACAGAACCGGTGGCGATCAGCGAGTGGGCCGCAGTGACCGTGCGCGTGCCGCCTTCCTGGATCACTTCAATCTGCCGCGGCGTCTTGAACCGGCCGTGACCGTTGAAGACCTCGATCTTGTTCGCCCGCATCAGGGCGCCGACGCCGCCACGGAGTTGCTCCACCACCTTATCGCGGCGCCGGGTCATGGCGCCGTAATCCGGAGTGACCTCGCCGGTGAAGCCGAAGTCCTTCCCCCGCCGCGCGATGGAAAGCGCCTCGACGCTGGAGAGCATCGCCTTGGTGGGGATGCACCCGACGTTCAGACAGGTTCCGCCGAGGAAGGACTTCTCGATGATGGCGACCTTTAGCCCAAGCTGCACGGCCCGGATGGCCGCGACATAGCCGCCCGGGCCCGCCCCCACGATCGCCAGATCGAAATCGGCACCCCCGGCAGGTTGACGTTGTTCCCGCGGTTCCCCGACGGGCTGCGGACGCTCAAGCAGGGCACCTCCGGAGGAGGCGGCGGCAGGGCGCTCGAGGACGACGGTTGCGCTCGTGGTTTGGGGGGCAGGCATGGGCTCGCACGGGACCTCGGGGCCACCACAACCGGGGCCCCGTTAGCATAGTCTATGCCCCCAGCTCAGCGCAGGTACGGGGACTCGCGTGCCTGGGTGATGAACCGGGCGATGTCCGAGTCCCACCGGCCCAGGAAGTACCCGAACCGCTGCCGATCATACTCACCGGGATACCAGGCCTCAATCATCAGGTCGCCATCGCCATCCACGTAGTAGCGAGTAGCCTGCGCCACGACGTTGAGCGAGTTCACCCAGGTCAGAAAGGCGGCACGGTCCGAGTGGCCCACGTCAGAGCCGCCATAGCTGGCGGAGAGCAGTCCGCCGTCTGCATACGCGCGGAAGGCGACGTTGGGCAGTCGCGGATGGACCGCCATCAGCATCTCGTCTCGCTGAGTAACGGCGTATCCGTGGAACTCCAGATGATTAGCAATGTTTGAGTACAGTGCCTCTCGGCCATTCGGCGACATAGCTTTCTCCCTTCCGACAGCCCCTCCGGACTCCGGCGTCAATGTTCCCGATCCGAGGACCGCTGTCGCGGCCTCCCAGGATTTGATATCGCAGTGACCGATGGGAAGGCGATGGAGAAGTCCGTTGCACCCCGGTCGAGGGCAGGATTGGAGAACGCATCCCCTTCGCCGATCCGCTCTCCCCACCGTTCGAGCAGCAGTTCTCCTTCGCCTGCCGGGAACGGCACTTGTCGGGCGGGCCATAGGTCATGGGTCACGAACGCAGGCTCCGGCGCGCCGATGGTCCGCAGCCCCTGCTCGGCGGCGCGGAGGCAAAGGTCCACCGCGAAGAGCGCCTTCGGGAATCGTCCGACATCGAACCCGCCCAGAGAATGGAAGAGACTGCGGGAGATGAGAAGAGCATCTCCACTGACGGCCGTCCACTCCTGCGCCAGCCGGTCGCGACCCATGTAGCCAATGAGGTCTCCGCCCAAACCGGCGAAGGCCCGCCGCAGACTGAGTTGCCCCCCACGACGTTCCACCAACAACCCGCACTCACGAGTACGTCCCGCGGACGTGACCAGACGGGCGCCGACGATCCCGACACCGGGGAGGGTGAGCCAGCCCGCGATCATCGCCTCCCACCCGGGATTACCACCCCGTAGCCCGGGCCGTAGGAAGAGCAGGCTCTCCCCGCGAGCCTGCTCCGCGGCGGCGTTGAGGTCGGCTGCGCTCCAGCCCCGGACCGAGATCTGCTCCAGGCAGTGGGCCTCCGGGCAGCGTGCCCCGATGAGTGAGACGGTGGACGGGTCGCCCGTGGGCACGACGCGGTAGTACCTGCCGGGCACATGTTCCACCCGGGCGGAGATCCCCCGCCTCACCAGGGCCTCCCCGGCGGCCCGCAAGCCGGCCTGGAAAGCGTAAGGCTTGTTCCCCAGGCCGGCGGCGGTGGAGCCCGCGGTCGCCCGCCAGTGATAGAGCACGCGCGGGATGTGAATGACCTGCTCGGGGGTGAGGTGCTCCTCTGCCCGCAGGAGGAGGTCCCAATCCTGGGCTCCCTCCAGCCCAGCGCGTAGCCCGCCCAGCCGTCGAACCAACTCGGTGCGGTAGACGGCAAAGTGGGTGACCCAGTTGAGCTGGAGCGTCATGGTGGGATTCCATTCCGTCTTGAAGTGCGGATGGAAACGGTGGCCGGCTTCGTCGATTTTGTCCTCGTCGGTGTAGACGAGATCCGCATGGGAACCGCGGAGACGTAACACCACCTCCGCCAGCGCCTCGGGGTCAAGTTCATCGTCATGATCGAGGAAGCCGACGAAGGGGGCGGTGACGAGTTCCAGCGCCGCATTCGTCGCCCGCGAGATGTGGCCGTTCTCGGTCAGGAACACAGCACGAATGCGATCATCTCGAGCGGCGTACTCCCGCAGCAAGGCCCGCACGGCGTCGGATCGCGAGGCGTCGTCCGCGATCACGAGCTCCCATCGAGGGTAGATTTGTGCCAGCACCGAGTCGAGCGCCGCGCGCAACCACCTCTCCGGGGGATCATGGACCGGCATCGCCAGCGCGATGATGGGGAGATCCTCGAAACAGTGAAGTTGACTGGTCAGGAGAGCGCGTCGAGAGGCCGCCGCCCGCGCCTCCAGCGCCACCCGCCGGTCGTAGATGGCGCCCGCGCCACGGAGCCGGCGCACGGAACCCGTCCATCCCCGGCAAGGGAGGTGACCCAGGAAGCGACGGAGCGCGGAGACTCCTTTCACTGTCCGTCCCTCCCGTCGTCCATTGCCCTCAGCAAACTCAGGCCCAGCCGCCCGACATCCGGGGCGGTGCGCAGCCGGCCGGTGGCGATGTGCGACGCATAGCGCGCGGCGGCGCGGCTCAGGCAGGAGAGGCGAACGACCAGGCTGCCGGTTCGTCCGTAGTGTTTTCGGTAGAAGCGCGCCCGATCGCGCCAGAGCTGACGCTCCTTCCAGCCGACGGTTTCGACACTCGCGCTGCCGTGGTGCACCACGCGGGCATCCGCGTCGTACCACAGCTCCCACCCCGCGGCCCGGAGACGCCGGCACCAGTCAACGTCGTTGTAGAAGAGGAACAACGACTCATCCATCGGCCCAACGGATGCGTAGGCGGCAGCGCGAACGAGCAGGCACGTCGTCTGACTCGTGGCAACCGGCTGCGTCTGGTTCAGATCGAGGTCCCCGGCCTGCCAGCGCCGAAATAGGCGCAGGCCCGGCGCGAGGAGATGGAGAGCTGAATCTCGAAGCAGGCCCATCAACAGGGTGTGTTCAGGTCCCACCGAGGGCTGGGTCTCGCCGTCCGGCCCGACGTTGCGGGGAGTAACGGCACCCGCCCTCGGGCGGGCTTCCAGGAAAGCGACCAGCGACGCTAGCGTTCCGGGCTCCAACTCGGCATCGCTGTTGAGCCAACAGACGTAGTCACCCGTCGCGCCCTCCAGACCGACGTTGTTAGCGGCCGCGTAGCCAATATTCCGTTGCCGCCGGAGCCAGCCGAGCTCAGGGAACGCGGCGCGGATCGGCTCCAGGTCCTCGGGAGAGGCGTTGTCGATCACCTGGATCCGGCAGTCCACTCCCTGGGAGTCCTTGAGGGATTGCAAACAGCGGGCGAGGAGATCGCCGCGGTTGTAGGCCGGGACCACGACCCCGATCCGCGGAGGCGAGCTGTCAGCGACCGAAAGGTTCACCCGGATGCCGGCGGGCTGCTCGGCGAACTCGTCAACTCGCGGAGTTCGACTTCGTCTGCGGAATCAGGCCCGGTGAAGTGGTGCCGGGCGTGGAGAACCCAGTAGACCACGAGCAGCAGTCCGAGGAGACACATGCTCCAGAGCACCAGCTCATTTGGGGGGAGCATGAACACCACACAGATGAACATCGTGTACGCGATCGCGATCGTGCGCACCAGCCCGGCGTAGCGGCCGAGGTTCCAGGGAGCGGTCTCGGCGGTGACGAACTCTCCGCGTTTCCGTCGGGTGTTCCGCCAATTCAGAAACACCGGGATGATGTAAGCCAGATAGAGGGCGATGGTGCTGATGGAGGTCACGGCGGTGAACGTGGCCGCGTAGAGACAGAGCAGCAAGGCAAGGAGGCTGGTGACCACCACGGCCGCGACCGGGACGTGATCACGACTCACGCGCTTCAGCATGTTCGAGCCCGGGAGGCCGTCGTCGCGAGCGAACGCGTACCACATTCGCCCCATGGAGCTGATCGAGGAGCATCCGCAGAGCCACATGGCAACCCCGATGATCACCGCCACCACGTGCCCACCGAGAAGGGGGAGATTGTCGTAGGCGATCTTCAACACCGGATAGGTGTCCGCAGCCGTCGCCGCGATGTCTCCGTGTGGGATCCGCCATGTGAGCGCGAGCAGCAGCGGGTAGCCGGCCAGCGCGGACACCCCCACGGCCAGAAAGATACCCCACGCCGAGTTCTTACGGGCCATCACCGTTTCCTCGGCTACGTGCGCCGAAGCGTCATAGCCGGTGTAGGTCCACTGCGCCTGCAGGAGGGCAATGGCCCCGGCAAGCGCAAACGGCGCGGCTGCGTAGAGTTGTTGCAACCCCGGCGCGAGCGCAAAAAGCGGCGAGGGGATCTTCCAGTCACCCACCGCCAGCACCGGCACGGTCGCCCCATTGAGCTCGGCCGAAGAGGCTTCCAGAGGCGTGGTGCTGCCGCCCGCCTGAAAGAGGAAGGCCATGGAGTTGGCGTACTTCCCCAGCACAAGCAGCAGCAGCACGATGACCGCTCCTCCCGCCAGATGCCAGTAGACGCTGAAGTTATTCAGCCTGGCCGTAAGCCGGACGCGGCGGCAGTTGATCAGCACCTGCGGCGCCATAATCAGCGCCATCACCGCTACCTGGAAGTAATAGCTGTTCGCCTTGCCGAAGACCGGCACGGAACAGTCGCCGGGCAGGCCCAGAAACCGGGTCACGGCACCGATCAGGTAGGTCGCCGCCGCGAGATTGATGCCCGCGGTGACGGCGACCTGGCCGACCATATTCAGCCAGGCCGTGGTCCAGGCCCAGGTCTTGCCCCCCAGCCGGAAAGCCCAGAAGTAGAGCCCGCCCGCGGTCGGGTAGGCGGACGCGAGTTCCGCCATGGAGGCGGCGACGGTGAGGGTTAACAGGCTGGCAACCGGCCAGCCGACGCTGTTCACGATGGGGCCGGCGAACTTCAGTCCGTGTCCGTAGAGCAGCACGGCGCCGGTGAGGATGGAAATGATGGAGAAGGATATGGCGAAGTTGGAGAAGCCCCCCATCTCGCGGAAGAGCTGCTGGGTGTAGCCGAGGCGGCGCAGGTCCTCGTTGTCACGCCGGATCTGTTCTTCGCGCGCGGCGTCATGGTGGGCCATGGGAGGTGCTTACTCCGGCGTCACATAGGCGGCGGTGATCCCACCGTCCACCATGAACGTCGAACCGGTGATGAAGGATGACTCTTCCGAGGCGAGAAAGAGCGCGGCGGAGGCGATCTCCCGGGCTTCCCCGAAGCGGCCCATGGGTATGTGAACCAATCGGCGCTGCCGTTTCTCGTCAGTGTCGAGGAACCGCATCAGCAGTTCGGTGCGCAAAGGGCCGGGACAAAGTGCGTTGACCCGGATGCCCTCACGTGCGTGGATGACAGCGAGCTCCCGCGTCATGGCCAGCACCGCCCCCTTGCTGGCGGTGTAGGCAAGCTGGGGAGTCGCCGCACCGAGCACCGCCACGAACGATGCGGTGTTGATAATCGACCCTCCACCGGCTCGACGTAGGGCTGGCACGCCGAACTTGCACCCCAGAAACACGCCCCGGGCGTTGACGGCCAGCGTGCGCTCCCAGACCGCGTCGTCGGTCGTCTCCGCATCGTCGTCACCCGACAGCATCACGCCCGCGTTGTTGAAGAGCACATGCAGCGCCCCGAAGCGATGCTCGGCGAGCGCGACCATCCGTTCAACGTCGGCGCTGGAGGCGACGTCGGCGCGAACCGGCAGCGACTCGCCGCCGTCGGAGGAGATGGCGTCGGCCGTCGCCTTCGCCGCCGCCTCGTCCAGATCCGCGACGACCACCCGCGCCCCTTCCCGAGCAAAGAGCAGCGCGGACTCCCGGCCGATGCCGCTGCCGCCCCCCGTGATCAAGGCCACCCGTCCATTTAGGCGCACGCGTTACACCCTTTCGAAGAATCGGCACCGCTCCCAATCGGTGACGACCGCGTCGAACTTGCTCTGCTCCGTCCGGAAGAAGTGGAGGTAGTGGTCGATCACCGGATCGCCCAGGGCCGACCGCGCCCAGGAGCCGGCCTCCAGTCGCTGGATGGCGTCTCCCAGGGTGCCCGGCAGGCGAGAAAGACCGGGGCGGAGGTAGAGGTCGCCGGAGACGGGGGGCGGAGGCTCGCATCGCCTCTCGATTCCGTCCAGCCCTGCCGCAAGCAGGGTCGCGTAGACCAGATAGGGGTTGGCATCCGCTCCGGGAATGCGACACTCGATGCGGAGGGTTGGTCCGGCGCCCACCACGCGGAAGGCGGCGGTTCGGTTGTCGTGGCTCCATGCCAGGTTCACGGGAGCGAACGTGCCGGATTGGAATCGCTTGTAGGAAGAGACATTCGGGGCCAGGAATGCGGTGATCTCACCCGCATGCTCGATCATTCCGCCAAGGAACCAGCGGAAGCGCTCCGAAGCCATCACCGGTCCTAGCGACACGCTCCCGGGCCCGACCGGGTCCGGAGCGTCCACATCCCAGAGGGAGAGGTGGACGTGCATGCTGGAACCGGCGTGATCCTGGTGCCACTTGGCCATGAACGTGACGGAGTTACCTTCCGCCAGGGCGATGTCATGGGCGGCGTGTTTGGCGATCGCCGTCCGATCCGCCTGGGCCATCACCGCACAGTACTCCAGGTTCAACTCCTGTTGGCCGGCACCCCACTCCCCTTTGGTGCCTTCCACAGGGATGCCGGATGCCTCAAGCCCGCGGCGGATCGCCCCCATCACCGGCTCGTGGCGGCTGCCCTGCAGAAGGTGGTAGTCCTCTATGTAAGCACCGGCCGGCGAGAGCCCCACATAGCCCCGGGCGCGCGCCTCTTCGTAGCTCTCCTGAAAGAGATAGAGCTCTAGTTCTGAGCCCGCCATCAAACGGAGACCCTGCTCGGCAGCCCGCTCGATCTGGCGTGCAAGGATGTGGCGAGGCGCGGGCTCCGCGGGTCTGTCTCCATCGTCGTGGTAGAGGTCGCACAGGACAATGGCCGACTGGGGCAGCCAGGCGGCACGCCGCAGCGTCCCCAAATCCGGCACGGCGTGGAGATCGCCATAGCCCGAATCCCAGTTGGCGAAGGGGTACCCCGGGACCGGGTCCATCTCCATGTCGCACGCCAACAGGTAATCGCAGACGTGGATCCCGGCTTCGGCTGCGTGATGAACGAAGTGCCTTGCCGTCAGTCGCTTACCGACGAGCCGGCCGTACATATCCGGAAACGCCACCAGCACCGTCTCCACATCCCCGGCGCGGATGGCACCGGCGAGGGATTCGAGCGAGAGGATTCCAACATCCGGTCTAGCGGCCATGGGACTACCATTGAGAGAGGGTGTACCGGCTGTCCGGTCATCGCGGCGAAGGCGGGCTCTGGCGAGCCGGGAGCCGGGCGAAGCCCGGCTCCCATCGCCGCCGACACCTACTTCTTGTGTGCGGCGTGGCACCCGGCGCAGGACATGGTCATCGCCTTGAAGGCGTCCCGCGCTCCTGCGGCGTCCTTGGCCTCGATCTTCGTCAACACGACTTTGCTGCAGTCGTCCAGCGTCTTGCAGGCGCCGGCCCAGGTAGCGTCGGGACAGCGCCCATCAGCCATCAGGATGTGGGCCGACTCATTCAGCAGCGACGCCCGCGTGGCCGCGAGGGACCAACCCTTATCATCGGTGGGGCCGGTGCCTTCCAGGGATTTGCTGAGCGCCCCGGTGGACGGCCCAACGAGGGCTTCCATGAGCTGATGGGTGGTGAGGGGTCGGGTCTTGCCCTTCTTGACCTGAGCGGCGACCGAGGTGGCAACGACCAGGGTGCCGATCAGGGCGAAGGCGGCAGCGAAGCGGCCGAACCGTGCTCGCATACGGGATCTCCTTGTAGATAGCGGGCGCGGATGAGTGGCCGCCGGAGCGGTCTGGTCGCACCCGACAATAAGGATACTCGACTGGCGCGAGTTCGAAGGGGATAGGCTTAGGCGGAAATGACGCTGCCGGCACGAAATGACGCCGCTCTTCGGGCCGCTGATAGCCCTCGTGGAGCCGGTTTTTGCTTCCTGGACACCGCGTCGGGCTCAGGGGTTGCCCTGCTTGGGAAAGACCCCGAGGGTATCCTCTCAGGCCGTGATCGCCACTATCGATGGCGGGAACGATCCGGCTTGACCCGCCACCTGTCCGGGTGTCCCTTCGGACTCGCCGCGGAGATCTTGCGGGATCACCCGGACTGGACCGCCATCGGCTACTGGAGCTATGACCTCCGCCTGAGCGTGGAACGACTGCCGGATCGCGCGCTCGACGACCTGTGCCTCCCGGAGCTTCACCTCGCATTCTTCGATCATCCGACCCGGATCCCGGTGTCGAATGAGGATACAGGCGCCATGCCTCCGACCGGGGGAGATCCCGGATGCGCCATTCGAAGCACCCCCCGTGCTGATTACACTCGCTCGGTTCGTCGAATCCTGGAGTACATCGCTGCGGGAGATTGCTATCAGGTCAATCTCTCCCAGCGATTTCAGACCCCGTACCGCGGCGACCCCTGGGCCCTCTACTCCCGACTACGGCGACTTTCTCCCGCGCCCTTCGCCGCCTACCTGGATTGCGGCGATCACCAGGTGCTCTCTGCCTCGCCCGAGCTGTTCATCCGCGTCACCGACGGATGGGTGGAAACGCGGCCGATCAAGGGCACTCGGGCGCGGGCGGCGGACCCGATCGCGGACGGGCTCGCCGCGGAACAGCTTGGCACCAGCCCGAAGGATCGAGCCGAACTGCTGATGATTGTGGATCTGGAGCGCAACGATCTCGGGCGGGTCTGCCGATACGGCACCGTGCATGTGCCGGAGCTGTATCGCCTTGAGAGCTTCAGCAACGTCCACCACCTCGTTGCCACGGTGCGCGGCAGACTGCGACCGGAGATCGGGCCCCTGGAGTGTCTGCGGCAGGTCTTCCCGGGGGGATCGATCACCGGTGCCCCAAAGATTCGCGCCATGGAGATCATCGACGAATTGGAACCGGTACGACGAGGGGTCTACACCGGAGCCATTGGTTGGGTCAACGGACGCGGCGAAGGCGAGTGGAACATCGCGATTCGCACGATGGTCCTCAAGGACGGCATGGCTTCCTTCCACGCCGGCGGCGGCATCGTGGCCGACAGCGACCCGGATGCGGAGTACGATGAGACCCTCGCAAAGGCGGCAGGGATGCTGGCCGCCCTGGCACCGGATCACCCTCGTGGATGACCGACCTCAGTCAAACCAGGGCCGCGCACGGCTGTACCCCAGTCGGGCCACCTCGAACGGATCCTGGGTCCAGTACTGCTCGTTGAAGAGCTCCAGACTCACCGGCCCCTGGTATCCCGTGGTGGTGAGGGCGGCAAAGCAAGCAGCCAGGTCGATATCGCCGTCCCCTGGATAGACCCGATCCGCGTCCGACATGGCCGCGAAGGGCTTGTCGAACGGGACGTCGTCGAGGTGGACGATGGCGATCTGCTGGGCGTCCAGGGCCTGCAGATCCTCCAGCATGGTTTCGCGACCGTCGCCGCGCACCATATGGAACCAGTCGATGACGATCGTCGCCGAGGGATCTCCGGACCGCTCCATGATTTCCCGAGCTGTGCCTATGCTGTTGACGTGATCGACGAATCCCAGGAATTCCATGGCGGGCCGGATGCCGACTTCGCGGCCCATGCCCAGTAGCTCCGCATAGTCCCGACCGCATCGGGAGAGGTCGGCTCTCTCCATCGGTGGGGAGGCGACGATGAACGGCGCGCCGAGTTCCCGCGCCTGGATCATCCGACGTCGGGCTTCACGCAGTCGCTCGTCCCGCCCCGGTGCCTCGTTGCCGATGAATCCCATGATGGCAATGACGCTCGGCACGCTAAGCCCGTGATCGGAAAGCAGCCGGCGCACGTCCGCAAGGGTGTGCCCGTCGGCGAGGTACTCATCGACCTCCGTGTTCCAGAGCTCAATGGCTCGGAAGCCGGCGGCCGCCGCGGCCGCGATTTTCACCGGGATACTTGCCGGGCGGATGGTGCTGGCATTGAGACACGGAAGGTGCGACATCGGAACCCCTTTTCTGCACCGGGTGTTCCGAGCTCAGGCCGCCGATTCCTGCGGGCGACGCCGATTGCCGGAGCCTCCCGGCTTCGGCAATATCCGCCAGTGCTGCAGCCGGGCGGCGATCCCATCTGCCCAGAGATTGATGGCGTCGTATGAGAACCAGAGGAGGACGGCGAAAATACCGATAGCGATGCCCACCGGGGCATAGGTGACCGCCTGCACCGCGGCATCCCAGATGGTGAGTGGCCGGTGCAAGAGATCCCAACTGTTGAAGCGGCAAATGAGCCCGAGGTAGACGCCGAGGGAGACCAGCCCGAAGAAAAAGGGCGCGAGGACGAGGGTCCGCACTCGGTGCTCGCGCAGCCAGCGCTCGATGGGACGGATGGCGATGACGAACAGAAGCATGCCGCTGGCGCTGTAGCCGAGGAACAGGAGCGACCAGAACGCCGTTCGCAGCATGGCATTGGGATCCCGGCTGCCGGAATCGAGCAGTTCCTCCCAGCGCGGATCAAAGAGCAGGTGGCGCCATTCAGTCAGCAGGTAGCAGGCGTTGGGGAGGAACACGAGCCAGAGCAGAGCCACCGGCGCAGCCAGGAAGCGCAGAAGGGGTAACTTGCGAGATGCTCCGAGCATCCAGACGAGCAGATAGCCCAGTACAGCGGGGATGGCAGCCAGCCCCAGATTCCACACCACCCCATAGATCATGCGAATTCCCCCTGAGAACCGTCGGCCGAGGGCGGCAAAAAGTTCGGCGCACTACGTCGAACCTGGTGACTTCGTACCTGCTGTGCCATCGCACCCTCGCCGCCGGGTCTTTCAACCTTCACGTCCGACGGATCGACCCCCAGGATGGCCCCATCCAATCTAGGGCCCTCTTCCAGAGCCACGGATAGTCAGCGACCGGACAAGCCCCCGGGATGAAACGGCCCGCCTACACCTACCTGCTCATGTTCATCGGCGCGGTGGCGCTCATCGCCGCGCTCACCCGCCCGATGATTGGGGCGCTCAGCGTGGCACCGGGTGCCACGGTCGATTCCGGGGGGGTGCTGACGGTTCAACCCGGATCTCCGTTGGAGCTTGCCGGCGGGGTGACGGGGGATCTCTTCGTCGAGGGAGAGTGGGTGACCGTTGAGCCGGGGAGAAACGGCGGGCAGGCCTCGATCGTGTGGTCTCGGGGAATCCCACGATCCGGTCGACTTACCATCCGGCGGGCAGGCGAGCGCCACACCCTCGAACTGCGCCCGGTCGGCCCGGTGTGGCCCGCCGGTCTAGCGTGGTCCATCCTCGGCCTCCTGAACACCGCGCTGGTCGTTCTGGCGTTGGCGCTTTTCTGGCAGCATCCGCGCGACGGCCGGGCGGTCCTGCTTGGCATGGTCCTGCTCGGGGCACCTGTGTTTGCCTTCCCGCGAGAGCCGCGGCTGCTCTCGCTCGTGTTGGCCACCCACTTCTTTTCACTGTTTCCACCCGCGGACCGGTCGCGACTGCGGCGGTGGGGGTTCGCTGCGGCGCTCTACCTGCCCATGCTGCTCCTGGGGTTGGTCGGGACGGCGCTGTGGGAGAGCGGCCGCCCCCACCTCGCCTCAGCGATCTATGACGTGCTGGCCACGGGGTATGCCGCCCTGAGCATCGTGATACTCCTTGGGCGGCTACCCGGCGCTGAGCCTGCGGACCGGGCAGTGCTGAAGACGCTCCTTGTCGCCGCCGGAGCGATCCTGGCCGC
Source organism: uncultured bacterium (assembly GCA_964609085.1). Taxonomy (GTDB): domain Bacteria; phylum Armatimonadota; class SYMT01; order SYMT01; family SYMT01; genus JANPLG01. The sequence continues at coordinate 36,916 of CAZSRZ010000024.1, read as the reverse complement.
TGTGTTGCTGGCGGTGCCGCGTCAACTCTGGGTGGTGGCGGACCAGTTTGTTCCAACCAACCTCGTGCCCGCGGTCGTCTTTGGACTCGCACTCGGGCACCTGGTGTTCCGGTTGCGGACGCTGGCGGTGCGCGTGGTGGCCCGGCGTACCATCCAGTACCTGCTGGCGAGATGGACGCTGGGGACGCTCTTTCTGATCCCCGGTTTTCTGCTGGTCTGGCGATTTGGACAGCTCTCCGTCACCCACGAAGCCGCGAAATCCCCGGAGGTTCTGGGGTACCTCGCCTGGATGTTTGTCACTGCTCTGCTGCTAGGGCGGAGACGGCGGGTGCTGGAAAACCTCGACCGGCGCTTCTTCCGAGATGCGGAATCGCGCCGGGCCCGCCTGATCCAGCTCGCGGAGGAACTCGGCCGGCCAGCGGAGGCAGCGGCCATCGTCCACAGGCTCCGTTCCGGCGTGCAGGCCGCGCTCCGACCCACCCGGCTGGAGTTTATGGCCGGCGCTCCGGACGCCGTTGATGAGGGCTGCCTGCTGATCCCCCTCGAGCACGCGGGACTCTCGCTGGGCGCCTTGCTGCTCGGACCGAGAGATGATGGGGAGCCCTACACCGAAGAAGAACTCCGCCTCCTGCGCGCCGCCGTCTCCCAGGCCGCCGTCTCCCTGGAGAACGCCCAACTCCGGGAGGCGCTCCTCGCGCGGCAGCGTGAAGAACTCACGGACAGGGCGCAGGATGTGTTGACCGGCCAGGAGGAAGAGCGCCGACGCCTGGCGGCGGACCTCCATGATCAGGTCCTGCCGGAGCTGCGCCACATCGCCGCCGAGGTAGAACGCTTGCGATCCCGGGCGAATGGACTCACACCGGAGCTGGTCACGCTGGAGAGCGATGTGCGCGGGGCGATGGATAGTGTGCGCGAGGTGATGGAAGCCCTCCGCCCCTCCACTCTGGACATGCTCGGCCTGGTGGACGCTCTGGAAGCCTATCTTCGCAACCACGCACGACGAACGGAGCCCCGACCCCTGGTGAGCATCCAGCGAAGCGGACCGGAGCCGCAACTCAGCGACGAGCAGAGTCTCGCGCTCTACCGGATCGGGCAGGAGGCCATCAACAACCTCCTGCGCCACTCCGGCGCTGGTCGGGCCGGCCTGATCGTCTCGGTCGACGAGCGCGGGCTCTACCTGGAGATCTGGGACGATGGATGCGGGCTACCCGCGGAGACGGTGGGGGGCCGCGGCCTCGGGAACATAGCCCACCGGGCGGATCTCATCGGTGCCGTGGCGTGCTGGCGTGCCCGACCGGGAGGCGGCACGTCCCTCAGCATCCAGCTCCGTCTTCAGACGGGTGAGCGGGCGGCGGGCGCCCTTGTCGACGGCGATGGAAGCTCCCAGCCGACAAGAGAGATGGAATGAAAACCCTGATCGTCGAGGACAATGCCATCCAGCGCGGGCATGCAGAGCGCGTTCTCCGGGACCGCGTGCCCCAGTGCCTGCCGCTTGCCACGGCCGAGGACGGCAACCAGGCTTTGCAGCGAGCGCGGCTGGAGCGACCGGACTTTCTCCTTCTCGACATCCAGCTTCCCGGACCCAACGGGATCGAAATCGCTCGGGCTCTCTGGGCCGAGCGGCCCGAAATCCGCATCCTCTTCTGGTCCCAGTTCAAGGACGAAATCTACCTCCGCCGACTTGCGCAGATCGTTCCGCCGGAGACGGTCTACGGTTACATTCTCAAGAGCAGCTCGGACGAGAAGCTGGCGCAGGCGGTGCGGGCCGTGCTGGTGGATGAGCAGTGCTGGCTGGACCGCGAGGTGCGAGGAATCCAGGCGCGGGCGCTGCAGGGGCCGGGCGCCCTCACCGACGCGGAGTTCGAGGCACTGATCGACATCGCCCTCGGCCTGACCGACCGCGGCGTTGCGAGACGCCGTTACCTGTCCCGGCGAGGCGCACAAAACCGGCTGCACAGCCTCTACATGAAGCTGGGCGTCGAGCGGGATGAAGAGCCCGGCAGCATGTTCAGCCCAAGGAATCGCGCCGTTTACGAGGGACTCCGGCGGGGTTTGCTCAACTCCGACGTGTTGCTTGAGGAGGGAACCGCGTTGGAATCCTGGCTGGAAGAGAATCCCGAGTAGCGCCGTCAGGAGAATCGCCTTCAGGCAAGCAGGCGGACCGCCACAATAGGTACTAAGCGGACAGGAGAATCGTTGCGGCCTGGTGTGGCTAGCGGCGAAGCCCGCGCACCGAACCCGGATGTCGTTCTCTCATCCCCACCGCTCCCCGGCCCGCTGCGATGCAGATGAGCCGTTTGCAAGCGTGGTTACCCATCGTGCGGTAGCTGGGCTAAGTCCGGCTGATTCTCAGCCCGATCTGGTTCAAAACTGGTGGCACATTCTTGAGCGTGCCGGATGCCTGCTATGGACAGCCGACATCAGCCTACGCGGCAGGGGCCTGGCCTGGGTGCTGAGCGTTCCCAATGAGGCGGCCGCCCAGCGCCTGGTGCCGTTGGACCTCCGGCCTGGCGAAGGCTACTCCGACGCCTGGCACCGAAGCAAGTGTCCAGAAGACCTGGCACAGATGGACGCGAACGCCCGTCACGCCCTGCTCTCGGGTCAGCCCGGCTATCGACAGGAGTTTCGATGCCACGGATCGGATGGGTACGTCCGGTGGTTGGAGGAGGACGTCAGGCTGGAGCGCGTCGGCGATGGGCGCTGGAAGGCCGTCGGCGTCTGCCTGGATATCACGGAACGCAAGTCGGCCGAGGCGGCGCTGACGGCGAGCGAAGCCCGCCACCATCGGGTGCTCGAAACGGTTCGCGAAGTGCTGTTCCAGACCGACCGCTTCGGCAAGTGGGTCTTCCTCAATTCCGCCTGGGAACACCTAACCGGATTCTCAGTACGCGAAAGCCTGGGTCGCAATGTGCTGGACTGCGTCATCGAGGCAGATCGTCCGGGTCTGATCGCGGCGCTGCGGCCTTTGTTAAAGGCTACAGCCGATCAGGTGGAGCACGACGTTCGCTACCGGACGAGGGATGGCGGCATCCGCTGGGTCTCAATCCACGTCCAGGCATTACGTGATGATCGCGGGCGGGTGGTGGGATCCTCGGGACTGATTCACGATCACACTGAACGTCGGCTGGCCGCCGAAGCCCTGGAGCGGAGCGAAAAGCGCTTCCGCGCTCTGGTGCAGCACTCATCCGATGTCACAGCCATTCTCGACACGAACGGCGTGATCACCTACGTCAGTCCCGGGGTGACTTCGGCGACTGGCTTCACCTGCTCCGAGCTCACCGGGAAACAAGCGCTGCAACTGGTTCACCCCGCGGATCGTCGTGACGTGCAGCAGGTGATGTGGGACCTGCTGCAGACGGATCACGGCACGGCAGCCGTGGAGATCCGGATCCGCACGTGCCAGGGAGAGTGGCGGACGATGCGGGCGGTGATGCAGAATCTGATGCACGAACCCGCGATTCTCGGACTCGTCATCAATGCATCGGATGTCACGGAACAGCGGTCGTATGAAGCCGAGCTCGCTCGTCACGCTTTTTACGACCCGGTGACCCAGCTTGCGAACCGAGCCCTCTTCAGCGATCGGCTCACCGTGTCGATCGCCCGCCGACGGGCCGAGGGCGAATTGCTGGCGGTCATGTTCCTGGATTTGGACCGATTCAAGATGATCAACGACGTGCATGGACATGCCGTCGGGGATGAGATCCTCCTTCAGGTTGCTCGCCGGCTGCGCGCCTGTGTTCGGGACGCGGACACTGTGGCCCGATTCGGCGGCGACGAGTTCACTATCCTCCTGGATCGAGTAGAGCACCGGGGCGATGCGGAAGCCGTCGCGGAGCGCATCTTGCGCTGGCTCAACGCGCCATTTCATGCCTCGGGCCGGCAGCTTCGCATCAACGCCAGCATCGGCATCGTGCTGTCAGACGGGCGCGACAAGACCTCTGAGGACCTGCTCCGAAATGCGGACGTTAGCCTCTATCGGGCGAAGGCCGGAGGCAAGGGGCGCTTTGTGTTGTTCGATGAGCGCATGAGCGCGGACGTCGCGAAGCGGCTTGAGTTGGAGACCGACCTCTACCGCGCCTTCGAGCAGGACGAGCTGGTCCTGCAGTACCAGCCGGAATATGATCTGCGCACCAGGCGCCTCGTGGGAGCGGAAGCCCTCCTCCGCTGGAGGCATCCGCGTCTCGGGCTGATTCAACCCGGTCAGTTCTTACCGATCGCCGAGGAGACAGGCCAGATTCTCCGAGTCGGGGAGTGGGTCCAACACCGAGTGGTGCAGCAGGCCCGACGTTGGAACGAACATCGGACAGACGGACCCCTGTTTCTCGGGATGAACCTGTCAACCCGCGAGTTCCACAGCCCCCACCTGTTGGACAGCCTCCGCGATCTGCTGGTCAGCCACCCGCTGGACCGACTGCACCTGCAGGTGGAAGTGACCGAATCGATGCTGATCGACGACATTGATGCGGCGATTCACACCCTGCGCGAGATGAAGTCCCTGGGGGTGCAGATCGCCGTGGACGACTTCGGGACAGGGTACTCGTCGCTCGGGTACCTGAGCCGACTACCCGTCGACGCGCTGAAGATCGACCGCTCATTCGTGAGCCAGATCTGCCAGAGCGAGGCCAGCCGCTCCATCGTGCGCGCCATCCTGGGGATGGCGGCCGCGCTCGGACTTACGGTGACTGGCGAAGGCATCGAAACCGAAGCTCAGGCCAAGGGCCTGAGGGATTTGGGATGCCCGATTGGTCAGGGCTTCTACTTCGCCCCACCACTCTCACCGGAAGAACTGGACCTGCTCATCCGGGAGTCCGTTGGTGCCCCACGAGCGTTCTCACAACTCGCTGCCGGCAGCTAGTCCTCGCCCGCGAGTTCGACACCCGCCTCCGCGGCCTCGATCACCCGCTTGACCAGCGAAACCAATTCCTTGGGGTGGAACGGCTTGGGCAGATAGAGCTCCGCCCCTTCCTTCAACCCCTCCACGATGTCCGCGTTGTGGGTCTTCACCGTGAGCATGATCACCGGGGTCTCGGTGAGCTCGGGGTCGGCCTTGATCTCGCGCAGAACCTCGAACCCGTCCTTCCGAGGCATGATCACGTCCAGGATCACCAGATCGGGGCGGGTCTCCCGCACTCGCAGCATTCCCTCGACGCCGTCGGCAGCCGTGACGACGCGGAAGCCTTCTTTCTCCAGGTTGACCTGGATCAGCCGGACGATGTGCGGCTGGTCATCAACAACGAGAATGGTCTTGGTCATATACGAGGGGTTCGGTGGTGGGGATAGACGGGATGCAGTTCACCATCCGCGGAGCGCTCGCCTCCCGACGACACAGGATCTTTCGGCCGGCCGCGGTTGTGAGCTTGGTAGGCGGCTGCTATAATGCGGGACGCCGCGTCCGGTGCTCTGGGGTCTGCCCCACGGACGCCCAGGTCTTTCGCGCCGGTGCGTGCCGGCAGAGCAGGCTCATGAAAAACGGCATCCATCCAACCTTCGTTGCCGCCTCCGTGCGATGCGGTTGCGGAAACACCTTCGAGACCCTTTCCCTCAAGCCGGCGATCAGCGTGGAAGTCTGCTCGGCCTGCCACCCGTTCTATACGGGCAAGCAGAAGATCCTGGACACCGAGGGCCGCGTGGACAAGTTCATGCAGCGCTACGGCAAGATCCTGAAGCAGCAGCAGGCGACCGCGCGCAAGAAGTAGGGTGCCCGGCGAACCGGGAGGTCTGTCGTGCCGGAACCGGTAACCTACGGCGGCCAGGCGGTCGTCGAGGGCGTGATGATGCGCGGCCCGCGCTATTTCGCCGTCGCGTGCCGCCGAGCAGACGGCACCATCTCCGTCCAACGGGAGGAGGTGCCGAAGATCTTCACGCGATTCGCCTGGGCGCGCTGGCCGTTTCTCCGGGGTGTTTTTGCGCTCGCGGATGCGATGGTGCTGGGGATGAAGTCGCTGGTCTACTCCGCGAATCTGGCCGCGACAGACGAAGCCGCTGCGCCCACTCCGCCGATGGCGCAAATCCTGATGACGCCAATCTACCTCTTGATGGGGGTCGCGCCGGCCCGGGGCACTCCCTCGGGTGCGATTTCGGGCATTGCGGTCACCGGCTCCGCGTTGATGGGGATGGCGCTGGGCATCGGCCTCTTCATGCTCTTCCCAAGCTATCTCGCCGGCCTGCTGCGCGGACCTACAGCTGGCTTGCCCGGCGGCGACATCTGGCCGCGAATCGCCGAGGGTGTCGTTCGGGTGCTGATCGTACTCGGCTACATCACCCTCATCGGGCGCTCGGAGAGCATACGACGTGTGTTCCGCTACCACGGAGCCGAACATCAGGCTATCAACGCCTTCGAGGCGACGGGGCGCGCCGAGGTCGAGGACGCCGTGGCCGCGTCCCGAATCCACCCGCGGTGCGGCACCAACTTCATCCTGACAGTGCTCCTCATCAAGGCGCTGGTCTTCACCGTCATTCCCTTCTCGCCAGACCTGCTCATCCGACTGGGGTCGCGTCTTGCCCTGCTGCCGATCGTCGGCTCCGTGGCCTATGAAGTCATCCGCCTGGCGGGGCGTTACCGCTCCGTGCCGGCGATGCAGTGGCTGGTGATGCCCGGCCTCTGGACCCAGTACCTCACTACGAGGGAGCCGGATCAGGGTATGGTCGAAGTGGCCGTCACCTCGCTCCGCGCCGTGCTGGAGGCCCCGGGAGAGTCGCGCCCCGCGGACGTTCCGGCGCAGGCGCTCGCCTGATCCCCCACCCACAGGTCTACTCTTGTGTTTGACAGACTTGAAGATGTCGTCGCCCGCCACGACCGCCTGAGCGCCGAGATGGCCGATCCCGAGGTGGTCGGCGATCAAACGCGACTCCAACAGACGGCGAAACAGTACTCCGACCTGACCCCGCTGGTTGCCAAGTACCAGGAGTACAGAGAGTTGAGTCGTCGTCTCGCCGAAGCGCGGGAGTTGGCGCGCGATGCTGAGATGCGCGAGCTGGCCCACGCCGAGATCGCCGAACTCGAGGCGGCGCTGCCTGCCGTCGAGCACGACCTCAAGGTTTTGTTGCTGCCTCGCGACCCACATGACGACCGTGACGTGATGGTCGAGATCCGCGCGGGCACCGGCGGCGAGGAAGCGGCACTCTTTGCCGGTGAGCTGCTGCGGATGTACACGCGCTATGCCGAACGCATGGGGTGGAAGACGGAGATCCTGTCGGCGACGGAGACCGGAATCGGCGGCTTCAAGGAAGTGATCCTTGCCATCAAGGGCAAGGGTGCCTACAGTCACCTCAAGTGGGAGGGTGGGCCGCACCGTGTCCAGCGAGTCCCCGCCACAGAGAGCGGCGGGCGGATTCACACGTCGGCGGCCACCGTAGCAGTGATGCCCGAAGTCGATGACGTCGAGGTCCATCTCAATCCCAACGACCTGGAGTGGCAGTTCACCCTCTCCCAGGGCGCTGGGGGACAAAATGTCCAGAAGAACATGACGGCGGTGCGACTCACGCACCGGCCGACCGGGATGGTGGTGAACTGTCAGGACGAGCGGTCGCAACTCCAGAACAAGGAAAAGGCCCTACGCATGCTGCGCGCCCGGCTCCACGAGATCCAACTGGAGGACCAGAACCGGGAAGTCTACGCCGCACGGAAGGCCCAGGTCGCCAGCGGGGATCGCAGTGACAAGATCCGGACCTACAACTTCCAGCAGAATCGACTGACGGACCATCGAAACGGCAAGACCCTGGTGAATCGCCTGGATGAAATCCTGGATGGCGACATCGGGGAGATCGTGGACTCGCTTCGGGCCTGGGATGAGAGCACACGCTTGGCGGCGGACGGCAGTGGCAGTTGAGGCGGTGACTGGTGGCCATGCCGTCCGCGACCTGCTCTGCGGGGCGACCACACAACTGCAGGGGGTGGGAATCCCCGATCCCGGCGCGGACGCCAGATTGCTCATCCAGCACGCCCTGGGATGGGACCGGGCACGTTTGTACGCCCGGTTGGATCAGCGAGTCACCGCCAGTGAGCTGAGGCAGTTCCAAGCGCTACTCCAGCGTCGACGAAGGCGCGAACCACTCCCCCACCTGCTCGGCGAGTGGGAGTTCTGGGGCCTGATGTTCCACGTCACCGCCGCCACTCTCATCCCGCGGCCCGAGACAGAGACCTTGGTGGAGGCCGCGGTCCGCAGCGTGCCACACGGAACGCACGTGCTCGAAGTCGGCACGGGCTCCGGGTGCGTGGCGGTGGCCCTGGCGAGTGAACGGCCGGACCTTCGCATCACGGCGTTGGAACTGGACCCCCAGGCTGCAGCGGTGGGGCAGGTGAACGTGACCCGCCACGGGCTTGGTGACCGCATCCGCGTGAGCATCGGGGAGTTCCCCCACCATCTGGGCGAGGATGCCCCTCTTGGCGCCCTGATCAGCAATCCTCCGTACATCCCCACGGGCGAACTCGAAGCGCTGCAGCCGGAGGTGCGGGACTTCGAGCCGCGCATCGCGCTCGACGGCGGTCGGGATGGTCTCCGCCTGCACCGGCAACTCATCGAACGAGGGGCGGCACTGGTGGTCCCCGGCGGTCTCCTCGCGATGGAGATGATGCCCGGACAAGCTGACGCTATCAGGGAACTGCTTCCCGCATGCGGTTGGGAATGGCTCGCCGACCATCCCGACATGACGGGGCGCCCCAGAGTCACGTCTGCGGCCCGGTCCGGAAAAACTCCGCAACCCATCCGTTCGCCGGAATTCGTCTAATAGTTGCGCATCTCCTTGCCCGGGGAACTCACCATGGCCCACCCTCCGACACGCCCCACTCCCTACCGCACCAGGTTCCGCGCCGCCCTATCCCTGGCGGCGATCGGATTTGCGCTCACCGGCTCGGCCACAGCCCGCGCGGACCGTTTCCCCGCCCCCACCGAGGTCCTGCGGGACTTCGACGGCTCCGGCTACATGTCGGTAGACGTGCCCCCGACCGGCACCGAACCCGATCAGGCGGGGATGAAGCTGACGTTCGCCATGCGGCAGCAGTTCCTCAGGCCCGAGCGGCTGATGATCGACATCGAGATGCAGGGTACGGCCGGGGGTCTGCGTTCCCGGAGCCTGATCCAGGGCAACACCGAGCGCACCTTCAGCCCCGCCACGGGTGTTGTGATCGAGCGCGTTTATCGCAACGCGGATGCCGCGGCCGAGGAGCCGATCGCCGCCCGGCGTATGTCGCTGGCGGCCCTCGGGCAGGCATTCCGCACCATCGAGAGCGGCAAGCTTCTCCCGCCCGAAACGATCGAGGAGATGGAGAAGCGAGTCGAGGCTCGAATCAAGGAGCTCGCGGGGCTCCGCATGCTGCTGAAGCAGTCGAAAAACCCCGAAGACATCGAGCGAAGCGAGGGCGCGGCCGTGGAGGCCGCACGTCTCCGCGACCTGGCCGACCAGCGCACCGTTTTCAAGGACTATCCCTGCTACCACATGGAGATCCCAAACCGGGACGTCGCCGCGACCCTCATCTCGCGTGGCCTGATGGGAGAGAACGCGCGGCAGTTGCTCGAGAAGGGCGTCACGCATCTGTGGGTCACGCGCGCCGAGGGGCTCCCTGTGCGCCTGGAGACCACCCTGCCCGACGGCCGAGTGATCCTCTACGTCTGTCTCAAACAGCTAAGGATCAACTTCGGTCTGCAGACAGGCGAGGTGATTCTCGGCAACCCCCTGGGTACCCCCGTCGTGTCCGTGGTCGCGGACTGCCGCCAGAAGGACTGGGAAGAGAAGCTCTCCGAGGACCTCGCCAAAGAGATCGAGAAGCGCTCCAAACGGCCCGGGGCGGACAAGGTGCCGCTCCTCTATGAGCGGCCCGTCAAGCCGAAGAAGAAGCCCTGAAGCCCTGCCATCAGTTAGAGGAGCCCGCGATGGTCGGGTTGAATGCCACGGTAAATCCGCCCGCTATGGTGGATTCGGACACGATTTCGTTCCGCACGGGATCAGGGACGGGCGCCCGGACCGCGGCTCCGTAGCCACTCCGTACGCTCCCACCGGGATCCATCGTCCCGGAGGGGCTTGGTGCCGCGCAGCGGACCATGGGTCGCCGGCTCAGACAGCGTCTGCATGGAGTCGTCGCGAATCCCTGCCGACATCATGCTGGGGCGACGAATCCACCGCGGGAGGGGGATCGTAGAGAGGACCGACCGTAAGTGCGGATCCTGGGCATCGCACAACAAAAGGGGGGCGTGGGCAAGACCACGAGCGTCGCCAACCTGGGTGCCGCCTTCGCGCGCAACGGATTGCGTACACTGGTGGTGGATTGCGACCCACAGGGGTCGTTGACGCTGGCGTTGGGCACCGACCCGATGGAGGTGACCACCACCATCGGCGACGCGATGCTCACGGGGTCCGACGTTCCGCTTCTCCCGACCGGGGTGCCCGGGATGGAGTTGTGTCCGGGGACCCGACTGCTGGCCGATACTGAGTTTCAGCTTGCGCCGCGGGTAGGGAGAGAGCGATTCCTGGCGAAGACGCTCGGCCGGGCGGCTGACCGATTCGATGTCGTCTTGCTGGACGCCCCACCGAGCCTGGGTCTGCTGACGATCAATTGCCTGGCCGCCTCGGAAGCAGTGTTCGTGCCGGTCACCCCATCACTCCTGGGCGCCGCCGGGTTGCGAGATCTGCTGGCGACGATCGAGGAAATCAGAGAGGGAATCAGCCCCGACCTCCGAATAGGTGGTGTGTTTGTGACGTTCGCCGACCCGCGCACGGTGGCTGGAAGACGTTCCGAGGGCGAATTGCGCGAAGATTTGGGCGATCTCGTGATGCGGCAAACTATCGCCCGCCGCATCACCCACGAGTACAGCGCTCAGGCCGGGCTCCCCGCCGTGGCCGCCGAGCCGAACAGTGCCGCCGCTCAGGAATACCTGGCTCTGGCGGATGAGGTATGGAAACGTGTCGACCGCGAATAAACCGCACCGCCGCCTGTCGCTGACTCAGCCCACCGAAGCGAGGGACGCGCAAGCGGCAGAGCCCCTTGTCGCAGATGATCTGCTGGAGCAGATGCGCATCCGGTTGGCAGAGTGCGAGCAGCGGCTGGCTGAAGCTGAAGCTCGTCTGGCTGTTCCTCGGACCGAGGCCGACAGCCACACCCTGATCGCTCCCGTCGTGATCCGGGACCGCCACGGCCGACTGCTCCTGGAGATCGACGCGCAGGACGACGGCGCTTGCCTGAAGCTCTTCGACGCCCAGGGTTCCGCAGTCGCGGCTCTGACGGCTCAGAACGACGGCGGCGGGCTCGGCATTCGAAACCAGCAGGGCGAGGTGGTCGGCACCCTGTTTGCCCACGCTGAAGGGGGAGGTCTGACGCTCCGAACCGAGGAAGGGAAGGCCGCCGTCTCCGCCTTCGCCCACCACGGCGGCGGCGCCCTCAACCTGTTCGACCGACGCGGCAAGCTCGCCGCCGTGCTGGGTGCCGGGCGGAATGGCGGAAGGTTGGACCTCAACGACCACGCCGGAACCCAGGCCGTGAAGGTGGGCGTTCGCGACACAGGCGGCGGCGTCACTGTGTATGACCGCGACGGCAAGCCGGGTGCCGTTCTGGGCCTCACCGACGACGGCGGGGGGCTTGGCCTCTACCGAAAAGTACGCTATCCCGACGAAGAATCGGGAGCGAATGGTCACTCCCAGGCGCTCGAGCAGTTGGAGGCGGATCGGGAGGCGTACCAGGCCCGTCGAGACCTGCGCGGGCTCTCCGCGCTGGATCGCGGGAGCCGCCGGGCCGTAGGCGTCTTCGCCGATGCGGGTGGAGTCATCAAGGTCTACGACCAGGATGGGCGAGAGGTGCACGCCTACAGAGGCACCGACGCAGCCGGCCTGCTCGTGCCCACGCGCGAGCCAAGGGAGACAGCTCGCCAATCCGCCTGACGCGGCCCCTATCGCTGCGTCAGCGTCAGCAGGGCCGCAGCGGCGATCGCGGCCGTCTCCGCCCGCAGCACCCGCGGCCCCATCCCCACGGGGAGCCAGCCGCGCCTCAATGCTCCCGTCACCTCCGGCTCTGTCCAGCCCCCTTCTGGGCCCACGAGCACGGCTGTAGGCCCCGCGGCAGGTAGCTGCTCAACCAAACTCGGCTGCGATCCGGGAGCGAGCATGAAACGATAGGGGGCGTCCGTGTCGGCCAGCGCAGCGTCGACACTCCCGAGGATGCGCACCTCAGGGAGTCGGGTCCGTCCGGACTGCTCCGCGGCCTCGGTGGCGATTCTCCGCAGTCGCTCCTCCCTCTGGGCGACCCGCTCTCCATCCAGTGCGGAGATCGAGCGGGCGGCAGGGACGAAAAGCAGTCGGGACGCCCCCAGCTCGGTCAGCTTCTGCGCTACCCAGTCCAGCTTTTCGCCCTTGAGCAGCGCGACAATGACGGTGACCGATATCGGGCTTTCTCGGTCGACCGCCACCGCGGCCGACACGCGGACGTGGACCTGCTCCCCGTGAATGTCGCGGACCTCGGCGATGGATTCAGTGCCGTCGCCGGGGAAGAGCGCAATGCGTTCTCCCGAGCGCGCGCGCAGCACCCGGACGAGCTGCCGGCCGATGGGAGCAGGCAACTGAGCGTCACCCGGAAGGCACGAGTCCGCCGGAACGTAGAAGCGATGCATCTCTACCCATTTCACTGCCGCTCGCCCCACTTCCGGCGGCGAGTCTGAATCTGGCTGGAGGCTGCGGCGAGGGGACCGACCGCGGACCAATCGGCGGCTGTCCTGGCCGACGTTACCATTATCCCACCGCCTGTGCCGGCGTACGCTGCCGGGGTCATGAGGAGGGTCCGAGCGAAGGTCCGGGGAAAGGAGAGAAAACCCGACCTCGAGGCCACCAGATGACCACCCGGCGCACGCTCCTCTACTCCGCAGCCGCTCTCGGCGCTACCCGACGGCTATCGGCCGCTCCCGGCGAGCAAGTGTCACTCGCCTTCATGGGCGTGAACGGTCGGGGCAGAGATCTTGCCCTGGCCTTTACGGGTGTCCCGGGTGCTACGGTTGCTGTGGTGTGCGACGTCGACAGCCGGGCAGCCGAGCGATGCGCCGCAGATGTGGAAAAAAAGGGAGTCCGTCGTCCAGAGATCATCGCCGATATTCGCCGCGTGCTGGAGCGGAGGGACGTCGACGCCGTGGTGATCGCCGCGCCCGACCACTGGCACGCTCCCGCCACCATCCTGGCTTGCCAGGCCGGGAAGCACGTCTACTGCGAAAAACCCGCCTGCCACAATCCCCAGGAGGGGGAATGGATGGTACTGGCGGCAAGGAAGCACAAGCGCGTGGTGCAGATCGGGACCCAGCGGCGGAGCATGCCTGCCGTCAGGGAGGCGATCGAGCGTCTCAAGTCCGGGGTGATCGGTCGCGTTCCGTTCGCGCGAGGCTGGTACAACAATACGCGCCCCACGATCGGGCTCGGGAAGGCCTCTCCCGTCCCCCCTTGGCTGGACTTTGCCCTGTGGCAAGGCCCGGCGCCTGATCGGCCGTTTAAAGACAATCTGATCCACTACAACTGGCACTGGTTCTGGCACTGGGGGACGGGCGAGTTGGGAAACAACGGCATCCACGCCCTCGACGTATGCCGTTGGGGCCTGGATGTCGCCTACCCCAGCCGCGTGAGCGCCGGCGGCGGCAAGTATCGCTACACCGACGACCAGGAATCGCCCGACACGCATGTGGTCACGTATGACTTCGGTGATCGCAGCATCACCTGGGAGGGCCGAAGCTGGCACCCTCGGGGCTTCGAGGGCTCACAGTTCGGGATCGCCTTCTACGGGGAAGGCGGGACCATGGTGATCGACGGCGGCAGCTACCGCATCCTCGATCCGAAGGAGAAGGAGATTGCCCGCGTGACCGGATCGGCCGCGCAGGAGCCGCACCTGGCCGACTTTCTGGCGTCAGTCCGGAGCGGGGAGCATCCCGCAGCGGACGTCAGCGAGGGCGTTCGCAGCACGCTGCTCTGCCACCTCGGCAACATCGCCTGGCGCACGGAACGGACTCTCGCCATCGATCCGCAGACGGGCTGGCCGAAGGACGCCGACGCACGTGGGCTCTGCCGTCGCGCGTACCGATCCGGGTGGGAGCCCCGAGTGTAGGCAGTCGACCGTCCCGTGGGGGAGAGCGTAGATGGGCGAAGCCGTCTGGTCCGCGACTCGAGGCCGGCTCTTCGACGTGTGCCGGCGGAAGTACTGGTTCAAGTATCATCTTGCACCGACAGGCCGCCGCCCGGATTCCGACCCGACGGCCAGGGCTGCGCACAAGCTCAAGGAGCTTCTCGGTCCGGAGGTGTGGCTGGGGGTGCTGGTCCATTCCGAGGTGGAGAAGATCCTGAACCACTGGGCCGGCGGACGTCGTTCCCCCAGGGAGGTGATTCTCACGGAGGCGCGCAGGCGGCTCCGGCAGGCCTTTGAGGACTCCCAGAAGTGGTGGCGCGAGCCGTCGAAGTTTGACAAGGCGCCGCCGCTGCTCGACATGCACTACTATGGCGGCGAGCCCCTGCCCCGCGGCAAGGCGAACGCCATGCGCGAGCAACTCGAGCAGGCGATCATCCATTTCTTCGAATCCGAGACTGCCGGGGAGGTCCTCGGCCTCCCTCGCGACCGCAAGGAGAAGATCGAGTGGAACGCCTCCGCCCACGTTGCCGTGGACGGCCGCGACGTCCTTGTGAGCGTCAAGCCTGACCTGGCATACCGGCTCGGCGATGATCTCGTCATCGTTGATTGGAAAACTGGCAACCCCGACAACTACTGGACCACCCTTCAGCTCATCTGTTACGCGCTGTATGCGGAGCACAAATGGGGCGTCCCGCGAGCGCGGGTCCGCAGCCGTGTGGTCTATCTGAGCAGCGGAACTCAGGAAGAGAGACTGTTCACCGATGAGGACCATGGGCGCCTCACGGAGACGATACGGAACCACCGGGCCGCGTGGGAAGAACTCGAAGGCCAGGACACGCTGCCGCCCATGCACCGTTTCGCCCTGACCGAAGAGATCCATAAGTGCGGCTACTGTCCGTTCCGCGAGATCTGCGAAGGCGCGCGACGACGCCGGTGAGAGCTGCTTCACTGCTATTCGGTGAACCACACTGCCCTCCCCTTGCAGGAAGGCCCCGGGCACCTGAAGAAGTCCTATGAGACCTGTACTGTCCGACGCACCTCCCCCCTCTTCCCTCGGCTGTAATTCAGGCCCTCTACTTTCCATGCTTCAAGAAGCGGAAGTTGAGACTCTCCGTGCTCGCCTACGTCGGCGTGAGCGGGAGTTGGCTGCAATCCGGCGGATCACCGTCGCCCTCCACGCTCGTACCAACGTAGACGAACTGGAACGCCAGGCCCTCGACGTCGCCATTGAGACGGTCGACGCACAAGGCGGCACGATCTACCTGCACGATCCTCAGAAGAGGTGCCTGATCTTCCGCTATGTCGTCGGAGCCACGCCAGAACTGACGAGCCAGTTGCAGGGGAAGGAGATGCCCGACACCCAGGGCATCGCCGGCGAGGTGCTCCAGACCGGACACGGGCGCATTACGGCCGACGTGTCCAAGGACGACACACACTACCGGGGCGTCGACCATGAGACCCAGTACACCACCAAGAGCGCCTGCACCGTCCCGCTGAAAAACATGACGGGGGAGTCGATCGGGGTGCTCCAGGTGCTCAACCGCCAGTACGGCGAGTTCGACGAGGACGACCTCGAGGTGCTGGAGATCCTTGGCTCTCAGGCCGGGTCCGCTATCGTCAACGCCCGCCTCTTCGAAGAAGCGCGACGCGCATCCGTCATCAACCTCATCGGGGACATCAGCCACGACGTCAAGAACCTCTTGACGCCGGTGGTCACCGGCACCCAGACGCTCGAGATCATGATGGACTCCATGTATGAGGATCTCGATCGGGCAACCGAAAACCTGACCGAAACGGAAAAAGCCGGCATTGCGTGGGCCGTCGGGGGTGTTCGCGACTTCTACAAGGAAGCGATGAACATGGTTTACGATGGCGCACAGGACGCGCAGGAGCGCGTGCGCGAGATCGCAGACGCCATCAAGGGCATCGTCTCCGAGCCCCACTTCGAGTTGACTGATTTCCGCGAACGCGCAGAAGCCGTGGCCAAGGTCCTCCGACTCGTGGCGGAGCGTAAGGGTGTAGCGATCGACCTCGCGGGCATCCAGGACGCAGCGCCGGTGGAACTTGACAGGAAAGGCATTTACAACGCAATCTACAACCTGATCAACAACGCGATCCCCGAAACACCCGAAGGCGGGATGATCTCCGTACGGACGTCCCCGTGCGTCGTGAACGGCGGCGAGGGGCTGCGGATCCAGGTGGCGGACACGGGGCAGGGAATGCCGGAAGCCGTCCGAGAGCGGATGTTCACGGATAGCGCCATCAGCACGAAACCTGGTGGCACGGGGTTGGGAACGCGAATCGTCAAGAATGTGGTGGAGGCCCACCACGGGACGATCCGCGTTGACAGCGAACGGGGCAAGGGGACGACGTTCACCATCGAGATCCCCGCACGTCAACCGAGGTCGTGAGGCCGGGCTGCCCGGCAAGGATGGGCCAACTGGGGAGGTTTGGGCGGACCTCCCCAGCGTGTGGCCGAACTAGCTCTTCGCCGTCCGTTATCCCCGCACCCGGTCCAGGCCGACAAGGCCCGGCTACGACTGCGCGTGACTCACCGTGCGGACTCTCTTCGTTTACTGGCCCGACTTCACCGACCCGGACGATCCCGGGTCGAGCCCTGGCGCCGCCCTCGTCGCCGCCCGATTGCGTCGCTACATCGATCAGTCGTCCGGAACCGTGGAGGTGCTGGCCTATCCCGGTGACTCCGAATCGGCGGAGGCCTTCGCCCGCTGGGAGATTCCTCTCACCCGGTCGGACCTTATTCCTGCCGGACCATCGGCCGCGCCGGCACCGGGGGATCCTCCCCCGACGTTCGCCATTGCCGCCTCCGCCGCACGGGTAGCTGAGATTGCCGCAACGCTTGATGTGGCCGAAGCGGCACCTGAGTGCCTCCTCCCGGGAGAGGGGCCCGGGACGCTGTCCGAGCTTCTCCACCTCCGCACTGCCCGGCCCGTCCACCTGCTCGTGGATTGGCGTTCGCTACGAGGGTGGACCTCCGTGCCGGCGGGTTCGTCGCTGGAGTTGGTTCGTCTGCTCATGGCGCGCGCGGAGTTGGTGGGTCCCGTCACTTCCGTTCGCGTTTACGGCCTGCCTCCGGACGGCAAGCCGGTCCAGGTGGCGGGGACAGCGTCCGTGCAACTGCCGGACAGCCTGGACCTTGTGCCCCCCGAAAAGGTGGATGAGCGTCTCTTTCGCGAGCTACAGAGGCTGGAGGGTTCATCCGCGGAGGTGACCTGGATTCTGGTCACGGAATCCACTTGGGTCGACCATCTGCTTTCACGCGCGTGGGCGTCGGGGCGCCGGCTGCTGCTCTGGTCGCCGTCGCCGGAGCGCTGCCCCGTCGAGGTCCGCTCCGCGGCGGACACCTGGATGTCGCTGGACGAGGTGTTTGGGCTCGTGGGCGCCTCGGGAGCCGAGGGCCTCCTCCAGGCGGGCGGCACCCCCCCGCCCTCCGGCCCAATACCCGCCGTCTCCCGGCTCAACCCGTGGATTCGGCTCGCTTACCGCATCCACTGCCTCTTGCGCGCCCACGGATGGCGCCAGATCCCCTATCGGCGGTTGATCGGGTTACTCTCCGAAGATGAGGAGTTCGGCCCCACGGCGGCCCGAGCCCAGGCCTGGATTCATCGCGCCCATGCCGAGGGCCTCATTACGGTTACCGAGGAAGAGCACCGCATCGAACCGGGAATCCGGATCGCCACATGTCGTCTGAACCCCCTTCAGATCGCATGCGTGGCCGCACTGGAGGTGCCCGAGAACTGCATCCGGCTCCTCCGCCAGATGCTGCAAAAGATGCCATGGGTTAGCTTCAAGCTGCTCCGCAATGTGCTGATCCGGGAGCAGTGGCTGGGCGGGCAGCCCTACTCCCTGGATGAAGCGGCAACGGACGAGTGGCTCAACTTCCTCGTTCGAGATGGGGCGCTCAAGATGTCCAAGGAGCGGAATCTCGAGAACCCGGAGTACCCCGTCACGGCTCTGCGGGTGAACGAGGAGCACCCACTGGTAAGCGGTATGGCCGGGCCCCATCACGACGCCCGGGCTCTCCTGAACGAGCGCTTGCTTCTAGCGGTGGATCACTTTCTGGAGCGCAGCGGCAAGCCCTGGATGGCCATGGCCGCCCTGCGTCGTGCCCTCGGTAACGTCTCGCGCGAGGAACTTCAGCAGGCGCTCAATGGCCTGATGGACCGCGGCGCCCTACTGACGGAGAGCTACCCAAATCCGCGCAAGGAGCATGCCACCACCGGTTGCCGTCTCAACCCCAGGCACCAGCTTCTCCTCGAGGCGCGAGCGACCAGAGACCAGCTCTTGCTCTACGTCGCCCGTCATCGCCGTCCCGGGCAAGCCGAGTGGGCTTGCTGGGCGGAGCTTGAAGAATCAGTGATGGCTCTGCCGCCGGACCATGCCGTCGGTGCGCACCCCAGGGCCTGGCTTCAGCTCCTCCGAGATGAGGGCCTCGTCCATGTGCACGATGCGGCCGAGCTCGGGGCCGGCGAGGGGCTTCGCTATCGCATCGTGATGGATGACCCCGTTGTGCGAGCGGTTTTCGCCGCCTCAACGGATCCCGATCCCGGCTGCGCGGAGCCGGTCGGCGACGAGCAGACGTAGGGCCAACTCCGCGTCCGGCTGCTTGCCCGGCTGCGCTGGCGCAGCAAATCGCACCACTCGCCGCGTCGCCTCCTCGGCCGCTACGCCCTGTACCTCAACCCCATCGGCGAAGAGGTCTGAATCCAGGTCGAGATTGGCAACCGCTTCTCGAACGCGGGCCATATCGCTCTCAGGCTCTATGCCCAGATCGACGGTGGCGGAAACGGGCCCGCGGTGGTGGTTGATCACTCCGGCAATGTCGCCGTTGCCGATGGTCACGAGCCTGCCCGAAGGGTCCCGCAGCCGAGTGATGCGCAGCCCCATCTCCTCGATCTCGCCCGTCAGCGACGGTGCGCCCGGGACGCCGAGCACGCTCACCATCTCCCCGATGCGGAACTGGTCCTCAAGCAGCAGGAAGAAGCCGGTCAGCACGTCTCGCACCAGGCGCTGCGCGCCGAAGCCGACGGCCAGGCCGGCAACGCCGGCACCTGCCAGAACCGCGGCGACGTTGATCCCCAACTCGCCGAGGATGCTCACCACAACGAAAAAGAGCAGCGTGGAGCTGATGGCGCTCCGGCCGATGTCCTCCAGGGTACGCAGTCGAGCGGTGCTGCTCTCGCCTTCCCGGGCGGCCCGCTGCCGCAGCGGCGACAGCAAGAGCTTGAACCCGCGAAGCAGGAGGTGCCGGATGATTACGAAGACGAGAACCGCGCCGAGGATCGCTCCCACCGTGGCGATGACGTCAACGAGAGCCGCGTGCCAATCTCCGCGGGGGATCAACCGATCCAACCATTCGTGCATCCTCTACCCCCGACCGGTCACCTGGCTCGCACCGGGCGGAGCTTCAATCCCGGTTGATGATCTTGACCCGGAAGTACGGCTTGGCCTTCTCCGACTCTTCCTGCTGGTAGACCTGTTCGGTCTTGCTCGGATCGTAATCGCGCCACAACCACGTGATCGCAAGCGGCGCCTCCGCCTGTCCGTGAGCACCGGAGTGGCTGCCCGTGCTGAACGAAAAGTGGTAGTCATAGCCGGCCATCTTCAGGCTGTTCGCAAGCTGGATGTTCTGCATCGGCCAGCTTCCGTGCTCGTTCTCCAGGTCCTCGCTGCCGTCGCTCATCCAGACGCGGATGTTCTTTCGCGGGGTCTTTCGCACGGCGAAGGGGAAGATGTTACCGCCGTCGAGCTCCCCCGGAATCCACTGGATGCTCGTGTAGGTCCCGATCCGGGAGAGAACGCGGCTGAACTCGCCCGGTCGCTGCCAGGCAGCGTTGAAGGCCGCAACCCCACCGCTCGAGTCCCCCACGATGGCTCGGCTGTAACCGTCTTTCCGCAGGTTGTACGTACGGCCGACTTCCGTCAGGATCTCCTCGACCAGGAACCGTGCGTAGCGGTCCGTGACGGTGTCGTACTCCGTGCTGCGCATGGAGTCGCGCATGGTCCGGCCGGTCTTCTTGCTGAACGCTGTCACATACTCGAACGTCTTCGTGCCCGACGAGCCGCTGATGTCGCCCGGGTTGATGAAGACACAGATGGTTACCGGCATCCGTTTCTGGGCGATCAGGTTGTCGATCACGTTCTGCGTGCGGCTGCCGCCGTTGCGATCGACATGCCCGCCGCCGTCGTTCCACACCATCACGCACGCGGGCCTGGCAGCGTCGTACTGCGCCGGGACGTAGATCCAGTAGTCGCTGACCATCCCGTCATAGATCGTGCTCTTGTGGGTGATCTTTTCACTCAGCTTGCCTTTGGGGATCCCGGGCTGTTCGTAGGACTCGGGCAGGTAGGCGGAGACGTTGAAATCTCCCCCGAATCGCCGGCCGCCGATCTGGTAGTAGTAAGAGTGAGAGATCCCAGGCTTCAGCGTGCCCGTGGCGACCCAGAGATCGGAACCTTCGCTCCGCTTCATGGGGGGACGCACCTTGTCGTCGACGTAAAGCCGCGGCTCAGTTGCGGATTCGACGGCCCACAGGAAATCCGGGCCCAGCCCAATGACGGCGGTGCCGTTCTTCACCCGTTGCTCGCCGAGGGTCGCCAGGGCGTTCTCTCGAAAGCCGGCTGAACCCAACTCCTTTTTCGCCTGCTCGATGAGAGCCGGCGCCGTGAGTTTCTCCGCCGCCAACGCGCGGGGAGGAGTGAGGCCCAGCGGGAGGCTGCAGCCGAGCAGAAGCACGGGAAGGAAGAAGGAGCGCCGCATCAGATCACCTCACAAACGGGAGACGTCGGTGAGTTCACCGCGGCGGGGAAGCTCTCCCTTCTCCGGCCTGCTTTCGGGGGTCGGTCGCTGGGGTCGGGTGCCGCCGTCAGGCACCGGGGATCAGCACGATTTTGCCGTGGGCTCCCGGCGTGAGCACTGCCTCGTGCGCGCGCGGCGCTTCGGAGAGCGGAAACTGTCGGCCGATCACCGGGCGCAGTACGCCGTTTCGCAGCCCGGCTTGCAGGGCGGCATGGATGGCTCGCATGGCCGCGGGCGGCGTGTTCCACAGCAGCATGCCCGTCACCGACGCGTCCCTGGCCATCAAGTCGCGAGGGTTGATCTCCACCGTGCCGCGGCTACCCACCACCACCACGCGACCGCCCTTCGCCAGGGCGGTGAGATCGCGGCCGAGGTTCACGTTGGCGAGCATCTCCAGAATCACGTCGGCGCCCCGTTGGTCCGTCAACTCCGGCACCCGGTCCAGGTAGCCTGCTTGCGAGTGGTCAAGCGCGTGGTCGGCTCCCTGTACCGCAACAAGCTCGAGGCCACTCGGGGAGCCCGCTGTGCCAATGACGCGAACTCCGGCTGCTCGGGCGAGCTGGAGCGCGGCGCAGCCCACTCCGCCGCTGGCGCCGTGAATGAGCACGGTTTCCCCAGGCTGGACGCGCGCGATCTGAAAGAGGGCCCGGTACGCCGTTGCGTAAGGCACGAATAGGGCGGCACCTTCCGTCGGGGACGTGCCGCTCGGCAGCGGATGAACTTGCTCGGCCGCAGCGAGGGTCAACTCCGCGTAGGTGCCGCTGAGGCTGCCGGCCAGGTAGACGCGATCGCCGACCGCCGCAGTGGTGACCTCAGCGCCAACCGCAGCGACGATGCCTGCCCCGTCGGTGCCGGGGGTGAACGGCAGCGGCGGCTTCGCGGCATAGACGCCGCTGCGGACATAGGTCTCCACCGGGTTGACCCCGGCCGCCTCTATCCGGACAACCACCTGCCCAGGCCCGGGAACAGGGTCGGGAAGCTCCTCCAACCGCATCACATCAGGGCCGCCAAACTCGTGGATCCGGATAGCGCGCATTCGTTCTTCCTCATCGGGCCTCGCCAGGCGGAGGCATCCCACCGGTCCACCGCGTAGACATCGGTGGGTCCGGCTAAGTCTATGCGAGGGTGGGTCAACTGTCGCCGCCCCCGCAGGCGGATATGATTTCCAGCCTGCGGCCCGTGCCGCACCATTCGCCTTCCATGGAGGAGAGAACATGCAGTTCACGCGCAGGATCGCCCTGTTGTGCGCCCTTTCCCTGCTCGCGACAGCCGCTCTGGCTGCCCCGACCAAAGTTCCCGCCAAGAGCTTCAAGACGACCAAGAGTGGTCTGAAGTACGCGATTCTCAAGGCCGGGAAGGGTGCCGCTGCGAAGGCCGGGCAGCTTGTCTCGGTGCACTACACGGGTTGGCTGCAGAGCAACGGGAAGAAGTTCGATAGCTCTGTGGATCGGGGAGAGCCGTTCGAGTTCCCGCTGGGGCAGGGCCGAGTCATTCCGGGCTGGGACGAGGGCGTGGCGGGGATGAAGATCGGCGAAAAGCGGCAGCTCGTCATTCCATCCAAGCTCGGCTACGGTCAGGGTGGAACACCGGACGGCACCATCCCGCCGAACGCAACCCTCATATTCGACGTGGAACTACTGGGCACGCGCTAGGTTCGTCGCTCGAAAGGCGGGAGCAGGGCTGGGCCGGCCAGCCATCTGCCGGCTGCCCGCGTTGGCCATCCGGTCTGCGGGTCCGCCAACTTGCGTCTCGTGGAGTTCGCACCGCGGAGGGACTCAAGCCGTCCGACCGTTCGTGGCCGGGTGGCCCTGAGCGGCGGGGGGCGCAATGCCTGAGCGGGGCGTGCAGGTGCGGTCGCTACACGCGGGCGAGGCGGCGGTTGGTGGCATCCAGCACGGCGTGGATGTAAGTGCGGAGCACATCACCCCGGACGGGCGACGTTCCGACGAGCCGCTCCACCGCACCGTTACCGCCATCGATCTCCACGGTTGCGCCCACGCAGGCTACGCCTTGGGGGGTCGTGAACTCATACGTTTCCGTGACCTCAATCGCCACTCCTCGCGGTGCGAGGCGCTGCAGACAGTCGGCGGTGGCTGCGGCGACCGCCCGGTGGATTTCGTCTTCCCGCGCGTAGATCCGTCGCTCCTCCGTCCGCTCCCCCGCAAGCAGGCTGACGACCACCTCCATCTGATTGCCCGCATTGCGGACTCGGTAACTGGAAATGAGCACCCGTCCTACCAACGGTTGACGCACCTGGGTTTGCACGTCCGTCGGGGCACCGTTGACGACCACGGTCTGGAACATCGCGATCCCTTCGGTCATCGCCTTGGCCCGGGTCGAGGCAGTGCTTGCGCGGGTGAGGAGGTCGTCCAGGGTCGCCTCGATATGGGCACCGCTTCTGGCCTTCAGGCGCTGGCCGCCAGCGATGCCGATGGAGACCCCGGTCTGGATCGGCCCGTCCGCCAGGCAGACCGTGCCCACCCGTTCGCGAAGACGGACGGCCAGCTCTCGCGCCTGGTGGAGCGGCCGGGTGGTCGCCACCGCGAATTCGTCCCCTCCGTAGCGGCAGACAAAGTCCAGCTCCGGCTCGATCGCTTCGCGGATAGCGTCCGCCACGCACTGCAGCACGTGATCGCCGTAGACGTGCCCTTGCGCCTTGTTCAGCTCGCCGAACTCGTTCAAATCGAGGAAGAGGATGCTGATCTCGCGCCCGCTGCCCATCACAGTGTGCACCCAGTGTCGCAACTGGTGCTGCACCGGCAGGCCGGTCAACGGGTCGTGAATCGTGCCCCACATCGCGAGGAGATCCCGCGAGGAGAGAAACCCGGCAAGCTGCCCATCGCGCAGCACGGGAAGCTGACGGAGCCGGTGGGTCCGCATCACCATTGCTGCCGCCGCCATGGTGTCGTTGCAGTCGACGGTGATCGCCGGCGTGGTCATCGCCTCGAGAACTGAGACCTCGCCGTCATACATCGTGAGTGAGAGTGCGTCCAGCAGACCGATGACGCGGCCGGACTCCACCACGGGCACCAGGTCCATGGCATGGGACCGAAGCAACTCCACCGCCGTACGCACCGTTGCATCCCGTGTGACGTACAGGATGCTCTGCGACATGCTGTCGCGCACCAACTGCATGCTGACTCCCAGACCTGGACTCTGCCGGCGCCACGCCCGACTGCGGCGCGGATGTTTCGGCTAGCTGACTGACCTGGGGTGAGCGCCGCGGCACCGATTCTTCGGCGTCCGCAGGTGGTGGGCCGGCGCGGCTCAAACTTGCTCTCTCCGGCACCACCTGGCTGCCGGAGCGAATGAAAAATGCCTCGTGCACGAATCTGTGCATCAGGATGCGAGATTAGTTTGCTTTCCCGCGCGTTCCTTCAACCGGGCCAGTAGTTCGGCGTCCCCCGGCTTCCCTCCGTGCACCACCCCCAGCGGCGTATCCGGCTTGCTGACGCCGTGGAAGTCGCTTCCCGCCGTCACCAGCAGCTCAAATCGGCGGGCCAACGCCAGGTACTCCTGGGTCTCGGACTCGCTGTGGGCGCTGTAGTAGCACTCCAACCCATCCAGCCCGCAGTCAACCAGCCGCTGCAGCTCCGACCTCAATCCGTCAGCCGTCGGAAACTCCATGAACTTTGGGTGGGCCAGCACGGCGACACCACGGGCGGCATGGACCAGCGCGATCGCTTCCTCCGGGGCTAGCTTCAACTTCGGCACGTGCAGCGGTTTCCCGTCGGCGAGATAGCGGTCAAACGCGTCCTGCACGCTCTTCGCGTGGCCTTTCCGCACCAGCACGCGAGCCATGTGCGGGCGGCCAATCTGTCCGCCGCCGCTTTCAGCTTCCAGCTCAGCCATCGTCACGTCGAACCCGAGTTCCCGCATCTTCCGAAGCATCAGCCCGTTCCGGTTGAACCGGTTCTCCTGCAGATAGCGGATGCGGCCGAGGAACGCCTCGTCGGTGTGATCGACGTAGTAGCCGAGCAGGTGGAACTCTCCCTGCGGGTAATCCACACTGATTTCGATGCCGGGGACCAGATCGAGGTCGACCAGAGCTGCGGCCGCGAGGGCCTCGGGCACTCCGTCGATGGTGTCGTGATCCGTGACGGCGAGTGCCGAGAGCCCCCGCTCCACCGCGTGGTGGACGAGTTGGGTCGGCGTGAAGGAGCCGTCGGAGGCGGTGGTGTGGGCGTGGAGATCGATCATACTACGAGCCGGACCGGAGATTGTAGCACGCTGTGGGGGTGGGACTCGGCGACAGCGGCGAGGTAGAGTGTGAACAGCACCCGCCCAGACCGCGCGATCGGTTGCAGCACGGGCGAGCGACGAGGGGAGGCTGAGTGGCGAAACGGACCTGTCGATGGGGGATGGTGGCAGGCCCCCACCCCTTCACTGCCGACGCTGGGCTCGAAGCCCTCCGCGCCGGCGGCAACGCCGTCGACGCGGCTGTCGCCGCCGCCCTGACCGAAGGCGTGGTGCAGCCGGCGCACAACGGACTGGCCGGCTACGGGGGGGCGGCCGTGCTGCACCTCGCAGCGTCCAACACCGTCGCATGCCTCGATTTCAACACCGAGGCTCCAGCGGCCGCCACCGAGACGATGTTCCAGATCGATACGGCCGCCGCGAATCCCCCCTTCGGCTACGCCATCGCCGGGTCGCTTCACAAACGAGGCGCTCTCTCGGTGGGCATCCCCGGCGTGCTCGCCGGGCTCGCCGAGCTGCACGAGAAGTGGGGCTCCCTTCCGATCGCCCAGTTGCTGCAGCCCGCGATCAATGCCGCACAGGACGGCTGGCCATGTAACACGGCAACCAGCCGCAACACACGCGAGATCGTCGACGACTTGCGCCGTTGCGCCCCCAGGGTTGCGGCGATGGTGCTGGTGGACGGGGAGGTGCCCGAGCCCGGGCAGATTCTTACGAATCCCGACCTCGCCCTCACTCTGGAGGAGCTCTCGGAACTGGGCCTTCGTGCTTTTTACGAAGGCGACCTGGGCAGGCGCATCGCCACGATGCTGCAAACTCAGGGCGGCATTATGACGGCTGCCGATCTCAAAGGCTATCGTGCCCGGCATGTGGAGACCGTCAGCGCCGAGTTCGGGGGCGTGACCCTGCACACCCCGCCGATCGGTTGCGGCGGCGTGACCAGCCTCCAGGTGCTGCTTGTCCTGGACGAGCTTGCGCGGCGCGGTACGGATTTCAGAAGTCAGGAGCCGGCGTCGCCCGGGTTCTTCCATCTCTACACCGAGGTGCTCAAGGTCTGTTGGCGACGTCGACTCGCGACCCTGGGAGAACCGGCGTTCACGGGTCATCCGGAGAGCCTTGAATTGGAGCCGAGCCTGGTCGTAACTCTGGCTGACGCCGCTGCAGCCGGTCTCGCCAATCCCAGCCCGGGAGAGAGGGTGGCGGCGGATCCGTTCTATTGCACCAGTCACATCTGCGCCGCAGATGCCGCCGGCAACGTCGTCTCCCTGACGCAGACCCACGGCGCGGCGTACGGGAGCTGGACCACGGTCCCCGGCACAGGGTTGATCTTCGGCCACGGGATGGCGCGATTCGAACCGCGCCCCGGCCACCCCAACAGCGTGGCCCCCGGAAAACGCCCGCTGCACAACATGGCACCGATCCTCGCGATGCGGGGCAACCGGCCCCTCGCGGCATACGGCACCCCCGGTGGCCGCACGATCGTCAACAACCAGGCGTACTTCAGCCTGGCCATGTGGGGGTGGGGGCTCGAACCGGCTGCGGCCCTGGCGCTGCCCCGCATCCACGTCGAGGAGTGCGAGCCGGTGCAGATCGAGGACCGGGCCGGCTCCGAAGATGAGCAAGCGCTGTCCCTGCTCGGGCATTCGGTGCAGGTCGTCGAGCGGAGTGGGGGACCGGCTCACGTGATCACGTTGGGTGACGACCCGAGCGAGATGGACGGTGCCACGGACCCTCGGTTCGAAGGGAAGGTGGCCTGGGAGTAGCCCGGTAGGGCCCCGCGAAGGCGATCAGCGCGACGACTGGCTGAACCGCTCCGCCTCCCGGACCAATTCATCCACCTCACGCGGCGAGCCGAGGCGGCGGTGTCTCCGGCGGGCCTCCTCCGCGGCGGTCCTGGCCTCGGGCATGCGCCCGAGCCAACCCAGGGTGATCGACAGATTAGCCGCCGTCCACGGATCGTCCGGAGATATCCGCGCGCCGGCGTAGTAGAGACGGGCGGCCACGGCCCGATCACCGCGCTGAAACGCCGCATAGGCTTCATCGGAGAGGCGTTGCCCATTGCCGCCGCCGAGGGCCGCTCCGGCCAGGGCCGCCTGCTCAGCGCGGCCACGGACGGCGACGCTGCTCGCAAGGAGAATGCCGAAACCCATTGAAAACCCGTATACCAGCACACCCACGGCTACGGGGAGCAATGAAGGGGCCCTGGGACGGGGCGCGTCAGGCGGTCGGCCGACGGCAACCAGCCGGTCATACAGGTCGGGGTGGGCCGCTCGTCCCCTGCCAAGCACGAGAGGGATCAAGTTCAGCTCGTAGATCCGCGATAGCGCCCGAGCATAGTCGTCGGCCTGTCCGGTCGCTCCCGCTTCCGGCTCTTGCCCCGCAAAGGCGTCCGCGGCGCGTTCCAGGCGACGGGAGAGACGGTCGCGCCCCACCGACATCCCGAGGGCGAGGAGGAGAATCACGGCCATCGCCATGAGACCGCCGGTCTCCCAAGCCACGCGGACAAGGGGGATGCAAAGCGGGATGAAGGTCGCGAGCCTCCGGAGCCGAAGCAATCGGGGAGGTTCCAACAGGTGACCGATTTCATGTCGCGCAATCGCCCTGAGTTCATCTGCGTCCAACTCTCGAAGCGCTCTCTCTGTGTAGACGACAGCCTGTCTGGGCGGCACGGCAAACGCATTTGCAGCGGTGGATGGCAGTGCCCAAACGCCGCTGAGGTGCACGCCGACTCGGAGCGCCTCAGCTCTGCACATTTCATCCACCCGATCGGGCACCGCATCTAGCAGTCCCAGAGCGCGGCACAGGTCCACCTGCCGCCCCGCCGACACCAGGTAGAGCAGCACCACCGCGCCGCCAAGCACCATGCCGGTCCGCGCGTCGAATCGGCCAGAGACTAGCAGGGTTGCGACGAACGCCACCGCCACGTGCGGATAAAGGAAGAGCGTGGCAGCCACGCTCTCACGGAGGGCTCGCTGAGGTAAGCCAAGCGCGTGGAAGATCGGCCGTCGCAGCAGGTGGCAGGGCAACCACGCGGCAAGCGCCACCAGAACCGCGCCCAACTCGCGCGTGGTTTCGAGCATAACGGGGGCTCGCGCGAGATAGTGCACGACGGCTCCGCTGAGCCCCGTTAGCATGGTCACCGACACACCCTGACGGGTCGGCCACAAGAGCCTGGCGCGGTCGGTCCAGTGCCGTCCTCGGGATCGCTTCCAAGCGCTCCTTGCGCACAAGAGCAGAGCCAGCATGGCCACCGTGGCTCCAAGTGCGGCCCCAACCGCGCAGACCCACGGCACCACCCATGGGAACCACCAGGGCAACTGCCCTTCCAGCTCTGGCAGGCGAAAGTCCACAGAAAACTATGGTCCGTCGAGCCCCGTCCAGTCCGGCTCAGTCCCGCTCACCCACCGTGAGCCGGCGCAGGCAGGTTCCCAGGATCACTAGGGCAACGCACAGACCCAGTAGTTGGATCGTCAGGCTAACGATCGAGGCGTGAATGAGCTCAGGCCGGGGCCCGGAAAGGACGATGAGCAGCGCGAGCAATGGCGGCGTGAGCGGCAGCGCCAGCCCGTCCGGTCCGCCTATCGGGTGCGGCAATATCGAGGCCAGGGTGGGGAGCGCTCCCAGAATTGCCCACCAGTAGAGGGCATCCTCAAGGCTCCGCTTCGTCAGCGCCAGCACGGCGGAGACGGCCGAGAGCACGACCGGAAACACAAGCACGTGCAGCCCCAGCCAGAGCGCCGAGTCCCAGTGAATGGCGCCACGCCAGCCCATCACCATTGCCGTCAACGCAGCCAGCAGCCCCAGCCAGAGGTTGGGTCTCACCACGCCCTTGATCTTGCCGAACGCAAGTCGGTAGTCGGAGATCGGGAGCACGGCGAGGCTGGGCCAGCGAAGTTGCTGCCTCTCCCAACCAAAGCTGACCACGACGCCGCCGGACATCATCAACAGCGCGGCCGTGGCCGGGATCAACGCCGCGAGCACGCCCGTCTCCCGTCCAAGTCCCGGCAGGAGCATGCTCCAGCCGAGGAGGAAGAGGTAGGCCAGCAGCATCAGGGTCCACAGGAAGGGGTGCAGGTAGACACGGTGCCCCAGCGCGACATCGAACGCGGCGATGGGATTGCCGCCGTCGTAATAGCCGGGCACCCGGCGCTGGTTCTCTCCGAACTGCGTGAAGACGTGCACGTCGTGGTGGATCCAGGCTTCCGTGGACCGGTTCAGATTGTCCCGCTCCGGCAGCGAGGCCAGGGAGGCGTGCACGGCATCCGTGCTCTTCCGGAGCATGAGCAGGGTGACCAGGCAGAGTGCCACCCAGTTGCCGAACCAACTGAACCCGGGGACCCTGGCGAGCGCCACCGGCACCATGATCGGGTCGAGATTCCGCATGGCAAACACCAGGCCGTGACGCGCCAAGCTCAGCAGGTAGCGGAGGAAATCGCTTCCGCCCGGGATGAGACCCAGCAGTGCCCAGAACACAGTGACCAGTCCGAGCATCGAAGCGCCGAGCCACAACGGCAGGAGCGGCACCAGCACCCACCACCCGGTGAGCGCCACCACCGAGCCGGATCGTCGCAGGGTGAACGCGAGCCCCCACCCCATGCCGAACCACACCCCCAGGGCGGCGGGCGGGGCCAGAGAGAGCATCAACTGGAGAGCGCCGCGCGCGCCGTGACCGGCAATCGAAGCCAGGAACAGGCAGACCGGTGCCGACACCAGCACCAACCACAGCGAGGCCACGGCCGAACCCAGCGCTTCACCCATGGCGATGTCCGCTGGGGAGCATCGCGTGAGCATCAGCTCATCCAGGCGATCGGTGTAGAGATCGGCCCGAAGCCGCCGGATGGTCCACTGCGCCATCAGCATGGCGATCAGGATCTGGAGCATGACGGCGGTGATGCCGAACCACTCGTTCCCCGTGGGCCGGTCCCAGCGACCCGTGTCCAGCCGAAACAACAGGGGGGTCAGGAGCACCATCGCCGAGAGGGTGACCCAGACGAACTGGAACCGATTCCAGTCACGGGAACGGAGGATGAGAGCCAGCTCCCGCATGGCAACGGCGGCCACGGTGGCCCCGTCCGCCTCTCCGAGCACGGCGTCCAGAAAACGCACGGCGACGCGGCGCACGAAGGCGCGGGCGCGGACGCGCCCGGACATCCTCTCAGCCGGGCCGGCCGCGGAGGCCCTGACAGCCGTGTCTTCCGCCATGGAAGCCCTGGGGTGGTGCACCCGGCACGCCAGAGTGCGCTGAGGTGGCACGAGAATGCCCTCCCGTTCCCTTGAGGGCTCCCCAATTCCTTCGCGCGATAACCCCCGCGGACAAGCCGGAACGGCCGGCAAAACCGGCCGGCCGCTTCCCGCTCAGGTTGTCTGCTCGACGCACCAGTCGAGGAGCAGCTCGATCTCGCGGCGCTGGATCTCTTCGATCAGGGCGATGGAGGCCGGTGAGACCGCACCCGTGGCCGCCAGTCCGATCCAGTCCACGATGGCCTCGCCGGACCAACCTTCTGCGGCCTGTAGCTGACCGGTCGCCTCGGTGACCCAGCGGAATCCGGATCCGCCCGACGCCAGGATCCTCAGTGCCTCTTCGCGAACCGTGGGGTGGATGGGGTGGACGCCCGTCTGCCGGATCCAGTAGCGGGTGTTCGAGAGGTTCGCGGCGAGGCCTTCTCCCCGCTCCCCCTCGCGCCGATGGCAGAGCTGGTGCCAGTAGCTGCCCGTCGGGGTATGGATCTCCTGGCAAAGCACGTGGGCGGCGGTGAAGTCGTCGTTGAGCAAGTGCAGCCCGGCAATGGCGCAAGCGGCCATGCGAGGATCCCGAATGGAGCGGACAAAGAACGGCTCGGGGGAGACTTCCCGCAGCTCGGCCGCCAATTCGGCATCCCAGGGTCGCTCGGCGAAGAGCGGAAGGTTCGGGCGGGAACCCAGGCACGCACGAACTTCGGAGAGGGTCATGGAAGCGTAATCTCTCATCGAGAAGGGCCGGCATCCACCATGAAGGCGACCAACCCATCATACCCTCGCGGACCCGGGGAGACCCGTGACGGCTGCGCGAGGCCCTCGCTGCGGCGGTTCGCCCGTCGAGAACTGCTGCTGGTCGCTCTCGGCGCGGCGAGTTCCCGGGCGATCGCGGCCCCCGCGGATCATCGCGAGGATCCGCGCACGCTCCGGTCGCTGTCATTTCGCTGCCCGCGGGCCCTGCTCGGACGTGCGCTGGAGGCGCTGGCAGCCCCCCTCGGCGTGCGCCTCACGGCCTCCCCGGCGCTGGGCCGACACGAGATCATGGGCTATCTGCCCCCACGGCCCTTGCGCGAGTCGATGGATGCCATCGCCGAATTGTTCGACGCGGAGTGGGCGGCTGCGGACGGCGGTTACAGGCTCGATCCCTCCCCGGCGCCATGGAAGCAGCTTGAGCTGGATCAGCGAGCCGCAGCGCGGCGGATCATGGGCCAGCTCGACGCGATGGCCGCGACGCTCGCGGGGAAGCTGCGGGCCGGGGAGGCGCTGCGAGGTCGGGAGGCGGATCAGGCGGCCGCACTCCTGGCATGGCCACACATCCCCGTGCCTGCCCGGGAACGCGCGTTGATGGGGGAGATTGTCACGCTGGCCTTGCCGGAACCCGCGGCCCGCGCCCTGCTCCCCCAAATTCTCCCCCAGGGGACCCCCTTGCCTGCGGCCCGCGTGCTGGTTACCCTCGATCTGGACGATCGCAGCGATACCTGCCTGCCGTCGCTGCGCACCCACATCAGCGCCATCGGACCGGCTGCCGCATACTTCAACACCGGCCGGGTGGACTACTGGACGCTGCTGCCGCCGGCTCCGAAGCCTCCGGCGTTCGATCAAGGTGCCGGAGAGGTGCCCTTTCCTCCAGGATGGTTCAAGCAAGGCGCGATCGACGGCACTCGGGATGAAGTCATCATCGCTGTGGGTACCGCCGCCCGACTACCTGTCCTCGCCCGCACCCGATCTATGGGGGGCGGATTCGGCGTGACGGTGGGCGGTAGGCTACCGTCCGCCGTGCTGGGGGACATCGCCGGGGGTTGCGCCGCGGGTCTCTCGCAGACCGCCCGGGGCTACTACCTGATTCGCAGCCAGACGCCAGCCGCAGATTTGACCGGTGTGCCTATCCCGGCTGCCGTGGCAGCGTTGGAGCGCTACGACGCTGCGCGGAAGCGCGAGGGGCCGACGGCCGCAGAGCGCCTCGCGCCCCTCGCCGGGATCCCGCTGCTCCATCTCTCCACGCTGGAGCGGGCAAACCTCTGCACGACTGAGATCGGCTTCGTCCGGGAGAACTATGGGCTGGTGGCCTTCCTGGCAGGGCTCTCTCAGGCACAGTTGTTGTCGCTGAGGGGACCCTCCGGGCTCCCATTCGACTCTCTGAAGCCGGAGCAACTCCACGCTCTGCTGGACGAACGCTACAAGGTCGCTGAATTGGAACTGCGGGAGCCGCTCCGGAGCCTTCGCGGGCTGTCTCTGGGCGCCCAGCAGGTGGCGGGTGGGGCCGAGCTGACCCTCCAGCTTCGTCGGGGAGCAGAGGTGATTCAGACGGTCGCCCTGGAACTTCCGGTACCAGAGCCGGAGGAGTATCCGCTGGCGCAACGCCCCGAATAGCGCGCAACCAGTCAACCCGGGACCGAGTTGCATACCGTGGAAAAGCGCCGCCGATGCCCACAGCCACCGAGAGCCCGGAAATCGATTCTCCCGTCCCGTGCGTGCCTCTCATGCCGGTGCCGCAGGGCATCGATCGGCCCCCCGAACGTCCGCGTCGCTCACTGCGGGAACGGCTGGCCGCCACGCGAGCAGCACTGGCATTCGATGACGTCACCCGCGTCATGCTGCGACGAGAGGCCGCGGGCTGTGTCGTCCGGCCGCAGGGACGACAGAGCCTGGTCATCGGAATGTGCCTGGCCATCGCGCTTGCGCTGCTGATTCCCGTTCACCGGATCTACGGGAACACAGGTCGCCTGCCGTACTTCGCGCTCTACGCCCTGGGCATTCAGGTCGCGATGGCTGTACTCGCCGCGCGCGCTGTCTGGAGCAGCCTCCGTCGCGACGCGGCGCAGGGCAGCCTGGATGAGTTGAGGCTGACCGGCTGCGCCGAAGCGAAGGTGCTGCTGGGGCGGTGGATTGGAGCCGGACTTGCAGGCATGGGCTGGAGCCTGGTGCTGACCCCGGGGCTCGTGTTGGCCGGAGCCGTCACAGGGAGAGACCCGCGCGAAGTCCCCCTGGTAGTGATCGGTTGGAGCCTCGCGGCGATGGGCGGGGCCCTGGTCGGGTCGCTCTCCGCACTCTCTACGCGGGGCTCGGCCGGCTCGGGTGCCGGTGTGGCCCTCACCCTTCAGTTCTGGTTTCTGTTCCGTTTTCTCTCGTCCCGCGGCGGGGCTGGTCTGGGACCGGCGGGCGTGGAGTTGGTGCGCGCCTGCCGGGCACTCGACCCGCTGTTCGTGATCCCGGCAGCGATCGGTCTCGCCCGTGAACCGTTCGGCTTGAAAGTCCTGGTCTGTCTCCTCCTCTTCCTGATGGCGGCAGTCTGGCTGGCCGGCGCGGATGTGGAGATCCCCTCGGCCGACCGCCTCCGCCCGCAGCAGGAGCCGGGACGTATGCTCTCCCTTCGTCCCCTGCGCGCCTGGGTTACAGGGCGTCGCCAGGCCCTGGAGCCAATGCCGGAGCACGGCGCGCTCGCCCGCTTCGAGTCGCGGCACGGTTGGCGTCTCCGGCTGAGCCCGCCAGCCCTGGTTTGCTTGTTGGGGGCCAGTCTGCTCCCCCTCCCGTCGTTGATGATTCTCGGAAAGGACGGAACCCTCGGAGCGGCGGTGCTTGCCACTTCCGACCTCTGCCTGGCCGCCCTGATTGCCGGCTTCGGTGCCGCCGCCGCTGTAACGGGGGAGAGAGAACAGGGACGGTGGACCTTCCTGCTATGCGCTCCCATCTCCTTCGCGGAGTTGGTCGGGGCGAAATGGCGCGCCGCCTGGGTGGAAACGCTGCCGATCTGGATCGCTGCGGCCGTCCGTGCAGTGGCGCTCGGACTGACCGGCGCCGTCACGCCGGCTGGCGCAGCGCTGGCGCTGCTTGTGACCCCGGTGGTAGCTGGGGCGGCCGCTGCGCTGTCGACGGCTCTGGCCGTTGGTTCCCCCAGCCTGGCAGTTTCGCAACAGCGCACCGCTGTCCTGTTGCTCCTGCCCGTGATTGCAGGCGGAGTTGCTACGCTGCTACTGCCAGCCCTCTCGGGTCTGGCATTCCTGAGTTGGCCGCAGATCGTGTTGACCAACCTCCTCCGGCCGCCCACCGCCCCTGGCTACCTGCCTGTGTTGATCTTGCTGATGGTGACGGCCGCCTGCATCCCTGCGGCGCTGGGCGTCGCGACATGGCAGCTTCGACGCACGAACCTCACCTAGATGCCGTGTCTCTCTCGCAAGATTCTGGCTCTGGCGGCTCTGGCGTGGCTTTCGATGGCGGCCGGCCCGACGTTGGCTGCGCCGGCTGTTAGCCCGGCCACACGTACTCCCAACTACGAGGCGTACGACGATGCGGCCACCCAACTGGGATGGAAAGAGTGGGGGTCCATCAAGGACGGCACCGGTCCGACCAAGGTACTGCTCCGCACCGCCGGCACGCGACTGAACCTCTCCATCGTTCTCCCGCCGGGCACCAACCAGGTCGCCGCGAACAGGATGCTGCAGAAACTGTGCGACAGGATGGGGTGGTCCGGGGCAGGCCTCAGCTCCTACAAGGGGCCGGAAGGGGTGATCCTCCGGGCGTCCGTGCCTGGGGCGGCCGACCGGGCAGGATGGCTGGGCGTGCGCCTTCGCCTGGAGCTGTCCCCGCTCTACGAGGAGATCCGTCGTTCGTTTCCGGGCCCTGTGCTCCTGGTGCTGCGCCAGCCTGTCCGTTTCTTGCGGCACTTCTCCCCCGCTCCGGTCGCTCGGGGAGAATTCGGCGAGGACCTCTTCATCCGTTACGAGGCTCCGCGAACGGGCCAGGCGGGGACCAAAGCCACGGCTTTGCAATGCGAGTCGGGAGTCCCGGTGCGGCAAGTGGCGGCTCTCGGTGTCGGTCTGATTGTCTGGATGGTTTTTCCCTTTGTCGCTCTCTATGTCGTGCGCGAGCAGATCCGGCGCGGGAAAGAGGGGGACCCGAAGGAGCGCTTGCGAGCCTACCGCCGCTGGGTGCGCGGTATCGCCGTCGGCTCAATGCTCGGGGCGTGGGCCAACACCTTTCTGCTCGGGATGAGCTTCTTCAGCCTCATGAGTGCGATTGGCCCGGGCGTGGGGGTGCTGGTTTCCAGCCTCCTGGTCGTACCGGTGATCGGCGTTTCTCTGGTCGGAAGGCTGCTGGGGCTGCCGCTGGAACGCCCGACGATGCTGCACGATCAGAATCGGCCATGGTGGCGAGCGGCTATTGGGGAACTGAGTGGGTTTACGTTCATCGTCCTGATGTTCGGCCTCATGGCGATGGCGATGTCCGCGTCGGGCCCCCCATCGGTTGGCTCTTCCGCTGCCCTGGCCGTGGTGATCGGGATCGGCACGATCTTCCTCGCCTGGATCGTCTACGCCACCTGGTCATACTACCGGCGCCCCATCCGGGCGGCGCGTGATCCTCGCAAGGCGGCATCGGCGGAGCTGACCGCCGCCGTCGAGGCGGTGACGACCGCGGTGGGGCGGCCGGTGTGTCGCACGGCGCTGGAAACGAGCATGATGGGGTCGCTCATTCAGGCCGAGATCCGATTTGCAGATGACTGCGCTGTCGTGCCCTCCACCCTGGCCGCCGGCCTTCCGGTCCAGGAGGTGGCCGCCCTGGTGGCGGCTGCCGTGTTGCTTCGTCCGGTGACGCGACGGGAGAAGCTGATCGCGGCCTTGCCGAGCCTGGTGGGGTTCCTGCCCGTATTCCTGATGCTGGGCTGGGGAGCTTCCGCGCTTCTCGGTGGCCGTGGCGGGGCACGATCCGGCCTGATGCTGGTTTTCCTCGCAGCGCCCGTCACCGGCATCATCTCGCTCGCCCTGACTCGGCGCGTGCAGCGCCAAAGGGAGGATGCGGATCTCGTGGTGGCGGACGCGGTCGGGCCACGCAACCTCCTGGACGCGCTCATGCGTCTCGAGGATGCCGTGGTGCTCGCCTCCGGGCTGGACTCCAGCGCCTCCGCCCGGAACCTGCCGATTGTCCGCCGTCGTGAGCGACTGCAGGCCCGTCTGGGTCTGGACTGAGCAAACACACTAAACTTGCTTGCCCGCAGCCGCATCACGCCGGCGCGCGCAGAGGAGCGACGACGTGCGGAAGCGACCCCCTTATCTCTGGGCGACCCTGATGGTGGCAGTGGCCGCCGTCGCCTCTCACGCCGCCCCATCGGTCTCGCCCGAGTGGAACGTCCCCGAGGGCTGGACCATCTCCGGTCCCACCGCCGAGGACTACACCCTCGCGTCCGATACGGCGGTCCGTCGGGGCGGAACGCGGTCAGCGCATCTGGCCTCCACCCCGTCCGCGGGCGGCGATAGCGGCGTCTCACTGATCCAGGGCATCCGGGCTGACCGGTTCCACGGAAAGCGTCTACGCTTCTCGGCTGCGGTTCAGACGGAGGGCGCCGGGTCGGCGCTCGGTCTGTTCATGCGCGTCACCGGCGGTCCTCAGGTTCTCGGCATGGACAACATGCTCGACCGCCGAATCAAGCCGAACACCCGGTGGTCGGTGTACGAGGTGGTACTCGATGTCCCGAAGGAAGCCGATCTGATTCTGTTCGGGCTCAACCTGGTCGGTCCCGGGAGTGTCTGGCTGGACGAGTGCAAGCTGGAGGAAGTGCCCGAGACCGTCGCCGTGACCAATCGAATCCAGGG
>CAZSRZ010000023.1:15498-51575 GCA_964609085.1 uncultured bacterium | reverse complement strand
GAGGACCCAACCCCGAGAGTTGGCGCTGCAATTAACGCGCGGTCTCCAGCCACCCGTCCCCCACGTTGAGGTGGTTGTGGACGAAGTCGGAGACGGCATCCTCCAGACGGGAAAACGGCACGACGAACCCGGCGGACCGCAGCCGACCGATGTCGGCCTCGGTCCGGTACTGATAGGCTCCTCGCAGGCTTTCGGGCATGGGAATGTACTCGACGCGCCCCTCCCGCCCGAGTGCGTGGAAGACGGCTGCCGCCATGTCATTCCACGTGCGGGCGGTACCCGTTCCGACGTTGAAGATCCCATTGCTGCCCGAATTGCGCAGGAACCACATAAGTGTGCCGACGCAGTCCTTCACGTAGACAAAGTCGCGCGTCTGTTCCCCGTCCGAGTAGTCGGGTCGGTCGGACTTGAACAGTCGGATCACCCCGGTGTCGCGTGCCTGCAGGTAGGCGCGGTAGACTCCGCTCATCATCGGACCCTTCTGATACTCGTTTGGACCAAATACATTGAAGAATCGAAAGCCGGCGATGCGCGATACGGCGCCTGACTCGATCGCCCAGCGGTCGAACGCCAGCTTGGACTCGCCGTAGGGATTCAGGGGTGCGAGCGCGGGCGCGAGCTCGTCGGCGTCGGAGAAACCCCGCAAACCGTCGCCGTACACGGCCGCACTGCTGGCGTAGAGGAACCTGACGCCCCGACGCAAGGCCCATTCCGCCAGATGGCGCGTGTATTCCGTGTTGTTCCGGCGGAGATACTCTCGGTCCCGTTCCGTGGTTGAGGAGCAGGCACCGAGGTGGACGATTGCCCGAATGGGGTAGGGCACACGATCGGCCAGTACCGCCGTCAGAAACTCGCCCTTCTCCATGAAGTTCGCGTGTTGGAGCCGGGAGAGTGGGGGGGCATCCAGATCGGTGCCCGCCCCGTCGACAGCCAGGATCTCCCGCTCACCCTCCTGGTTCAGCTTCCAGACGAGGGCACTGCCGATG
Organism: uncultured bacterium; assembly: GCA_964609085.1. Taxonomy (GTDB): domain Bacteria; phylum Armatimonadota; class SYMT01; order SYMT01; family SYMT01; genus JANPLG01. The sequence goes on along the minus strand of CAZSRZ010000023.1, from coordinate 50,589 downwards.
AACCCCGCGGCTCCCGTGACGGCGATCATGGCGGCTCAGTCCTCGACCAGCAGCAGGTCGTACACCTGCGTCCCCCGGCACCGCAGCCGACGGAGGGGTCGCCAGTCCGGCAGGGACACCTCCCAGACGCCGCACCAGCTCAACCGGTGCGACACCCACCGGCGGATGGGACTGCCTCCGTGCCCTCCGCGGCGATGGCTAATCCCTACGTAGGCCCGGTCGCCGTCGAACGCCAGCCCACGGACGTAGCCGGTGAGGCGGCAGACTTCCTGCCTGGTGCCGTCGGCGGTGTCCACCCGAAGGATGCGCGACTTGAACGACTCGCAGAGGTAGAACTCGCCCCCATGCCACGTCAGGGTATGTGGTTGTGAAAAAGGCTGCAACGCGACTTCATACCCACCGGCGGCCCAATTCAGCTTGAGGACTTTGCCGTCGTGCCGCCAGAACTCCGAGCCCTCTCGCGTGCTCCGCTTCGACTCGCGGCTTCCGGGTGCCAGCGTGAAGATGGCGAGCATCATCTCGCCGTTGATCATGGCCACGCAGTTGGGATGACAAATGTCCTTCGGCTCGTTCACGATCCGCAGAGTCGCCTCGACCTCGAAGGTCGGGCTCAACCGCGCCACCAGGTTGCCGTGGCTCGCCACAGCGTAGAAGCGGCCGTCGATCCACTTCAGGTCATGACACAGGCTCAGCCCAGTTTTCGCGACGATCTCCGCCCGCCAATCGCCCGGCGCGACCCGATGGATGACCCCGCCGTTCTCGATGCAATAGAACGCGTCCGGACCCTGCGTGACCCCTCGAATCGGGACATTGAGGAGACGGCGCCACGAGGTCTCATGCGTGTCCAGGAGGAAGAGTCCTCCGTGCCGGGAGGGGGTATGGTTGGAAACAAGCAGGAGCGCCATCCCTATGCCGCGGCCTCAGGCGGGGGAATGGCGCCCGCAAGTGACGGAGTGTTGGTCGATACCTCCCGTCCGGCCCGCAGGTGCTCGAGGGCGGTGCGGAATTGAGCGATCACCAACTCCGGGGTCAGAAACCGCATGCAGGTGTGGTGAGGGCACACGTCGCGACGCCAGCATGGCCCGCAGGTGATGGGCGTGAACAGGTTGCGATTCCATGGGTAGCCACTGATGGACGGATGCTCGGCAGCACCGTAGAGAACGACGGCAGGGGTGCGAGTGGCTGCCGCGAGGTGCATAATGCCGCCGACATGGCAGATCAGCAGATCGCACCTCCGCAGCACGGCCGCCGTCTTCCTGAACCCGATATCGCGCAGATCATGGGCACCCGGAAGGGCCGGCCCATCCAGGGAGCTTCCCAACTGCAGAACCGTCGGTGTTTCGCGGACGAGCAGCCCGGCCAGGGTCGTCCATTGATCCGCGGGGTAGACCTTGTTCGGCAGCCTCACGTCCGGCTTGCCGTGGGCGACTACGGCCACGCGGGGGCCGGGAAGCCCGTCGAGCCAACGGCGCCGATACTGCTCCTCGCCGGGGGAGAGCCGGATGATCGGTTGTCGCGGTCGATCACGGGTCGCGATGCCCACGGCATCGTAGACATCGTCGATCAGGTGGCCGGACTCCTGCCCCAACCTCGCCTCGGGGGGCCGGTGCCCAGCGTCCCGATACCGTGCGAGGCGGTCAGGGAAGTACTTCTTCATCCGTCGGAGCGAGTACGCCTCGTCCACATTCGGTGCGCGGTGGAAAAGCTCGGGGTGACGGGCGACCAGCCTGAAACGGATGTCGGGCTTCTCTTTCCGGATTCCCTCAAGCACCGCCGTCAGCATCAGGTGATCCCCGAAGCCGGAGTGCGGGCGCAGGTAGTGCGTCGAGCCTCCGTCGTCAAACGGGAGAGGCCGCTGGAAGAACCACAGCATCCCCGCCTACGCGCCTTCCGGGATCGGCACGATGTCGTAGACCTCGGCCTCTTCCATGACGATCCGCTTCCGTACCCGCCAGGTGCGGGGATCCAGCACCAGTACGCCGGCGAACGGGAACCGGCGCTCCAGCCAGAGGCGCAGCCGGGGCAGCGCCTTGAGTCGGCGCCGATCCGCCGGGTAGAGCACGCACACGCCCATCAGGGCCTCGGACTCGCTGATGTGGAGACCACGCAGAAACCCCCGATAGTGGGCGATCACTTGCGACACACCGCCGCCCAGGTCCACCCGGGTCAGGCAGGAGCGGTGGGACTCGAGCAGATAGATCTGCCCCGCGTGAGGGACCAGGCTGTGCGGCTGGGCGAGCGGCTCGAACAGCACATCGAAAGCCCCGGTTTCCCAGTGCACGCGGAGGATCTTCCCCTCGGTGTGCCAGGCCCCGGTCAGGCGTTTCTCGGCCCGCTCGCCGGGGGTCAGTGTGAAGATCGAGCAGTAGAGGCCGTCAGGCGCGGTCATCAGGCAATTGACGTGACAGATGTCGCGGTCGTCCTGCACCACCTGAAAGCGATCGCGCATCGAAAGGTCGGCGTTCAGCCGCACAATCTGGTTGCCGAGGCTTGCCACGAGGTAGAAGGCGTCATCGATCCAGCGGAAATCGTGGCAGTCGATCAGCGGCAACTGTGTCACCAGTTCGCACGCCCAGGAGTGCGGATCGAGGCGGTGGATGCTGGAGAACTGATCCTCGGGGTTCCGGGTGCCGGAGACTACGTAATAGGCGCCGTCGGGCCCCCGGGTGATCCCTCGAGATCCGCCCCGAAGCAATCTCCGGGTCCGGCCCGTCTTGCTGTCGAGGATGAAAGTGCCGCCCGTGGTTCTGCTTGCGCTGCTGACCAGATACGAGGGCATGGGGTGCTGTTCGAATCCCAGTTGGGCGGACAGGTGCCGCGTCGGGCCGCGACTCTGAATTGTAAACCAGCATGACGACGACCGACCGTGAGAAGAGACCGGGATCCGCCGCCGGGGACTCAGCCAGGGAACTCGATCGAAGCCGGGTAACCATTGTCACTCCCACGCGCAACCGTGCCGCCGGCCTGCGCCGGTGCCTCGAGGGGGTTTTGTCTGCCATCCCCCCGGGACGCGAGGTGGTACTCCGTGTCATCGACGACGGTTCGACAGACGGGACGCCAACGGTCCTCATGGAATTCGCGACGCGCACTGCCGGTGCCGTCGCACGCGTGGAACCCATCGTGCTGGCGCACGGTGGGGCTGGAGCCGCCCGCAATGCCGCCATCGCGTTGAGCGACACCGACCTGATCGTCTTCCTCGATGACGACGCCGTGCCCCAGCCCGGGTGGTTCGAGGCGCTGGTGGACGCCCCCTGGTCCGCAAAGATAGGGGCGCGTGGAGGTCGTATCATCAGTCCCGAGGGCGGCAACAGGGTGGAGCGGTACTGTCGGTGGATCCGCTACAACGAGTTTCCGCCTGACGACGGGCCGATCCGGTTCCTCAACACGGCGAACTGCGCCTATCCCCGGGAAGTACTCGAGCAGGTGTGCGGCCTCGACCCTCGTCTCTACGGCGGAGGCGAGGCGCAGGATCTGTCCCACCGCATCCTGCAGGCCGGCTATCAACTCGAATACGCGCCCGATGCCGTGGTGGTTCACTACCACCGTCAGTCGGTGCCCGCGCTCCTGCGGTCGGCGTACCGCCGGGGAGCCCGGAGCACGCTGCGCCGCGTGCTCTGGGACCAGCAGGCGGTGCCGACCCGCGGGCGGGTTCGGGCGGAAACCAGGACTTTCATCGCGGCGCTCGGCGGTTTTCGGCGGCTCCGTTCGCGGTCGGCCGAGATCCGCGCCAACCCGGGGATGCAGCCCGGGGATGCCCCCTGGTTCGCGCTCTTGGAGTGGGCGAGTCAGGCGCTCTGGTCGGCCGGTAAGCTGAGGATGATGGCTCGAATCGCCGCGGGACGGGAAACCCTGGACGGCCGCGAGGTCCGAACGGCGGGCGAGCGGCGTAACCCGCTGATCTGGAGAGGCCGGGACGGAGAGGGGCGTCACTGATGGCGACTCCGGAGCAGATCACCATCGTCGTGCCGACCTACAACCGCCGCGACTCGCTGGGGCGATGCCTCCGGGCAATCCTACGCTGTGACCGCGGTCGTATGGGAGTGACGGTGCTCGTCTGCGATGATGGCTCGTCGGACGGGACGGGGAGTCAAATCGAGGCCCTGGCGGCCGACACGCCCACGGGTTTCACCCTCCGACACCTCCGGCAGGAGAACGCCGGTCAGTCGGCGGCACGTAACCTCGGCATCCAGTCGTCCGATACGGAGTTGATCCTCTTCACCGACGATGACTGCGAGCCCCAAGCGGGCTGGATACTTGGCCTCGCCGAGGTCGCCGGCAGCGATGATCGCGGCTTCGTCGGAGGGCGACTCGTCGCTGCCGAGCAGCCGAACGTTGTGAGTCGCTATTGCCGATGGATCGGCTACAACGAGTATCCGCCGCGGGCGGGTGATCCCGGATTCGCGAACAGTGCCAACTGTGCCTATCGCCGTGCAGCGCTGGAGCGCGTCGGTGGTTACGAGACGCTGCTCCCGCGCCTGGTTGACCAGGACCTCGGCCGTCGGCTCCGCGGCTGTGGATATCGGCTGCTGATCGCTGACGAGGCCGTGGTCACACACCATCATCGCGAGGACACCGAATCGCTGCTGCGGGACTACCGGCGGCGCGGCTTCACGGCCGTGCTCCGAAACCTGATCTGGAATGAAGAGTTGCCGATCTCAGAGGAGCGCCTCCGGGATGAGTGGACGAAGTACCGTCGGCGCCGGCTCAAGCAACTGGCCTCACTCCCGCTGGCAGCGATCGGGCTGGTGCAGCAGGGCGTGGAGGTCAGGGATGCCTATCGGTTTGCGGTGCTGGATCACCTCCGGTGGCGGGAGGGCGCGTTGGGAAAGCACCAGGCGCTCGCCCAGGCGCTCGCCGGGGAGTTGCCGATGGACGCCTTGCAGCAGGCGGCCTCGCGCCGAATCTCACCCTCCCTCACCGCCTCTGGTCGGCCCGGATGACCGACCGGCTGGAGGATGAGGCAAGTCCGATGACGCGATCGGTGATCGCCGCGGTAACCGTGGTCATCCCGACTTACAATCGCCGACCTGGACTGTCACGCTGTCTGGACGCCCTCCTCCGCTGCGACACAGGGGGGCGTTCCGTACGCGTGGTCGTGGTCGAAGACGGGTCCCAGTCCGGTGCTCGGGAAACGGTGACCGACCTGGGCGGCCAGGTGTTGGCCGGCTGGACGCTTCACTATCATTGGCAGGAGAACAGGGGACAGTCCGCGGCCCGGAATGCAGGGGTCACGCTGGCCGACACCGAGTTGGTTCTCTTCCTCGATGACGACTGCGAGCCACACCCAGGTTGGCTACTCGGGCTGGTTGAGGGTCCGTGGGACGAAGATCTGGGCGGGCTGGGCGGGAGGCTGCTGCCGGCCGAGGGAAAGAGCTGGGTCGCACGTTACTGCCGCTTCGTCCGCTACAACGAGTACCCGCCCGACGACGGTCCGATCCGTTTCTTGAACAGTGCCTGCTGCGCCTACCGCCGCTCCGCGTTGATGGACGTCGGCGGTTACGAGGAGCGTCTGACCCGTGGCGTGGACCACGACCTTGGGTGGCGGCTGCAGGTGGCCGGATATCGGCTGGGTTTTGCCCCCGCTGCCGCCGCCATTCATCACCACCGGGAACTCTATGGGGAGCTGGTGCGGGACTACTGGCGGCGGGGTCACACCAATGCGCTCCGAGCAGTGATGTGGGATCGTCGGCCTCCCCCCGACGCTGCGACGATCCGGAGAGAGACTTGCGACACCCTTCTGTTGGCTCCCGACCTGTTTATCATCCCCTTCGATGCTCTGAAGTTGATCTCCCAGGGGGTCGCCCTTCGCGACGCGCTGCCTTTCGCATGGCTGCGATGGCGCCTGCGATGGGCCGCGCGCTGGGGCAGAGTCGCGATGCTGAAGCTCCTCGTCGCCGGCGGGGTATCGACCGACCGGTCGACACGCCTCCTGCGAGATGAGCAGGGCCACGTGCGCACCCCCGAGTGGATGGCCCGGACCATGGCCGAGGAGTAGGGGCGCGGGATCAAACGCTCCCCGCTGGAGGCTGATCTGATATCAATCTGTCATCCCGTGTTGTTCCCGGAGGTGAGCGTGGGCCGATGTTTGACGAGGGAAGAAGCTGTCGCCGCCGCTCGCTTCTGGCGCGCGGCAGGTAAGCGCATCGTCTTCACCAATGGCTGTTTCGACTTGCTGCACGTCGGGCACACCCGGCTCCTTGATGCGGCTCGCGCGCTTGGAGATGTGTTGATCGTCGGGGTCAATACCGACGCGGGTGTTCGACGCCTCAAGGGCCCGGATCGGCCCTTGAACCCCGAAGGGGACCGGGCGGAGGTCTTGAGCGCGGTGGCGGCGGTCGACGCTGTGGTTCTGTTCGATGAACCGACGCCCGTGGAGTTGATTGGGCAACTGCGCCCCCACATCCATGTGAAGGGCGGCGACTACCAGGCGAGCGACCTGCCGGAAGCCGAGGTCGTTCGGGCGGGTGGAGGTGAGGTCGTGATCCTACCGCTGGTGCCCGGCCGGTCCACGACGGGCCTGGTCGAAGCCATGAGGGAGCGGGCATGAGGGCCATCGGCGTCATCCCCGCCCGTTATGCTTCCTCGCGGCTCCCCGGCAAGCCGCTCGTCGACCTGTGCGGGCAGACGATGATCGAACGCGTTTACCGCCGAGCGGCCGCCGCACGTCGCCTGGCGGAGGTGTGGGTTGCCACCGACGACGAGCGCATCGCGGCCGTGGTGCGCGGATTCGGCGGCCGCGTCGCGATGACACGCGCCGACCATCCTTCTGGGACAGACCGGATCGCCGAAGTCGCGGCTGCTCTGGAGGCGGACGTGGTGGTGAACGTCCAGGGCGATGAGCCGCTGCTCGACCCGGAGTCGATCGACGCAATCGTGGAGCCGTTCCACACCGAGCGGGAGATGCGCATGACCACTCTGGCAGCTCCCATCGGCGATGCCGTTGAGATCGAAGACACCTCGATCGTCAAGGTTGTGTGTGACGCTGCGGGGGATGCGCTCTACTTCTCCCGCTACCCCATTCCCTTTTACCGGTCCGGGAAACCGGGCGTGCGCCTGAAGCACCTGGGTCTCTACGGCTATTCTCGCGACTTTTTGCTCGAGTACGCCGCGATGCCGCCCGCCGAGCTGGAATTGGCGGAGTGCCTGGAGCAACTGCGCGCGCTCGTGGCGGGTGTTCGCATCCGGGTTGTGGTCCGCCAGCACTCGGGGTTCGGCATCGATACGCCCGAGGACGTCGCGCGTGCCCGCCAAATCCTGGCGACCGGAGAGCTACCTCATGTCCGTTGAAGCCAGGCCCGTTGCAGCCTTCACTGTCGGCGGCGTCAGCATCGGCGGCGGCGCACCGGCGGTCATCTCCGGTCCCTGCGTGATCGAATCGCTGGAGACCTGCCTGGAGGTGGGTCGGTTCATGCGCGACCTTTGCGCCGAGCTCGGGCTGGGTTACATCTTCAAATGCAGCTTCGACAAGGCGAACCGGACCAGCGTTCACTCATTCCGGGGGCCGGGCCTCGAGGCAGGCGCAGCGATTCTGGCCACTGTGCGGGCCGAGCTCGGGGTGCCGGTCTTAACCGACTTCCACGAACCGGCTCAAGCGGCTTTGCTGGCCGGATCAGTGGACATGCTCCAGGTGCCCGCGTTCCTCGCCCGGCAGACCGACCTGCTCGTCGCCGCTGCTGCGACCGGGTTACCCGTCAATGTGAAGAAGGCGCAGTTCATGGCGCCCGGTGACATGAGCCAGGTCGTCGACAAGCTGCGCGAGTCCGGTTGCAAGCGGATTCTCCTCACGGAGCGTGGCTCGAGCTTCGGGTACAACAACCTTGTCGTGGACTTCCGGGGTCTGCCGAGGATGCGGGCTCTGGGCCATCCGGTGTGCTTTGACGTCACCCACAGCCTCCAGCAGCCCGGCGGGTTGGGCACCGCCTCGGGCGCAACCCGCGAGTACGCGCCGCATCTGGCCCGGGCGGCCGCGGCGGTCGGCGTCGACGCCCTCTTCCTTGAGGTGCACCCTGAGCCCGTCCGCGCACTCAGTGACGCCGCCGCGCAATTGACTCCGCGTGATGCCGAGGCCGTGCTGCGGCAGGTGGCGGCCATCCACGACGCCCTCGGCGGGCCCGACGCCCTGGAGCTGAAGCCGTGACCGACCGAGTTTCCGGTCGAGGACTGGAGATCGCCCGCGAGGTGCTCGCGCAGGAGGCCGAGGCGATTCTCTCCTTGAGGACCCGGCTCTCCGACAGCTTCGAGCGTGCCGTCGAAGTGCTGCTGAAGACGGACGGCCGCACTGCGGTCACCGGCATGGGTAAGTCCGGAGCTATCGCGCGCAAAGCGGCGGCAACGCTGGCCAGTACGGGAACGCCGGCCTTCTACCTTCACCCGGCGGAGGGCGTCCACGGCGACCTGGGGATGGTCGCTCGGGGGGATGCCGTCGTGGCGCTCTCCTACTCCGGCGAGACCGAGGAGATCCTGGCGATCTTGCCCGTGCTCAAGCGCATGGGGGTCACCCTCATTGTGGTGACCGGGCGGGGGAGTTCAACGCTGGCGCAGGCGGGAGACCTGGTGCTCGATGTGGCGGTCGAGCGCGAGGCGTGTCCGCTCAATCTCGCGCCGACGACCTCCACCACGGCGATGCTGGCCGTTCTCGACGCCCTCGCGATCGCCGTGATGGACGCACGGGGATTCACCCGCGAGGACTACGCCCTCTACCACCCGGCGGGCTCGTTGGGGCGTCGGCTCCTGTTGCGGGTGTCCGACCTCATGCGGACCGGTGAGCGCCTGGCGATGTGCCCCAACTCCGCCACCATCCGAGACGCGCTTTTCACGATCACAAAGGCGCAGTCGGGGTGCGTGTTCGTGCTCGATGAGGCCGGGCGCTTTCAGGGCTTGCTGACCGACGGCGATATCCGCCGACTGCTTTCCGCAGACGAGCAGGCGTTCGGCCGACCCGTCTTCGAGTATCTGAATCGTCGGCCTCGCCGGACGACCCCCGACCGGCTCGTCACCGAGGCATTGCAGGTGATGGAGGTTGATCCGCCCTGCAGCGAGCTGCCGGTCCTCGACCACGATGGTATGCCCCTCGGCGTCTTGAACCTGAAGGACATCGCGCGAGCCGGGATCTTCTGATCGGCCTCCAGCGAGATTCCGGGACTGTCCGCTTCCATCTCGGCAGGGCGCGCGACAGAGAGGTCCCCGGTATCCCGTTCCGCGATTCCTTCGCCGTGCCTCGGGGCGACGGGGAAACCCGCTCAGTGCCTTCCACGCAGGTTTGACGCAGTCTCAACGTCAACATTATACTGACGCCCTCCCCGATTCCGCCCGACTGCTCCCCGTGGCCCCTCCCGAGTTCCACGCCGGTCGCGGCAAGCGAGCCCATCCGATGGAAGAACCCGTAGACGCCCTCCCGCGCAATGACGTCGATCTCGAGACCGAGATGGAAGGGCTTCGCGACTTCGTTTTGCAGTCGCCGAAACTGATCAACCACGCCGTCTGGCTCGACCTGGAAGAGTTCGAAAGCCGGGTCGAGCAACTGATCGGGATGCTGCCCAAAGAGGTTCGGCGCGCCAAGCGAATCACTCGCGAAGAGCAGCGGATCATCCAGGACGCCAAGGATGAGGCGCGGCGGCTGCTTGAGGAATCACGGGCCGAGGCCGATCAGATCGTGCGGTCGGCACAGGAAGAAGCCGACCGTCTGGTCGAGTCCAGCGCCATCCGCCAGCGCGCGTTGGAGCAGGCCGAAGCCACCATCGCCCAGTCGGAACAGACGGCCCGCCAGGTTCGCGAACAGTCCTTCCAGTATGCGAACCAGGTCATCGACAGCGTGATTACCTCTCTGCAGCGGCTCGGTGACACCGTGCAGTCGGACAAAGCCCAACTCCAGCAGAATCGCCCCGACAAGCCGCGCGCCTAGCGCAGGGGGCACCCGGCCGCGTGTCCGCACTTGTCCTGGTCCTGAACGCCGGCAGTTCGTCCCTCAAGGTACGCGTGGTTCGCGCAGACGACGGCGTCTGGCTATTCGACGCCCTTGTCGAGCGCATCGGCGGCGTGGGCGAGGCGACTGCCCGCACGGTCGTCGGGGATCAGGCGAGCTGCACCGCGGACCATCCTGACCACGAGAGCGCCCTCGACTGGGTGGCAGGTCAACTGCCTGACGACCTGGCGTTCGTGGCTGTGGGTCACCGAATCGTGCACGGGGGGGAGCAGTTTGTTGCCACCACCCGGCTCGATGATGGCGTCATAGCGGCCATCGACCGATTTACGCCGCTCGCGCCGCTGCACAACCCCCCAGCCCTCGGCGTCGCCCGGCATGCATTGCGCCTCTGGCCCGGCCTGCCGCAGTTCGGGGCGTTCGACACGGCCTTCCACGCCACCGTCGCTGATGCAGTCCGGATCTACGCGCTCCCACGAGAATTGGCCCGGGCGCATGGCATCCGCCGCTACGGGTTCCACGGCCTCTCACACGCTTACGCCGCCGAGCGGGCCGCCGTCCTCACCGGCCGACGCGATCTCCGGCTCGTCTCCCTCCACCTGGGGGCCGGCTGCAGCGGCGCGGCCGTCGTTGCGGGCCGGTCCGTGGACAGCACCATGGGCTTCACGCCGGCAGAGGGGCTGGTGATGGCGACGCGCACAGGCGACATGGACCCGACCATTCCCCTCTGGCTCCAGTCCAATCTCGGCATGACTCCGGCCGAGGTGGAGCACCTCATCACCCAGGAGAGCGGGCTCCTGGGGCTGTGCGGCCACCGAGACTTCCGCGCGCTCCTGGCAGCCCGGGAAGCCGGGAGCGCGGATGCCGCGCTGGCCTTTGACCACTTCAGCGGGAGGATCTGCCGGGCTGTCGGCGCACTGGCTGCGGCGATGAATGGCATCGACGCCTTGTTGTTCACCGGCGGCATCGGCGAGAACGCCCCGGCACTCCGGGCGGCCGTCTGCGCTGGGCTGACCTTCTTGGGCATCCACCTGGATCCCGCGGCGAACGCGGATCTGGAGAGCGGAGCCGACGGGATGATCCACCTCAGCGGGGCGTCCATCCCGGTGCTCGTAGTGGGGGCGAATGAGGCGAGCGTCATCGCCAGGGAGGTCGCCGCCGCGATCGGGGCGCCAGGCCATTGCCCCGCCCGCGAGGAGTGGGTAAGCTAGGGTCGGGCCACTCACCTGCCCTCAGTTTTCACGATGCAACTCGATCTCTCCGAACTCGTCGTCCGTGAAGGAATGCGAACGGTCATGGACATCGACCTCCCGCCGGTCCAGGATCCGGACTGGGAGTTCATCCAGCCCATCCGCGGGACGCTGACCTTCACAAACGGCGGCGAGGTCATTGGTATCCACGGCCCGCTGCGCACCGAACTCCGCGCGCCGTGCGACCGCTGCCTCGCCGAAGTGCCGTCCGCACTGGAGTTCACCCTGGACGAGGACTTCGCCATAGAGGACGTGCTCCACCCGGGACGCCGTCCCACCCCGGATCAAGATTTCGACGCCGTCGTCGGTACCGTCGTCTATCTGGACCAGGGGCGGCCGATCCTGGACCTGGACGAACTGGTGCGCCAGTGGGCGATCAGCGAATTGCCAACCCGGATGCTCTGCCGTGAGGAGTGCGCCGGCCTCTGCGACCGGTGTGGCCAGAACCTCAACGAAGCCCGATGCGGGTGCGCGGAGTCGAGCCCAGACTCGCCATTTGCGGTGCTCGCCGGCCTGCTGCAGGACGCGTAACTGGGCTGCCGCTGCCCTCGCCTGCGGCTTCAAGTCCCGTCGGGAGATCCCGGATCGGGCCCCCGTTGGGTATTGACACGGCTGATAGAATAGTCCGGTTTCGATGGTGGCCGCGCTGCGAGCGCCGCGTCTTTCCGACGCGCCGGCCGCCCGGAGCGACACCTTCGCTCCGTCCGGTCAGGGAGATTTGCGATGCCGCTGCCAAAACGAAGAACTTCGAAGGCCCGCTCCAGTCAGAGGCGGGCCAACAACTGGAAACTCGACGTCCCGAACGTCGGGCTCTGTCCTCGGTGCCGTGCGCCACGGCTTCCCCACCACGTCTGCAGCGCGTGCGGCTTCTACGGAAACCGGATGGTGATCGACGTGCGGGCCCGCCAATCGGGCGGGGCAGGTCCCACAACGGGCGGAACCGAACCAGCCGGCCAGGAATAACCGGTGAAGATTGCGGTCGACGCCATGGGCGGGGACCACGCTCCTGCCGCAATCGTGGAGGGCGCCGTCAAAGCCGCGAACGAGTACGGGATCGACGTGATCCTGGTGGGCAGGGAAGCCGAAGTTACCGCCCTGTTGAGCCGGTCCGCACCGTGTCCGAGGATTACGGTTGTGCACGCGCCGGACGTCGTCGGGATGGACGACCCGCCCGCCCAGGCTGTTCGCCGGAAGCGAGAAGCCTCGCTCGTCGTCTGCGCCGAGCTCGTCCACGCAGGTGAGGCGGCCGCTATGTTCTCTGCCGGCAATACCGGTGCGGGGATGGCCGTCAGCCTGTTCAAGTTCGGACGGATCCCGGGGATTGACCGGCCCGGCATCGCGCTGCCTCTCCCGACGCTGGAAGGCCACACGATCATTCTCGATGCGGGAGCCAACGTCGATGTGGCGCCCCACTGCCTGGTCCAGTATGCCGTGATGGGGAGCATCTACGCCTCCGAGATCTTCGGAATAGAGGCCCCGAAGATCGGCTTGCTGAACATCGGGGAGGAAGAGACGAAGGGGAACGAGGTGGCGAAGGAAGCCTACGCCCTGCTGAAGGCTGCGCCCGTGCGCTTCGTCGGGAACGTCGAGGGCCGGCATCTCTTCGATGGAACTGTCGATGTCGCCGTATGCGATGGATTTACGGGCAACGTGGCGCTGAAGACGAGCGAAGGCATCGCGGACATGCTGCTGAAGATGGTCCGGCAGGAGGTCGAGCGACGACCGCTGCTGAAGCTCCCCGCCCTGGCGCTCCGTCCGATCTTTGATTCGATCCGGCGGCGGACCGATTACGGGGAGCGAGGCGGCGCGCCGTTACTTGGCGTGAACGGGATTTGCATCATCGGCCACGGCCGATCAAACGCCCGAGCGGTGGCGAACGCCATCCGCACGGCGAAGGAAGCGGTGAACCATGGAGTTGTCCACAAAATACGCGACCAGCTTGCAAGCTGAGTCGAATGGCAACCATCCGGACGCCGCCCTGCGACACGCCGGAGTGCTCGGAGTCGGCAGTTGTGTGCCCGCGAAGGTGCTGACCAACGCGGACCTCGAGACGATCGTCGACACGAGCCACGACTGGATTTTTTCTCGGACCGGCATCGTGGAGCGGCGGATCGTCGCTCCGGACGAGAGCCTTACCGACCTTGCGTCCGAGGCCGGTCGGAGAGCCCTGGCGGATGCCGGTATCGCCGCCGGCGAGTTGGACCTGATCATCGTCGCCACGGTCACACGCGAGTCTCCGTTTCCCGCAACGGCGTCGTTGGTGCAGGCGGCGCTGGGGGCCACCGGTGCCGCGGCGTTCGACCTCGGCGCTGCGTGCTCGGGCTTCATCTACGGCCTTGCCACCGCTGCTCAATTCGTCAGGACCGGCCTCTGTCGCAACGTCCTCGTCATCGGCGCCGAAGCGCTCTCCCGGTTCGTCAATTGGGAGGACCGAACGACGTGTGTGCTCTTCGGCGACGGAGCCGGTGCCGCCGTCGTCGGCGTTGTGCCGGAAGGCGAGGGATTGCTCTCGGTTGAGCTCGGATCGGACGGCACCGGAGGAGACCTGTTGGCTGTGGCGCCGGGGGGAAAGGGCCACCCGCTCACGACCGGTTCAGACGAGCCTCGGCCGCAGTCGATTCGGATGGCGGGCCAGGAAGTATTCAAGTTTGCCGTCCGCGTGGTGGAAGAGAGCAGCCGACGATTGCTGGAGCGAGCGGGGATCACCGTCGATGAGATCGACCTGTTCGTGCCCCATCAGGCCAACATCCGCATCATCGACGCGGCCGTGAAGCGCCTCGGCTTCCGTGACGATCAGGTCTTCTCCAACGTTGAGAGGTACGGCAACACCTCTGCCGCCTCCATCCCGATCGCCCTCGACGAAGCGCGGAAGGCGGGACGGATTCGGCCGGGAGACCTCGTGTTGATGGTAGGCTTTGGAGCCGGGTTGACGTGGGCCTCCGCGCTGGTGCGGTGGTCCGGGAGCAAGGCACCGATAAATGGGAATGGGCATGATCACGCCTGATGCGTTGGCGGGCAAAGTTGCCCTGGTGACGGGCGGAGGACGAGGCATCGGCGCGGCGGTGGCGCGCGGTCTCGCTGCGGCCGGTGCCGCTGTGTGCGTGGTGGCGGGCACGGATCTTGCCGCTGCCGAGGCGGTCGCCCAGGAGATCTGCGACGGCGGCGGTCAAGCGATTGCCCGCCAGGCCGATGTGGCCGACGAGGCCGCAGCGAATGCGCTGGTCGCCGGGACCATCGCGGATCTCGGCGGGCTGGATATCCTGGTCAACAATGCGGGCGTCACCCGAGACGGGCTGATCATGCGCATGTCCGACGCGGATTGGGACTCGGTGATGAATGTGAACCTCAAGGGAGCCTTCCACTGCACCCGGGCGGCCATACGTGGTCTCATTCGCCAGCGCAGCGGGCGGATTATCAACGTCACGTCGGTGATGGGCATTTCGGGAAACGCCGGGCAGGCCAATTACAGCGCGTCGAAAGCCGGGCTGATCGGTCTGACGAAGGCCACTGCAAAGGAAGTCGGGTCGCGTGGGATTACCGTCAACGCGGTGGCCCCGGGCTGGATCCAGACGCGGATGACGGCGCAATTGGGCGAGGAGCTCGCTGCGACGGTGTTGAAGCAAATCCCGCTCGCACGGCTTGGCACACCGGAGGACATCGCTGGCCCCGTCGTCTTTCTCTGTACGGAAGCCGCAGGTTACATCACGGGGCAGGTGCTGGTAATAGATGGCGGGCTGATCGTTTAGCGCCGGGTGCGGCGCACCACTTCGGTCTCTCCGGGTTCGGACAGACCAGCCGCCCACCGGGGCGGCTTGGGGCGGTGGCCTCAGTTTTCTACGTCGCTCGAGTGGGCGGAAATTGAAGAGGACCTGGAGGTTCGCTGGTGACTGTCTTTGACCGCGTTAAGAAGGTCGTTGCCGAACAGCTCGACCGCAATCCGGATGAGATCACGCCCGAGGCGTCTTTTGAAGACCTTGGCGCTGACTCGCTGGAAATGGTCGAGCTGACGATGGCATTCGAGGAAGAGTTCGACATCGAGATCCCGGACGAAGAGGCCGAGAACATCCGCACCGTGCAGGATGCGGTCAAGTACCTCGAAGAGAAGACGAAGTCCTGACCTCGCTCTGATAGCGACATGGGGGGTGGGGGAGACCTCCCACCCCCCGGCTGCCCACCGGGCGCGCGGGTGAAATGGAACAGCAAGGAATGTCCAGGCGACGAGTGGTCGTGACGGGGATGGGGTGCGTGAGTCCCCTGGGGCTCTCGGCGGAGTCAACATGGAGCGCGGTGCTCGGGGGTGTCTCCGGCGTCGGGCCGATTACGCTCTTCGACGCGGCCGAGATGGATGTCCGGTTCGCCGCCGAGGTCAAGGGATTTGATCCGTTGGTGTACGCCGAGCGCAAAGAAGCTCGGAAGATGGATCGTTTCGTTCAGTTTGCGATTGCCGCCGCGCAGCAAGCGCTGGACGACAGTTCACTGACTCCCACGGACGACAACCGTGGCCGAATCGGTGTCCTCATCGGCTCAGGGATCGGCGGAATCGAGACGTTGGAAAAGGAAATCCGGACGGCCATCACCCGTGGGCCGAACCGAATCAGCCCGTTCTTCATCCCGATGATGATCTGCAACATGGCCAGCGGTATGGTCTCCATCCGGCACGGTCTCGGCGGCCCCAACACCTGTGTGGTCACCGCCTGCACCACCGGCACCAACGCGATCGGCGACGCAGCGGAGTTGATCCGCCGCGGCGCGGCCGATGCCATGCTGGCCGGAGGGGCGGAAGCCGCCATCACTTTTTGCGGTGTCGGGGGGTTCGCAGCCATGCGGGCTCTCTCCACCAGAAACGAAGACCCCACGCTGGCAAGCCGGCCCTTCGACGCAGGGCGTGACGGGTTTGTCATCGGCGAGGGGGCAGCCGTTCTCGTGCTCGAGTCCCTGGAGTTCGCCCAGAGCCGCGGCGCCTTGATCCTGGCGGAGGTGGTCGGATACGGGATGAGCGCTGATGCCTTCCACATGACGCAACCTGCCCCCGAAGGTAGAGGCGCGGTGGTCGCCATGCGGAACGCCTTGCTCGATGCCGGGATCGCTCCGGACGAGGTGGACTACATCAACGCCCATGGCACCTCTACGCCGCACAACGACCGGAATGAGACGATGGCGGTGAAGCATGTGTTCGGCCCGGCGGCTACTACGATCCCGATCAGCAGCACGAAGTCGATGACAGGCCACCTGCTCGGCGCGGCAGGTGCCGTCGAGGCGATGATATGTGTCCAGGCGATCCGCGATGGCGTCATCCCACCGACGATCAACCTCACCCAGCCGGATCCCGAGTGCGACCTGGACTACGTGCCCAACGTGAAGCGGGAACGGCAGGTCGACATCGCCCTGTCGAACAGCTTCGGCTTCGGCGGCCACAACGGCAGCCTCGTCATTCGCCGCTTCGCCGCCTGATCCGGGAGGACAGCTTTCCATGCCGCAAGTTTCAAGGCGCGCTCTGGGGACGGCGCCATCTCCCACCCTGGCGATCACCGCCCGTTTCAAGGCGATGCAGGCTGAAGGCATCGATGTGGTTGGCTTCGGTGCCGGTGAGCCCGATTTCGATACACCCGAGCACATCAAACAGGCGGCGATCGACGCGCTGCGTGCGGGCCAGACGAAGTACACCCCCTCCTCCGGTGTGCCGAAGTTGAAGGAGGCGATCTGCGAAAAGCACAGCCGCGACAACGGCCTGGCGTACGAGCCGCGGCAGATCATCGTCTCTGTCGGTGCGAAGCACAGCCTCTACCTGGCGTTCCAGGCGATCTTGAATCCGGGGGACGAGGTCATCATCCCCGTGCCTTACTGGGTCAGCTATCCGGAGCAAGTGAAGCTGTCCGACGGCGTCCCGGTCTTCGTTGAGGCGCCGGAGTCTAATGGCTTCCGCGTGACCGCCCAGGCCATCGCCGCCGCGGTGACTCCCCGTACGCGCGCCATCGTGGTGAACTCACCGAGCAACCCCTCCGGAGCCGTCATTGAGGCGGATGAGTTGCGACGGATCGCCGAGGTGGCCGTGGCGAACGATCTGGTGATCATCAGTGATGAGATCTACGAGCACCTCACCTATGGACAGGCGCACGTGAGCATCGCCTCGATGGGGCCCGAGGTCCAGGCGCGCACGCTGCTGGTCAACGGCTTCTCCAAGGCCTACTCCATGACGGGCTGGCGCCTCGGCTGGCTGGCCGGGGACCCGGCCATCGTGTCGGCAATGGGGCGGATGCAGGATCAGAGCACCAGCAACCCCACGAGCTTTGCGCAGGCGGGTGCCATCGTCGCGCTGCGAGGGCCGCAGGATTGCGTCGAGATGATGCGCCGTGAGTTTGAGCGGCGGAGGGACTACATTCTGGAGCGGCTTGCGGGGATCCCCGGAGTCGCCTGCGCCCGGCCCGACGGCGCTTTCTACGTGCTGCCGAACATCAGCGGGCTCTTTTCCGAGGCGGTGCCGGATTGCGACGCGCTGTCGGACTACCTGCTCGCCAATGCGCTGATCGCCGCCGTTCCCGGCAGCGGTTTCGGCACGTCGGACCACATTCGGCTCAGCTATGCCACCGGCATGTCGTCGATCGAAAAAGGCATGGACCGTCTTGCCACGGCCGCCATGCAACTGACGTCCGGCGTGTGAAGAGCAGGAGCGGATTGAGGATGCACTGGGAATGAGTTCCGAATCAGCCCGAGTTCTGCGACTGGGAATTCCCAAGGGTAGTCTGCAGGATGCCACGCTCGCCCTCTTTCGCAGGGCTGGCTTCGTCTTCACCGTGAGTAGCCGCAGCTACTATCCGCAGGTCGACGATCCGGAGATCGACGCCATCCTCCTGCGAGCACAAGAGATTCCGCGCTATGTCGCCGAGGGAATACTCGACGCAGGGCTCACCGGTTGGGACAACGTCGTTGAGTCCGGGGCCGACGTCGTGAGCGTCGCGGAGCTCAACTACAGCAAGGCGACATCCAGACCCTACCGATGGGTGCTCGCCGTGCCCGAGCATTCCGAGATCCACTCGGTGCACGACCTGCAGGGCAAGCGGATCGCCAGTGAGCTGGTCAACGTGACGCGCAAGTACCTGCTGGACCAGGGGGTTGAAGCCACAGTCGAGTTCAGTTGGGGCGCGACAGAGGTGAAGGTTCCCTACCTCGTCGATGCGATCGTCGAAGGCACCGAGACGGGCAGCACTCTTCGCGCCCACGGCCTTCGGGTGCTGGATACTCTGCTGGAGAGCACCACGCGCTGGATTGCGAACCCGGCCAGCCATGCAGACGACTGGAAGCGTCAAAAGATGGAGAACGTGATCCTGCTGCTGCAGGGGGCGCTCGATGCCGAAGGCATGGTCGGCCTGAAAATGAACGTGAGTAAGGACGCTCTGGGAGCGGTGCTGGCGCTCCTGCCCGCCCTGAAGCGCCCGACGGTCTCCGCGCTCTCCGATCCGGAGTGGCTCGCCATCGAAACCATTCTGGCGGAGCGTGAGGTGCGGGACCTGCTGCCCCAATTGAAAAGGGCCGGAGCCGAAGGCTTCGTTGAGTACCCACTGCTGAAGGTGATCCCGTAGGCCGGTCAACCGAAAGGGGAACTGCCATGTCGGAACGAACGGGTGCTGTGGGGGAAGTGCGCGAGGCCGCGCCGTTCGATTCCCGCAAAGTCTTCCTGGGGGTCGCGGGTGCCACCGCCACCGCCATCATCTGCTTCGGACTCGGCCGACGCCTGGCCGGCGTGACCACACCGCCACGCCCCGCTCCGGGGACCGCCCTGGTGGGTGCCGGGTCCCCCGACAGCGCGTCCGGTCCCGGGGGAGCCCCGCTGATAGGCAACCGCGTGCAACCGCTCCCGAGCGTCAACGGCTCTCTCCCCAGTAGGCCGCCCTCGGCTGCCGGCCCGGCAGCGGGTTCTCTCCCCGGCCCTGCGGGTTACACGGGGCGGGTAGGACCGGACCCAGTCCGCTTCGGGCTGCCGCCCGTGATCGACAGCCGACCCCCTCCGCGGTTGCCTCGCCCCGCGGATCTGACGGCCGCGGCGGTGGGTGAACTCCAACCGATCCCCGGGGGCTTCACCGAGAAACCGCCTTCGCCAGGGGGTCAGAGTCCCCCCGCGGGTCCGGCAGCGGGGCAGAACAATTCGGGAACGCGGGAACCGGACGAGCCCGAGACCGGGTTAATACGGATAGAGCAAGGAAACCCAGCGGTTGGGGCGGCTGCCGGGACAGGCACCGGCATCAGTGTGAGCGCCCCGGCATCGCGTCGCGAGGCGGACCGAGTCTCGCACTGGCAAGTGGGTCGGAGACTTGAGGGTGCCGCGCAGGCGGCGATGAGGTTGGGAGACCGCGCGAACGCAGGTCGCCTGTATCAGGAGGCCGTGGACGCCTACAGCCAGTGCATCCGGGCCGGGGAACCGGAAGCCGAGGAAGCGCGGGCCCGTATGGCGCTTTGCCTGCAGCGGCTGGCGGGTGTAAGGTAGGGGCGGATCGCCGCGCGATGGGGCCGCCGACGTGAGAGGAAAACGATGCCGAACGTAGGATTTGGGGAGATTGTTATTATCCTCGCGGTTGCGTTGATCTTCTTCGGCCCGAAGAAGCTTCCAGAGATCGGCAAGGGGATCGGCAAAGCCCTGCGGGAGTTCAACAAGGCGAAGAGCGACTTCATGGACGCGATCCACTCGGATTCGGACACGGATGACCACTATCGCCCGCCGGCCTACACTAGCGACGCGCCATCGGAGACCGTCAGCCGCGGTGCGGATTACCCCGGTGATCGCAGCATCGACTATCCCCAGGCGCTCGCGGCCGAGTCGGCCGACGCCCTCCCTTACGGTGGGGATTACCAGCCGTCCGAGGGAGATTCCCAACCCAGCTTCCGAACCGCTGCCGCGGAACTGGCCACCTCCGGCACCGGCGGCGACGGCAAAGCAACTACCTGAGGATCCCAATCCTCCGGACGACACCTGAGAAGGGGCGTTTAAGATGAACCTCGGACCGACCGAAATCATTCTGATCCTGGTCATCATCCTCGTGCTGTTTGGGGGGCGCAAGCTCCCCGAGCTGGCAAAAGGCCTGGGCCAGGGCATGCGTGAGTTCAAGAACGCAACTCGCGAAGAGCCGAAGGCCGAAAAAGAAGAAGACGAGCCCGGCAAGCCCAAGGCCTGAAGGGCTGTCGAGAACACGATCGAGCGCAACGTTTTCGGGGTGACGTGTGTCTAACCGAGGCACAAGCCCCCTACCGGGAAGGATCTCGGTGCCTGTCTCAAGAACAGGTTCTGAGATGTGCGTCTCGCGCATCGGCAGCGCGCCGTGCGTCGCGGTCAGATATTGAGGTTGCAGCCCATGATGAGTCCAGGCCGACTGGTCCCCTTCGCAGCCCTCGTGCTCGTGGGATCCGCTGTTCCGGCGAGTGCCCAGGCTCCCGTTTCCTTCGGGAAAGACGTGCTGCCGATCTTCCAGCGGGCGTGCCAGAACTGCCACGGCGCCGACGCCAAGGGCGGTCTGAAGCTCGATAATCTGGACAACGTGCGTCAGGGCGGCAACAAGGGGTCCGCCATCGTTTCGGGCAACGCCGACCAGAGCCGCCTGATCCAGTATCTGGATGGCCGGCTTCAGCCGCGGATGCCGCTCGGTCTGCGGCCGCTTGCCCCGGCGCAGATTGCGACCATCCGGGCATGGATTCAGGCTGGCGCGAAGGACGATGCGGCGCTGGTGGATGTGAATGCCGACAAGCCGCTCTCGATCGCCGCACCCAAAGATGGCGCGGACGTGCGTGAAAAAGTCGCGATCGTCGTCCCGCGCAACTCCATCCCCCCGGGCGGATTTGTTGCCGTCTACATCGACGGCAAGTTCCGTGTGGCACTCGCCCCGCCTGCCGCCGAGGACATGGGAGACGTCAAGGGTGCCCCGGATGCCCCTGTCACCTACATCTGGGACACCAAGCAGCCGGCTTCCGACGACCCCTCGGCCTCGGCCGAGGACCAGATCTTGGCGGACGGACCTCACGTGATCGAGGTGCGCAGCTATAAGCAGACGGGTGCCCAGTCCGAGACCGTGGCCGCCCAGGTGAACGTCAAGAACGGCATCGACTATCCGAGCAACTATCCGGCCCGCCTGATGTACGGCGGCATCGTCGGCAAACCGTACGAGATGCAGCACCACGTGGTGCTGGACGCAAACGCCATTAACGGCGGCCGATTCCGCGCCGCCCCGGCGCCCGGTCCGGAGAAGCTCTCTCACGAAGAGATGAGCCGATTCCTCGTCAGCCTGGAGGATCAGCTTTCAGCGACCGGCATGGGTTTCTACCGGGAACGTCGGCAGTCCCCCCTCACAGTGATCCTGGACAAGGTCCGCCACACGGTGCGCTTCGACTCCAGTTCGCGCTACTACACGATGGACCGCACCGGCTTCGTCAAGAAGAGCCGGCAGATGGACCGAGAGAAGCGGGAACCGATCGTGAACCCCATCGACCTTCCCGGCCGACCCCAGCGCATGAATGAGACGTTCCCGACGAACCTGCGGGTTAACCTCGGTGGCTACATCGCGGGGGCGATCACCATTGATCGGCTGCAGGCGACCCTCGAAGGCCTGGAATGGCAGCACGGCGAGCGCTGCGTCAAGATTCGCCTGAGCTACATTGCCGGCAACTCCGAAGTCGATATCAAGAGCATGGGGCTGACGGGTGTCAAGCTAGCCGTCCAACAGGGGATCTCCACCCTCTGGTTCTCGGAAGAGACCCAGCGGATTATCATGGCCAAGCACGACATTAGGGGCACCCTCACCGTTGACTCTGCGCAGTTCGGCCAGAGCCAGGGCGGATTGACCGGCGACGGACTTGCGGGCGGGGACCCCGGCCTCGGCGGGAATGGACCCGGCGGCTTTGGACCCGGTGGCTTTGGTCCCGCGGGCGCGGGAGCCGGGTTCGGTGCCGGCGGTAACGGCCCGGGCGGTTTCGGCTCCCCCTTCGGCGGACGGCCGTCCGGCCCCGGTGGCTTCGGTCCTGCGGGTGCCGGTGCGGGCTTCGGTCCGGGTGCCGGCTCCGGCGGTCCCGGTGGCTTCGGCCCTGCCGGTGCGGGCGCGGGATTCGGTCCCGGCGCAGGATCGGGTGGTCCCGGCGGCTTTGGCCCCGCAGGTGCGGGAGCGGGCTTCGGTCCTGGAGCGGGATCGGGTGGCCCCGGCGGCTACCCCGGCATGGGCAACAGCGGCATGATGGGGATGATGGGCGCCTCCGGCGGCATGATGGGTCCCGGCGGCGGTGGCACCCAGGGTCAGGCCCCGGTGGACAAGCAGTACTTCTTCAAGCTGAAAGTCACCAGCGATCTCGTCGAAGACGTGAAGAAGTAGCCGGCATCGGCGGCTGCGCCGAACTCCCGGGCACCCTGGCGACCCCGGCCACACGGCCGGGGTCGCTGTTGCGTCGACCGGGAACCGTTCGCCCCGCAGTCAACGCTGTAAGGGGTAGTTCGATGCGGCTCTGCAACAGAGCTGGAGGGTAAAAGGCAACATGGCGGAGCACCAGCAAGAAGACTTCAAGGAGATGGAACTCTGGGAGCACCTCTCCGAGCTGCGGGCTCGCCTTGTGAGGTCCTTCATCTGGCTCCTCCTCGGCGCGGCCCTCGGCTGGGTGCTTTACCCCCTACTCTGGACCCTGTTCTTCTCCCCGCTGGAACCGCTGCTCAAGAAGTATGGCGGCCGAGTGATTTTCACCAACTTCACCGGTCCATTTGTCCTGCAGTTACAGGTCTCGCTGATTGCCGGGATCGCGATGGCGTTGCCCTTCGTAACGATCGAAGTGTGGGGGTTCGTGTCGCCCGGGCTGACCCGCAGCGAAAAGGCCGTCTGCCGAATCATCTTCCCGCTGTCCGTGGTCTTTTTCTTGCTCGGCATCGTGACCGGCTTCATCATCATGGGCCCGTCGGTCGCCTGGTTCCTGGGATTCCTTCCGGCGAATGAAGGGGCCCAACTGCTGCAGGACCCGACCCAGTACATGACCTTTCTGGCCAAGATGGTGTTGGCCTTCGGCATCTGCTTCCAACTCCCGTTGGTGTTGATGGCGCTGAGCTACATCGGGCTCGTCTCCAGCCGCGCCCTGGTCGAACATTGGCGGATGGCGCTGGTCGGGTGCTTCATCCTGGGCGCTGTCGCCACGCCCGGCGGCGACCCGTTCAGCATGGTCCTGATGTCGCTGCCGCTAGGGGTCCTCTACATCGCCAGCATCTTCCTGTGCAGGCTCGTCGAGCGGTTCAAATCAGCCCAGGAGCGGAAAGAGCGCCAGGCGGAGGGATAGCATCCCCTCCGGTCGTTGACCGGGCACCTCCAGCACGTTTCTCGCCAAAGTGGATAGGATAAGAACGCACCGGGAGGTCGGCTTCCGGCTCTGGAGGGTTGAATGGCATCACTGCCACCGTTGGTCGCACCATGGGACGGGGAGTTGGGGAAGGAAGAGTACCTTCGCTATGGCCGGCATCTCATCATGCCGGAGGTGGGGGTTGCGGGGCAGAAGCGCCTGAAGCAGGCTCGGATCCTGCTGATCGGAACCGGGGGGCTGGGTTCTCCGTTGGGCGTCTACCTGGCGGCTGCCGGCGTCGGCACGCTCGGGTTGGTCGACTTCGACGTGGTGGACTACAGCAATCTGCAGCGGCAGATCATCCACGGCACCAGCGATGTGGGGAGGCCGAAGCTCGACTCGGCACGGGATCGGATCCGCGACATCAATCCGCACACTGAGGTCGAGCTCCACAACACCATGCTGATGTCGGACAATGCCCTCGACATTCTTCGTGAGTACGACCTGATCATCGACGGCACCGATAATTTCCCCACCCGCTATCTTGTGAACGACGCCTGTGTGTTGCTCGGCAAGCCGAATGTCTACGGGAGCATCTTCCGCTTCGAGGGGCAGGCCTCCGTCTTCTGGGCGGCCCATGGCCCGTGCTACCGGTGTCTCTATCCGGAGCCGCCCCCGCCAGGCATGGTCCCGAGCTGCGCGGAAGGCGGTGTGCTCGGCGTCCTCCCCGGCATCATCGGCACGCTGCAGGCCAATGAGGCAATCAAGTTGCTCCTCGGTATCGGCGACCCACTGATTGGTCGGTTGCTGGTGTTCGACGCGCTGAAGATGCGCTTCCGGGAACTCCGCCTGCGCAAGGACGCGCAATGTCCGATTTGCGGAGACGCCCCGACCATTCACGAACTTATCGACTACGACCAATTCTGCGGCATCACTCCCCAGCACGCCGAGGGCGCAGACGCCAGCCCCGACGACATCACCCCGCTGGCCCTTGCCGACAGGCTGGCCGCTGGGGAACGTCCCTTCCTTCTCGACGTTCGCAATCCCGAGGAGTGGTCGATCACCCATCTCGAAGGGGCGCTGCTGCTGCCGCTGCCGGAGTTGGACCGCCGCTACCCGGAATTGCCGGTCGACCGCGAGATCATCATCTACTGCCGCTCTGGCGCTCGCAGTGGGCAGGCTGCGCAGTTCCTTCGCGGGAAGGGCTACCGCGACGTGCGCAACCTCATCGGGGGTACGCTGCGCTGGTCGGATGAGGTCGATCCTTCCGTGCCGAAGTACTGAGCCGGGGAGTGGTTTCAGTCCGGCTGCAGCGGCCGATCACGGAGAATCCCTGCGATCGGCCGCTGGTCGGGGATCAACTCCCGGCGAGGTAGTCCCGGAGTTGGTCCATGGTGCCGCCGTAACCCTTCTCCATGGAGGCGAAGCCGCTCCGGAACGTATACCGCTCCGACTCGGTGGCGTGCAACGGCATGGACCGCAGTGTCAGCACGGTGCGCCCGGAGAGCTCGGTGAGCGTCACGACGCAGAGCATCTCCAGCGGCCAGCCCGCGGCCATCGGGTGGCGGGTGAGGCCGCCCGCCTCATCGGAGAAGCTGTTCACCCACACGATTCGCTCGGGAGCGTCGAGTTCGCGGATCACCCACCTGCCCCACATCCGGTTCCCGTTGGAGGCCTGCATGCAGTAGTGGAAGATGCCGCCCGGCCGGAGGTCCAGGCTGCACTCCGCGAGAGGCATGCCGACCGGTCCCCACCATTTCTCCAGCCGATCAACCTCGGTGAAAGCACGGTACACCAGCTCTCGCGGCGCATCGAACTCGCGGATGTGGACGAACTCGGGCCCGGTGGCCTGAGCTTCCAGAAGCTCGACCAACTCTTGCAGCCGGTCATAGGAGTCGCGGACCCCCACCTCCATCCCCGACTGTGCCATTCCGTCCCGGTCTTCGCGCGAGGCGAAGAGAGAGCGCGTTGTCAGCCGTGTTCTGCCGTCGACGTCTTCCAGGGTCATTGTCTCCACGGAGACGTGTCCGGGCATCCCGTCGAACTCAAACGTCTGGACCACTCGCTCCGGCGCGAAGATTTCCCGGATTTCGCCGCGGAAGCCGTATTCCGAGCCGTCCGGAGCTCGATGAACGTAGCGGTAGTGGCCACCCGGGCGGAAGTCCATCTCGCAGTGGACCATCTTCAGAAAGCGAGGGCCGAGCCAGCGCCGCAGGTGCTCGCAGCCGGACATCGCCCGAAAGACCAGTTCGCGGGGCGCGTCGAACTCCCGCGTGATGACGATCTCACGATCTCCTTCGAGGGTGAGGGTGAAGCCTCCGTTGCCATCCATCGTTATGTAGTTCCTTCAGACGAGGCGCGCGCCAGATCGCGAACGCCAAGGGGTCATCCGCCGCCGTCGCTTGCAGCCGCCCGCGACTCGAGTTCTTGCTGCGACTTGAGCTCCTGGAGGTAGGCGTCCAGGCGGTCGAAGCTCTGCTCCCAGAACCGGCGATAGTGCTGGAGCCAGTCATCGACCTCCTTGAGCGTCCCGACCTCGAGGCGACACGGTCGCCACTGTGCCTGCCGACCACGCACGATGAGCCCGGCCCTCTCCAGCACCTTCAGGTGGCGAGAGATGGCAGGCATGCTCATCGCGAACGGCTCCGCCAGTTCGGTGACCGAGGCCTCGCCCCGCGAAAGGCGTGCCAGGATCGCGCGACGCGTCGGGTCGGCGAGTGCAGAGAAGGTGGATGAGAGCGGGTCTGGCTGCACGGTAGATAACCGGATCGTTAATTAACGGATCGGTTAAACATATCGCCTGTAGAGCGGAGTGTCAAGGGCGGCTTCTGCTCCGCCGCCGGTGTTGATCTGCCGATCACCGCGATCGACCGGCACAGACGTGCACAGTTCTGAGCCGGGGCGGGTCCGGCGCCGGAGGCATTGCGCTACCAGCCGTGGGTGGTCTGGCTCCTGGGTGTCGTCCGATTGACGGTGACTGGGACACCGGCACTGACGTGCACGGTTCTGAGCCGGCGACGGTCAGCCGCTGCCGAAGCGGCGCACCGTCCGTGCCCGGGCCATGGCCGTCGCTTCCTCGCGGCTCCGGCGGGGCGCACTGGTTACGAGGCTCCCGAGCAACTCCGTGGCCGCCGCCGTTACCTGATCGACCGCCCGCGCAAACGCGGCCTCGTTCGCCCGCGATGGCCGGGTGGTCCCGCTCAGTTTGCGCACAAACTGGAGGGATGCGGCCCGGATCTCCTGCTCGGTAGCCGGCGGTTCAAAGTTATGCAGTGTCTTGATGCTGCGGCACATATTGCTCTCCCGATGACGGGGTCCCCTCGCGTCACGGCCCGTCAGGCCGACCGGGCGGATTCTACCACCCAGGGTGTTCGCTCAACTTCCCGTGGCTGTGCGGACATCCCGCTCCACACCCCACAGTCGGCGCAGCAACTTTGCCACTTCGGGGTCGTGTTTCTCCAACTCAGCCCGGGTGTACGGGTAGAAGTCGTTGCGGCCGAAGAACGCCTCTGTCGATTCCGCGAAGTACTCCTGCGCACTCGCCAGGGCGTAAGAGCGGTCGAGGCGCTTTCGGCCCTCCGCATCCTGTCGCTCGACACGGTCATACGTCCCATTCGCCAGTGCCTGCTTGTAGGCGGCCTCGATCCCCGGATGTCGGAAACCCAGCCATCGGTCGTGATAGGCGTGCGACAGTTCGTGCAGCACGAAGACCGGCATGCGCCGGACCTCTGCGGGGAAGATCCGGATGTTGGTGAACTCCACGGCTTTCACCATTGCAGGATCACGGCCGTTACGGACCAGCCAGTCGACGCCGGGATGATACTCCGCGCGTGGTCCGACCCCCGGGTACTCGGGGGACAGCCACAACTTCACCTGGCGGAGCTTCTCGACAGCCGGCGCCGGCACTACCCGGACGATCTCCTTCAGTTGGGCTGCCAGCAGTTCCAGCGCAACAGCGGTTGCTCTCGCTTCGTCCTGTAGTAGCCGCTCCGACACGATGACGGTCCATCCCTCCACGGTGCGAGTTTGGGTCTTCGGTCTGGCGTTCAGCAGCTCCAGCATGCCCTTCGCCAGCGCGTCGCCGACGAGGAAGTAGGTTTCGGCGTTGCCGAATTCGTGATGCCCGTGGGTTGGGTTTGGCGACTCCTCGGGCCGGCGGACGAAGTTGTGGGTCGGCACGAAGCGCACGTGCGGTTGAACCTCGGGACGGTCGGCAGCCGCGGCCTGGGCTCTTCGAAGCTTTGCCCAGTCGCCGGGGGCGTCCACCCACGGTCCGGTCAACTCGCCAACGACAACGGGGAGGCTCGGCGCCTGGAGGTCGCGTCGCACGTCGCTGATCAGGTGGACGAGGTTCTGCTCGTACTCGGCCACGGCTCTCGGGTCAACGCCGTCGTTCCACCCCTGGTACCACACCAACCCCGCCAGCTCGTACCCCTGCCCCTGATAGCCGGGAAACTCGGCCTTCAGGTTCACGAGCGCCTCACGCACCTGGGTCAGCATCTTCCGGTAGTACGGCCCCACCTCGCCGCCGGCGCTGGGTGGCCGGAAGTCGCGGTAGAGGCTCTTGCCGCCCCAAGCCGTCTTGATGAGCAGCACCTGGTTTTGAAGACGGCTGCCGAGCACGTGGCCGAACTGCAGTTCCGGTCCGAAGTGGTGCTTCCCACCGTAGGGAGTAAACCCGAGGGTCAGCGGTCCCGCCTTCAAGGGACCGTTTTCCGGTTGATACCGCACCCAGACGTCATCTCGGATCGCCCACTCGCCCGTGTCGTCCACCAGATGTCGAAAGAGTGCGCCTTTCTCCGGATTCCCGAGCAGGGTGCGAAGCGTTGCTTTGCCCTCGTTGTAGTCCTTCCCCATCAGGTCCGCGACCGCCTGGCCCTCCATGTTCGACTGCCCCGCCAGAATGAACACCTTGACGGGCAGCGCCTGGGGTGCCGCTCGCAGCGGGAGTCCCCCCGGGAGCACGATTGCCGCGAAGATCAGGCCGACGAGGATACCTCTCATCAATCTCTCTCTAATGTCGAAGATCTGGCCAAGGATGCAGGCTCTCAGGCCACCACCTGCTGGACGACGTTGCCGGCCACGTCGGTGAGGCGGAAGTCGCGTCCGCTCGCGCGGTAGGTGAGGCGGCGGTGGTCGAGCCCCATCAGGTGCAGGATCGTGGCGTGGAAGTCGTGGACGTGGACGCCGTCCTTCGCCACGCGGATGCCGTACTCGTCGGTCTCGCCGTGGACAATGCCGCCGCGAACGCCGGCACCGGCCAGCCAGGACGAAAAGGCCCATGGGTGGTGTTCGCGACCCGGGTGATCCGCGGTGCTGTTGAAGGGCGTGCGGCCGAACTCGGTCGTCCAGACGACCAGGGTTTCATCCAGCAGGCCAGTCCGGCGCAGGTCGCGGAGCAGACCGGCGATCGGTCGATCAACGTTTTGCGCCAGGGGAGTGTGCGCATTCATGTCGCCGTGGGAATCCCAGTTCCCGGACGAACCGGAGTCGATCAGCTCGACGAACCGCACTCCCCGTTCCACAAGCCGCCGAGCCATCAGGCATTGCCAGGCAAAGCCGCGCGTTGACCCACGCTCCAGGCCATAGAGTGACAGCGTGGTGTCGCTCTCGTGGGTCAGATCGAACGCTTCCGGGACTGTCATCTGCATTCCGAACGCGGTCTCGAAGGAGGCGATCCTGGCGGCGAGATCCGCCGTATCCCCGCGCTGGGCCAGGTGCCGGTGGTTGTTCCGGGCGAGGGCGGCCAGTTCCATGCGCTGGAGGGCGGAGTCGGGCACTTGTGGGCGGACGTCGGCGATCGGCTCGGGGCCGGGGATCACGCGTGTGCCCTGGTGCGCGCCGGGGAGGAAATCGGCCGCCCAGACCTGCCCACCGGCGTATGGCGAGAACGGCGCAATGACGACGAAGGACGGCAGGTTGCGGTTGAGCGACCCCAGCCCGTAGCTCAACCATGCCCCGAGGCTCGGGCGCCCGACGGTGAAAGACCCCGTGTGCATGCCCAGCGTGGCGTTGTAATGGTTCGAGTGACCGGTATGCATGGAGCGGATGACCGCCAGCTCATCCACACAGCCCGCCATGTGCGGGAACAGGTCGCTCACCTCGGTCCCGCAACGCCCACGGGGAGCGAACTGCCACTGCGGCCGCTTGAGGAATAGCTTCTCGTAACCGGGACGGTTGCGCGTCTCCGGGTGATCCAGCGTCACCTGCTTCCCATGGTCGCGCGAGAGGCTGGGCTTGGGGTCGAAGCTGTCCACGTGAGAGACACCGCCACTCATATTCAGAAAGATCACCTGCCGCGCCCGTGGCGAAAAGTGTGGACGGGGCTCGGCCGGCGACGCGGCGGCCTCGCGCCCCAGCATTTCCTGGAGTAGCGCTGGCAGGATGGCCGAGCCCGCGACCATCGACCGCAGCACGCCACGGCGGGAGCAGCCGGAACCCCTGACTGGATCAGTCAACATAGAGGAACTCGTTTCCTGCGAAGAGCACTCGTAGCCACGCCGCCCACGCTGCGGACTCTTCGGCGCCCGGGGAGGCCGCTCCGTACTCCCGCAAGAACCGAATGCTTTCTTGGACCTCGATGGGCGTGGGCAGGCGGCTGTACAGGAGCCGATAGACCCCCGAGATGGCCGCCTCACGGGTCCTCGGTTCTCGCGCCACGCGGGCGGCGAGGCTGCGAGAGCACGCGTGAACAAACGGATCATTCATGAAGTAGAGCGCCTGGGTGGGTACGGTGGTCATCATCCGCCCGCCTGTGCTGCTGCTAGGGTCGGCGCCGTCGAACAGCCCCAGGAAAGGGTGGCGGCGGATGCGCTGGGTCATCAAGTAGACGCTGCGCCGGTTGGTGTCGTAGACGGCCAGAAACGGTCCATGCTGGGTGAATGACCACTGCTGCGCCGGGGGGAACGGATGTGCCCCCCCGGGGGTGCGGTCGAGATCCCCGCTGACAGCCAGCAGTGCGTCCCGGATCTCCTCGGCGTCCAGCCGGCGTCGGTGGAAGCAGCCGTACAGCTCCCGCTGGCGGTCGGAGCCGCCGTTCGGCCCCGCGCCGCTACTTGCTGTCCGATAGGCGCGCGAAGTCACGATGAGCCGGTGCATCGCCTTGACCGACCAGCCGGAGCGAATGAACTCGTCGGCCAACCAGTCGAGCAGCGCCGGGTGCGTTGGTGGCTGGCCCCGGGTTCCGAAGTCGTTGGGCGTGGCAACAAGCCCGCGACCGAAGTGGCCCTGCCAGATGCGGTTGACCATCACCCTCGCCGTCAACGGGTTGTCTGGTCTGGTGACCCACTGCGCCAGGAGTTCGCGTCCGCTGCCTGCCGCATTGGGAACGAGATCCCCCCCGAGCAAGTCGAGATTCTTCCTCGGGACCTCCTCCCGCGGAAGAGCCGGGTCGCCGCGGTCGTGGATGCGGACATTGTGGGGGACGCCTTCCCGAACGGCGTAGGCCGTATCGACCCACTTCCCGTCCATCAGGGCCTGAAGTCGATCGCGCAGATCCGCGGTTCGCTCGGCAAGATCAGTCAGCACGGGCAATTCCGCCTGAAAGCCGGGTCGTCGCTCCAGCACCCAGGCGATCCCGTCCCCGCCGCCGGGGTGGAGGTCGCTTAGCTGCCCGGAGACGCGGACTGTGCCGCTGATCGGGCTTCGCCAGGTGAGAGCCACGCCTCCGCGGGGACCGGGATGGATGCCGACGCCGCGTGCCGGCATGGTCCGCCCAAAGAATGGGATGGCCTGGTTGAGTGTGTTGAGGAAGAGGAGCGGTTCCTGCCCCGCACCCCTCCATGCTGAGAGTCCGGGCGTGTCCAGGTTGCGCTCCGTGAACCGGGTGAAGAGAGCCGGTTCGGGCACCAGATCGTAGGCCAGCCACACATCGGCGGTGCCCGCTTCATCGGGGAAGCTGGACATCGATGGGCGCCTTCCCCGCGGGCCCGCGATGTCGCGCGTGGGGTTCCAGCTTCGCCCCTGTCCGCCAATCTCTGTGATCGACCAGTCGACCAGCGTGCTGTCCGCCCCGTGGTTGGACCGAGGGAGCACGCTCAGTTGAAGAAACTCTCCCGCGCGCACCGTCAGGCTACCGAGTTGGTCGCCGCCCGTGCCTGCGTCGAATCGCTGCTGCCCACCGTCGGCGAACTCGCCCCGCACCACCACGGATGCCGGAACCGCGAGCAGATCTCGCACTCGATCGCCGGCGGCCTTCAAGCCGGACTGGCCCTGAGCAAGCGCCCCTTCCAGTTGTGCGCGCTCGGCTCTCGTCCTAGCTTCGATCCGGGATTCAGGCAGGAGCGGGACCATGTCGCGCGGCTGCTTCTCCTTCTCACACCCCGGAAAAGGGAAGCGCGTGCTGTCGAAGATGCCGTACAGCCCATAGTAATCGCGGGTGGAGACAGGGTCGTATTTGTGGTCGTGGCACCGGGCACAGCCGAGAGTGAGGCCCAGCACCGACTTCCCAAACGTGTCGATCGTGTCCTCCAGGGTGAGGTAATGGTCGGCGGCGGAGTCGAACCCAAAGCGGCGGGCGACCGCAAGGTAGCCGGTTGCGGTGACGGCTTCAGCGTAACGCGCCTCGTCGGTCTCTCGGGTCGCGAGGATGTCGCCCGCGAGTTGCTCCCGAACGAAGCGATCATACGGCTTGTCGGCGTTGAAGGCGTCGATGACGGAGTTGCGGTAGCGCCAGGCCTGCGGCACCGGGAAGTCGGCCGTCTCGCCGGCGGTGTCCGCGTAACGCACAACGTCGAGCCAGTGCCGCCCCCATCGCTCACCATAGTGCCGGGAGGCGAGAAGCCTATCCACCTGCCGCCGGTACGCGTTGGGAGAGCTGTCCGCCAGGAACGTGTCCAGCTCCGCGGGGGTAGGGGGGAGGCCGATGAGATCAAAGGTCAAGCGTCGCAGAAGAGTCTGGCGGTCGGCGATCCCCAGTGGCTGGACCCCGCCGCGCGTCATCGCTGCACGGAGGAACCGGTCGATGGGGTTTCGCGACCACTCCACGTCCGTGACCGCGGGCGGGGTGGGTCGGTGCACGGGCCGAAACGCCCAGTGCGGGCCGGAGCTGGCAGGACGATCACTTTTCGCGGGCCACACCGCTCCTTCGTTGACCCATCGCGTGAGTGCGCTCACGGCCGTGGTCGGCAGGGCCCCGACGGGCGGCATCGGGGTTGGCCCATCACGCATGATCGCCCGGATCAGGGGGCTGGCAAGCGCGTCACCGGGCACGATGTAGCGCCGATCGCGAGCGAAAGCGCCTTCATCCAGGCGGAGTCCCCGTTGCCGCACGGCCGGACCGTGACAGGCTACACAGTATCGGGCCAGCACGGGGCGGACATTCCTCTCGAAGAATGCCTCCCGGTCGCCGTCCCGCGCTGTCGGAGATGAGGCTGCGGGTGCCCCCACCGTGGGTAGGACGGAAGCCAGGAAGGGCCACGCGAGACCCAGAATCACCCACTTCGCGCGCACGAACTGCCCCCCCCGCCCGACCGAGCCCGGTGCCATCCACCCAACCTTCGTTGCGACACGGCCGGGGCAACGCGGTTTCGTTTCCGCTGTAACCCGGACTGTCGGTTGGGATCCGGGTGGAGACGTGGGGCGTGGTCAGGCAGTGGTGATCATCACCCGCCGCGCCGCCTTATCCCAGACGGGCTCGCTCCAGCCCAGCTTCTCACTGACGTCCCGGAGTTGGACGAAGCCTCGGTCGCCGCGGATCATCGCGACCACCGTGTGATCGCCGGTCGGAGTGTGGATCCGGGCCGAGTCGCCGTCGATGTCGAGGATGGTCCAGCCGCGGGCTTCGGCGAGCACGCGCAGTGGACACCAGGATGCTCCGGCGTGCAGGACCCCTGCATCGGAGAGGACGGCGGCGTTGAGCACCACCGTAATCGGCGAGAGTGGATCCGGCGTGGAGGGAGGGGGAGCGCCGCCGGCTCGGGCAGCCTGCACGCCCTCGCGAAAGAGCTTGCCTACCTGCGAGTGGCTCAGGCCAGGGTTCCAGGGCAGAACCATCGGATCCCACTTGCCGTTCTGGACGATCCCGAGATTCTCGGTGACCTCGCCGTGCCCCAGCACCGTCTTCGGCGTTACCTCGATGTCATAGCGGTCGCAAAGGTCGGCCACGACGATAACCATCGTTTCCCATTGTTTCTGCGTCATCGGGAAGGGTCCCGGCTTCAGTGGGTGCTCCATGGCGTTTAGCATGCAGCAGAGCGAGACGCCGATGCTGCCCGTGTTGCAGCCTTTCGTGTGCGCGGCGTAGTCCCCGTCGCCGGTGCTCACGTTGTCGGCGATCGTGTGGTCGCCACGCACCAACTGCCCATCGGCTTCTATCAGGATGTGGTAGTGCTCCTTGTCATTCGAACTGGCGTGGTGGCCGCCGGCGGTCCAGTGGGTGATGACGCGCTTCATCCCGCAGGTGGGCATCCAGGACTCGGGAACGATTCGGCTCGACATGACGGATCTCCATGAGGTGCGGTAGCGCTAACGCCGGAATGCAGTAGGCACAATAGCCGGGACACGCGCCACAGCCCCTGTGAGCGAGAATCGACCGCGGAAGTTGCAGGAGCGGGGCCCCAATCGAACGGGACCCCGCCCCGCCGACCGGGCTACCCCTGCAGGCTCTGGTAGAGCATCAGGTGGTTGCCGTCCGGGTCGAAGAAGGTCGCCAGCTTGACCATCCCGGGGATCTCCATCGTCTCCCCGCCGAATCTCACGCCCTTGGCCTCCAACTCGGCCCGGGCTTCGTCGATGTCCGTCACGCCCCAGGTCAGGGTCGGCCCCCCTTCCACCTGCGGGTTCTCACGCTCCGAGAGGCCGACGTTGACTCCGGGGATGTGGGATTTGAGCTCGCACCACCCCATGTCCTCCAGGTCGTAGAGGAGGGTGAAGCCGAGCAGATCCTGGTACCAGGCGATGCCGCGCTTGCGGTCGCTCACTGCGTAGCTGACCGTCAGTCCGCCGTCATAGGTAAAGCCGGGCATGGGGGGGCCTTTCTGGGGGTTACCCTACGCGCCTCCGCGAACGTCGCAGAGGCAATGAGATACGAATTATAGTAACATTACTTCATGGACGATGTGCAGGGGAGTGCAGCTCTGGTTGAGCTGGTTCACCATCGGTGGGCGGTGCCGGTCCTGGCGTGGTTGTATCGGTGGAAGGGATCGCGGTTTGTCCACCTCTGCCGTGGACTCGGGGCTTCCGCCGGGGGGGTCCGCGAGGCGCTGGATCTGCTCATTGCCCACGGCCTGACAACCCGCGCAGCGGATTACGGACATCCACTACGGCCGGAGTACGCGCTCACGCCGAGTGGACTTGAGTGCGGGGCTGCCGCGGCTGGCCTGGAAGACATCATCGCTGCTCTGCCGGAGGCAGCCGCGTTCCGCGGGAAGTGGGCTCTCCCAGTACTCTTGGCCCTGCGCGACGGCCCGGCACGCTTCGGCGAGATCCGCCGCGCCACGCCGGGGATTACCGATAGGGCTCTGTCACTCACGCTGCGGGCGCTGGAAGAGAGCCAGATGATTCTCCGCCGGGTGGAAGGTGCATACCCGCCACGGAGCCTCTATGAACTTCCGCCGGAGGCGGACGCCGTGGTTGTGGCCGCTGCGGCCCTGCAGCGATCACTCGCCCCGCATCGTCAGCAGCCCTGAAGCAGTCCCA
>CAZSRZ010000023.1:0-15398 GCA_964609085.1 uncultured bacterium | reverse complement strand
GCGGCCCTGCAGCGATCACTCGCCCCGCATCGTCAGCAGCCCTGAAGCAGTCCCACGATCCGGTGCATGAGCCGCTTCCATCGCCACGACCCGGGTGCGCGGGCGTCCGGCCCGGATATTGGCCTCGAACCCAGCCCCGGATGCGCGGACCTCCGGTCCGCATGTTGACCCCGGGAACCCAACCCCGGGTGCGCGGACCTCCGGTCCGCAAGTCGTCCTCGAACCCAGCCCCGGGTGCGCGGGCGTCCGGCCCGCATGTTGCGCCGCAAGCGACGTGCGCGGGCGAGTTCAGGCGTGGTCCTGGACGTAGTCCCGAGACAGGCCCAGCTCTTCGGGGGCATGCAGCCTGAGCATGATCTGGTCGGCGTTCGGGCTCACTTCGCGGGCCGTGAGCCGGCTAATGATGAGCATTAACCCAATGGAGAGCGGCACGCCCCATATCGCCGGCTGCTCCATCAGCGTGCGGACGAGGGGGGATGGCTGCCAGTGGAGCACGCCCCGGTCGATGAGCATGGTGGAGACGATAGCCCCGAGGCTGCACAGCCCTCCGGCCAGCATCCCTACGGCGGCGCCCTTCATCGTCAGACCCCGCCACCAACTCCCCAGCAGCAAGAGCGGGAAGTAGCTGGCGGCCGCAATGGCGAAGGCCCAACCGACGAGCATCGCGATGTCCCAGGACTCCACCATCAGGCCGAGCAGGGTGGAGATGAGGCCGACGGCCATGGCTGCCACACGGAAGGCAACCAGCTTCTCGCCGGGCGGTGCCTTGGGTCGCAGCATTCGCCCATAGATGTCGTGAGCAAGTGCGCCGGACATCGAGACCAGCAACCCGCTGAAAGTGGACATGAAGGCCGCGAAGGCCCCGGCCGCCGTAATGCCGCGCAGCACGTCGCCCCATGGTGAACCGAGGACCTGCGGCAACTCCACCACGACGGCATCGTGGCGACCGTTGGCGTACAGCTCCGGCATAAGGAAGCGGCCCAGCGCCCCCCACATCCCGGGGAACAGGTAGAACGCCCCGATGAGCACCATCACCCAGAGGGCCGTGCGCCTCGCCGAGCGCCCGTCCGGGTTGGTGTAGAACCGGACGAGGATGTGGGGCAGACCCGCCGTGCCGCAGATCAGACCAATGATCAGGGAGAAGGTGTAGAGCAGGGGGTAACCCTGCTTGTTGGTGAGACCGCCGAATGGGCTGATCCAGTCCCGGTTGCTCACCGTGCCCGCCGCCATGTCGCCGGCACGGAACTGCACTGTCGCCTTGCGCGTGAATTCCAACTTCCCGGGTAGGGGACCGCCCGAGGCCGCTGCGGGCTTCAGCGTCAGGACCGAACCCGCCGGCCAGAAAAGGTTGTCCACCGCTCGGACCGCACCCGCGGGCAATTCCACGGAGTCAATAAACGCGTCCGCGGCGGGCAACTCGCCGCTCGGTTTCTTCGCGGGGCCGAGCGACTTGAGGCTCACGTCTGTCACCATCGTCAGGCGGATCACACCGGGCGGCAGCGTCAGCGCATCGCCTGCCTTGAAGCTGCGCTTCGCGTCGCTGCCATACACCGGGCGGCCGGTCGGATCCGCGGCGGCTCGGGAGACCATCTTGCCGTAGCCGCCGTAGACTGCCATCAACACAAAGATGGGAACCGAAATCGCGAACATCTTCAGCCAGTACTGGAATGCCTGGACGAAGGTGATCCCTTTCATCCCGCCGAGCGCGACATTGAGCGTGATGACCACGCCGACCAGGCACACGCCGACCCAGTGGGGCGTCTGCAGGATGCTCGTCATGGCTACGCCGGCGCCCTTCATCTGCGGCATGGTGTAGAAGAGCCCGATGAACAGCACGAACGTGACGGCGATCTTCCGGAAGAGCGGGCTTTCAAACCGCCCCTCGGCAAAGTCCGGGATGGTGTAGGCTCCGAAGCGGCGGAGAGGGCCCGCGATGAAGAGCAGCAGGAAGAGGTATCCCGTCGCGTAGCCGACCGGATACCACAGCACGTCGTAGCCGTAGCGCATCACGAGCCCGGCCACGCCCATAAAGCTCGCTGCGGATAGGTACTCGCCGGAAATCGCCGAAGAGTTCCAGAACACGCTCACCGCGCGTCCTGCCACAAAGAAGTCACTGGCCGTGCGCGACATCCGGGTCGTGTAGATGCCCAGCCAGATCGTCGCCAGCACGACGATGCCCACCATGATGACGGGAAGCATGCTCACGGTCGGGGGCCTCCAAGGCCGTGCGCGCGCAGTTCTGCAGCGTCTTCCGCCTCAGCTCGTTCGGATTGATTCACGAAGACGGCGCTAAGCCACCAGGTGATTGGATAGACCAGCAGCCCCAGGATGAACCACGAAATGGGGAAATCGAGAATCATCGGCTCCCCGCCGGCGTGGGTGAAGTGGTTGTAGAGGGGGAGCCCCAACACAAGCAGCAGGAAGACCACGGCAATGCGAACGCCGAGCGAACCCTGGCGGCGAAGCAAGGCGTCGAGCACGGCGGGGTCCGGCGGCGATGGGTGGTGCGGCGAGGCGTCGGGCTCACTCGGGGTCATGGTGGGTGGGGTGCTCCGGCGTCCGGGGTGCGGGGTGGCGATCAGGCCGTCCCTCGCAGATCATCCGATCCGCGCACCCATTTCCCCCAGCTCCATCGCGCCTCCTCCCTGCGGCGCTATCCCCGGATAATCTCGTCGTCGTCGAGGATGCCGTCCGTCGCGGCCGTGGGCGGCTCCGGCTCAATGCCCCGTTCCTCGCCCA
Source organism: uncultured bacterium (assembly GCA_964609085.1). GTDB lineage: Bacteria > Armatimonadota > SYMT01 > SYMT01 > SYMT01 > JANPLG01. The sequence continues at coordinate 12,659 of CAZSRZ010000023.1, read as the reverse complement.
TCTCCGGCCGTCGGATCTGCTCGATCTCTTCCCGGCGCAGCTCGATGTCGGCATCCACGCCACGGATCTGCTGGCACATCATTCGCAGATCCTGGTTTTTGACCAGATCCTTCTCGAACAATTCAAAAACCTTCAGCCCCATCTGCACGAGAAGCTGCTGCCGTTGCGAGCGCATGCGGGAGATCTGCGTCTGCAGCCGGAGCACTCGACCCTCCCGCTTGGCCACCTCCTGGCTCTTGCGCAGGAAGCCCTGCGCTGCCGAGAAGGCTTTCTCTCCGAATTCGGTGGGATCTCCCATCGTGCTGTCGCTCCTTGCGTCGCCCAGGTGCGCCTCCGGCGGTGCCGGCCGGCCCTGTCGCCGCTGCTTGTTAGAGACGTGAACCGTCCTGCCGGATAGGGTCGCCTCAGCCCTTCGCCTCGGAGACCCAGAGGGTGCCCAACGGGGGGCGCGGACCCCGCAAGATGGAGAGGTAAAGACGCTCCAGCACGGACCGCTCAGTCACGTTTGCCTCGAGTAAGAGGATTGCCTCGTGGATGGAGTCTACCGCCAGGGCGAGCGACCTGGCCCGCTGCCCTTCGTTCTCATCCGACGACCCACCTGGAGGGCGGATGCCTGCAGGAGGGCGGCCAGACCTCGGCGAGCCGCGGTCCGATCTCCATCCCCGATCTTGACGCTCTGGGAGATCGTCAACAGCTCGTCGGCGAACCGAAGTGCCGCCAGCATGTCCTCACCCCGCCCGGCCGCCGCCCCGACGGCCGCCAGCACCTGGTCCGTGAATGCCTCCACCTGCAGCAACTGCTCCCGCCGGGGAGCATCGCTAAGCAACTCCAGCGCTAGCTCGGGGCGTCCCTGGGCGAGGCGCACCACCGGCTCGGCGACATCAGCCGTCACCCCCTGCGAGAGTAGGGCCGCCGTGAGCCGCTCGTCGGGGACGGGGGAGAACCGGATGGTCTGGCAGCGGGAACGGATCGTTGGCAACACCAGCCCCGGGCTCGGGGCGCAGAGGATGAGGGTCGCGGCCAACTGCGGCTCCTCGAGGGTTTTCAGGAGGGTGTTTGCAGAGGCTTCATTCAGCAGCTCGGCATGCGGCATCAAGTAGACTCGGCGATCCCCGAACTTCGGCATCAGCGCCGCGTTTGCCCGCAGCGACCGCGTCTGCTCTATCGAGATGTTCTGCTTCTTCTCGCTGTCCGGCTCCACCTCGATCAGCTCTGGATGCGTGCCGTGTGCCGCGCGACTGCAACTCTCACACTCGCCGCAGGGCGACAGCAGCCAGCCGATGCTCCCCTCGTTCGCCGCCGGCTGGCGTTGGCACAGGATCGCCATAGCGAAGTGGCGCGCCATCCGGGCTTTCCCGCTGCCCGGTGCCCCGAGGAAGAGGTAGGCGTGGCCGACGCGACCGCGCCCAAGCTGGAGCGCAAGCCGCGACTGCACCGCCGCATGGCCGACGATGGGACCCGGGCCGGCGGCCATCAGTACCTCTCGAAGCGCGCCACGTCCAGCACGAAACAGACGGCGCCACCGACCGTCACCTTTACGGGGTTGGCCATGAAGGTGCCGACCGGGGCGGCCTCGGGAGGCAGCACATTCAAATACTGCTCCCGGTGCTTGGAGCACTCAGACAGCACACGGAGAGCGTGATCTACCTGGTCCTCAGTTACGCCGATCAGCAGAGTAGCATTCCCCTCGCGGAGGAAGCCTCCCGTACTGCCGATGCGCGTGAAGCGAAAACCCGCTCCCCGCAGCGCGTCGGCGACGCGACGCTGATCCCGGTCGTGGATGATGGCTACGATCATCTTCATGGCATCGTCTCCCGGGCTTGCAGCCGGGCTTGGACTTCCCGGAGCACCAGTGCACTCACCACCTCGATAGGCCGACCGGCGTCGATCCGAATGACGCGAGTTGGGTCGCGCTCCGCCTCCCGAAGGAAGCCCTGGCGAACCCGCTGGTGGAACGCGGGATCGCGGTTTTCCATCCGATTGATCGAATCTACCGGCCGGACGGCCTCATCTCCTGCCTGAGTGAGTTGCAGTTCCAGTCTGAGTTGCGCGGGAGCCGCCGCTCCGGGGAAGCGACGACGGAGGCCGATAGCCGGATCCAGGTCGAGCAGCAGGGTCAGATCGGGCTTGCGGCCTCCCGTAGCGAACGCGTCCAGGGACCGGACACGCTCGATATCCAACCGCAGGCCGTACCCCTGGTAAGCCAGAGTGGAGTCGCTGAATCGGTCGCACAGCACGATCTGACCCTGCTCGAGCGCCGGGATGATCTTCTTCTCGAGATGCTCCGCTCGGGCGGCCAGAAAGAGGAGGACCTCGGCGCGCGGCGTGAAATCGGCGTGCAGCACCAACTCGCGGATGCCCTCGGCCCCCGGGATGCCCCCGGGCTCCCTCGTGGTGAGCACCTCGCAGTTCATCGCGCGCAGTGATTCGGCCAGCAACAGGATCTGGGTCGACTTCCCACTTCCTTCCGGCCCCTCGAACGTGATGAACATGCGGCGATGCTCAGGAGCGGGAGATACGGAGGCGCCGATACGGTTCCTCCCCGATGCTGGTGCTGACGACCGGATACTGCTGCACAACCTGGTGTTGCAGCCGCCTGACCGCTGCCACTTGCGGAGAGAGCTCGATAGGCTCGCTGGTTTCATCCAGGCGCCGCAGTGCCATCTCCACTTCTTCCAGCGCCGTGGCTGTGCCGGGATCGAGTCGGTCGAGACCGAAAATCTCCCGGAGCAGGCTCTCGATCTGGACCTGGGTGTTGGATCGAACGACAAATGTGGCCTTGCGCTGGTTCATCGCCGCCTGCAGCTTCCCAGGCTCCCGGCGGGTATGGGCCTTGAGGGCCACCACCGCATCGGCGGAATCCCAGGTGCGAGTCAACTCCGCGGGCACCCGAAGATCTCGAATGGCCTTCTCCAGTCGGTTCCTGCTGACCCCATAGGGGAAGAGCCGCACGATGGATGAGGGGGGTGACACGGGCGCCGCCGAGAGTGGATGAGCCCCCGGCGGGCGTTCGACGGGGGAGTGCTCCCCCCGCAGACCGCCGTTTGTACGGGGAGGTCGATCGGCACCCTCCGGAGGCATGGCCGGTCTTGCGGGGATCACGGCCGGCCGATCCGTCTCGGCCTCCTGAAGCACGCGGAAGACGCCGGTCTCGGAGCGCTCGCGGATTTCAGGGCGCGGTGCTCGGCCGCGGAGGAGGTTGTCCACGGTGACGGCGACGTCCGGGTGAATCGCCATCTTCTCCTTCGCGATCATCTCGATGACGACATCGAAAGTGGGGGGAGCCTTGCGCTCCAGCACGGTCTTCTGCGTTCCTCGCCTGCGGGCCTCTTCGTCGCTCAACGTCACCGGCTGGATGCCGCCGATGAGGTCAGAGAGGGTGGGGTTCATCAACAGGTTCTCGAGGGTGTTGCCGTGGGCGGTGCCCACCAGTTGGACGCCTCGCTCCGCAATGGTTCGGGCGGCGAACGCCTCCTGTTCTGTGCCGATCTCGTCGATGATGATCACCTCGGGCATGTGGTTCTCCACAGCCTCGATCATGATCGCGTGCTGCATGCTGGGCTCCGGAACCTGCATCCGCCTCGCCCGCCCAATCGCCGGGTGGGGGATATCTCCATCGCCGGCGATCTCGTTCGACGTATCCACGATGATCACCCGCTTGCCGGCCTCTTCACTAAGCACGCGGGCGACCTCGCGCAGCTTGGTGGTCTTGCCGACACCAGGCCGGCCCAGGATCAGGATGCTGCGCCCTTCCAGCACTTCGTCACGCATGATGTCGATCGTGCCGAAAACCGCTCGCCCGACACGGCAGGTTAGACCCACCACGCGGCCGCCCCGATTGCGGATGGCGGAAATCCGATGCAGGGTCCGCTCGATACCGGCTCGATTGTCTTTGCCGAACTCCCCCACGCGGCTGGTCACGTAGTGCAGGTCGGTATGACTGACGAGCTCCTCAGTCACAAACACCGTCTCCTCCATGTAGCGCGCTTCCGGCTGCCGGCCGAGGTCCAGCACCAACTCCAGGAGCTGCTCCTTGCCGCCGCGGCGTTCTACGGCCCTGCGCACCTCGTCGGGTAGCACCTGCAGCAGCAGATCCAGGTTGTCTGTGATGTGAATTTCGCCCTTCGTGTTCATATCAACTCGTGGTGTCGTGCTTCGGAATGTTGGGATCGTTGCGGACCTTCGTGGCGGCGGCTTCCACCTCCGCGACGAACTGCTCCGCCGTTCGGGAGCCCTGGAGGAGGGCCGCCGTGGCGTTCTTCAACGCCTCGTCCAATGGCTTGTACCACTGGGCGTAGTTGGTGGTCCAGGTCGCCCGCGCCTGTTGCAGGCACAGGGCCGGTTTCCGCAACGTTGCGGGCAGTTCACCTTCGTTGGCGGCGCGGATGGCAGTCAGGGTGCCTTTCTCTTGAACGAATTGGCGTGCCTTTTTCTTGCTGGTGAGATAGCGGAAGAAGTCGATGGCCAGAGCCTGGTTCTGTCCCCGGCTGGGAACTAGCCACGGCTCCACGCCCACCTGCAGAGTCGTCGGATCCCCCTTTCCCGCCTGGAGGTGGGGCGGAAGGAAGAACTCCATGCGGAAGCCTTTCGGCGTCTGCTTGCGCATCTCGCTCTCGAGCCAGGTGCCGCACGGGATCATGGCGGCCCGGCCGTTGACAAACTCCATCTGGGCCTCGGTATGACTGAGGCCGTTGGCGTTCGGATCGAGGAACCCCTGGCTGCGCAGCTCCAGGATCATCTGCGCCGCCCGTAGGAACGCCGGTGCGCTCCAGGCGCCGGGTTTCAGAGCCTCCGCTGCCCTATACGCCTGGATCCCGCCCTCGCTGATCGCCCAGGGGATCAGGAATCCCTGGATGGCGTAGGCGGGGTACTTGCCCTGATATGTGAGCGGTGCTAGCCCGGATGCCTTGATCCGGCCGCAGAGAGTTAGCAGTTCCTCATAAGTCGCGGGCGGTCTCCATCCACGGTTTTCGAAGAGGCCGGCGTTGAACCACCAGCCATTCAGGTTCACGTAGTAGGGCAGCAGATAGGTCTGCTTATCGAACGAACCGAGTCGCAGCAGGTCAGGGATAAAGGTGTCGCGCCAGGTTCCGGTCGTCTCCCCGTAGGCAGTGGTCAGCAGGGCATCATCCATGGCCTGCACCTGGTCTTCGTAGATGAGGGCCCAATGATCCATGCCCCAGCCGGGGAAGGTGAGCCCGGGCGGGCTGCCGTCGACGAAGGCTCCGCGGAGTTGCTCCCAGATGCGGGGGTCTCCCTGCAGATCGATGGTGACGCCGGGGTGATCGCGCTCATACTCACGGGCCGCGCGCTCATAAAAGTCGACGCCATATCCTCCCTGAAAAACCCGCACTTCCAGGTGCCCGGTGTGTGGTCGAGAAGAGCCGGAATCGCCGTCGACTGGATGCACGCAACCGGTGGACCCCAGGGCGAGCGAGGCGAGCGCCCCTCCAGTGAATGCCCGACGCGTGAGCGTCCCGCTGGAACCGCGCTCAGGCATGAAGCGGCCCATCAAGTTCTTCGCTGGCTCGCAAGATCCACCGACCGGCTTCCCCCTCCGGACTGAGGCACATCCAGAGTGAAAGCGCTGTGGCCGGCCCCATGGTGCGGTAGGTATGACCCGGTTCGGCGTCGGCTCCTTGCGGATCGCTGTAATGCAGGGCGGCCGCGATGCTGCGAGCGACTCCGGGCGGGTCCACGCCCTCGTCGAGGCAGATCTGAAGGGCGCCAAGCAGCCGATCTCCAGGCCGCAGCTTCCTCAGCGGGTCCCGAGCTACCCGGGCAACGGTGTCGTGGAGGCGCGGATTCGCGAATCGACGCATGAGCCCTGCCGCATGCTCGCGGAGTCGGTCCGGCATCTCGTTTCGACGACGGGACAGGGCCAGGCAGACTTCGTCGAGTGCGGCGGCGACGGTCGCCCGTACGGACGGCACCGTGAGCGCCTCCTCGATCTCCACAGCCCCCTCGAGCGCCCCCAGGTAGGCCGTCGCGGCGTGCGCCATGTTGTGCAGGTAGAGCTTCTCCTCCACGAGAGGGGCAATGTCACCGACCGGAACAACCCCGGGCACCGCCGGCGGCTCTCCGAGGAACCCGGTAGTCGCCACCGGCAGGGTAGGGTAGTCCTCGGCGGTCACTTCGAGAATATCTCCACCGCGCACCGCCGCCAACGGCGCCATCCGACTAACGACGCAATCGACCAGCCCAATCCGCCGACTCACGAACGGGTCGGCCAGTTCCAACTGCCGTCGAAGGATCGCCGCGCACGCGGACTGGTTTTCGCAGAGGAGCACATCGAGAGGGGAGTTGCGCAGCGTCGCGCCGTTGAGGAGGGGTTGGATGAGTTGCGGGAGGTTGGCTCCGCCGACCGCGGTGGCCGCCAGTCGGGCTGAGGCCAGGGCCTCTGCGATCCCGTCGTGCTCCGAGGCGAGCAGCGCGCGCACGCCGACGATGGCGCGTGCCTCGACTCGGTCGGGGCCGGCAAGGCGCAATGTGTACTCGCCCCGGCGATTGAGGGCGTCCACCAAATCCGGCCGGGTGTCGATGAACACCAGCCTGTAGCCCGCGGCGGAGAAGAGGTCGCCGAGGAATCCTCGACCGACACTTCCGGCTCCGAAAACGACCAGCTCCGGATTCGCGTTCATCCCGTGCTCCTCCCCGACATGCTGTGCTCCTCCATCCGACCTTCATCCAGATCAGCGTAGAGGAGCCGGTTGACCAGCAACTCGCCCGAATCCAGCAGCACCGCCAGGGCCTGCTCCGCCAGCCAGCTACCCACCATTAGCGCCGTCCGCTCCCCCACGGGAACCCCCGCGCGGCGTGGTTCCAGGTGGGGGTGCCGGGAGCGGTAGAGGATGGCCGCGCCGGCTTCGCCCGGAGGCACCAGGGTCGCCTGACCGCGAGCTCCGTCTGCTCCGCCCAACACCAGGTGCAGCCGAAGGCGTCGACAGTGAAACTGCAACAGTTGCTCTTCGGCCTGGTCCTCCAGGCACGACAGGACGCAGTGGACAGAGTGCATCTCCCGGGGCGATTCGCCTGAACGGGGAGTGAACGGCAGGATGGCGCACGCGGTCGATGGGCTGCGCTGAGCGGCCGCCTGCCGGATCATGCCCCAACCAGGATCGGTCTCGGATCCGAGCCAGAGGAACCTTCCGAGCCCTGCCGCGGCCAATCGCTCGGCCGCTGCTGCAAGCGGCTCCCCACGGCCGATGAAGGCGACCTGTGACCGGAGGAGCCTCGACAGACCGGCCCGGCTGTACGGGGCAAGGCAGCGGAGCAGTCTGAGGGGGATGACTTCGAGATCCAGAGCTTGAGCCTCGATCTCCCAGCGCGGTTCCCCCAAACTGGCGGCGATGGCAGCCAGGGCTTCCGTCGGGAGTATCCGCGTGTCACCCAGGCCAGGAACACGCAGATCTTTGGCCGCCGCAAGGATGGCCTGGTGGACTGCCGTGGAACCTGTTGCTCCCATCTACTCGTCCCGCAGCCTGACCACGGTCACCCCCGTTCCGCCCTCTTCTTCCGGAGGATGATGGAACCCCCCAACGTTTGGATGTGACTTCAGGTACTCCCACACGACACGCTTCAAGGCACCGGTTCCCACGCCGTGCACGACACGGAATGGTGACAGCCCAGCCAGGCATGCCTCATCGACGTATGTCTCCAGCTTCCCCAGCGCTTCCTCTGCGCGGAGTCCTCGGATGTGGAGTTCCGACGCAATGGCCGACCTGGCCCGCATGCGGATGTCCGCCCCGCCTGAGGTCGCCGTCGTTCGGCGCACAGGTTCGGGGGTGGCTGGCCGAACGTCCGCCACGGGCACGGTGGTGCGGATGACGCCGATCTGCACGGGCACCATCCCGTGCTCCGGCGCGGCAAGAATCGTGGCGCGCTGGTTCAACCCCTCGATCCAGACGGTTCGGCCGGGATCAAGCGAAACGGTACCCGATGCCGATGCCGCTCGGGAACTGGCCGCTGCAGGTTCGGCGGCCACATCTCCGGCGTTCGTCTGCGTGCTCGGCTCGACCACGTCGGCAGGGCTCGCTGCGACGAGCGCCTCCACCTGCGTCAGGCGTTCCTGGGCGGCGCGCAGATGCTCGGGGGCCTCCGCGGGCTTGGGGGGGGCAGCCGGCCCCGCACGCCGGATAGAACGCGTCGCCTGCCTCACATCCTCGCGGGCCAGCTCGAGCTCGCGGCGGGCGGCCCTGACCATCTCCTCCATCTCTGCCCGGGCGCGGCTCATCACGTCCTCCCGGTCCTTGCGGAGCTGCTCCAGGCGGTGATCGTACTCCTCGCGCAGCCGACGGACGGCCCGAGCCTCAGACTCGGCCTCACGGCGGCGGCCGGCTGCCTCCGCTTCGTCGCGCGCCACCCGCTCCAGTGCCGCGGTGAGGGCGGTGCGGTCGCCGCCGATCTCTTGCCTGGCGACGTCGAGGATCTCTTGAGGCATCCCCAGGCGTTGGGCGATGGTCAAGGCGTTGCTCGAACCGGGAGTTCCCTGGAGCAGCCTGTAAGTCGGCCGCAGAGTCTGCTGATCGAATTCCACGCTGGCGTTCTGGACCCCCGGCGTCGTGTAGGCGTACTCTTTGAGTTCGCCATAGTGCGTGGTGACGATGGCGGGCGACCGCATCCCGAGCAGGTACCCCAGGATCGCCCTGGCTAGCGCCGCGCCCTCGCTTGGGTCCGTCCCGGCGCCGATCTCATCCAGCAGCACCAGGGACCGCGCCCTGCTGACGGCGACCCCCTTCAGGATGCGAGCGATGTTGGTCACGTGGCCGCTGAAGGTCGAAAGGGACTGGTGGATGCTCTGCTCATCGCCGATGTCGGCGAAGACCCCCCGGAAGATAGGCAGCCGGGTGCCCTCTGCCGCGGGGACATGCAGCCCGCTCTGCGCCATCAGCGCGAGCAGGCCCACGGTCTTCAGCGCCACCGTCTTGCCGCCGGTGTTTGGGCCGGTGATCACCAAGAGGTGGTTGCGGTCATCCAGACGGAGGTCCGTGGGCACCACCTCGCCTTCCAGCAGCGGGTGCCGGGCCTGAACCAGAATCAGCGGTCCGGAGGATGACAGTTCGGGCTCCACGGCGCGCAGCGCGACCGCATATCGCCCGCGTGCCGAGGCGCCATCCAGTCGCGCGGCGATGGCCTGGTTTTCGATGAGCGACGTCTCGTGCTCAGCCACAAGCCGGGTGAGGCCGGTGAGGATGCGTTCGACCTCCTGCGCCTCCTGCAATTCGCGCTGGCGCAGCTCGTTGCCGATCTCGACAACGCTCTGCGGCTCCATGAAGAGAGTCGCTCCGCTCGTGGACTGGTCGTGCACCAGGCCGCCGAATTGCACGCGGTACTCGGCCTTCACCGGTATGCAGTACCGCCCGTCGCGCGTGGTGACCACGGGGTCCTGGATCATCTCCCGGTAGGCGACGCTCCGCACGATCGTGTGGAGCCGGTCCATCATGCGCTGCCGGAGAGTTCGCACTTCCTTTCGGCATTTGGCGAGCGCGGGTGAGGCCTCGTCCCGGACCTCCGCTGATTGATCGATGCACGCGTCAATCTGGGTTTCGATCTCGGGCAGTTCACGGAGGCCGACCGCCGCCGCGGCCAGCACCGGGCACTCCTGCTCCCGCTGGGCGAGGAACCGGCGCAGTTTGCGCATCGCAGCGATGGTGCCCGAGACTAGGAGCAGGTCACTTGCCGTCAATGTTCCGCCCAGGGCAGCGAGCTTCAGCGCTGGGCGGAGGTCGTGCAGGCCGCCGAGGGGGAAACCCGACGCCGCCTGCAGCAAACTCGCGGCCTCCCGCGTTTCTGATTGGAGCAGGCCGATGGTGTCTGCGTTGGCACCGGGCTGCATCAATTCACACAGCTCACGACCGGCATTTGTGGAGGCGAGCCCCGCGACACGGGCGCGAACCGTACCGTATTCCAGAACCCGCAGCGACGGCTCGTCGAACACCGTGCTCAGCCTGTGCACAGAGCGTCGCACAGGCGCTGGTACGCCTTGCGGTCGTCGACAGCCACCCAGTGATCGAAGGGGATCACCATTGCCCCCAGCCGACCCGCCTGCGCCCAGACAGGGAAGAAGTCGCGTTCGAAGTTGCCCTTCCGATCAGTCGGCCAACCGGCAACGGAGGCTATGGCCTCGGCCGAGAGCACCGTCATCCCCGCATGCACTGGCACGGGGATGAAGGGATACATCTCAATCTCGCGCACTCTCCCAGCCTCGATGCGCATGCCGGTGAACGGGTACGGGCTGCCGTCCACTGCGACGAGAGTCGCCAGGGCACCAACAGCGGCGGCGTGGGAGGCAAGCAGATCGAGCGGGAAGCAGCCCTGGTAGCGCAGCAGATGACAGTCGGCGTTGTGCACGATCACAGGGCTGCTCGTGGGCAATAATCCCTGGGCGACAGCGTGAGCGATGGCTCCCGATCGGCCGCTCCCCGCGCCGTCCGGATCGAAGCTGCAGTGCGCAACCACGCCCCATGGAGTGCCCCCGGCAAGGTATTCCTCGACGGCTCTGCCCTCGTGGTTGACCAGGGCGACAAACCGGCGGAATCCGGCAGCGGCGTACTCTCGGAGCAGCCGACCGATCAGCGTCTCGCCATCGGGGAGAGGGTAGAGGCACTTCTGCGTGATGCCGGTGTCGGTGGCGCCCCGCATCCGATAGCCGAAGCCGCCGGCAGGCAGCACGACAGGGATCTCGGCCGGATCGAGGGTGCTCGACCCGCTTTCCGTCGTCCCCATGGGGGTATCGCAGAGGGCCTGACGCAGGGTTTCGAGCTGTTCTCGCATGGGTGCTCCGGAGCTACATCCGTTCGACGACATTGATCCCGAGGATGTTTAGTCCGGTCCGCAGAGTTCGAGCCGTCAGGTCGCACAGCCGGAGGCGCGATGCGCGCAACTCCTCCGGATGAGCATCGACGATCCGCACTCCGCGCTCGCGATCATAGAAAGCGCTGAAGGCCCTGCTCAGGCCGTAAAGGTAATCGGTGAGCAGATGCGGCCGAAGTTCTGCCGCCACGCCCCGGATCGCCCCGGCGAACTCGAGGAGTTGCCTCCCCAGAGCCACCTCGGAGGGGTGATCCAGGGTTATCGGCGTGTTCGTGGGGATGAGGTCAAGATCGACCCCGGCATTGCGGGCGATGCTGCGGATCCGCGCGTACGCATAGAGCATGTATGGCGCCGTGTTGCCCTCCAGCGCCAGCATCGTGTCCCAGTCGAAGACGTAGTCGCTGGTGACGTTGTGCGCGAGGTCGGCATACTTGACCGCCCCGACGCCGATGCACTCGGCGATAGCCCGGAGGTCGACGTCGCTGAGATCGGCCCGCCGGTCACCGGTCTCCCGCGCGTGATCCCGGGCGCGTTCCACGGCGGTATCCAGCAACTCGCTCAGCTTCACCGTTCCGCCGTCGCGCGTTTTGTAGGGGCGCCGGTCCCCCCCGAGCACCATGCCGAAGCCTACGTGTTCCAGCCCTACCCTGGCGGGCGCATAGCCGGCCAGCCGACACGCGGCGAACACCATCGCGAAATGATCCGCCTGCCGCTTGTCGGTGACGTAGATGATCCGGTCCGCACGCTCGGCCCCGACTCGGTGGCGCACGGCGGCCAGGTCCGTGGTGTCGTAGTTGAATCCCCCGCCGCTCTTCCGGATGATCATCGGCTGCGGCCGCCCGTCCCGCCCCGTGAACCCGTCCAGGAAGAGGCAGAGTGCGCCCTGGTCCTCGACGGCCAGCCCCCGGCCCTGAAGATCGGCGACTACCTCCGGTAGGAAGGGATTGTAGAAACTCTCGCCCCTGTCGGTCAGCGTAACCCCGAGCCGGTCGTAGATCTCATGGGCGTGGCGCATCGATTCGCGACACAGGGCCGTCCATAGCTTTCGCGCCTCCGAGTCGCCGGCCTGAAGTTCCACGACGGCTGCCCGCGCCCGGTCGGCAAACTCCGGATCCTCATCGAACCGCCGCTTCGCGCCGACGTAGAATTGTTCCAGGTCGTGCAGCAAGATCCCGCTGTCGGCATCTGCGGCACCGCTCTCGCGGAGGTGCTGGATCAGCATGCCGAACTGCGTGCCCCAGTCGCCGATGTGGTTCAGGCGCAGCACATCGTGCCCAAGGAATTCCAGAAGCCGAGCGAGGGTGTCGCCGATGATGGTCGAGCGCAGGTGGCCGACGTGCATCTCCTTGGCGACGTTTGGGCTGCTGAAATCCACCACCACCCGTTGCGGCGGATTCGCTGTGGGGATGCCCAGGCGTGGATCCGCCTGCAGGCCCTCGAGGCGGGCCGCCAGGAAAGCCGGGATGAAACGGAAATTGATGAATCCGGGTCCGGCCACGTCGGCTTCGGCCACCCCCTCCAGGGGGAGTGCCTCAACGATCTGAGCGGCCACCTCGCGCGGAGGCTTGCCGAGCGACTTCGCCAGCCCCAGGGCGACGTTGCTCTGATAGTCCCCAAAGCGAGGGTCCTGGGCAGGCCGAATCAAGGGATCCAGCGCCGCCCCTTCCGGACCGACTACTGCTACCAGCGCTGCGGAAACCGCCCGCTCAAACTCGTTCCTCAACGTCAACATCGCGCCAGCATAGCATGCGCGTTGGCGCCGGCCCATCCCCCGGTGACGACCGGTGACGACCTCCTGCTGGCTCGGGTGACGATCCCGCCGCGGACCGCGCAGTGCGATGCTTCAG
>CAZSRZ010000022.1:3353-52488 GCA_964609085.1 uncultured bacterium | reverse complement strand
GGCGACCCTGAACGGATAAGAGGGGCGAAGGAATGGCTCTCGACCCAGTTGGGAGCGGGGCGACGGTACGTGGAGACACTCGACCAACCGGCGCTAACTGCAGCGTTCGACCTGGCCGCTGCTCGCTCGTCACCTTCCTTCGACCGATGTTATCGCAAGATACAGAGCTTGCTCATCCAACTCCAGACGGCATCCGGACCGGCTTGAGCCGGGTAAATCCGAAAACGCGAAGTGAGGGACCCACGGCTACGCGCGGGTGAGCGCGGAGGGCGGACCGACACGAGTCAGAGCCTGCCGAGGCGCATTCCCAGCGCGGCGAAGCCGAGACCCAGGACGACGCTGGCTGCTGCGTACAGGATCGCTCGCGGCCAGGCTCCGGTCTCGATCAGCCCCAGGATCTCACCGGAGAACGCCGAAAATGTGGTGTAGGCGCCAAGAAAGCCGACCCCCACGAGCAGGCGCAGCGGCTCGGCGTGCGCCTGAGGTAGCCGAGCGGCAAGCAGTCCACTCAGCAGCCCCAGGAGAAAGGACCCGCTCGTGTTCACGAGCAAGGTCGTCCACGGGAACCCGGGCGCGAATCTTGGTCGCAACCACTCACCGAGCCAGTAGCGGACATTGGCACCCAACACGCCGCCCAGGCTCACCCACAGGGCACGCTTCACCGCGTTGGCGTTGTGGTCGGATTCATGACGAGGCTCCGAGCCGGCGCGTACCGGCCTTTACCTTCTTGGTGAGCCGCAAGTCGCGCGTGCCGGTTTCCGCATCCGCGGCAACAGAATCCATCTCTTCGGCCAACTCTGCTTCGCCCATCTCGCGCAGCATGCGCGTGGCGGCCCGGAGGTGGCGAGTCGAGGTGTCGGTGTCCCCGCGGCCCATCGCTTCGGCCGCTCGCCGCTCCTCGCGATACACCTCAAGCCTCCTGGCGGCATCCTCCACCTCTGAGTCGTGTGCCTGCAACAGCACCGCCTCATCCGTGTAGAACAGCTTGATCGGCACCTCCCCGGTGTAGCTGCGGACGGAGGTCGCTTCCTTGGCTTCCACCAGGGCGGTTGCCAGGCACACCTCGCCGGCGGCCTGGGCGGGGGGGGCCAGCTTTACCAGGAACTGGATCGGCTCGGCCTCGGAGAGATCTCCAATGGAAAACCTCCACCCCCCGTTCTCCACCCAGAGCGTGCGGAACTCCGCCAGAGTGGGCGTCACCTGGTAGACGTCCGAAAGAATGCTGCCCCCCTGCGGCCGGATGGTGAGGGTGGCGGAACGGCCGAAGATCTGGCTCATTGCGGCCAACTCCAGACTCACGGCCTGTTCGACCTCCGGCGCGGTGGGCGCGTAGTAGTAGGACCCTCGGGTAAGGTCAGCGGTCTGCATCAGGAACTCTTCGTCGAAGTCGTCGCCCACGCCGATCACGCTGATGACGATGCCTGCGTCCACCATCTCCGTGAGAATGGCGTCGCATGCCTCGCGATCCTCTACCACCCCATCACTCACCAATATGATGCGGCGGAGAACCGCGTGCTCCTGGCCGCCGCGCGCCCGCTCCAGCGCCGCCCGAAGCGCGCCGGCCAGCCGGGTGCCGCGGCCGAGCCCGCTCTGGTCCACGCCGCCTCCGAGCCTGGAAAGTGCCGCCTTGGCAGTATCGAGGCGAACGGGCCTTTCCACTCCGCCGCTATCCTCGTAGATCATCCCGGCCGTGTCGGCGAAGCCGATCACGGCACATCGATCCGGTGGTTCGAGTGCCACCAGCGTGCGCCAAACGCCGCGCAGACAGCTCAGCATCGGCGTAGAGACGTGCTCCTGCAATTCTCGCAGCGTCTGCCCGCTCCAGACGCGGCTAGATTTCCCGTCCGCGGATTGCCGCGCCAGCTCTCCCCGCTGCTGGGCGCGAGCCTCCCATTGCGAGCGCTGTTCGGGATCCAGATGGAACTGGTGCATGCTGGCGCTGGCGTCGACGACAAAGCACAGGTCGAGGATCGGGCGCGCGGCAACACCCGCCTTCGCCCCCACCCGCAAGAGGGCGTGGGTGGGGGTCTGTGGCTCCTCACCGGCCTGGGCGGCGGGGCGACCAAGCGTCACCGTCAGCTCAATCGGGGCGTTCATCGTGTCTCACATCTACAGGGATGGCGGCGGCGCATTACTTCTTCCGAAATCGACCGGTGAGCGCGGCCATAATGCCGGTCGCCTGCCGAACGCCTGCACCGATCGCAATCGGCGGCCGTGGGTTCCCTTCCACGGTCCATCGCAGTTCCGTCTGGATGTCGCGCTCGCCGATGACGCCGCTGTCGATGGAGATCGTGACCTCTTGCCGGCTCTGGGCCGCCAGCACGAATTCTTCCGGCTGCACGCCGAGCAAGAGGTCGGCCGGAGGAAGCATGCGGATCCGGGCGGGCGCATTGCCCTGATTGGCAATGGTGACCCGAGCCTGGCCGAATCCTCCGGGTGCCACGTTGATCCGCAGGGAAGACGGTTGCACGCTAACGTCCGCCGCTGCGGAGGCCCGACGAAGGATCACCGGCACTTCAAACGTGCTGTTCTGGTAGGTGAACACAATGCGGGCGGAGCCCGTCGAACCGGCGGAAAGGCGCTCCGGATAGACCACCACGCGCACCGTCTGGCGATTGCGCTCGAACATCGCGTTCCTACCGACGACCGCCCCCGTGGTGCCGATCTCCACCCATTCGCCTTCAGCCGCGATGTCGGCGCGAAGCGTGCCGCCGCCCACGTTGTAGCACTGGATGGTGGCCTCTCGGGGGGATGCGTCTTCCACCAGGCCGAAGTCCAGCACCTCCGGTCGCACTCGGCCCATCGGCGGAGCTGCAGGCAGGATGTCCTCGGCGAGCGACACGCCGCTGTCGTAGCGGCGCTCCGGATCGTAGGCTACCGACTTGAAGACCGCCCGCACGAAAGAGATGTCCAGCTTGCCGCTGTGCAGGATTTGACCGTAGAGCTGATCCTGCCGCTTGTCGATTTCTTCCTGGCTCATGCGCTCGCCGACCATCAACTCGACCAGGATGCGACCCATCGCGAAGACATCCATCTTCTTGCCGGCCTGGATGTCTTCCGAGGAACGCGTGGAGTACTCGGGCGCCAGGTAGCTGTCGGATCCGTAGAGTTGGTCCGTGGTTTCCCCTGGGGCGCGGTACCAGTGCGCGGCGCTGAAGTCGACGATCACCGGGTCCCCGTCCTGGTTCAGGCGGACGTTGGCCGGCTTCAGGTCGTGATGGATCACGTTTCGGCTGTGCAGATACGAAAGCTCATGGCAGAGGCAGACACACCACTGCACGAGCACCTCTTCGTTGGGCTTCTGGCCAGACCGGAGCACCGTATCAAGGTCGGGACCAGGGATGAAGTCGGTGATCATGTAGGCGAAGCCTTCCTGCTGGAAGGCATCCCAGAACCGAGGGATCAGCTCGTAGTTTCCGATGCGGCGCACGACGTCGCGCTCAGTGGCGTACACTCGCATCAGCTCGTCAGCCTGACTGGGCCGCTTCGGCGGGAAGTACTCCTTCACGAAGCACTCCTCGCCCTTTTCATTGTGGGCCTTATAGGCGGCCGCAAACGAGCCCGTGCCGACGAACTGCTCGACCTGGTAGCGCTCCTTGCCCGTGACGTACTCGCCGGGAGCGAGCAGGTAGTTCTCCCCCACTCGGATCCGCTTAGGCATGGGCGTCGGGGGCCTCGAGGACCTGAATCTTCGTGCACTCGCCCACTTCGATCAGGTCGCCCGATTTCAACACCACCTCCACCTCAGGCTGGAGCCATTCGTGGTTGTGGCGGGTGCCGTTGGTGCTGTTGAGATCCGTGAGCACGTACTTGCCGTTCTTGACAAAGATCTTGGCGTGTCGGCGCGATACGGCGTCGTCCTGGCGGAGGTCGATTTCGGGGTGGAGCCCGCGAGTGGCATCGGGCCGGCCAATCAACGCCTCGCCCTTGACTCGGGTCTCGAAAGTCCTGCGACCGGAGACCACCTGCAACCGCAGCGGCGGGGCCTGCAGCGCTTCGGCAGGGGGCTGCGCGGGCGGCGGAGGGGGCCCGAACGGCATGGTCGGCAGAGCGGCAGGCGTCGGAGCAGTGGGGGGCAACTCGAAGGGGCTGGCAACAGGCGCAGGACCCGCCAACCCCCCCAGATCGAAGGCGAAATCGGCGGGCGGGGTGGCTGCCGGCGTTGGCGCGGCTGGGGTCGGAACCCCGGGCGCGGGAGCGGCGGCGGACCACGGCGTCGGGCCAGCTGCAGGTTCGCTGGGTGCGCTGTAGAACGAGGAGGCCTGCTTATCGGCCTTGGAGACGGGGGGCGCAGCAGGAGTGGACGGGGCCGCGGGGGCGGGTGCCGGAGGCTGAAGATCGAGCGCCAGATCCCAGTCGGACCCGCTCGAAGTCTCCCCGTCCGAGGGCTGCATGTTTGCGAAGGGATCCACCGGTGCGGAGGGCGGCCACGTGGCCGCCAGGTCGGTGGTGGGCAGGTTTGCCGGCGGCGGTGAGACCTGCACCTCCGGCACCATGGGGTCGTTCGGCGGAAGCGACTTCAGCCACGCAGCCAGCACGTCGGCGTCGACGCTCCCGGGCTCCACGGGTGGAGCGGACGTCGCGGAGCCTTCCGCGGGAGCACCTTCGGCGGGCCTCTCGGATCCCGCCGACCACTGCTCCCAGAACTTATCCTGACTCAACGGAGAGACCCCCCTGCCTGGCGCGAGACTCGCGGCCGATTCGGTCTTGGTTTAGTTCAGCGTCGGCACGTCGCTATTCCTCTATCACCACCGGGCTCCGGGGCTCCAGGCTCAATGGGATAGCAACTCGTGTTCTGGGTGCGCGGCCGGGTCGACAGGATGACGAGCGGCATGCGCCCGAGCGTAGAGATAGCTTACGATAAAGATGAGGATCACTCCACCGATCGCCACGGGTTTGGGGAGCGCTACCGGCACCAGGTGCTGCAGGTGCAGGTATTCCCAGACCAGCTTCACGCCCACCCAGAAGACCACCAGGTAGGCCCCGTCGATCAGCTTCGGATACCGTCGAATCAGTGCGATTACCTGGATCACCACCAGCCGCATCGCCAGAATCCCCAGCACGCCGCCAGTGATGATCACCCAGGGTTTGCTGGTCATGGCGACCGCGACGAGGATGGAGTCCACGGCGAAAACCAGGTCGGTGATTTCCACGCGGGCGACGGTGGTCCAGAAGAGGCTTAGCCCCAGGATGCCGTGGGCGGGGGTGACCCCATGCGCCGTCCCGCGGTCACCCTGCGCCTGGTGCATGAAGTGCCGGATGGGCAGGTAGAGGAGGTACAACCCACCCAACAACGTGACCCACCGCACCTGGACCAACTGGAGCGCCAGAAGTGTGGCCAGACCTCGAAGGATGAAGGCTCCGATGATGCCGTACTGCAGCGCCTTCCGCCGCTGCTCCTCCGGAAGCGGCAGCACCATCACAGCGAGCACCAGGGCGTTGTCGGCGCTCAGGACAGCTTCCAGAAGCACCAGCACGCCGACGACGAGGAGATCGGATGCTTCGAAAAAGGGCATAAGGCGCCTCTCCGTCCGTCGGACGGTGGGCCGAGTCGCCCGCGAAGTGATTGACGCAGGGGCGACACGTCCCCACCGGCGCAAGCGCCGGCGGCTGAAGTCTCGCCCCCGATCGGAAACCGAACGGGTCCAGCCCCGGCCTCTGAAGGCGTATTGACGGGCACTGGACGGGGAGACCGGCTCCCCTGTGGCTACTCCCCTCTTCGCAAAGGTAGATTACACGACGATTGGCGGCCGGACAACACCCCGAGGCTGAATGGACCATCGAATCGCCCCAGACGTCTCACCCGGGACCACTTCCGGACGCATCCATCTGTTCGTCAGGCATCAGGGTGGGATCTTCCGGCAACATCTTGTATCGACGGAGCAGCTCTCTCGTTGCCTGGGTGGCAAGGAACGCCATACCGGCGGGCATCAGGACCACCGCACCCGCCACACTGATCCAGCAAGCCGCGACCAGCGGCGCCAGCACCAGCACAAGGCGCAAGGTGTAGCCGGGATTGTCGAGCGCAAGCAAGGCACCTTTTCGCAGCGCAACCAGTCCGGAGGGGTTCGGCATCGCGGACGGCTCTACCAGCACCGGCCAGGCATAGACCCCCATCAAGAGAGTGAAGCAGAAGACGTACAGCGCCACCGCCGCACCCAACATAGCCAGGGGGTGATTGGCAGCGAGGTAAAAGAGGCAGCTCCCTCCCGCGACAACGAGGGCGAACCCGTGCAGACCGCCCAGGAGGAGTGCCGGGCGCAGCCCCGCACGGAAGGCCCAGACAAGATCGGTGAGGGCGGGCTCCTCGCGGGCGCACGCCCGTCGACAGTAGTAGTAGAGCCCCGCAGTCAATGGTGCTCCGACCAGCACGAGGCCCAAGAATCCCAGGATCGGCGGCAGCAGCAGCGCTGCGGCACGCCCCAGGTTTGCCCCAAGAGATTGCCCCAGCGTCCAACCGCCGGTGAGCGCCGCGGCCCCCCCCGCGGACACGAGGAAGCTCAGCAGCAGCCCGGCACCTATATGGTCGTAGGCGTCACGGAAGCCTAGCCGAAGGGCCCGAAGCAGCCGGGCTCGGCGGCGAGGGTGCGCCGACTCGCCGCCGTCCCCGGCTGATTGTAAGTCTGCCCCGACATCTGCGGACGCGGGGATACGCTCAATCTCGCCGTCCGGTCCCCGGCGCCACATCCTGCGTCCGCCATCCCCCGACATCCCGTCCCGACCCTGGCGGCTCAGAGGCCCGGCATCGGGCCGGAGCCTGGCGGCTTCTCGGTCGGCTTACCGTCTCCCGGTTTGGAGTCCTTCGACTTCATCTCTGGGCGCCTGCGGTCCGGCGCCAATTGCAAGGGCGGCTTCTGCGCCCCAGCCGGCCGAAAAGGAACGCGAGAGATCACGATGGCGTCGACTCCAAAGGAGTAACGGCCGCGGTCGCCCCCGGCCCGATCCGGGACCACGATCGAAAGCTCGTGCCGGCCGGGCTGCAGCGTGAGTTTGCCCAGATTGAACCAGGACATGCCCTCGACGTAATCGCCACCGACAGCCGTCGGCTGCGTCACCTCTCCCGGCGGCTCCTCGTCCAACTGCCAGACGATGCTGGAGATCCCCTCGCGACCGGGGATCCGGCCGGCGAGCCACATCTCGTAGGCCGCCTCCCGGCGGATCTCGAAGGTGTAGCGAGCACGGTACACGCCCGAGAGCGGGGTCGTCGCGCGGTCGAGTTTCAGATAGAGCCCGCCGGAACAGCCGGGTTGGAAGGCAACCGCGCCGAAGTTGTGCGTGCTGGGCCGCTCCCCCTCCAGCCAGATGTAGGGCGTCATCTGCTCACGAAGCCGAGTGACGTGCGGCAACAGGGCGGCGTGGATCGAGGCCGCAGAGGACGGCGTGAGGTTGCGGCGGCTGTCATCCAGGAGGGAGCGGAGCGCCTTGACTTCAGCATTCTGAGCCTCGGCGGCCCGAATTAGCCGGTCAAACTCATCCAGTTGCGCGGCCGCCATCTCGAGCGGGAACAGAGTGTTCGTGTCCACGCCGACAGCCACGATCGGTTCCTGAGTGAGGGTGAGCTTCAATTCGCCGCGGCGCATCTTGGGCTTCACGTCCCGCCCAGCGGAGTCGAAAATGGCGATGCGCGCGTCCGGGTCCACGTAGAAGGTCGCGTCTTGCTTGCCCGATGTCGACCAGAGCACAGTGCCGCGATCGATCGGCGTTCCGTCCCCCAGGGGTGAAGCGATTTCATACCCCAGGATGCTGTCGCCGAGCCGAAGCAGTCGGGCAGAGCCGCCCCCGGGCACCCACCACACGCCGTTGGAGAGGCGCGTTACCCGGTCGGACTCCAGCAGGGCGATGGGGAAGAAACAAACTCGGGGCACTTCCGTGGCCAGCGACGTGTCCGAGCGAACGGCGTCCGCGACCTCTCGGACCATCGTCTCCACGGGCCGTCCGTCGCTGGGGTCGAGGTACGCCCCTCGAAATCCGGCGTTCCGCGCCATCGTCCAGGCCGCGGTGGCAGTGATCCCTTCTCGAACACCGAGGCGCGTGGCGACCAGCCAGGTGCATCGATCGCTCTCCTCGGCCTGGGCCAGGGCAAACGCTGGCCCACCTGCTCCATCCGGACCACCGAGAGTGGCGCCCAGACCGTCATAGCCCGAGGGGCTGGGAGAATTGGTGAAGATTGGGTGGTACGCTGCCCAACTGAAGAGCATCGGCACGTTCATCCCGTCCTGCTTCAGGGCAGCGGTCAGTCGGTTCATCCAGCGCTTCAGGGTGTCCGCCCGGAACGAGTCCAGGTCTCGCCAGATGGAGGACTGACGTGGCGTGCATCGATACGCCACTCCTTCTTCGGGATCCAACAGCCAGCCGTCGCCTTCCGGCGGATCATTGCGCGACCAGAGCGGAATCGCCCGGGCCGCCTCATCCAGCGTCGGCAGCTTCTTGTCGGCGACGCGCCACGCCACGTTCACGCCCTGCTGGCCATAGCGCCGGAGCAGCCAGGATCGGAATGCTTGTTGGAAGCTGGCAGAACTGGGAAAGACCCCGTCTTCGGCACCGACTGTACCGTCGCCAGCGGAGAAGGGATCCAGCACGAATCTCAGCCCGGGGCCGAACTTCAGGCCCTGGAGCCGCTTCTTCAGGGTGGACTGCGCCCCGTCCAACCCATCCCACAGATCGCCGTAGCTGCCCAGGTCTTCCGTTCGAACATGGATCTCGGGCACCACCAGGAGCAGCGCGTTGCTCTTCCCCAGCAGTCGCGACTGTGGAAGCTGGACCTGCACCGCCGCCGCATCGCCGTCGACGATGGTCTCGCCGTTGGCGATGGCCCAGGTCTGCATTCGCGCATCCTTGCCCGTCTCCACGAGGCTGTAGATCACGCGCCGCGCCCCTCGCGCCGGCACCTGCCAGCCCAGGCGCTGTCCGGCGATCAGGGTGCTTGCCCGAACCTTGATCGGGGCGAGTTCGGGCGCGAATCCCACCAGCGGTTCCTGAGACCGTTCCGCGAGTCGCAGGCCGTATCTGAACCCGCGGCGCTCCAGTGCATCCAGAAATCGCTGGATCTGTTCGTTGGTTCCAGCGAGGAGCGGTCGGCCCGCATCGACCCAGATGTCCAGAATCCCCGCCGCCTTCCAGCGGTCGAGTGCCGCCTCATCCGCCGAAAACTGAGATTCGGAGGGGGACTTCAGGTAGGCGCTGTGGAAGACAACTCCGGCGGGGACGTAGGGTTTCTCATCCCAGGTGAGGACGTGCCCGGGCTCGATACGCCAGGTGTGTTGGCCGCCGCCGGCGTCGCGGTAGATTCCCTCGTTGCTTCCCTTTTCCGCCCTCACCCGTACTGCGGACAGAAAGGTCAGTATCGAAAGACCGACCAGCACCGCCAACCCTCGGCGCGTGACGCCGGAACTCAGGCCGATCATCGGCTTCCTCCCAGGACGGAGCGGGGCACCTCGCGCAACCCCAACAAGCCGAGTGCGGTATCCACTACCCGCTCCCCGGCCTCCTGGAGCAGCCTGTCATCTGCCCCGGCCCCAAGTTGTGAGTGTGCTTCCGCGAGCCCTGCCGCAGCCTCGCGAGCTGCGCCGAGAAGGATGGATGGGTCGCGAGCCTCTACCGCCGCGTGAACGGCATCATCCATGTAGACGATCTGGCGGGCCAGGTTGTCTTCCCGACTTGCCGATAGGCCCACTGTCGGTGCAGTGTAGCTCTGGTCAAGATCCAGCTCGATCGGCTGATCCACGGGGGTGGAGAGGAGTGCCAATCGCGCATAGGCCGGCGCGGAGCGCTCGAGCAGATCCTCCACCGGCACCGCGGCGGCGGACCCAACGTCCAGGCCGTCGATGCGTGCGCGAACAGAGTGGAGGATGAGGTACTCCACGCGGGAGGCGTCGGCTCCCATCGCCAGCAGGCCGGCCTGCGTGCGGGAGGTGTAGTCCTCATGATCGGCGCCCCAGATGTTGAGGACGTGCGAATAGCCGCGCGACAGTTTGTCGAGGTGGTAGGCCAGGTCGGCGGCAAAGTAGCTGAATCGTCCGTTGCTTCGCCGTAGGGGGCGGTCCTGCGTATCGCCGAAGTGGGACGTTTGCAGCCAGACCGCACCGTCGAGCTCGAACGCCATCCCCCGCGCGGTGGCGTCGCGCAAGAGGCCGTCCAGGCAGCCCGCCGAATGGAGGTCCGATTCCGAGCGCCACCGGTCGAACTCCACACCGAGCCTGTCCAGGGTGCTGCGCTGGTCCGCAAGGATCATCGCTGACGCGGCAGCGGTGGCGGCCGGGAAGGTGCGTGAGGCCTCAGGGATCCGGTGGACCACACCCTTCATGTAATCAGTGCCCTGTGCCTGCAGGGCTGCTCGAACCGACTCGCCGAAACGGTCCATCACACTGCCGGTGTCGTTGACATAATACTCTCGGTCCACCTGCTCGCCGAGGTGACGGAGCAGACGCGCGAGGCAGTCGCCGACTACCCCGCCGCGGGCGTGGTTCAGGTTCAAGGGGCCGGTAGGGTCCGCGCTCACGTACTCCAGCAGCCACCGGGCGGGCGGCTCTGCGGCAGACACCTGCTCCCCAGCCGCCAGCCGACGAAGCCGCTCTGCCTCCCAGCCCGTGGCGAATCCGATCGTGATCAAGCCCGATGGATGGGTGTGGACCGATTCCGGCGTGGGCGAGTCCTCGTCCCACGGGCGCGACTCGCACAATAGACCCGCCAGTCGTCCTGCGGTCGCGGTGGCCGTCCCTTGAGCGTGCCGTGCCAGCTCGATCGCGAAGTCCGTACTGAGATCGGAGCCGGTCGCCTCAGTTGCCTCGCTCACCCTGCACGACCTGAAGGGGGGAAGCGGGCCGGATAGCTCCCCCGCGTCCTTCATTCGTTGGGCTGCGGACCATAGCGCTCTCCGAACGGCCTGCTTGATCGCTAGCACGGTGTCACTCTCTTGGTCGGTGGTCGGTTCTTCATCGCTAGAGGACCTCGAGCCACTCCGGCAGCAGGTGGAGCACCTGCAGGAGGACCACGATGCCGACCACCAGCATATAGCCCGCGGCGACCTGCGTTATCCCCATGTTCCATATCCGTCGCCATGCGCTCAGCGACGTGGAGGGGCCGCGCCGGTAGTTACGGATCAACTGCTCGGCGGCGCGGATGCCGCTTCGGAGCTGACGCCGCGAGGCTGGCCGGGTGGTGACGAACTGCTGGACGAGGGCACCCAGACGCCGCCACGAGAACAAGGTTGAGAGCAACCCGATCATCATCCCCAGGCCGCCCCACTCAGCGCCACGCAAGGTGTCATTGTACCAAAAGAAGCCGATGAGAAGCGCTGCCACGGTGAGGTTGGTGCCGCACCTCGGATGGACCCGAGGCTTGGATGCCACCGCCGCTTCGCTCAGGTCGTCTCCGGACTCGATGGCGTGCACGACCTGATGCTCCGCCGCATGGAAGCCGCTGATCCCGGATATCCGGAAGAGCAGGCAGAAGAGCAGCACGGTCACCGGCGTGCTGATCTGGCCCACGTGCATCCTCCACCAGGCGGCGACCGCAGGCAGGTGCGCCAGCCAGTCGGGGGCGAGCCGCAGCACTCCCTCGGCCGCGAGCGAGGCGACGACGGCGATCAGGGACATGTAGACCCCGGCGGAGACAAGCGCCAGGTCCCCAACCCCGCCACGCGCCCCGCCGCCCGTCAGGTAGACACCGAAGGGCGTGGCCATTCCGCCGATCGTCGGCAGCCGTCCCCGGCCGCAGATCAATCCGGCCAGTTCCGCCGACGTCACCAGCCCGATCAGCCCCCCGGAGTGATCCAGGACGGGTGCGGCATCGAGCCCGTTCGTCTGCAGGAACAACAGCGCGTCTCGGGGAGATGTGCCGGCCGGGATGGCGATCACCGGATCGAGTCGCACCGAGTCGACGCGGAGCCACTCCGCCGTGGGCGAGTTGCCCAGTGCCAGTTGCCCGGCCAGGAAGTCTGTCAGGCTGCGGGCCGTGAGGATGCCGACCATCCGGCCATGCTCGGCCACAGGAACCGCGTCGCACCCGGACACGCGGACGGCCTCTGCCGCCTTGACTAGGCTGTCACGTGGGGATAAGGACCGCACGCGGATCGCGATCTCTCCGACGGTCATACCCTTGCGGGTTCTCCTGAGGGTCCGGCCCACGCCGAGGGTCCGCCCAATCGCGGCACCTTCGATCGCTCGACGCCGTTGCGCCCCGAGCGCCCCCATGCTATCATTCCGGCCGCACGTCCCGGAAGGGGTGCAGGCGAGTGAGGTGCCGAAGGCGCCGAGGGAGTGGGCAATGGCCAGAATCTGCGATGTATGCGGTAAGGGGCCCCAGTACGGCCAGAACATCCGCCACGTTCATTCGGGCTCATGGGCTCTCCGTGCACCGCGAACCAAGCGGCGCTGGCTCCCGAATCTGCAGCCCGCCAGAGTGATGCTCAACGGCAAGGTCACGAAGATCAAGGTGTGCACCAAGTGCCTGAAGGCCGGCAAGATCGCTCGCGCCTAGCACCGAGGGGCCGACGCTGACATCCGGCGAACGGCCTGCGGCTTCCCCGGGGCCGGTGACCATACTCGGGTCATCCTCGCGCCGCTCGCTCCCCCTCCGAGAGTAGCGCATCCAGCGTTGCGGCGAACCCCGCCCAGCTCAGACACGGGACCGAAGCTCGAAGTTCCTCCGCGCGCCAGGTTCGTTCCAGAGCCTGCCGCAATCCCACTGCCAGGGCGACCGGATCCTCGGGGGAGACGAGGATGCCGTTTCCGCCCGCGCCAGGTCGGATGAGTTCCGGAATCCCACCTACCCGGGCGGCCACTACCGGCCGACCGCTCGCGAGCGCCTCGAGGATCACGTTGGGGCAGCCCTCGTTTCGGCTTGGAAGGCAGAAGACATCCGCGGCCCCAATCCAATCCGGAATCTCGTCGTGGGGGCGTCTCCCTGGCAGCAGGACGTCGGCGTCCATTGAGCACGCAGCCGCACGGCTCCGCACCGCGGCCGACTCCGGCCCATCGCCCACCATCACCAGGAGCGGCCGCTCGGTGAGTGCTGGGATCAGCTTGTGCCATGCTTCGATCAGCAGGTCCACTCCCTTTTCCCGGCGGAAGTTGCCGACGTAGCACACGATCTTGCGGTCCAGTGGAAGGCCCAGAGTCTGCCGGAGACCGGCCGGCTCGCGAATCCTGAACCGGTCTCCTTCGACGCCGTTGTGCTGCACGACGACGCGGTCCGGCGCCAGGCCGAGGGTCAGAACGCGATCCCGCAGGGCTTCGCTCACCGCCACGACTCTGAAGGCTCCACGCAAGCCCTCGGTGATTTGCTGCCGGAGCCTGGGCATCTCCAGGAAGTAGTTGATGTCGCTGCCCAACACCATTGCCACCACCGGCAAGCTCAGTTCCCTGCCCAGCCGAACCGCAGCAACGGCATCTGGATAAGCCCAGGCCGAGAGGATGCTCGAAAAGGGCCCCTGGTCCCGCACCATCGGCCGGAGGCACCGGAGGACGGCGGCCGCATTGTGGGCTAGCCCGATCCGGGGGAGGCTCCAGAAGGCCGGGAACCGGACCGTCAGGCCGGTGTGGGTTTCAACGGGTGCGCGCAGCAATTCCGCCGGTCGGCGCCATCGCGTCCACCAGGGCATGGGGGCGGCCAGCACCAGTTCGCGATGGTGGGAGAGCGCTCGGAAGGCGTGATAGTTGAACATCCCCCTGGTGGGCTCCCGCCTCGATGGGTACAGGTTGGAGACCACCAGGGTGCGCTGCGTCAATGGCTACCTCGCGGCGCCGGTGGGTGTTCCGGCGCCCCGTGTCGTCGTCGCCCGGGCGGGAATAAAGCCGACCGCCGTTTCCGGGCGCGTGAAGCCAGGCTGCGGGAAGGTGATGAACCCCTTCAGTCCACTTTCGAGCTCAAACGGTGTGCCGTTACGCTTCGCGAACTCCGCCAATCGTTCGGGCACGGCGATGGGAGCGAGAGCTGGCTGGCCGGCTCGCAGCCGATTGACGTTGGCCTGGTTCCAGCCCGAAGTCAGGTAGTAAACCTGTTGCCAGGACGGCGAGTAACTGGGCTCCACGATTTCTCTGGTGAGCATATACCAGCGGATCTTATCCTTCGACCTGGTGCGCAGCTCGTCCAGCACTCCGTCAGCAAACGGAACCCAGAGCGATGGGCGCTCGGCGTACCACGCAGTGAGCCAGGGCTTGTCCGAGACAATGATGTCCGTGGTTGCGCTGCGAGCCCGAATGGTGCGGGCGATCTCCTGCTCGACCACGGGGGCCGGCCGAGGCAGGAGGACGGTCACCGAGAACGTCGGGTACACCACCGTCAAGCCGAGGAGCAGGCTGACCATCACCCGCGTCCCCCGGCGCATCTGGGATTGCTGGATGAGCAGGTAGATGTACGAAACGCCGATAACAAGGAAGACCGGCAACATGGCCATGTACAGTTTGATGTTGATGCCAAGGAGCAGGTTTACCAACAGCACCCCAAGGAACCCCCAGCAAAAGGTCTTACGGACGAGCATGACGCCCGGATCCGCAAAGCGGATGAACAATGCGGGGAGGAAGAAGGCGACGAGCCAGACCATGGGGTACCGGGGGATGGTCTCCAGAAACTGCTGAACGTCGATGAGCACCTTTCGGCCGATGGACGGCACTGTGTCGCCGGTGGTGACGTTGAACGCAGTCGGTAACATGCGGTAGCCCGTCAGGCCGACAAATTCGGGACTCAGCATTCGAAGTTCCGACCCGCGGGCACCGAGGATCGGGTTGCCGGTGAGCAACCCCAGTCGGAGCATGAACCACCCCGCCACGACCAGGAAGGTGCCGATGCCGACCAGGGCAGCCCTGCCTCGCTCCCTGGATGGGACTGTGGCAATCGTCATCACGAGGAGCACCGCGCTCAACACCACCAGCAATGGCTCGGCCAGATAGAGAAAACCCGCGAGGGCCCCAAGCGAAGCATAGAGGGAGTTGAGCTTCGGCGGTTGTCCCGCCTCCTGCGCCTCCCGAACTCGGGTCGCCAGTTCATGGAGCCGAATGGCAGCGAGGGTGGCGAGCAGCACATACAGAAAGATGGGGAGGCCGGACAGTCCAAGATCTAGCTGGTGCACCCCGGTTGCGCAGGCGAGTGAGGAGACCACGCCGATGGTGTGCGAGAACAGCCGACGCCCGAGGAAGTACACAGCCCAGCAGGTCAGCACAAAGAATAAGCCGGACGTCCCGACCACGACCGTGTCCTTCGCCCCAGCGGCCCCAATCGTCAGCGCGAGGATGAATGGATAGAGCGGGCCGTGAGTCACGTCCGGTTGACGAAGGAGATCCCCCGCCAGATCGGCATTGAGCGGCCGTAGCACCCAGGTCGACAGCCCGAAGCCGTGGGAGAGGTTCCGAGCCAGTTGCGCAAAGTCTTGCGCATCCGGATCAATGAGGCCCTTTCCCTGGATGACACGGGTGAAGTAGAGCGCAGCCGCAAGGATCGGAACCATTACGAGCAGCACGAATGTCGTGATCTGGCGAAGGCGGATTTCGCTAGGCTCTGCTTCTGTACCGTCTCCGGCGGGAGTGGCCGCGAGCTTCTGGGCGATCTTTCGGAGCATACGTGCGGTGTCTTTCTGAGGTCCGTGGGGTTGGCCCGGGCTGCAGTTGGCTTGGGCCGGTCGGAAGGGGCGGACAGGATGAATGCGGTTGCGGCGGACGCCTAGGGCTGTTTCCTGGCGTCGCGGATGCCTCGAAGGACCGTTGGCAGCACCTTGTTCGAGAAATCGCTGGTCAATGCCGTCGCCGCACCGATGTCCGTATCGAATGGGACGATCACGCGGACCAGTGCGCCGAGGCAAACCTGCCCGCGCAACCGCTTCACCAATTGTTCCCACTGGTAGCGGGGAAGGCTGTGCGTCGACACTTCTCCGTCGGAAAAGAAGTATGTCACAAGCGCCCTGAGTTGTTCGCGGCTCATCACCGACCTCATCGCGGGAACTGGCTTCCCGTCGATGTTCACGGTGACCGGATCCTGGGAGAGCACCTCCCAGCCACCGCCGGCCATACAGAAACCGGGCGTGTGGACGGTCCGCTTCTGGTGACCGGCGATCACCGCCAGATCAACGAGTTGGCCGCTGGGGGATTGGTACCGGCGCACGAGCACGGAGTCCGGCTGAAGCGTGTCGATCTCATCCTGGTTGAGCTGGGTGTCCTGCGTCTTCCACCCGTTGTAGTCCAACGAAAGCCGAGCCAGGAAGTCCCCGGATGTGGGGATTTTCTGGCCGGTCTGCCAACCCCAGGCCGCAGCGGCGACGACCAGGGTGAGTATTCCGTTAGCTAACCAGAGCCGGGATGGGTTCATCGTCTTGATTGTCGGCGAGGGGAGCGGGCTGGTTGGATGGATCGGCTTCGACCGCTTCAGCTTCTCCGAAACGGGCGAGAAGAAGTTGCCGAATGGCTACGAGAGCCAGGCTGCAGAAGAATATGAGAACGGGTGCCTCGTTATCGTGCACCCACTTGGCGGCGGCACTTCCGTGGGCTGCGCCGGTCAAGAGGATGAACGTCAGCCGAAGCGAGTTCGTGAGGATGGCCAGGGGCACGACCACGGCGATCATCAACGCCCGCAGCCAGAGCCTGAGAGGCGTGTGGTAGGCAATCAAGTACCCCAGGGTCAGCAGCACGAGCATGGAAGTCAGTCCGCTGCACTGCTTGGCTACCAGGATCGAATAGACGGCCGGCTTGCTGGTATCCGGGACGACGAAGAGATGCACGCCGTTGCGGATCACGGGCACGCCCAGCAACCCCGTGAGCATCGCCGCATAGGAGCTGCTGGTGATCTGCAGTGGAAACGCAAGCTGCGCGACGAGCGTGGTGGGCCATGGGATGGCGAAGATGAGGAACCCAAGCGGCCCCAGGGAGGCTTTTGCCTTCTCGACGCCCCCGAGGAACCAGAGAACTCCCCAGAGTAGTCCGACCAGGGTGAGCGGCTTGAGAAAGGCGAAGTCCGCCCAAACCGAGCCGACGTGGAGCAATCCCGAGACGATGATCACGGCGAGACCGCCGGATCCGCCCTCGCTCCAGCCGCGCATTCGCTCCCGTCGTGCCCAAAGGTGCCCGAGAGCGAGCAGGACCACGAGAGGCCCATGAGAGAGCGCGGGATCGACCTGATAAATGAAGTAGAGAGGCCGAACCAGGGGTGCCCAGAGGAGAAGCTGGAGGGTGGTCAGGACGCCGAGCGCGACCCAGGTGCCGGCACTAACGGACCGACGCTGCGGCTGGAGCGCCTGTTCCATAGGCGGTCAGGCGACGGCCGCGAGGCAGGCGGCCGACGCGGCGCGCAGCCGCGACGGATCCACCATGGATCGCAGCCCCGCCTGGAACGTGATGCTCGGCTGGTATCCGAGCACGGTCTGGGCGCGGGTAATGTCCGCGCGTGAGTGCCGTACTTCGCCGGCGCGTCCCGGCTGGAAGACGGGCTTCACCGGCTCACCCGTCAGAGCGCCTAGCTCCTCAAGCACGTGCAGCAGGGAGATCCCCTGGCCCGCGGCGATGTTGAACGCGCCTCCGGCACCCGGCCGAGCGGTCGCCGCCTTGAGGTTAGCCTGGACGACATTCTCCACGTAAACAAAGTCGCGTGTCTGGCCTCCATCGCCGAAAACGGTGGGGGCACGGCCTTCCATGGCGGCCTTGATGAAGATGGGGATCGCCGCGCCGTAACCGGTTGCCGAGCTCTGGCGCGGACCAAACACATTGAAGTAGCGAAGAATGACGGTCTCGAGCTGGTAGAGCTGCCAGAAGTTTCGGCAGTACATCTCCGCGGCGGCCTTGCCGGAAGCGTAGGGAGATTGCGGGTCGTGCGGCTGATCCTCGCTGGTGGGGATCACATTCGCGTTCCCGTACACCGAGGCAGAGGACGAGAACACGAATCGACTGACGCCAGCATCCCTCGCCGCGACGAGAAGATTCAGCGTGCCGGCTACGTTGGTCTCGTGCGATCTAACCGGGTCGGAGATCGACGCTGTCACCGAAGCGATCGCCGCCATGTGAAAGACGGCATCCACGCCCCGGCAAGCCTTCTCGCAAACCGCTACGTCCCGGATGTCGCCGGTGATCATCTCGAGATCACCGCGAACATCGCTCAGATTCGCCCAGTCGCCGGTCGCCAGGTTGTCGACCGTGCGTACTCGCCATCCTTCCCGAACGAGCCGCTCAACGAGGTGGCTGCCGATGAAGCCAGCCCCTCCCGTCACTAGTGCTTTCTTGTGCATCGCGTATTAAGGTCCCAAGACTCCGTCTCGGATGGTGCCCAACCACGCCCGCTCCTGCAGGGTGAATTCGTGCCTTCCGGCCGTCAGAGCACGCAGCGGAAGCCGCCTCCGGGGGCAGAGGCACAGATTAGTAGTAGCCGTATCCCCCGTAGCCGTAGCCAACTCCGCCACCCAGGAACATCCCCGCGAGCGGCAGCATTCGGAGCAGCGAGTCAAAAAGGCCCGGCTTTCGCGGACCCGCGGCTGCAGGCGGATCTTCCGGAACGAAGATGCGGTCGCCCGGCTTGATCTCGACGTTTTGCGTGGCGTCGCCCTTCTGCAACTTCGCCATGTCGATGACGATCAGGCCCAGTTCCTCGGGCTTGTCCGACTTCTTCCCGTTCTTCATGGCCAGCAGGCGGCCATCGGCGCCGAAGGCCTTGGCGGGGGCCACGATCACCTGCTTCCTCTTGGCGCGCTCGGTCAGCCCGTCGGCCTTGCCGAGGGCGTCCAGCAGGGTGGTGCCGGGGTAAGCCGGGTAGCCACCGGGCTTCTTTACCCCGCCGACGATGACAAACCGGATCGATTCGTCGTTGGGGACTTCAATGATGTCACCGGGCTCCAGGGAGAGCGTCTCGTCGTCGAAGCTCTTCTTCCCGTTTTCGACTTCGAGCAGGTTCACCGTCCGCAGCAACTTGCCGTCGCGCTTGATGCTTACCTTCGTCTTGTCCGCCCGTTCGGTGAAGCCGCCCCCCGGACCCATGATGAGGTCCCAGGCGTTGTTCGTGATGCCGAGCACCTTCTCCCCAGTGCTCTTCACTTCTCCGCGGATGAAGGCCACGCCGATCGGCACGAAGATGCGGTCCGACGGAGCCAGCAGCATCGCCGGGTCGTCGCTCCGCTTGGTGCCGTTGCTCACGGCCAGCATGTCGAAGGTCTCGACCTTGCCGTCCTTCTTGCGGATGATCTGCACGCGACGCCGGTCCGCCTTCTCGGTGAACCCACCCGCCTGGCTGTTGATGAACTCCCAGAGGGAGGTGGCACCCAGAAGGTCCTTCTCGCCGGGGGTCTTCACTTCGCCGCCCACCAGCACTGTTCCCGTGAACTTGCTCTGGACAGTCAGCGTGTCGCCTTCCTCCATCTCGTAGTCGTCCTTCAGGTTGCCCTGACGGACCGGGCTCAGATCGAGGGTGATGGCAAGGTTTGAGTTCTTCTTCCGGAGGGAGACCCTCGTCCAGTCCGCCTTATCCGTGGGGCCGGATGCCTGGATGGCGGTGTAGGCGGTCCTGTAGTCCTCCAGCGACTTCACGCCCGGCTGGCGAACCTCGCCCTCCACCTTGAACGAGTTGTCCTGCTTGGACGGCACGGTGATCGTATCGCCCGGATAGATGGGGATATCCTTGGATGGGTCCTTGCGGAGTGAAACCAGATCCATCACCACCGAGTTCCCACCCGTCTTCCGGGCAATGGTGACGCGCTTGTTGTCGGCGTTCGGGGTGGTGCCGCCCGCATCGGCGATCACGTCGAGCAACTTCGCTCCCTGCCGGACCTTCAGTGATCCCTGGCGAGCGACCTCACCAAAGACCAGCACTTTGTTTCCGACTTCGGTAGCCAGGAATACGCGGATCTCGAATACCTTGAGATACTTGGCAAATTGCTTCGTCAGCTCTTGCTCGGCCTCTTTGACCGACCGACCGGTCACCGGGACCTTGCCCACGAGCTCCATATTGATGGTGCCCTTCTCATCCACGGTGAAGTTGCCGGACAGCTTGTCCTCGCCGATCACCCGGACGTTCAGGACATCATCAGCCTGAATCTTGTATTCCTCGGCCTGGAGGGGGACGAGTGGCAGCGCTGCGAGGAGCGCAAAGGCGAGAAGGCCGGCACAGGAGCGGCGCAGAAGCGTGAAGCAGGCGTGCATAGATGCCACCATGGTTGTTACCCCCTGGGCGGAGAGCGCCCCTATGAAAGGGAAAACCACTCTGGTACGTCAAGTGCTTGGCACTGGGCCATCGTGCAATCCGGGACGGCCGTCGAACCATCTCGCGGTGGGGTGGCGGCCAGGCTTCGGACGCCGCCAATGACCCTCCCCGAGCCGCTCCCCACGAGGCCGCTCCCCTGGCGCGTGCGCATGCTCGGCGACTTTCGCTTGGAGCGTGGGGGATCCGTTATTCGGCGGTTTCGGACGGAGCGTACAGCCGCGCTGTTAGCCACTCTCTGTCTGAATCCTGGTCAACGTTGGCCCCGTGACTACCTGGCGGAGATCCTCTGGCCGGAGACGCCGCTTCCCCTCGCACGGCAGAGCCTGCGAATGGCGATGACAAGCCTGCGATCCACACTAGAACCCTCGCCCGACGACAGTGGGGGGCTTCTCATCTCCGGCAGAGGGTGGGTGGCGGTCGCGGCAGACTTGGTTCGCACGGACCTGGATGAGACGCTCGCCCGGCTGTCCGCTCTGATGGATGACCCGGTGCCGTGGTCCCTAGCCGCCCTGCGAAGCACACTCGAAGCTCTGCGCCAACCGCTGCTGCCCGGGCTCTACGCGGAAACCATTGAGGCTGTTCGCCAGGACCTGCACCATCGTTATCTGGCTGCTGCGCTCGCGCTCGCTCGCCGTCTGGCTGAACTGGATCGCGCCGGGGAGGCGCTGCCCGAGTTGGAGCACGCTGCCGCTTTGGATCCCCGACACGAGGGGATCCAGGCCGCCCTTGTCGTCGCCCGCGGTGGAGATCCCCTAGCCACCGGAGCGCTGGTAGGCACATGGACGTTGTTGTTGTTGATGCCGGGCAGCCAGGAATTGGAGGAGAGTTGCCTGGCACACCCTCCCTCGCCGGGCATGCGGCGCCTCCCCGCCGAGGGCGCCCCCCTGCGATACGCCTTCAGCGGCGCGGATGCCGCGGCTCGTTTTGGTCGAGCGGGCATTGGACGCGCTGGACGCGCCGCCATGCACACGCTCGACCTGGGTCCGGCGTCGCCCATTCCGGATCAACAACGGAGGCTGTTGATCGCCATCCTGGCTCAGACTCCACCCGGGGAACTCCGCTGCAGTCGCGACAGCGCCACGCTGCTGGGACGCGGTTCCGCATGGTCGACACGTGAGGTTGGGTCGATCGTCAGCGGAGGCGCAACCCAACGCGTCGAGCCGGTCTACCGTCTGCGGCTCCTCTCGCCAGGCAGCGCACCGGGTGCTACGGCGCCGTAGGCCAGAGTTAAGCCGTGCGGGGTTGTCGCCGGAGATCTCAGCCGGCATGTTGGAGCAGGTGGCGCGAGACAGACGCACGCGGGCGCGAAGCCATCGATCTGTGACGATACTGTGACGTTTCCACGCGTATGCGACAGTCAAGGCGTGGGGGCAGCGGGTGGCGCTCAATATTACCCTTGTGTCCTCGCCCTTCTTTGACGAAATGGGACATGGAAGCCTGGATTGTCGGGGTCGACCGAACAATGAGGTGCCCGGTCACGTCGAAACAACCGCTACCCAGTTCGTGCCGTCCGGTGGGTTCCCACAAAGCCGGTCGCTTCCGAGCGTGCAGAATCTCGACGGCAACACCAATAATCCGCTTCCGACGGTGCACCCCCAGTACATGGCCTCACACTACTCCACAGATACCCCCGCTGATCGGCCTGCCTGCGACCAGCGATCCGTTCCTCTCCCTCCTCGGAGGGACTGTGTCCCGATGACCTCTCAGAGCCGCGAAAGTCTCTATGCCGAGTTCACGCCCCTGGTGCGGCGCCTGATTCGGCAGTACGGCGAGGACGCCGAGTTGCGCCAGGATCTGGAAGGCGAAATCTACTGCAGATTCTGTGAGTTGCTGGACAGCTACGATCGCTCCCGGGGAATCCCGCTGAGGCCCTATCTGGTGCGGATGCTCTCTGCCTCGATCTACACCTTCTCCCGGAGCCACTGGCGACGTCAGCACAGGGAGACGAGCCTTGAGGCCACAGAGGCCACGCTGGAGTTGAACTTCAGTGAAGATCCGAGCCCGCAATGGGATCAGGACCTGATCACGCGCGACCTGCTGCAGCGACTGCCGGACGCCATCGCCCAACTCCCACCGCGCCAGCGACAGGCGGTGATATGGCGGTACTACGAAAGCCGACCCTTTGAAGAGATCGCCCAGATCCTGCGGGTCCGTCCCGCCACCGCGCGGTCACTTCTCCGACATGGGCTGAACAATCTTCGGCGCCGCATAGCGACCGAATCCGCCCTGGACCGCTGACCTCCCAGGGGTCGAAAGAGAAGCTATCCGGCGAGGCGGCGATGCGAGACGCGCCGCCGGAATCGGCGGCATTCAGTACGGCGTAGCTCCTGAAGGATCGTGCGCAGGACGACCTGATCCTGCAGTTCCTGACGCAGCACCTCTGTGCCGCCCCCAGCGAGGCGCAGCAGCCGCCGAATTTGCTCGACCTCAAACCGATGCGTCTCGCTGGAGGAAAGCTGAAGGACGACGCTTGTCTGCTTCAGACACTCCGTCATCAGCCGGCAGGCCGCGGAGTCAGGGGATGCCGCCGCCATGGGTGTGGCGCTCTCGGCGCCGGCCAGGTACAGGCATCTAAGCAACACGCACCAGGCCAGGCTGAGCCGGGCCGGGATGTCCGAGGGATCGAGTGACAGTTGGCGCCGATGGACGAATTCCGCCTCGGCTAGCGCCGATCCGTCGACCGGCAGCATCTCGGGGGTGGTGGGAAGCATGGTGTTTGTTTTTTTGGTTTCTTGGCTAGGTGGCCCGGACTGAATTCAGGCGACAGCGCGATCCCACGTGACTCGCTGGGTTCGGAAGAGGTAACGAAGGAAGCCGCAGAAAAGGGCCCAGTTCATCAGATAGAAGTAGCCGATCGGGCGCGCCCATCGCGGCACACCCTTCTCAGCCGGCGCAAAGTAAGCCCAACCCCCAATAACTCCCCCTAGCGCCTGAGTCAGTAGCGCGGCCTGGGAGAGTGGATGCGACAAGAGAGCGAAGTTGGCGACGAGTGCGGCGAGCATGAAGAGAGGAACCAACCAGCGAAGCACCTTATGGCCCCAGTAGGCGAACGCGATGGCTCCGCGCCGCGGGTGAAGCAGACGTGAGGTGAGGCCGAGGGCCTGGAATCCGCCGGCACCTATCCGGATTTTCCGACGCATCTCCGCCTGGGAAGACGGGCTAGCTGGCTCCACCGCCGTGGCCTCCGGATCGAAGACCACACGGAATCCCCTCTCCAGCACCCGCAGCGTGAGAACGAAGTCCTCGACGATGGTCGATGCCGGGAGCGGCTCGTAGAGAGATCGGCGGAGAGCGAAGATGCCGCCGTTGCAGCCGACCAGAAAACCAAGCCGACTCTCGTTACGCTTGATCCACCCCTCGTACTTCCAGTAGAGCCCCTCGCCGGATACCCCACCGTCGCGCTCCAGACGAAGTTCGCCGCTGACACAACCGACCAACTCATCGCGGAAGTGGTGCACCAAACGGCGGACGGCATCCGGCGCGTACATGCTATTGGCGTCCGACATGACCACGATGTCGGAATCGCACTGTCCCATCAGGTCGTTCAGCACCGAGATCTTCCCGCGTCTCACCGGGAAGCAGACCGCTCGCACTCGGGGGTCCGTGCAATTGGCCAGGAGCTCCGCCGACCCATCGTCCGACCCGTCCGAGCCGATCAATAACTGAAAACGATCCGCAGGATAGGCGATCGCCGCCGTGTTGAGCAGCTTCTGCCGGAGAACCGAGGCCTCGTTCCACGCAGCCACAACCATCGTGACGCTCGGAAGTTGCTCGTTGGTTGGCTCCGGCTGCGCATCATCCTGCGGCGGCACCCTCCGGGCTCGATTCGCCATTCCGGCGAGGAGCAACGGGAAACCGACGTACGTGTAGAGAATGAACAGCCAGGCTACACAGAACAACACCGTGAAGAATAGGGTGGTCATCGACGCGTGGCAGTCGGGTAAGCGAGGAAGTGGAGGCCGGAAGATCGAGCCAATCGATGCCGGCCCCTGGGTTTGATAGCTAACTGCGCAGGGGGGAGGGTGCGTGCAAGCCGGAGAATCCCGGACACGGAAGAGCGGTTCCACGGCATCCGGGGCCTCCCCAACGCCCCCGACCCCGGCCGGTCGCGTGGGCAGGCGCCCCTCGGCGCTCGGCCGGAAGGTGGCCTGGCTGCTGGGTGCGTGGCACCTGCTCCTGCTCCTTGTGACGCTTCCCGTGGTGGTGCGACCGGAGATCTGGTGGTGGTCGGGAGCGCTGCTCTACCTTCCCGGCTGGCTCTGGCTGCTTCCCCAATCCGTTACGCTCATCGTCGCCGCGGTCTTCGCCCGGCCGTGGATTCCAGGGGTAGTCCTCGGGGCTGCCTGGATCGCAGGGCCGGTGATGGGCCTGGCGTGGCCTCGGCCCCAGCCGGCTGCGATAGGTCCCACCCACCGCCTCCGGGTGATGACCTACAACGTCCGCGGCCAAGCGGATGATCCGGGTGTGCTGGCAGAGATTCTCTCGGCGAATGCGGATGTCTACTTCTTTCAGGAAATGCCGGCACCTACTCAGCCTCTGCGAGGTGCGCTGCGCGGCTACCGCATGGAGGGAGATGCCGGGTGCTGGATCGCCAGCCGTCTCCCGTGCACCGTCGCCGTCCGGCCTCTGCCCGAATCCGGAGGCAGGCGCTACCTCGTCGGCAATCTTCGCGGCGACGGCTTTCAGGCCACGATCTGTGGGCTGCACCTCAACACTCCACGCGACGGAATCCACGCCCTCATCGGCGACAAGCTCGAGGGTGTGCAGGGCTTCAAGGCATCGACGTCGCATCGAATCGCACAGGCCCGGCACGTGACTGCCGACCTCATGGGGCTACCGCGTCCGATGATTGTGGCTGGAGACCTGAATGCACCCGTACAGTCCGAGGTTTGTCGTCGGCTCATGAGTCTGGGTCTGCGTGACTGCTTTCTCGAATCCGGCTGGGGGTATGGCTACACCTACGGACACTCCTTACGATTTCGAGTGTCCTACGTCCGGATTGACCACATCCTGGTGGGTACGGGAATTCGGGCGCTGGGTTGTCACGTAGGAAGTGCGGACGGATCCGACCATCGTCCGGTGATCGCGGACCTGGAAATCCCTGGTTCATAACCATTCTCTGCGGGCAAATAAACTTGATCGGTGCGCGGGCAATCACATTTTCGTGTGCTGTGATAGTGTTAAGCGGTAAATCCCACATATTCCGCGTCCCTTTTGGATGCGGATTGGAGCGTCGACTTGGACGTTCCGCGCCGACGGAGTCTGTCGGCATGTGCCACACCAGGAGCAACATATGGCTGCAAAAGAAGGCGCGCCCAACGGTCAGCAGTACGCGGCGGGCGACGTCATCTGGAACGAGGGCGAGCAGGTCTCCCCCATCCGGATCCAACAGGGGATCGTCGTCCACCGCCGGGATCAGGCCACGATGGCCCTGCTCGGCCCGGGCGATGTCGTGATGCCACTTCCCGGCATCAAGAAGGTCAGCACGGCGGCCACCACGGTCGTCGCCATCACCACATCCGTGGTCACGCCCATCAAGAACGCCGACAAGGACATCTCTCAGGAAGAACTTGAGCGCAGTGTCCACTCGCTGATCAACGGGGCATATCGGCTTGGAAGCCTGACCATCTCGCAGCGGCTCGCCGCCTTGCTCCTCGACATCACGGAGATGCAGGGGCACCCGGTCATCCACGCCCGGCAGGACATCATCGCCATGGGCGTCGGGTCTCGGCGGGAAACCGTGGCCGTCGTACTCTCCCAGTGGAGAGACTACGACTGGATCCAGACGCGCTATCGCCGGGTCAAGGTGGTGCACCGCGAGGCTCTCCACCAGATCGCCATCGGGGGGACACCTCCTCCCGGCGTCATCTCCTTCTAGGTCGACGTCTCAACGCGACGGGATCTGAAACGCCCCGCTTCGAAAGAGGCGGGGCGTTTTCGCGGCCCGTTTCTCCCCTCGCGGGAGTTCGGCCATGTACCGATTCAGGACCGCACACCTCAGCCCGCGCTCCTCGCCATCCCCGTAGGCAACCTGCCCTTTTCTCGCCCGGCCAAGGTCGGATCGGCTGGCGTGGGCCCGGCCTGGCCGAAGCTCGGCAGGCCCGGTCGCCACCCTCAAGAAGCCGGCGAGAGGGGGGAGCCACTGCCGCACGCACGCGCGCGTGGCGCGAAACGATATGATTTCGCCAGTCCTTCCTGCCGACCTGCATGCTGGAGAACGATTCGAAGGCTTGCCCTATGTCCGAAAGTCAGGCACTACCCAGCACCCTCTTTGATCACGTGCTCTGGACCGTGCGCGGTCCGGACGGGCATCCGCGCGGCGCCCGTATCGCGCACGGAGAGTGCATCCTGCTCTTCTCCTCGTTGGATGCGCTGCACGGTTATCTGGATCGATGCGAGGACGGTGCCGAGTGGCAGCCGACCGTCTTCAGCCGCAGTCGGAAGGATTTCGGCAGGGGCGCCAGGGTGGCCGCCCGGGACGGGATGATCGGCGCCCTCATCGACCCGACGCCGAGCCTGAGCGAGGCACCCTTCCTACCCTTCGCTCGCGTCAGCAAGGACGCCTGACCGCTACTCCGTCTGCCCGCAACACGCGGCGCAACCGTGGGCGCTTCCGCGTGTCCTACTGCCAGCCGTGCGCTCGGGAGCCGCGGAATTGCGAGGCAGACATGTCGAGTCGGAATCAGAAACCTGTGACGAGGCGTCAGTTGCTGGGAGTCGCGGGCGCCGGCATCGCCGGGGCCGCGCTGGGCGTCTCTTCCGCGGACGCGCAGGATTCCGTCACGATCGGCGAAGGCCGTTATGCCTACGAGCTGGTGCGCGGTTGGGGCACCCCACCCGAGGGCATCACCTTCAAGATGGGTTGCGCCATCGTCGCTGATCGGCACGACAACATCTACATGCACAGCCAGGCCGACCGGATGGTCGTCGTCTACGACCGGCAGGGCAACCTGCTGCGAGACTTCGGAACGGACTTCACCGGCGTCGGCGGCAACATCCAGCGGGGTGCCTGCCACGGCCTCTACCTGCACCGCGAAGGCGGGGACGAATTCCTCTACTTCAGTGTCCTCAACCCGTACCACCAGGTGATCAAGACGGACCTCCACGGCAAGATCCTTATGCGGATCGGCAACGTCGCGTCGGAAAACAGCACCAACATCAAGGCCCCGCTCAACAACCCCACGGATGTCGCCGTGGCCCCGAACGGCGACATTTATGTCTGCGACGGCTACGGCGACCAGATCGTGCGCCGGTTCAGCAGGGAAGGCAAGTTGATCCAGGCCATCGGCAAGCCGGGCAAGGGTCCGGGGGAATTCCAGACATGTCACGGCATCTGGGTGGACTTGCGTGGCAAGAAGAAGGACGAGCCCGAGCTTTACATCGCGGATAGAGCCAATGGCCGGCTGCAGGTCTTCACTCTGGACGGCGTGCTGAAGCGGGAGGTCCGGGACCAGATGCGCAATCCCTGCTGCTTCTACACCCACAAAGAACTGATGTTCGTCCCGGACCTGGCCAAGGTCGTGACGATCCTCGACAGAGAGGATCGGCCGGTTGCCAGCCTCGGCGATGGCTCGCGGCTACAGGGAGAGGCGGCCTTCCAGGCTCCGCACGCGCTGACTGTGGACTCGCGGGGGGACCTCTACGTCATCGAATGGGTGGCCGACGCCCGCCTCCGCAAGTTCCGCCATCGCCCGCGATAGCCGCGGCCGGGAAGAAAACCCTGCATTCCCGTCATCGAGGCCCAATAATTCGGTACGCCGGATGCGGAATAATGAGCATGGAAAGGCTCACGCACACATGGCGCGACGGTCTCCTCGATCTCTCTTACTCGGTTCGCTTCTGGCGTCCATCCCACTGGTGGGGGTGGCATTCGCCGTGGGCGTCGACGATTTCGAGGACGAGCCGATCCTGTATCGCCAGACAGCGGCGCGGGACCCGATCGCCGGACTGGCCTCACGCGTTGAGCGAGGAGAGGTTCGGCTGGTGCGCGATCGAACCCGGAGCTACCTCCCTGCCATCCTCTCCGCCCTGAAGATCCCGACTTCGAGTCAGATGCTGGTCTTCAGCAAGACCAGCTTCCAACGCGACTTCATTTCCCCGCAGACGCCGCGCGCCATCTACTTCAACGAACACACCTATGTCGGCTGGGTCCAGCACAGCGACATCGTGGAGATTGCGACCACCGACCCCAACCTCGGTGCCGTCTTCTACGTGGTGCGCCCGGACGAGCAGGGCAAGCCTCGCTTCTCTCGCCAGATTGACGAGTGCCTCCAGTGTCACAGCTCCTCCCTCACGGCGGGGGTGCCGGGTCACCTCATCCGGTCTGTTTTCCCGGATGCCAACGGCCAGCCGTACTTCGCGGCCGGGACTTTTCTCTCCACGGACGAGAGTCCCTGGCGGGAGCGCTGGGGTGGCTGGTACGTGACGGGGCGCCACGGCAAGCAGCCGCACATGGGCAACGTCACGTACCGAACCGAGGCGGCAGCGCTGCGGGGCGTCCGCCAGGGTGGCCCGGAGGTAACCGATCTGAAGCGGCTGGTCAACACCCGGCCCTACCTGTCCGACCATAGCGACATCGTCGCTCTTCTCGTGGCGGAGCACCAGTCGCGACTACACAACCTGATCACGCGCGCGAACTACCAGACGCGGATGGCGCTGCATTACGAACGCATGCTGAATCGCGAACTGGGCCGACCGGCCGGCTATCGGTCCGAGAGCACCGTGAGCCGCATCCGTAGCGTGTGCGAGCCGCTCGTTCGGGCCCTCGTCTTTTCACGGGAGACCCCCCTTCAGGAGCCGGTATCGGGCACATCCACCTTTGTGAGGGACTTCAGCGCCGCGGGAGTCCGGGACGCGCAGGGCCGCACTCTGCGGGAATTTGACCTCAAGCGCCGACTCTTCCGCTATCCGATCAGCTACATGGTCCAGACCGAGGCGTTCGACGCCCTCCCGATCGAGGCTCGCGACGTGGTCTTCGACGGAATCAACTCCGCGCTGACGGGGGCCAGCGGAAAGGCAGAGTTCGCCCGCGTCCCTCAGCCCGAGGGACGCGAGGCGCTCCAGATCCTGGCCGAAACGAGCCCCGCCTTCGCCGGCCGGATGCGGCAACTCCCGCGGTGAGGCCTGCGAGGCCACTCGATCGAACCAGGGTCCCCAGCTATCGATTGAGAACCAGCACGGAGTCGGCAATTCCCAGAGTGACCGCTTCGTTGTCTGCCGGCGTCACGAGGCCGATCTTCGCGTCCAACACGTAGCTATTGACGCTGTCTCCGCCCTGTCCCGTGGCGGTGACCAGGAAGCGCCCGTCGGGAGACATTCCCATCGACTCTACCGGAGCAGGGAGCGTCTGCTCTTCGCCGACCGCTGCCAGCCGACCGGTGCGGTCAGCCAGGTAGCTCTGGATCAAATTCGATCCGAAGCCCTGCGTGATGTAGAGGAACTTGCCGGGCTGCACTTCGAAGCTACCTCGCCCCTCCACGCCAGGCGCGGCTGCGGCCGCCCCAACCGACCCGTCCGGCAGCAGCGGCGCCGTGGCCGCGGTGCTGACGAAAATGTCTCCGATCAGCATGATACTCCGCACCGGATCAACGGCCAGCCGAGCCGCGCGACTGACGGGGCCGATCGTGTAGGGGCTTCCAGGCAATGGGCTGAGCCGTCCCGAGCCGCTGACCGAGAAACCACTCACCGTGTTCGACGCGCTGTTGCTCGCGTACAGTCGCCTGCCGACTGCGAGCAAGGTCACCGCCTGGTCAGGAAGGACCTGATTCGCCGATGCCAGCGGGGTCAGCCTGCCGTTCGTCTCGATGCGGAACCCCACGAGGCTGCGGACCGAAGAAACGACGGCGTACAGGAAGGCCTTGTTGCCGAATTCAACGACCTCGAGTCCCGAGAAGCTTGTTCCGGAGAGTGGCTGCGTGGCTTCCTTTGTCAGGTTGCCCGACGCTGATAGCTTGAACCCAACCACCCCCGCGCCGCCGATGGCGAACAGTCGCTTTCGGAGGCGAGAGTATGCCAGGGCGTCACAGTCCCCCCCGCAGGTGCCATCGACCAGCCCGGTGTCGACCGGCGCGCCCAAGGATGTGAGCTGCCCGTTGCCCTCGAGACGGAACGGGATGATGCGGATGGGGGCACCGCTGTCCCGGACGAAGACGAAGGGAAGCCTGGCGGCACCGTCAGCGGGCTGGATAGCGGGGCCGCTGGAAAGAAGGGCCAGCAGGGCGCCGAAGATGGAGCACGACCGGAGTGTTAATCGCACGGGGATCCTCTTGATGACACGCTCGTGGAAGGACGAGGTTATCGGAAGGGTAACATGCCCGCGAGCGAACCGCCACGCGCGGACGCAGCCCGCCCGACAGGTCGCCGGACGCCCCAATGGGCGGGCGGGCCGGCCAGCCGAGGCGAGCAGCTCTAGAGGAGTTCTCGGATCGGCTCGCCCGTCGAGAGCGGCAGCGGGCGTCCGTCGAAAGCGTGGTAGAAGTTGGCCTCGGGATCGTATCCCAGGGCTTGGAAGACAGTCGCATGGATGTCGGCCGGGCTGACGGGGCGAACGGCGGGATAGGCACCGATCTTGTCTGACTCGCCGACCACCTGCCCGCCCCGGATTCCGCCGCCCGCCAGCACCACGCTGTAGCACGGAGGCCAGTGATCGCGCCCGGCATCCCCGTTGATCTTGGGCGTGCGTCCGAAGTCCCCCATCCAGATCACCAGGGTTTCGTCGAGCATCCCCCGGTCCTGGAGGTCGTCCAGCAGCGCGACGAAAGCGCGCTCCATCGGCGGTACGAGCCTGCCTTTGAGCGAGTTGAAGTTGTC
Source organism: uncultured bacterium (assembly GCA_964609085.1). Lineage (GTDB taxonomy): Bacteria > Armatimonadota > SYMT01 > SYMT01 > SYMT01 > JANPLG01. The sequence goes on along the minus strand of CAZSRZ010000022.1, from coordinate 21,516 downwards.
CTTATGCGTGTCCCAGACGATGCTCTGGCCGTTCACGGTGGTGACGAAGCGCGAGCCGGCTTCCACGAGTCGGCGAGCGAGCAGGTGCGACTGGCCCCACTTGTGCCGGCCGTAGCGGTCCCGAACGGCGGCCGGCTCCTGGGATAGATCAAATGCTCGCCGTACCTCCGAGGAGGCCACGAGCGAGAATGCGCGCTGATGGACGACATCCATCTCCCGAAGCGCGACTTCATCCAGGGAAGCGAGCCCCGTGTCGAGTTGTTCCAGGAGTGATCGGCGTCGACCCATTCTGCCCGCCGTCATTCCCGGCACGGGATCAAGGCTGCTGATCTTGAAGTTGGCCTGGTTCGGGTCCGCGTTGAGCACGAAGGGATCGAATTGGGCGCCGAGCATGCCCCCGTACTGCCCGGGCGTGATGTAGACCGTGCTGTCGCAGTGTGGCTCCGGGGTGATGACGTAAGGGGGGATGGCCGAGGCATGGCCTTCCCGTTGTGCGAGCCAACCCACCAGGGTTCCCAACGACGGATAGTCGGTCCGGCTGGGATTGATGAGGGTGCTATCGATCGAGTACGGTCGCCCAACCGTGGCGTAGTACATCCCGGAGTTGTGCTGGTTCTGCGTGTGCCCCACGGAGCGGACGACAGCGTAGCGATCGGCTCGTTTCGCCAGCTCTGGGATCAACTCCGTCACACGCAGTCCGGCGACGCTGGTGTTGATCGGCTTGAAGATGCCCCGGACATCGTCCGGAGCGTCCGGTTTGGGGTCCCAGAGGTCGATATGGCTCGGTGCTCCGCAGTTGAAAATGAGAATGACCGACCGCGCTTTGGCTCCCCTCCGAGGGGGACCGGCAGCCTCGAGCCGCTGCAAGTCGACCAGGGTGAGGCCCAGCGCGGACAGAGCGCCGACGCGGAGCAACTCGCGGCGTGTTGGTCCATCACACAACCTGGTTTGGCCCGGGACAGCGATCGAGAGCATGGCGATTCGTTCCAACCGCGGGCCAACTCGGCCCGCCTCGCTTTGTTGGAGTGCGCGGCGGACCGCTTGTTTCCGGCTCTTCGCAGGAGCCCGGCCCGCGCGGAACCAATAGTGCGCCAATGACACGCACCACCCTCTCCCGCCGCGCGCTGCTGGCCGCGCCCGCAATCATCCCGGTCACCGCCCTGGCGGCACCCGCGCCCCGACGGGCTGACGGGCTCGATTGGTACGACGTGCGAGACTGGGGCGTTGAAGGGCGGGCGTGGAACGACACCGCTCGCTACTTCGATCGGTTCCCCGCGCGCGCCGAGAAGTCGCTCCGCCCGGCGCTCTGGAACCTCAGCCGGCACTCCGCGGGGATGGCGGTCCGGTTTCGCACCAATTCCCGGGCCATTCACGTCCGCTACTCCCTGTTAAGCGCGAACCTGGCGATGCCGCACATGCCGGCTACGGGAGTGAGCGGGCTTGATCTGTACGCCGAGGATGAGCGCGGACGGCTCGGATGGGTGGCTGTGGTGATGGCGAACGCCCAGACCATGAACCTCCGGCTGGGAGGAGACCTGGATCCCCTCCCAGGCGGAGCCGCTCGCGGCTTCACGATCTACCTGCCGCTCTACAACGGCGTGGAGCAACTGGAGATTGGCGTGCTGCCCGAGAGCAGATTCGAAGGATTGGCGCCGCGTGCCGGCGGGTCGCTGGTGTTCTACGGAACCTCGATCATGCATGGGGCGTGCGCCTCCCGGCCCGGCATCGCCATGACGGCCATCATCGGCCGCCGACTCAACCGCCCCACCGTCAACCTGGGCTTTTCCGGCAACGGCCAGATGGAGCCGGCGGTCACGGAGCTTCTCTGCGAGTTGGATCCCGCCGCCTATGCCATCGACTGCCTCCCCAACATGACACCGCAGGCGGTGGGTGAGCGGACGGCCCCGCTCGTCCGGCGGCTGCGCGCGGCGCGTCCCGAGACACCGATCCTCCTGGTGGAAGACCGGACCTTCACCAACGCAGGCTTCTATCGGGCAACGCGAACCGCGCACACTGAACGACGCGCGGCGCTTCGGGGGGCGTATGAAACGCTGAGGAGGGAGGGCGTGAGACGGTTGGGTTACCTTCGCGGGGCCGATCTACTCGGCGACGACGGCGAGGGCGCCACGGACGGATCCCACCCCAACGATCTCGGAATGCTTCGAAACGCGAAAGCCTACCTTCGGGCTCTCCGGCCGCTGTTGTGAACAGGGCGACGCCTACGCCGATCGGCCGTGCAACCGCCACGCCGAACGCGGTGTCGAACAGGCCGTGAGTCACCTCCACCGGCACGCGTTCCAACACTGGCGCTCCCGAGAGCCCGAGGGCCTCGTGATCGCCGGGCGCCGCGGCTTCCTCAAGGCCGGGCTGGCCGGCGTGGCGGGGCTCTCTCTGACTGACCTCCTCGCGCAGCGAGCCCAGGGGGCTTCGCCCCGGTCCCCTCGCAGCGTCATCCTGCTGTGGATGGCCGGTGGGCCGAGCCACCTCGACATGTGGGACCCCAAGCCGGACCGACCGTTGAGCAATCGCGGGCCATTCGGAGTGATCGACACCCGCCTCCCAGGCGTGCAAATCAGCGAGCATCTGCCAAAGATGGCGGCGGCGCTGAACCGGTTTACCCTGATCCGCGCCGTGGATTGCGCAGGCAGCAATCACGACCCCAACATCGTGATGCAAACGGGGAACCGTCGCGCCGAGCCCCGGACCAACGCCGAGGCTCGGATGTACCCAGCCATCGCCTCACTGTGCGCGATGCACCGGGGAGGCAACGCGCCCGGCATGCCACCTTACGTGGCCTTCTATCGATCCCGAACCCACGTTGCTACCGGCGGCTACGCCGGACGCGAGTTCGACCCCTTCCCCGGTCACCTCGCGGCGGACCTGCCGGTGGTGGACCTGTTGGGAAAGGATCTGGGCCGCAGCTCCGGCGGGGCCCTCTTCGCGCTTCCCGAGTCCCTAACGCTTGATCGAGTGCGGCGGCGCAATACACTGCGCCAGCAAGTGGATGCGCTGCGGCGCACGGTAGACGAATCGCCTGAGGTTCACGGCGCGGACCGGTACCAACAACAGGCGGTCGAGATGCTCCTGGGCGGTGGTGCGCGGGCCGCCTTCGACATCCACCGCGAACCCGACGTGAATCGACGACGCTATGGGAGCCACCCCTGGCACCAGCAGGCCCTCCTGGCCCGGCGGTTGGTGGAAGCGGGCGTCGCCTTCGTCACCCTGGATCTGACTCACCACTCAGCTTCAGGAACCTGGGACACCCACGGCGACGACGTGCCTCCGTACGGCGGGATCCAGTCCGGGCTGAAACCGCTGTTGCCCATCTTCGACCATCTGATCACCACCCTGGTGGCGGATCTGGAGGAGCGGGGGCTGCTCTCCACGACGCTCGTCATCGCCATGGGGGAGTTCGGACGCACCCCGCAGATCTCCGCGGCCGACGGGCGAGACCACTGGGATCGAGTGATGTCGATGGCGCTGGCGGGCGGTGGATTGCGCCACGGCCAGGTGATCGGCCGCAGCACCCCGGACGGGGGGGAACCGGACGAGCGGCCAGTGACCCCTGGCGATCTCGCTGCCACCATCTTTCGCCACATGGATGTACCCCTCGACGCCACCTACCAGGATCATCAGGGCAAACCTGTCCCGATCGTTCAGCAAGGCGAACCGCTGCGCGAGCTCTTCTAGCTCCACCGGGAGGGATCCACGGAGCCTCGAGTGCCACCAAGAGGCTGGACCGATCCGGGATGCGCTGGCGACAGGGTGTGGCAGACAGCATCGTCGCCTATCCTCCACGAGGCCGGATCCGTGTTCTCGGCCCGTCGCCCACGGCGTGAGCTGCATCCATCGACACTCACCGCCCGCGTGGACGTGGGCGCGAACGAACCATTGGTCGACTTTTGCCCGAGATGGGAACCTAACACCAGAAGCTATCCTGAGGTATGGGCTGGAATGCCGCCCGAAGAGCCCGAGGGGTGTGGGCGTCGTGCCCGTTCTCGTGCGGACTTCGCCGTAGGGCCAGTAGGTCAAGGTGTCGGTCTTCTGCTGGTGTTCGTCCAGCAGGGCCACAATGTGCCTGATCAAGGGCTACGTCCTGTTCGTGGCCTGTGGTTCCTGCGTAACAACGATGGGCGTCCCATAGCAGATCATGCACTCGAAGACGTCCTTGCGTTCACCTTGCAACTCGAAACAATGCGTAGGGCCAGAAAGGAGCGTGCTCCGGCACCAGTTGATTCGCCAGGGCTGAGAACATCTCGGCGCCTTCGAGAGCGACAAACAGATGATTCTCATTCAGAAGTCGTGGGAATTGGGCCAGCGCTGGATCGTCGTTTATGGCTCCCAATCCGGAGTTGGTTAGAGCACTGGTATAACCGTCGCTCACGTCCCATCCGAGAAGACATCGAGGGTCAAGGATCGAATCGCCGTCCGGACTGCAGCCCAAACACGCTGGGTCAGTTGTCCAGATACTGACCTCCATCGCGGATTGTGGTTCGATGCCCGCAGACTCAGCGCACGAGCGCATCGACGATAATGACGACCAGGCCAGTCTATTCCAATCCGGTCGAAACGGTGGAACGGGACCGTCGAGCTTTAGCTGGCTACGGACGCGTTCCGACATTCCCCGACCAATTCCCCAGTCAAATAACGAGGGCCAGACCAGGACATCGGTTGAGAACAGGTAAGCGCTATCGGGATTCAATAGGTGGAGCTGGCGCCGGGAAAGGCTCCAGGCGTCCGCGAACTCATCGCGACTACATCGTATGTCAAAGGTAACAAATCCCTCTATCATCTCGTCGTATTGTCGCGCTGAACCCCGTTGCGGTTCTCGCTCATGATTTGACCGTCCATGACGGTGTAGCGGACGGTCATGGCCATCGGCGTTATCCCCCTTGCGGCGGTAGAAGCTGCAGGTGATCAGAAGTCGGGCGGCGGGGGCAGCGGGCTGCAGGGCGGGGAAGTCGTGGCCACGTCCCGGCTGCCGGGGAAGTAATCCACCTGCCGGCACGGCATCGGCATGTTGCCCTGGCTGCCCGGCACGCACATCCGCGGCTTGTTGGCAATGCACTCCGTGTAGTGCAGTTCACAGGTGTCGGCGTTGACGGCGGTGAAGGGAAGCGCCGGACTGCGCCAGGGCTGACCGGGATGCGTGGAGAGCATGGCGGGATCATCCTTTCAGGAGCGGAGGCTCCGCAGAGTGCTGGGTTGATTCTACCGAATCCAGTGCGCGCCGCATCGGGTATCCGTCCGGCATTCTCCGCATGGTTGGTGCGCCGCCCCGCCGCTGGCCAGGCGCACGGCTCCATGAGGATGGCGGCACGCTGGTCCGGCCGCGCACCTCGTGGAGCGCCGCGAAGGTCTCGTCCGGATACAGCGTAGGCGCCGCTGCTGCCAATTGCGCGTAGAAGCTGTCTGGTTTCAGGCGGATGGCCTTCAGCGCCCCGACATCGAACAGGCTGGTCTGGGCGATGCGTTTGCCGAGCATCGTGGGTCCCATCGCCGCCACCGAGCGGCGTCAGGAGTAGTTTCGCCGCCCGCCACCGAACCTCGTTGTCTATTCAGAAAGTATCTGGTGCCTTCTTCGGCCGTGCTTCTGGCACTCGCCGAGTGCCCAGATCATGCACCCGCCCGACACGTAACCGCCATGCACGCCCACCGCACCACCTCAGTCGCCCTCGTCGCCGGCCTCCTCGTCGGCGGCGCTGTGGCCGCGCAGCAACCGGGCCGCCTCTACGAAGAGCGCGTCCAGGACTCCAACCCCATCCGCACGGAACAGGCCCGCGAACTCGACGCCTACGTCCAGGGGCTGAAGGCCGACACCCAGCGACTCCACTCACTGTTCCGTCCCGACTTCCGTTCGGAACGTGACTACGAGCGGTCGGTGCGGTCACTCCGAGAGGCCTTCTGTCGCTCCATCGGGTATCCCCCGCCCGGCAAGCCCACGGGAGAACCCCGCTTCGTCCGGATCGGCGAGGATGATCTCGCCGTCTACTACCGAGTGAGCGTCCCGGTGTTGCCGGGGGTGAACTCCGTCGGCCTCTACCTGACACCCAGGAACGCCCGGGGACGGCGTCCCCTGGTCATCAGCATGCACGGCGGCGGCGGCTCGCCCGAAGTCGCCCTCTTCAATGGCGGCTCTAACTACCACGACATGGCGCGCGGCGGGGTCAAGCGCGGCTATGCCGTGTGGGCGCCGACCCACCTCTTCCGTGCGGACGGTCACCCGCCGGACGTGCGCAACCGAACGGACGACCGGCTGCGACTCCTCGGCACCAGCCTCACCGCCGTCGAGACCTGGAAGATCACCAGGGGGCTTGACGCGTTCCTGGGGAGACCGGAGATCGATCCCAAGCGGATCGCCATGGTCGGGCTCTCCTACGGGGGGTACTACAGCCTGGTCGTCCCGGCAGTGGATACGCGGATCAAGGCGGTTGTCTCGAGCTGTTACTTCGGCGTACAGGAATTCCGGTATGCCCAGGACGAGCTCAGCGTCCCGTCGGATTTCCGTTTCCCAGATCGTATGACTCTGTTTAAGGACTCCGAGTTAGGTGCCCTGATCTGCCCGAGGGCACTGGAGATCCAGGCGGGTGAGAGCGATGCCCCGACGCATCGAGAGATGGGAAAAACCCTCGCGCCGGTCGTCGCCTCCTACTATGCCCGTGTGGGTCGGCCGGAGCGATTCCGCTTTGTCGTATTCCCCGGCGGACACGAGTTCTGGGATTTGACGGCCTGGGACTGGCTGGAACAGCGACTGTAGTGGCGCCCTTCACCCCAGCGGGAAGAGCACGAACACGCAGGCGTCCCAGAGGAGATGCGCAAGCAAGGGAGGGAGCAGACTACCGCTGGCGCTCCGGAGGAGGCTCCAGTAAGTGCCGCAGCCGAGCGCGATGATCATCAGGAGCGGCGACCCGATTGGCGCAACGGACAGCACATAGACGCCCGCAGCCAGCAACGGTTGGGACCACCCCGGCAGCCCACTGCCGTCCAGTGCGTCGTGGATGAGTCCCCGCCAGAGGATCTCCTCGGCGACAATCACCAGCGGAAGCAGAAGATACACCACCCAGCCGCGCCGTTCGCCAAACGTGGCATAGAGCGCGCCAGTCTCCACGACCACCTCCGGCATCGCCGACCGAATGAGCGGGTAGACCAGGTAGGTGACCGCGATCATGAGCCCTCCGGCCACCAGCCCGGCCGCGATCAATCGCGGCGTCGGCCGCACCCGCGCGACCAGGCCGGGATCGATGACGACAGAGGCCAGTCCCAACACCGCGGCGCTGGTCCCGACCGCCCACCAGATCCCCACCCAGTGGCTCACCAGGGTGGAGAGCATCCAGAGCGCCGTGAACAGGACCGAACCTACGCGGATCCGACGTGCGGAACCTTTCGCGGGACCGCCCGTCACGCGGATGCTCTACGCCTGAGGCGTCGCCCCTCCACCCAGCCCCAGAACCCGGGCAACGGACCCCGCGGCGCCTCGGCGATCGCCCGCCGGGCCGCATCGTCGAACGGCATCGGCGCGTGGCCGATCAAGTCCCAGAAGCGGGCGTCCTCGGCGAGGAAGTCGCTCGCCATTCCGATGACAATCTCCCGGGCTACGCCCCACTCCGCCCGGGTGACGAACCGGATCCAGTGCGACGAGAGCCATGGAGAAAGCACCGGCACCTCCACCGTGACGGGCGGCGAGAGCCCCAGCGCGTGCGCCGTCCGCACCAGGATTTGGTGTCCACTCAACGTTTCCGGCCCCGGGAGGTCGAACCAGACACCGCCGGCCGCGGGCAGAGAAAGCGCTGCCCGCAATGCCACCATCAAGTCGTCCACCGCCAGCGGTTGGGTTCGAGACTTCAACCAGCGCGGCAGGACCATCGCTGGGAGGCGAGCCGCGAGGTCGCGCACCATGAGCCAGGAGAGGCTACCCTCGCCGATGATCATGCTGGCCCTCAGCTCGATGGCCGGCACAGACCCGGACCGCAGGATCTCTCCGACATCGAGCCGGCTCTGCAGGTGCGGCGTCGTGGGACCTTGAGGGCGGAACCCACCGAGATAGACCAGTCGCTCCAGACCGGCGGCCGCGGCTGAGGTTGCGAAGTTACGCGCCGTCTCGCATTCCAGCTTGTGGAAGTCGGCAACCTGCTCCCCCATGCCGTGCACGAGATAGTAGGCGGCCCGGCAGCCGGACATCGCGGCCCCGAGTGCCGCGGGATCGCCCGCGTCTCCCGCAATCCACCCGCGGTCGCCAAACCGCTCACGGGCCCTGGTCGGGTTGCGGGTGAGACACCGAACTTCCCACCCGGCCTCGACGAGGACGGGGTAGAGGCGGGCGCCGACGAAGCCGGTTCCGCCAGTCAGCAGGAGTCGGCCGGGAGAGGGTGAAGCTGGCATACGGTTGAGTGGGAGGAGCGGCGGCCCTCCATACTATCCGCGACAACCCGTGACCGCTACTCGGCGGCCGCGTATCTATCATCGAAGTCACCCATCCCGCCCGTGCGGCTTCGAGAGGTCCCCCATGGATCGACGCGCCATCCTTCTCTCTGTCCCCGGCTTCTGGCTTGCCGGTCAGGCCCGCGCCGCCGTGACGGGCAGCGACTGGCCGAACTGGCGCGGTCCCGCCTTCAACGGTTCGAGCCCCGAGAAAGGTCTGCCGGTCAAGTTTTCCCCCTCCGAGGGCGTGAAATGGACGACGGAACTTCCAGGGCCGTCGGCCGCGACGCCAGTGATCATCGGCGATTCGGTGTTCGTCACGGCAGCTCTGCGGGAACAGCAGCAGCTCCTCGCCCTCTGCGTGGATCGCAACACCGGAAAGGAGCGCTGGCGGCAGATAGCCGGCACCGGGTATCGACCCGCCGGGCTGGGAACCGCCGTGCAGCTCGACGACCGCAGCAACTACGCCAGCCCATCCCCCGTCAGCGACGGGAAGCGGGTCATCTTCTTCTTCGGGAACGGCGATCTGGTGGCCTACGACCTGAACGGCAAGCTGCTCTGGTCGCGCAACCTGCAGAAGGACTATGGGGACTTCTGCTTCGGCTGGACCTTCTCCAGCAGCCCGCAGCTCTACGAAGGTCGGCTCTATTTCCAACTGCTGCAGCGCGATCTGGCAGTGTCCGGCCGCGGTCGACCGGGCAGCAAGTCGTACCTCTTCGCCTTTAACCCCGCGACCGGGGCAGAGGAGTGGCGCGTGGAGCGGCCATCGCCGGCCAAGCTGGAATCCCGCGAGGCCTTCACCACCCCGATCCCGCACGAGCACAAGGGTCGGAAGGAACTGGTGCTCGCCGGCGGGGATGTGCTGACCGGTCACGACCCCGCCACGGGCAAAGAACTCTGGCGGTGGGGAACGTGGAACCCGGGCCACGTGCAGGGGTTCTGGCGGCTGGTGCCGTCACCGGCCGTCGGTGGCGGAGTTATCCTCGCCTGCGCCCCGAAGCGAGAGCCCGTCTACGCCGTGAAGGCAGGGGGGAATGGGGAACTGGGCGCAGATGGACTCGCCTGGGTGAGCGAGCAGCGCGGCCCGGTGACCAGCGACGTCCCTACACCGCTCTTCTACAAGGATCGCTTCTACATCCTGAGCGACGTGCGGAAGACCATCACTTGCACCGAGCCCGCAACCGGAAAAGCGATCTGGAGCCAGCCCACGCCGGGTCCGTCCATGTGCTGGGCATCGCCCGCCGGGGCGGACGGCAGAGTCTATGTGATGAGCCTGACAGGCGACGTGCATGTCTACCACGCCGATACCGGAGAAATCCTGGCCACGAACCCAATGGCGACGGATGAGAGCGAGATTCGGTCGAGCATCGCCGTGGCCCACGCGTCACTCTTCATCCGCACCAACTCGCGGCTCTACTGCATCGGCAAAGCCTGAGTCGCGTCGGACTGGCTCCCGTCGGGGCGGTGCGCCTGTTTACCGGCGGCGGTGAGCTGATTCAGTGCGGCCTGCGCAGGGGCATAGGCCGGCGCCCAGGTTGTCACCGTTCGGTAGATCTTCTCGGCACGCGCTCTGTTCCCGGCCATCTCGTGCAGCCCGCCGAAGTTGGTGAGCATCGTGGCGTAGTGTTGCTGCACGTAGGTGGGGTCCAGATCCTGATCCGTCCGCAGAGAACTGAAATCCGGCAGATCGATCTCGCCCCACAACCGTTCATTCACGCGGAGAAGTTCCGGCAGATCGACCTGAGCACCGCGGTCCGCGAGCTGCAGCACCAACCCGACCGGGAGTGCCTGTCGCTTCTGCGCGGCCCATGTCATGAAAACCCGCCGGTCGTAGCGGCGGTCCCGCTCCGTGCCGATGAACGTGGAGAAGAGCGGCCGGCCCTTCAGCGGGCCATTGAGCAGGCTCAATAGGCGGCCGTCATCCCCCAGCCGCTGGCGAGCACGGATGTCGGCCGGCACCGAGAGCGAGACCGGCACTCCCTTCAGCCGAAGTCGATGCAGGTACCAGGCGCTGGTGTCCAGTCCCCAGTTCAGGTAGGTGCCGTTGCAGATCAGACGGTCGATCACGATCACGTCCTGGCGCTCTCGAAGCACATCCTGAAGGTACCAGATGGGGAAGGTGTCGGTGTCCGAATAGGTCACCAGCACCCCTCCCTGAGAGACGGGCGCCAGCTTTTGCCGCGCGAAATCGCGCACCCAGGTGACCCGGCTCAGGTCGCAGGCGGCCCAGTTCCGGGAGAGGGGTGCGGTGAGGATGGCCCCGGTGACGACGTAGGCGAGGGCCTGCTTGCCTTCGGGGAGCCGCGCGGCGCACAGCAGCGCATCCAGCCCCAACGCCAGCAGCGCCGCCACGATCACCCAGGCGGTGAGGTAGTACGGTGCGATGTCCTCGATCAGGTAAAACTGGTTGTAGGCGGCGACTGATACCACCCCCAACAGCAACGATGCCGCCAGCCCACGGTTGCGCCGCCACAGGATGACCACCCCGGCCGCCGCTGCCACCCACAGGAAGAACGGGAAGGCGTCCGCGAGCAACTGTCCGGCCTTGAGGAGGCCGCGACCCAGCTCGGCAGGAGACGGCGGGCGCAGATACACCCGATAGAGCCTGGCGCTGGCATGGCTGATCAACAGCGGCAGATCCACCGGTCGGCCAAAGTTCTGGATCGGGTCGGCTCGGGCCCACAGCATCAGCAATCCGTAGGACGAGGCGGTGGCCCCGACCATCCCCGCCGCGCCCGCAACCAGCGCCCAGGCCTTGCGTCCCTGCGACCAGAGCCGGGGCAGGCAGAGCGCCAGCAGGCATGGACCGAGCACCACAATCGTGAGGTGGTGAGCCAGCCCCAGCGCAGCAGCCCCCACAGCGGCCAGGAAGTGAACGGGCAGGCCATCCCGCCGGTAGCGCAGCGCAAAGAGAATGGCGAGCGAAGCCAGGAGGATGTGGAGCGAATAGACCTCGACTCGCGTGGACTGGCTCCAGAACGAGTAGCTGGCACCAAACACCCCGGCCGCCGCCACCGAGGGAGCCCGCCCGGCTTCCAGGACGCGACAGATCAGGTACAGCACTCCCACCGCTGCCGCAGCGCAAGCTGCCACCAACACGCCGACGCGAAATGCCGGCTCGCCGATGGGGACTATCACCAGAAACAGCCGTCCCAGCAGGCTGAAGAGCGGGTATCCCGGCGGATGCATCACGCCGCCTGAATGGATGGCCGTCACGATCTCGCCGCCGTCGCCCAGGTAGATGGTGCGACACAGAGTTGCGAGATAGAGGAGCAGGGCTGCCAGGCTGAGGGAGCCGGCCACCCGGAAGTCAGTCCGGCCCTCGGGCTGGGAAGCCTGGGCGGTGGGATTGGGTTGAGTCACGTCGGGGTACCGCAGTGCCCGCGGACATCCAGGTCGGTGGGGTCGGCCGAACGCCGCAAGGCAACCGGGATTATGGCGAAGGGTCCGCAGATCTCGATGGCTGCCGAGACGGAGGGGTCTTCTTGGGGCGACCCGCTCCCGGCATCGCCCTCCGCAGGTCGTACACCTCAGCCACCCGATCGCGATAGACCACCCTGACGCCGGGATACCGGGTTTCGAGCTTCCGCCCGGGTTCCAGGACCAGCCAACGGAGTCGGAAGTCGCGGTATAGCCGATCCCATGCCTGATCGGAGATGGCTCGGAGGAGCCGATTACCCCTCCGCTTCACGCTGCGAGGGTAACGCGTGATGTAACCGAAGGCGATGGGCTTCTCGTGGACCGTCTGGTTAAAAAGGTTGAGCGCCGGGGCCTCTTCGTTGGTCAGGTCGAGCACCCCTTCCTCACCCGGTAGCTTCCGGAGAAACTGGACGTATTGTGCCGGGACAATCCTCGTGACGGTGAGCGAAGCCGGAATGTGCTCCAGAATCAGGGCGCTCAGGATCGGCGCGACCCATAACTTGCGGCGACCATCCAACTCCCAGACCCGACCCACGGCCTCTGCCGCCAGCACACCGGCGGCAAGCGTGACCATCACCATCATCCTTACCGGCACGCCTCCCATTTGGAGAGGCGGGAATAGCTTCTCCAAAACGCCGTAGGGTAGCCGGATGTGGGCGTAATCTCGACCCCACCAGTGCAGCGTCGGCCCCATGGCCAGCACGACGAACACGAGTAGGATCGCGTACCACATCCACCGCTCCGGGTCCGGGGCGCGTCGGCGCAGCACGACGTGGCAGATGAGGAGCGCGATCAGCCCAACGCCCAGATGAACGCTGTGCTCATGGGGCACGGCCGGCAACTGGCGCCAGTACCCCGCGGTCAGTTCCTGGAACCGCCAGTGGCCGCCGGGGATCACCAGCGCCGGCAGATCAAGCGAGAAGAGCCCGGGTGGGTGGCCGAAGGTGAATGGGTCCAGCACGCTGCTGACCAACAGCGATCCCACGAGCATGCCCCATGTGGCGGCCGAGGTCAGCAGGAACGCCCTTACCGAAGGCCAGTAATCTGTGCGGAAGCCGATCACCAGCCGCGGCAGGTGCCACGTAGCCCAGAGGCTCATCACACCGGCGGCGAGGACGCAGTAGAAGAAGTAGTAGTAGTCGCACAGGGTAACGTAGAGGAGCGCCACCGCGGCGGCCACGGCGGTCACGGGGCGCGGCTGGAGCAACATGCGTCGCCAGAGCATGACAAACAGTGGGATCCACTCCAGGGAGGTCATCTGCATGTGGCCCTGGGCGTGGGCCCAGTGGTGGGCCGAGAACGTGAACACCCAGCCGCCAAGCAGGCTCCCCCAATAGCGCCCGGTGACATCGTGGGCCAGCCAGAACGCCGTGAGCCCGCCGACGACAAAACTGAAGATGACGATGACGTTGTAGAGTTCGGTGAGGGACATGAAGCGGAGCAGCGGGATGCCGACGAAACCATTGAACGAGTTCATCGTCTGCGCCAGCATCAGCGCGCCGTCCGGGTAGTGGAGCCAGCGGGTGTGCCACGGGAGTTGGTGGAGGTCGGTAACGGCCTTGTCCACCCACCACAGGTTCCAGTAGTTCTGCAGACCGTCGCCCGCATCCGCAAACCAGTGCGTGTGAAAGTTCTCGATCAACGGCCACGTGAGGGCGGTGAAGCCGAGGAAGTAGACCGCCAGTGGGGCAATCCAGAACACGGCCGTCGTCCGAAGCAGGCGCGACAACCACCCCTCCGGCATCGCCGGCGGCGGTTCAAGCTCGTGATACACCGGCTGTTGGGTCACCTTCGGCTCGTTCGTCGCGGGAGATGCGCAGTGTGCCGCATGGTCCGGAAGAGTCCCGGTACCCGACGGGCTCAGATTGTCTCGGCGGGCACCGCGACCCCTTCCCCCGACTCTCAAGCAGGGGAGCGCGGAGCGCGGCGGGAACAACCGCCTGAACCCCACCTCGGAGCATCCTCGTGCCTATCGTTGACCTTCCCCTGGAGAAACTGTACAGCTACCTGGGCCGGAACCCCCGGCCCGATGACTTCGACGGGTACTGGGACGCGGCTCTGCGAGAGCTGGCGACCACCGAGCCGGCACCGACCCTGGTTCCTCACCACCTCCCGTCCCGTCTGGCGGAGTGCTTCGACCTCTACTTCACAGGCGTGGGCGGTGCACGCGTGCACGCCAAGTACCTGCGACCTCGCGGGGCAACGGCGCCGCATCCGGCAGTGCTGCTTTTCCACGGCTACACCGGCAACTGCGGCGAATGGTCGGACAAACTGAGCTGGGTCTCCCAGGGTTATTCCGTCGCCGCGCTGGATTGTCGCGGCCAGGGCGGCGAGTCCGACGACGTGGGCGGGGTCAGCGGCACCACCATGCGCGGGCACATCGTCCGGGGGCTTACCGACGCACTGCAGGGACGCCCGGAACGACTCCTATTCAGACAGATCTACCTTGACACGGCAATGCTGGCGCGCATCGTCATGGGATTCCCGGAGGTGGATGCGGAGCGGGTTGCGGCCACCGGCGGCTCGCAGGGTGGGGCGCTCACCCTCGCCTGCGCCGCGTTGACGCCGAGCCTGCGGAAGGCAGCCCCCCTCTTTCCCTTCCTCTGCGACTACCAGCGCGTGTGGGAGATGGACCTGGCCACCAACGCCTACGAGGAACTGCGGCTCTATTTCCGATCCTTCGATCCCCGGCACGAGCGCGAGGTGGAGATCTTCACCAATCTGGGCTATATAGACAATCAGCACCTCGCGCCGCGCATCCGAGCCGAGGTTCTGATGAGCGTGGGTCTGATGGATTCGATCTGCCCGCCCTCCACCCAGTTTGCGGCCTACAACAGGATTCCCAGCCGGAAAGACCTGCTGATCTATCCCGACTTCGGGCACGAAGCCCTGCCCGGCGCCGCTGATCGCATATTCCAATTCCTGTCGGACCTCTAACTCCACCGACCGGGTGGTGTGGAGTCCCGGCCGCTCAACCGAGAATCCACTTACCCCCGACTCCCCATACCCCCGGCCCCCAACGTAGGGGGTCGTGCCAAGGAGACCAGACCCGATGCGTCGCGCCGCACCGATAATCGCCCTCTGCGCCGGATTGGTGCTCGCCCTGATGCTGGGGCTGAGGCCCGCGACTGCGGACGTGGGCGCATCCGGCACCCGACTGTCGGTCGGAAGCGGTCCGGTACGCTTCTACATGACCTACGGACACATCGAGGACCAGGAACTCTGGGCACCGATCATCCCCGCCCTGCAGCGGATTGACGTCACGTTTACACGGAACCAGGACACGTACTCGGTTTTCCACAAGGGGAAGAAGGTCGCGGACTGGGACATCGTCACCTCGCGAGACGACATTCCGGAGACGGCGGAGACGCCGGTTGTGCTGGCCCTCGGGGGAAACATCTTCGTGCCCGTGCGGGCGCTTTCGGAGCAGCTCGGCATCGACATCAAGTGGACGAAGGGCGAGAACATCGTCGCCCTGGTCCCGAGCACCAGGCGTCCGGTGGCGCAGGTTCCTCCGGTAGAGCCCGCGGCGGGGCTGATTACCCTGACCGGAGTGGAGTTGAGGGAGACACCGCAGGGCGTGCAGATTCGGATCCTCGCCGCCGGCAAGCTGAAGCCTACCTGGTTGCAGGTAAAGCTCCCACCCGTTCGCGTGGCAATCGATCTGGTCGGGGCTATGTGGGCCACCAACGTGAAGCTCGCCGCACCGATCGGAAACGTGAAGGCCCTGCGCACGGGCCATCCGGAACCAGGCAAGGCACGTCTGACTCTGGAAGTTCCGGGCCTGGAGACACGCGTCACCTCCGTCCGCGTGGACGGAGCGGACCTCCTGGCTACCGTGGGTGAAGGGACGCCGGTGGCAACCGCACCACTGGGGCAGCCCGACCCCATCCCCGCACAGCGAATTCCGGCGATGCCGAAACGGCTCACCTCTCGAAGCGCCCTACCCCCCCTGGGGCGCATCAACCTGACGGCGAACAGCCTGCTCGGCCGCGTGATCTGTGTCGACGCTGGGCACGGCGGACACAGCTCCGGGGCCAAGGGCCTCTCGAATCTAGAGAAGGATCTGTGTCTACGAATGGCCCTCGAGTTCCGGGATCAACTGGTGAAGTGCGGCGCCCGGGTCATCATGACTCGCGACGACGACACCTTCGTCAGCCTGGAAGAGCGCGTGGAGATCGCCTCCCGGGAAAACGTGGATCTCTTCATCAGCGTCCACTGCAACTCAACGCCGAGGCGGAACAGCGCCAATGGCAGCCAGACCTACTACACCACGCCGCAGAGCCTGGGGCTGGCGCAGGCGATGCACCGGCGGTTGGTCGTCGCCACAGGGCTGCGAGATGGGGGCATCCGGCCGTGTCGCTTCTACGTCTGCCGCAACGTCCGCATGCCGAGCGTGCTGCTGGAAGTGGCGTTCATCAACAATGCGATGGAAGAAAAGCTGCTCTCCAACACCGGCTTTCACGCCACGCTGGGGATGAGCCTGGCGATGGGCGTGATCGACTACTTCACCCAGCCGGGGCTACCTGGCCCGATGCCGCTTTCCGGAGACGCAGGATCCGGCGCCGATACCAGTTCCCAGCTTCCACCCAACTGAGCACCGCCCTTACGGCAGCTCGACGAAACCCCACGTGTCGAGTTGGGGTGCCAGCACGGTGCCAACCCATTCGGAAGCGGGAGTCGACTCGGGAAGGCGAATTTCGAGATGCGATCCGCGCACAAGACGCACGTCGCCGGGATCGCGTTTCCCCAATTCCACGGTGATCGACTCCCGGTGGATGCCGCGGGCGTCGGTGAGTTCGAACACAGCCTCCATCTCGCTTTGTCGCACTGGGGATGGCATAGTTGGTGTGCTGTTCGCCGAGGAATTGGGCCCAGAGGGATTCGAACCCCCGACCCAGGGATTATGAGTCCCCTGCTCTACCGCTGAGCTATAGGCCCATTGCGAGGCGATTTTAGCACGTTGAGGCGGGAGCCGCGTGCCTGCGGGTCGGAGGTGAAGATGACACTGTCGCTGATCGTTCTGGCGAGCGTTCTCTTCGGGCTGCTCTTGCTGACCTGCGGAGTGGTGGTGATGGCGCTTGCCCGCGGCAAGCGGGAACAGCTTGCCGTCGGTCTCGCGATCGTCTGCCTCGGCGTTCTAACCCAGTCGTGGTGGATCGTCCTCGCCGCCATGTTCCTCTTCAAGACCGTGATCCTCAGGCAGTCTACGTAGCCGGCCGGCGGATGCGGGGACCGAGCGGCCGTGCGGGTTGCCTGCTCCGATGCACGGCGTGTTACCATCACCCTGTTCGGCTCCGGCCAGCCGCACGCCTAACCGACACGGCAGAGCGCGGGTCCGGTCCGGCCACCGGGGTGAATCCGTATGGCGCAGACGACCTTTGGCGACTACGAGATCCTCGGCGAGCTGGGCCGCGGCGCGATGGGTGTCGTCTACGAAGCCCGGCGCATCGGGGAGGGAATTCCCGTTGCCCTGAAAGTGATGAGCGCGGCGCCGAACAGCACGCCGGACACCCTGCGTCGGCAGGTTGAGCGGTTCACACGTGAAGCCCGGGCGCTGCAGCGTCTCAATCATCCGCGGATTGTCCGCCTCTATGAACAGGGAGAAGTCGGCGGCAGACCCTACTTCGCGATGGAGAAGGTCCGCGGCACCAACCTGCGTGACCGTCTCCAGTTCCAGGGACCACTCTCCCTGCCGGAACTCCTGAGGCTACTCGTGGAGGTGGCTGACGCCCTCGACCACAGCCATGACCGCGGAGTGGTCCATCGCGACATCAAGCCGGAGAACATCATGTTTCTGCCGGATGGCGGCGCCCGGCTGATGGATTTCGGCATCGCCCGGCTGCTTCCCGATGACGACCCGGCGCTCTCCGGGGGCTTTCAGGGTTCACCCGCTTACATGTCTCCGGAGCAGATCCTCCAAAAGCCGGTGGACCGACGCACGGACATCTACTCCCTCTCTATCACCCTCTACGAGGCGGCCACGACGCGCCGAGCCTTTGAGGGGGGCAGCGTGCCCGAGATCGCCCAGCGGGTACTGTCGGAGTACCCCCCACCCCCGCCGGGATTGCCGCCCTACGTGCAGGGAGCGCTCATCAAGGCCATGTCCAAGGAGCCGGCGCAGCGCTACGCCCGAGCCGGGGAGATGGCCGAAGACATACGGCTCGGGCGGATGCCGCAGTTCACCTTTGCCCCACCCACGCCCGCCGTTCCGCCCGCGACCCCAGCTCCTCCCCCTCGCTACCACCTCGGCTCCGGTGCTCCTCCGTCAGCGGGAGCGGCAGCCGTCACCGTGCTCGAGGGCCCGCTCCCGGTGATGAGCGGG
>CAZSRZ010000022.1:0-3253 GCA_964609085.1 uncultured bacterium | reverse complement strand
AGCGGGAGCGGCAGCCGTCACCGTGCTCGAGGGCCCGCTCCCGGTGATGAGCGGGCCGGTTCCTGCGACCGTCGGCTGCCGCAATCACCCGGGTGCGGCCGCCGGCACGGCGTGCACATCGTGCGCGGAGCCGATCTGTCGCGCGTGCCTCGTGGAAAGGGCCGACGGTGTGGTCCTTTGCAGGCGCTGCGCCTTCGGGAGGGCCTGAGCCCCGCCGGGGATTTGGTGGCCCGAAACGGGCTGCGCCCGGCATTGGGAGGGACGGACCGTCGGAGGGGCTGGCGCCGGCCCGACGGCGGTCACTGTCCCTTCGCCGGCATGAGTTCCTTCGCCGCCTCGATCCGCAGGAAGATGGCCTGTCTGGTTGACCGTATGCGCCGAGCCACCTTGTACGCCTCCCGGTTGCCGTCGTCATTGCTGTTGCCTTCAACGCCCGTGAAGCTGGAGCCGTTCACTGACTCGACGATCCCGGACATCGGCAGTCTGCCCCCCGGCACCTGCGTCAGGTAGATGTCGCCCGGGCGGGGATCCCTGGTCTGCCGGTCACTCATTCGGGACAGCAGAAGGCGATTGGTGCCCGTCTGGGGGAGGACCAGGGTCCGATTCATCGACTTCGCGGTCTCGCTCAGGCACCAGTAGACGAACGCCGTGCACCAGGGTTGACGGTCGGGCAGTCCGGCCGCATCGAGGTAGGCCTTCACCTTCGGCCCTGAGTTGGAGCCCCGAGGGTCTTCCTCGGTGCCCAACTGTGCGACGGCCAGATTCAGCACGCCTTGCGCGAAGGGGTCTTTCGGGCTCGTCGGTGGTGCGGTGAGCGTCGATGCTTCCGGAAACCGGTCGAGAATAGCCTGCTCGGCAAACTCGTCCCAGCGCTTCACCGCCTCGCCCACAAGGTCCAGATCGAGCTCCCGCAGGACGTCGTCACGCAACTGACTGAGGGCGGCTCGCAGGCCCGCCTTGTCCTTCGGGTTGGGGAGCGCGATGGAGGAGAGACGTTTCACCTCGGGAGCGACACCTTTCACCTCTGCCTGTCGCAGCAGGGGAACCATCAGGTAGGTGCCGTCTCCATCGTCCTGGAGATGCCCAATGACGTTCAGGCTCCCGTGCGGATCGGGGTACAACCGGATCGGCAGCAGACGATCCCCCTCTTCGGCGTCCAGGCCAAGGTGGGACATCAAGACGTAGGCGCACCGCATCAGGCCGCGGGTGGTCTCCAGGGCCTGTCTCTCCGGCCCCGGCTGAGCCTCCCGCGAGTCCACCCCCATGTGGACGATCGCGAGCAGGTGCGAGTACGACCTGCGTGCCCAGGGCCAGTGGCTCTGCGCCGAAACCATGGTCTCTGTTGGCGTCGCGGCATTGACATACCACCGTTTGGACACTTGAACCTGGTGGTCCGACCATGCGAGGTGCAGTTTCGTCCTCACTGGGATCGGATGCTGCGAGCGCGGTTCCCGGTCCTGCTGATTGCGCTCGCTCGTTGGGCGGCGAGTAAAAGGGCCGTCCGGCGACTCTGTCCGGACGCGGCCATCGACGACTACCGTGCTGCCGGGTGGAGCGACAACCTCGATCGGGAGCAGATACCCCACGCCAAGCAGTGCGACCACGAGCACAAGCACGCCGAATGCGACCCACAGCGTAAACCGATCGGCAAGGGCGTTGCGGATCGAACCTGTTTCCCGGACACGCCAGAAGCTTCCGCCGAGGAGTGCGGCCGCCGTCGCCGT
This sequence comes from uncultured bacterium, assembly GCA_964609085.1. GTDB lineage: Bacteria > Armatimonadota > SYMT01 > SYMT01 > SYMT01 > JANPLG01. Next base: position 1,529 of record CAZSRZ010000022.1, on the reverse strand, counting down.
CGTCGAGCCCCACTGACCGAGGAAGTCGCGGGGGACGAACCACGAGAAGAGGGCGAACAGCAGGATCAGGACCGCAGTCGCCACGGAGATTAGCAGAAACCGACCAAATGCCCCCAGGTCCGGAGCGCGGCCCAGTCGCCTGACGCGGGCGGCGGCCTCCGACCCCGTCAGCTCTAGGTGGAGAAGGCACGCCGTCGGGGCTGCGGCAGGCGGTCGGGAGCGCAGCAGGATGCCGTGATCCAGTAGCTCCTCCGTCCACTCGATGGCTTGCGCTCGCAGCGCCGCCGGGACCGGTGTCCCCTTGGCAGGGAGCTCAAAGTCAATCAGGTGATCGCGATCCCGTTCCGCTTGTTGCGGGTCCGCGAGGGCGTGGATCAGTGCATACTGGAACGTGCGTCGATCCAGCCGCGGCATGGCGGTTCTCCTGCTTTGCTCGGCACCGCTGCGCGATTGGGCGCAGAGACCACAATGCAGTTCTTGCGCCCCGCGGATGGGCCCTCCGTGACGGCGGTCACACCACGCTCAACGGACCGCGGATGCAGGGCGGTCGGCGCGGCACCCGACTGACGGAGGCGGAGATCGCGTGACGGACGTGCGAGGCTCTGGGCTGTGGCTCGTCTGCGAGTCTGGGTCCGCGTTGACGGTTGAACTCGGCAGGGCTAGAATCGGCTCGAGACCGGCGCTTCGCTCCGGGATCCACAACCAGACGGCGGACGGACCGCCGGGGCCCGCCATCTGCTGGGGGAGCTGCGGCTGAGAGGGCATCTGCCCGACCCCTTGAACCTGATCCGGATAATGCCGGCGCAGGGAAGCGATGCGTGCGCAGTCTCCAGGCGCGCCGCGTCCACTTCATCGGATGCCGGTGCCCTTTTTTATTGCGGGGGTTGCCATGGCGGGACAGAACGGAACAAACGGGACGGCTAATGGACACGGGACTGCGACATCCGCGCTCCCCGCATCGGCCCGGATCCATCTGGACGGACCCGCCGGCGTGCGGGTACCGGTTCGGGAGATCGCACTGAGCGGCGGCGAATCGCCGGTTCGCGTCTACGACACCAGCGGCCCCGTGGGGCACGACATCCGCGAAGGCCTGCCCCGTCTCCGCGAACCGTGGATTCTGGCCCGGGGGGGGGTTGAGGCCTGCGAACCGAGTTACCGCCCGATCGCTGGGCGAGGAAACGTGGAGATCCCCCCCTCGCTTCGGCGCCATGCGCTGCGAGGCACGGGCAATGTCACCCAGATGCATTACGCCCGCCGGGGCGTGATCACGCCGGAGATGGAGTTCGTCGCCATCCGCGAAAGCCTGGCGGCCGAGTACGTGAGAGACGAAGTGGCCCGGGGACGGGCCATCATCCCCGCAAACATCAACCACCCGGAAGCCGAGCCGATGATTATCGGCCGCAACTTCCTCGTGAAGATCAACGCCAACATCGGCAACTCCGCCGTCACCTCCTCCATGGCCGAGGAAGTCGACAAAATGGTCTGGGCCATTCGCCACGGCGCCGACACGGTGATGGACCTCTCCACCG
>CAZSRZ010000021.1:0-52813 GCA_964609085.1 uncultured bacterium | reverse complement strand
CCGTTCGAGGGGCACAGCAGTCATCGAGGACCCCGCCGCGGCCGGAATGGAGACAACACCCATGGCGTTGCTCGTCGATACGGACGTGCCCATTCCGGTCGAGCTTGTACGAGAACTCTGGGGGGAGATCGACGGCCAGACGGTGCTGCGCATCGACGTGCAGCCCAACCCGACGCAGATGTACCTGAGCGAATCCACCAAATCCGTCGGTGCAGGCAATAACATCCTGAGGACCCGCGTCCGCATCCACGGCAGTGCTCGCGCCCTCGAAGGTCGGGACCTCGCCGCTTGATGAGACCATCACCGTGCGATAATTGCAACTGAGCCAGCTCTCGCATGAGGACCCAAAAAATGACCTGGAAGACAGAGTGGACCAGGATCTGTGCTGAGATCACCGCTTTGCATGAAATAGCCAATCTTTGGGGCTCTGCTCAAACCCGCGGGCAGACAGCTATAGAGGTGATGACCCATATCGCCGCAAAGTCGGGCCAGGATTGCTTGCTGCATCTCAAGTCGTTCGCCGACACCTTCGGCGCGGGGTTGCCAGAAGGCGTCGGCCTCCGAATTCAGGATCTCGTCGCGCGGTGGTCTGACGGACAGAACTTTCGAGGCGGAGACGGACTGCCGAAGGTGCTTCGATTGATCGCCGATCTCCGGAGCAGTCAGGCCGCGGTGGACTACGTGCTTGCCGACACGTCCGTGACGATCCGACGAACAAGCGAACGGGCCTTTCAGCACCTCCAGCGAAGCATCGTGGCCGACCCAACCGTTCGGGAGCGGTGGGAAGGGGCATTCGGGCGCGGGGAGCCCGCTTGTGAAAAGCTCGGTGCCGCGCATCTATTGCTGCACGGTATCTGGGCATTCAAGGTCAATTCCACCGGCGAGCGGACCGACCTGGTGTTTGCGGACACATGCTTGAACCCAGAGACGGTTGAATCAGCCGCGGAAGGGCTCGTACTGACAGAATGGAAAGTCGTGCAGCGTACCGAGGACCGAGACAGGAAGATCAACGAGGCGCGCACCCAGGCCGAGCTATACTCCGCAGGAAGTCTTGCCAGCCTGGAGTTGGCAGGCTATCGGTACCTGGTCATGGTAAGCCCGCAACGACTGGACATGCCCGGCGATGACCGTCGTGGAGAAGTGGTCTACCGACATATCAACATTGCCGTGGATCCTTCGAACCCCTCGGTCGCTGCTCGAAAGACCTCCGGTGAGTCCGAGCGGTGACCATTGAATGCCGCAGGGACTGGCGACACGAGTGGTAGCGGATCAGTCTTGACACCTTCACTACAAAACGGGTCAGCCGCTGATCTGCCGCTGCACCGGGAACTCTCCATCGAACTCCCGTGGAGGAACGCCTGCGACTGGATATGGTTATCGCTTGAGCGCATCTTTGGCCACGAGATCTGCATTCGGCTCACGATGGTTCAGGATGCGGAGTCGATCCTGATTCCTTGCGGGATGCACGGGGGACAGCCCATCACAATCAGGGTGAGGCCGATCACTGGCAATCCAGAGCTGGTCGGCCTCACCATCGACGCCGGGTCCGGCGAGTCAAGCTCAGTAGACACTGCACTCTTTCCGACGACGGTGCGGAAGTCCTGACCTCACCTCGGTGTGTCACTGTCCCTGTCGCCGGCACCGGCGGCCAGACCTAGTTCGGTAGCGCAGGCAGAGCTGGATGCCGTCGTAGCGAAATTCAAGGGCGCGGCGGAGGATCTCCGCGGAGGTGCCAGTTCGGGCTTCGTGGTCGGGATTCGTGTGCATATCGGCTCAGCGGACATGCGTTCAGGCCAGGCTGTGCTGGGCCCATATCATCTAGCCGTGGCGGAGACGGACTTCGGCATGTGCTGGGGGGTCCTATATCGTCGCGTAGATGCGGTGTGCGCGAGTGTGGCGGCACCCACCTGGCACGATCGATTGAATCACGCCGCAACCCTCCTTGCTGTGCTTGCCGGGATTGACGTACTTGTGCATCGAACTGAGACTGGGATTCCAGAGAGCAGCGACTGTTCCGGCTTCCCGAGGTTCTCCCGCCACCCAATCGTTGAGCCGGTGGAATCGTCCCGGCTGCTGGAGTGGTCGACCGGGCTACCCGATATGGCGTTGGTTAACCCGTACGACCCGCCCACTCCCTGGCCCGGTGGGGATTTGCCTTCTGACCTGACCGACCTGCTGGGCGCAGCGGACAACCTTTGCGATCGACGCAAGCTGGCTCTCAACGGTGCCCTAACCGCCTACCAGACGGGCCTGGCGCTAAAGAGGACCTTTCCCACACTCGCGGTGTGCGCGTTTCTGTCGGCGATGGAACGGATGAGCAGTTACCATGGCAGAGAAGGTCCTCGAGAAGCGTGCCCTTCATGCGGTCTGCGGCGCCCCACCACACGGGATGCGTTGGTCGGGTTGTTCACGGAGTTGGGCGACCCAGAATTGGTGGATGTGCCGAGGGTCAAGAGTGCGATCAAGCGGTGCTACAACGAGGTCCGTCACAAATGGACTCACGGCGGGGAGCAGTTCCTGGGAGACCTGGTGCCCGTACCGGAAATCTCATCGGTTCAGAGGAGAGACGTGGGCCCTACGCTGGGTGACTCACAGGAACTCGCCCGCTGGCTCATCCTGCGGTCGTTCCTCAGAGATACCGCACAGGGTGTCGGCTCGACAGAACTCTCCAACCGGCCTTGCGCAGGCTCATCGGCGCGTGCACTCCAGACCACACGGGGCGGAGAGGATGACAGCTGACGGTTGATGTGGAGGGGTCCGCGCCTACGACTCATACGGACGCGGGCTTGGCGCGTTTCTCCCGCGCACACGGAAGCCCGTCGGACTGCCCGGCGCTTGGCCATCAACAGGTTCGCGGAGGTCACTGCTTGCCGGGCGGGTGGCACAACTGGCTCGAACGGCGGATTCGACAGCACTCCGCATTCGACGAAGGATGGGGGGCGCTGTCCAATCCGCCGCCGGCAAAGTCAGGGGTGTTGCAAGGTGTCCGCGATCGAATGCCAGGAAACCAGCGCCTCGGCCAGAGCCGACTCCGCGGTGCTCGGGCTCCCGACTTCGACCGAAAGCAACTCCTGCAGTATAGGGAGAACATCCGCATCAAGCCGCTCAGCAGTGGCAGCAAACGCACCCGCTCACCCCAAACGTCCTGCAGATCGTCCAGAATGCTCTCCACCGCGAGAAGGAGAACGGGGCGAGCCGCGTAGCGATCTCTGGTCGGCGTTGGAGCCGCGACTGGAGGCCGATCTAAACGCCAGCGACATCGGGCTGATGCCCAACCACAACAAGCTGCGCTGGCAGTACGTCGTCCAGTGGTCTCTGGCCCAGCTCAAGGACCAGCGCCGCGTTGAGAACCCCCGCCGCGGCGTGTGGGGCTGATGGCGCCGTAGGTGAGATGGCGGCGCGAGATCTTCTGGCGGCCATCGCTGCCGCGGCAATCTGACGGTGCCTGAGGCTGGCGACTCCAACCGAAGTGTCTGATCCGCGGGCTTACCGCCCGGCGGGCATCTCCGGCGATGGGCGAGGGGTGTTCAGGCGAGCACTTCTCGGACGACGAGGCCGCTCACGTCGGTGAGCCGGAAGTCCCGGCCGGCGTAGCGGTAGGTCAGGCGGGTGTGGTCCATCCCCATCAGGTGGAGGACCGTCGCGTGCAGGTCGTGGATGTGCACGCGGCCATCGACAGCGCGAAAGCCGAACTCATCTGTGGCGCCGTGGGCGTACCCGCCGCGCACGCCGCCGCCTGCCATCCACATGGAGAAACCCCAGTGGTTGTGGTCGCGGCCGTTGGATCCCTCGGTGGTCGGGGTGCGGCCGAACTCCCCGCCCCAGATCACGAGGGTGTCGTCCAGCATTCCGCGGGCTTTGAGATCTGCCAGCAGTGCCGCCATCGGGCGGTCGATATCGGCTGCCAGATTCTTCGTTAGCTCATTGTGGTTGCTGTGCGTGTCCCAGGGCTGCCCGTTGCCGTAGTAGACCTGCACCAGCCGCACCCCGCGCTCGGAGAGTCGTCGGGCGAGCAGGCAGCCGTGGGCAAACGGCGTCGATCCGTAGGCTTCGCGCACTCCCTCGGGTTCTCGCCCCAGGTCAAATGCGTCGGAGGCCGCGGACTGCATCCGGAATGCCGTTTCCATTGCTCGGAGCCGGGCGTCGAATGCGTGGTCCGCGCCGACCGCCGCGGTGTGCGCCCCTTCCAACTCGCGGAGCAGGGTTAGCTGGCCCTCCTGCGCCTGAGCGTCCCGGCTGGGATGGTTCAGGAACGGGATCATCTGGCGGGGATCGAGCGAGCTGTGGTTGATGAAGGTGCCCTGGAACTCCCCGGGCAGGAAGGCGCTCTGCCACAGTTCTGAAAAGCGAACCGGTCGGCCCGGGCAGAGCACCACATAGCCCGGTAGATTCTCATTCTCTGACCCCAGACCATACAGCATCCAGGAGCCCATGCTGGGCCGAGTCGGACTGATGGATCCACTGTTCATCATGAACAGCGCCGGTCCATGGTTGGGGTTATCGGTGTGTACCCCTCGCAGCACGCACAGATCGTCGGCGTGCGCGGCGAGGCGAGGGAGCAGGCTGCTGATCTCGAGTCCGCTGCGCCCGTGCGGCCTGAATTCGGCGGCGATCGGCATGAGCGCCCCCGTCACGTTTTCGGTGCGGAGATGCACCTCCGCGGGTCGTTGTCCCGCGTATTTCTGGATCGCCGGCTTGGGGTCGAAGAAGTCCGGACCAAACGGGCCGCCGTTCATGAAGAGTTGGATAACCCGACGCACGCGGGGCCGGTAGTGGGGTCCGGCCGTCGCGGAGGGGGCGGCCGCCTGATCGATCACCCCGGCGAGGCCGACGGACCCCAGGCCGCAACCCAATCGACTCAGCAACTCCCGCCGGGAGAGCCCCGCGCTGATCCTGGTTTCCGAGTCCATCTCTGTCTGATCCACCGGCTACTCCACGTACATCAACTCGTTGGAGGCAAGCAGCACCTCCAGAAAGGCCTGTCGGCGGGCCACATTGGGACTCTGACCCAGGTAGCGACGAGCCGCGGCGGCCTCGGGTGAGCTGGGCAGCCGACCGTAGAGCACGCGGTAGGCGAACCCGAGTTGCGCATCCAGGTCCCCGGGGTACTGCGTTTCCAGTCTGGCGGAGAGCGCCGCGGCCTCTCGCCCGATGAAGGCGCTGTTCAGTACGAACAATTGCTGCAGCGGGGTGGTCGTGTGGAAGCGGGCGGGGCTGTGCCCGATCGGATCGGGGAAGTCGTAGAGGCGCAGCAGGTCGTCCAGGTCCTGCCGACGGACCGTGCCGTAAAGCGTCCGGCGGATGTTGCCGGCGGCCGACAGCTCTTCTGGGGCACCGCCGATCCGGCGATCCAACCGGCCGGTGGCAGCCAGGATGGTATCCCGCCAGGGCTCTACTTCCAGCCGACGCCTGCTCATCCGCGAGAGCCAGCGGTTCTCCGGGTCCAGCCGCTGCGACCGCGCCGTGATTCGGCTCGACTGAGAGTAGGCTGCAGAGAGCACGATTTCCCGGTGCAGCCACTTGAGGGACCAGCCCGCACGGATGAAGCGGCCGGACAGGCTGTCGAGCAGTTCGGGATGGGTGGGTCGGTCGCCGGTGATGCCGAAGTTGCTGGGCGTCTCGACCAGCCCCCGACCGAAGTGGTGGCGCCAGACGCGGTTGACGATCACGCGCGCCGCCAGCGCCTTTCCTTCCCCAAAGATGGCCTGACCCAGGTCCCGGCGGCCGCTCCCCTGACGGAAGGGCGATGAACCGGGCCCCGAAAGCAGCTCCAGGAACCGGCGAGGCACCTTCGGCCCGGTCGCCCTTTCGGGATTCCCTCGAGGCTGGACCGACAGATTCTGGGCCTCACCGGCGCGGTAGTCGACTCGAGTCCGGGCGTCTCCGTCGGGTCCGACCACAATCGCCGCGTCCTCCACCGCGTAGGCCGTTGGGGCCGTGAAGCCCGGCGTTGACTTACGGATCCCGTCCGCGGATGCCGCGATGCCATCCGCCCTGGTCTTCATCTCGGCGGCTCTAGCCGGGTCGCGCTGTGCGGCATCCCGGAGCTGTTTCGCCTCCGCGTCCAACGCCGCAACCCGTTCGCGCGCGGCGCGGACCTGGGCTTCTTCCGCCGCCGGCAAGAGGGGTCTGGCCACCTGCCGAACGCTGGCCAGGACGCCGGCCATGGCGTAGTAGTCGCGCATGGTAACGGGGTCCTGCTTGTGGTCGTGGCATCGTGCGCAGGCCACGGTGGTCGCCAGCAGGGCCCCGGAGAGAGTGCCGATCCTCTCCTCCCATTCCTCCGCCACGACGATGCGGATCACGTCCGGGGCCAGCTTGAGTTCCTTCCAGTAGGTAGGGCTAAGTCCAAGCAGGCCCAGCGCGGCAATGTCTTCGGGTCCGGCCTCCGGCATCTGGTCGGCCGCAAGTTGGCGCTGGACGAATTGGTCGTAGGGCATGTCCTGGTTCAGGGCGCGAACCACCCAGTCCCGGTAGAGCCAGGGGCTGGCGTCGACCCTCGCCCACTCCTCGGGAACGTCGCAGTAGCGCACGAGGTCAAGCCAGTGACGCCCCCATCGCTCTCCGTAGTGGTCCGAGGCGAGCAAGCGGTCGACAAGTCGTGCCGTCGCATCCGCGCCGTGGTCGCCGAGAAAAGCGTCGACCTCCTCGGGGGAGGGAGGCAGGCCGGTAAGGTCCAACGCCAGGCGGCGGATCAACGCCCGTCGGTCGGCCGGTGGGGAAGGCTCCAGGCCGTGGGCTTCCATCGTCGCCAGGACGTAATGGTCGATCGGCCGCTTCGGCCAGGCGCGATGCCGCACCGCCGGGATAGCCGGGGTCGTGAGCGGTCGGAATGACCAGAAGCGTCGGCCCTCCGCGAGCGACATCGGCAGCGTCCGCCCGCGCTGCGTCCGGGGTGGTGCCGTCGCCGGCATTGCCGCGCCACGCCGAACCCACTCGACGAGCAGTTCGACTTCGCGTTCCGCCAGTCGACCGGCCGGCGGCATTTGCAATCCGGGACGCAGCCAACGCACGGCCTGGATGAGGCGACTGGCATCCGGATCCCCAGCCACCACCACAGGGCCGCTCTCGCCTCCGCGCAAGATTCCTGACGGCATGTCGAGACGCAGGGCGGCGCGGCGCTGCTTCTCGCCGTGGCAGGCGGCGCATCGGTTCAACAGCAGCGGCCGGACCCGAGCCTCAAAGAAGGCCGCGTCCGCAGGGTTGGGGCCGGTCAGACCGCCGGGCGGCTGAGGGGCTGCACCGCCAACGCCGGCGATCGCCGACATCGAGACGACGATCGCCGCCAGGAGTATGGTGTTTGCGAAGGACAGGCGAGTGCGCACCGTGGTTAGGTCACCCACTACCGCGGCGAGTTACGGCTTCGTCGCGGAAGTTCCGGGTGGAGACTCGATCAGGAGACGCTCCTTCGGCCATCCCAGGCGCCGCGCCGTTTCGGCGGCGCTCTGCCAGGCGGCGGGTCGGGCGGTAGTGATCCGAACAGGGGTGTTCGCCCCAAGCATCGCCACCGCGGCGGGGGTGTCAAGGAAGCGCAGCGCGTTCAGCAGGCAGGGGCCTTTCATCAGTGACTCAGGCGGCTCAGTCAGATCAAGCCGCGTGAATCCCATTCCCGCAGGCGCCATCACCGCCGCATAGAGTGCGAGCCCGGCCGCCTCACCTTCCCCGGTCAGGCTGATCGGAAGCCGGCGCGTCTCCCTCCATGCCGCCAGGGCTGACCGTGCCTGCAGCAGGTCCCAGACCCGCATCCCGTCCAGCGTCTGACCGAGTAGATAGAAGCGGCGAAGCACCTGCACCCGGTCCTGTCCGGCCGGATAGATCGATGTATTGCCGGTCCCCCGCACCGAAAAGCACGCAATCCCCTCTCCGTCAGGCAGGGAGCGAGTCAGATCGAGCCACCCCGTCGGATCGGCGGCGGGACCGTCCTCCCCGATCTGGGCTGGGTCAAAATGGCCCTTCAGGGCGGCGATCCAGGCCGCCCAGCCCCCTTCCTCCACTGATTTCAGCCGCACCCGCCGCATGGGCGCCCGTCGCCTCAGGACGTGCAATCGCAACGTCAGCCCGGGCTGGGTATCGACGTCGAGGACATCCAGCGACCACCCGCGCAGGTGTGCCTCCACCACGGAGCGGGTCGCCGGGCTGATCACGCCGGGATCCGCGGGCCAGCCGTTGAAACTCTTAGTTCGCAGCGAGCGCCGCCACTGCTGCGACCAGCGATCGAGCTCGGCGGCGTCGGCGGGGACTCGGAGTTCGGCTTTGGGGACGAAGGTCTCGTGGATGCGGGTATTGCGCTGGTCCTCGGGCAAGGCGGCCAGCACCCGGAGCTGTTCCGGCTCGAGCAGCTTCTCCGCCGTGCCGAGCGCTGGGCCGTCGTCGCCCCGCAGCCACCGATGGAACCAGCGGAAGGCGGGCACCTGCAGATCCTGCGTGTCCTTGTGCGGTCCCTCGGTGATCAGCAGACCCAGCCTGTCGGCCGCACCATGGAGGTCGTAGAGGCGCCGGAGTTTCTCGTGGATGCGCACCACCCCATCGAGAGGAAAGATCGTGTCCTTGTCCGTGTTCGCCAGCAGCAAGGGCCGTGGCGCCACGAGCGCGGCGAGCTGGGCATAGTCCCACCGGTAGGTGTTCACGAAGAACATGCAGTCACAGTGGCCCGCCACGGTTCCATCGACCACGTGGTTCTGCAGGTCGGTGATTCCCGCCACGGGTACGGCCGCCTTCACCCGTTCGTCCAGGGCAGCCACGTACCAGGAATAGGCTCCGCCGCCGGATCGGCCGGTGACTCCCAACCGGTCCGGGTCCACCTCCGGCCGCGAGACGAGGTAGTCCAGCGCGCGGATGCCATTCCACGCCTCGACGCCGGCCGGCGTGTAGCCGCGGGTCATCCACCACCACATACCCTCCCGATGGGTGCCGTGGTGCAGGCCTTCAATCTCCCCGAGTTGCAGCGTGTCAATGGTCAGGCAAACGTAGCCATTGCGAGCGAACCACGCGCCGTGATGCTGGTAGGCTGCCTTCGCGCCGTAGCTGATTCCGTCCTTCTTCACGTTGCCGTGGCCGCACACATAGAGGACGGCAGGAAGCCGACCGTGGACCTCCCGCGGGAGGTAGAGTGCGCCCGTCACGTACAGCCCGGGACGGGATTGGAGGACGACCTTCTCCACCCGGAAGTCGGGAGCCGTCACCGTGCCGGTGACCCGTGCCTGAAGGTCGGTCCGCTCGGGCAGCGGATCGAGGCCGAGCATTTCGCGCAGGCGTCGCCGCTCCTCGTCCTTCCGCCCGGTCCAGTCGGGAAGTGTCTTGACGTCGGCCAGCGAGCGGTCCGCCAGGGTGCGCGTTTCCGCTGACAGAACCAGGTCCAGAGCGGCGTTCCCCGTCATGGATTTCGGCGCGGCCCAAGCGGCGGCGATCAAGGTCAGAGCTCCCAGCATCAACAGAGCCGGCTTCATGGCGATTCTCCGCGGGCGGCAGGCCCGCCGGGCAGCAGTCCATCACTCCATCGGCAGCGCCGCTTCGATGCGGCGGAGGCAATCACTGAGTATCTCCGGTTCCCAGGCGGGCCGAACCGGTGCTCGGGGGTGGCAGACCGGGAGGCTGAGCAGGCCGCGCAGGTGGAGGTAGTGAGCGGCTGAGTGTTTGTAGGCCGGCACAGGATCACGAAATGCCACGTGTCCCAGGTACTGCAAGGCCTCGGAGAGAGCGAGGAAGCGGATATCGCCCGCCTCCCACATGCGGTCTCGCGCGGCGAAGGCTTCAGGATGAAACGTCGCCAGGCCGAGCAGATAATCGCTGCCAAACTCGGTCATGCGGATCCCCAGATCATTGCCGGTGTAGAGGCGGAATTGTGGTCGGACCGCGTCCCGCAACGCGAGGCGACGGGCTTCGAGGCTCATGCTCAGCGACGAGTGCTTGGCCCCCACCAGCTCGGGGATTTCCAATAGCCCTCGGAAGACATCCTCCTCCCAGATCTCACCGTTCGGCGCAAACATCCGGCCGAGTTCGAAGCCGAGCACGCGCCCCCTTCCCCTGCAGAGGCGGGCATACAGGTCCACTTTCTCTGCGGGCCCCAGCGCGTGCATCCGTGTGGTCTGGAAGAGAATGGGTGTGCCGCCCACCGCCTGGATCCGGTCCATGGCGCGGCCGTACAGCGATTCCAGACTCCCGTCGCGCCCTTCCACGAAGGCACCGGCGACGAAGTGGACGCCGGGGCCGAGCGCGTCGGCGGTCCACCGAAGCACCTGGTCCTGCTCCGAGTCGGTCAGCAGATTGGCATACCCCGTGTCCATGTTCACGGCGTTCTGAAGACCGGCGTTATGGGTTCGACGCAGGTGCTCCGCGAACTCCGCAGCCGCAGGCCGCCCGTCGGCGTCGTAGGGCAGCAGGGCGGCGGCGATACCCTCGACTCTGCGCCTGACCCTGGTCTGGGGAAGCGCGGCAGAGCTGGATACGGGGGGAGGCATGCCGTCAGATTCGCGGAGGGACGGTTCGGCCCCTCCGTGGATGCCGGACCCGATCGGTCTGTTTGAGCGGCCAGTGCTGGGCGGTCGGCGTGCATCCGCCATCGGGATCTCGCATCATTCACGCATCAAGCCGTTCTTTCGTGTCCATCGAGACGTACACATGAAGCCGCAGCTCTCCGCCCTCTTCCTTCTGGCAGGCGCAACACTCGCCGCGACCACCGCGACCCAAGCGCAACCGCTCCGGCCCAACGTCCTGTGGATCACCTGCGAGGACATGAGTCCCCAGATCGGGCCGTACGGCGACCGCTACGCTGGCACTCCAGAGTTGGACCGCTTCGCCAGGAGCGCGCTCCGCTACCGGACGTGTTGGTCAAACGCCCCCGTATGCGCCCCGGCCAGGACCACGTTGATCTCCGGTCTCTATCCGCCCAGCACCGGCTCCGAGCACATGCGAAGCATGGCCCGCCTCCCGGCCGGCTTTCGCATGTTCCCCCAGTACCTCCGGGATGCCGGGTACTACTGCACCAACAACAACAAAGAAGATTACAACCTGGAGAAACCCGGGCAGGTGTGGGACGAGAGTTCCGCCCGCGCGCACTGGCGCAACCGGCGCCCCGGTCAGCCATTCTTCGCCGTCTTCAATCTACAGATCACTCACGAGAGCAACCTCCGAACTCGGCCCCACCAACTCCTCCACGACCCGGCGAAGGTACGCGTGCCTGCCTACCATCCCGACACGCCCGAAGTGCGCCACGACTGGGCACAGAGCTACGACAACATCGCCGTGATGGATGGACAGTTCGGGGAGCGGCTCCGCGAGTTGGAACAGGCGGGACTGGCCGAAGACACAGTCGTGTTTTTCTTCTCCGACCATGGCTCCGGTATGCCGCGCGGCAAGCGGTGCCTGTACGACTCCGGGCTGCGCGTGCCGCTCCTCGTGCGCATCCCCGAGCGGTTCGCCTCGCTTCGGCCCACGGACTATACAGCGGGTGGGGAGACCCAACGCCTCGTTAGCTTCGTCGACTTTGCGCCGACGGCGCTCAGCCTGATTGGCCTTCGCAGCCCCGCTCACTTCCAGGGAAGGGCATTCCTGGGGGAGTTCCGTGGTGAGGCGAACGACTACGTGCACGGCTTCCGTGGCAGGATGGACGAACGCTACGACTTCATCCGTGCCGTACGCGACCGGCGCTACGTTTACGTCCGTCACTTCATGCCGCACCTGCCCTACGGCCAGCACGTAGCCTACATGTTTGAGACCCCCACCACGGCTGCCTGGAAGCGCCTGCACGAGGCCGGCCGTCTGAGTGGGGCCCAGAACGCCTTCTGGCTGCGGAAGCCGGTCGAGGAGCTCTATCTGCCGGAGAGCGATCCGGACGAGGTGCGCAATCTGGCGGCGGATGCCGCCCACGGCGAGGCGCTTGCCCGACTGCGGGGCGCCGCACGCGCACACGCCCTGCGGATCCGCGACGTCGGGTTCCTGCCCGAGAATGAGATCCACGCTCGATCGGGTGCCGACGCCCCCTACACCATGGGACTCGACGACCGGCGGTATCCGGTTGAGCGCGTGATGCAGGCTGCCGAGCAGGCGACGGACGGAGTGACCGGCGTTGCCCGCATCCGCCCGGGATTGCGCGATTCGGATTCGGCTGTCCGCTACTGGAGCGCCCTCGGGCTCCTGATCCGGGGGAAGGGAGCAGTACAGAGCGGGGAGGGGGAACTCCGCTCGCTGCTTGCCGACCCGGCGCCGGCCGTGCGAGTGGTGGCCGCGGAGGCGCTGGGCCGGTTCGGCGACCCGGCCGATCTTGGGAACGCGCTCGACACGCTCCTCGCGCTGGCGCCCATCAGACCAAACGGTATCTGGGTCTCCACCTACGCCCTCAACGCCCTCGACCGGTTGGATGAAAAGTGCAGGTCGCGGCTCGAGGCGATACGATCCCTGGACACCACCGATCCATCCCTGCCGGCGCGCGCTTCAGATTACCCGAAGCGGCTGGTCGAGCACCTCGTCGCCCGCCTGCAGCGATAGGAGACGCAGCCGTCGGGGGGCTCCACTTAGGGCGCCGCCGCAGCCAGATTCGTCTCGGTGATGGCGTCACATTGCGCGCCACCCGCCTCCTTGCCCAGGGCGGGCAGAGTGAGCACGAACTCCGCCCCGGCCGCAGCCCGGGAACGGGCCACCAGGTCGCCGCCCAGTGCGCGCGCAATCCCCCGGGCGATGGGCAGCCCTAACCCTGCTCCGCCCTCCCCGCGTGATCGGGAGGCATCTACTCGGTAAAACCTGTCGAACACCCGCTCGCCCTCGGTGGAGGAGAAGCCCGGTCCTTCGTCCGCGACGGAGAGACTGCATCCCGAGCTGTCGGATGCCGTGCAGATGTGCACTGTGGCCCCGGTGGGGGAGTAGCGTACTGCGTTGCTCAGCAGATTATCGACAATCTGTCGAACTCGATCCGGAGCACCCATTGCCCAGGCGGGCGGGCCGGTGAGGGCGAGTCGGATCTCGCGACCGGCGGCCGAAGACCGGATCAGCCGGCTGGACTCCTCGGCGATGGTCCTCAACTCGCAGGGCTCCAGGGCCACCGGCAGGGTGCCGCTTTCCAGCCGGGCTAGCGTGAGCAGATCGTCGCAGAGCCGGCTCAGTCTCCCGGCTTCGTCCATGCACAGCGCAAGCGTTTCCCGATACTCGGCCGAACTCCGAGGGCGGCGGAGGGCGACCTCCATGGTCCCGAGGAGGTTCGTGATCGGCGTCCGCAGTTCATGGGCAGCATCGGCGACGAAGCGCTGTTGGGCATTCAGCACGCTCTCCCGCTGCTCAAACAAGGTCTGGAGACGGTCGAGCATCCCGTTGAGGGCCTCGGTTACGGTGACCAGTTCGCGGTCTTCCGTGAAGGCGGGGATCCGCTCGCCAACGCCGCCGCCGATGGCCTGGGCGGTTTCTCCCACCTGCTCGAGAGGCCGCGTCAGCCGTGCGGAGAGCCGATCCGCCGCCGGAATCGCCAGACCGACACCGATGGCGGCCGACACGACGAGGAGCCCCGCGAGCCAGAATTGGGCCTGGTCGACCTGGCGAGTAGAGAGAGCCACAATCTCGACGCGCGGTCGGCCGAAGGAGTCCGCGAAGGGGAGGTAGACGACGCGCATCCGCTGCCCACCCCGGGCGCCGTCGCCATAAACGATCTGGCCTCGCAGCGCCCGAGAACGCAGAGCTGGGTTCGATGCCAGCGCTGGACCGACGCTCAGGTTGGGGGTTTGGGCGAGCACGTTTCCGCTGGCGTCTTCAATCCGCGCGAGCTTCTCATACGGCGACTCCGGCCCTCCAACCCGGGGGTGCCCGGGATCTGCGTGCACGTGCACAGTCCCCGGTGGACCGTCGGTGGACGACGCCACCTCGACTCGCGCGATGCTGAAGAGACTGCTGTCCAGATCGGCCCGCAGTGCGTGCCGAGCGCCGAGGAACACCATCAGCCCGCAGACGGCCAGGATCGCGAGCGTGAGTCCCACCAGTGAGCGCCGGAAACGGCTCCGCAGCGTTGGCAAGCGGGAAGTCATCGCGACGGGGCCTCCGAGCAGGGCATCGCTGTCGGGAGTCCCTCCAGGACATACCCCTCGCCGCGAACAGTGCGCACGAGGTCCGGCTCTCGACCGAGCTTGGACCGTAGGTAGCGCACATAGACCTCAACGACGTTCGAGTCCGGTGCCCCATAGCTGTCCCAGACGTGGTTCCACAACTCCGTTCGGGTGACCACCCGGCCCGGATTGCGGCCCAGATACTCCAGCAACTGAAACTCGCGGCGTGAGAGATGGAGCGGGCGGCCACCCCGGTAGGCACGCCTGAGGTTGGTGTCGATCAACAGATCCCCGATGCGGATCTCAGGCGCCGGTTGGGTGCCGGTGCTCCTCCGCAGCAGCGCACGAACGCGCGCCAGGAGCTCAGCGAACGCAAATGGCTTTGCCAGGTAATCATCGGCGCCCATATTCAGGCCCTGGACCCGCTCCGCAACTCCGTCCCTGGCGGTGAGAAGGATGATGGGTGTCCGCACACCTCGGCTGCGCCAGAGACGGGTGAGAGTCAGCCCGTCCATCCCCGGCAGCATGATGTCCAGGATGATGCAGTCGTACTCGGTTTCGTCGGCCAGGCGGTCTGCCAGCCGCCCGTCCGACGCGATGTCCACGGCGAAGCCCTCCTCCTGCAGCCCGCGCCGCAAGAAGGACGCTGTCACCCGCTCGTCTTCCACCACGAGGATTCTCATCGAGACTAGATTACCCGAGCAAGCACACCCGCCGAAGGCTCTCATCCGATTCTCATCTTTCGACGGGTATTCTTGCCCTCGTCGACGGCTATTCCGTGGCGTAGGTTGCCGGTCCACGGCGACCGAGATCGGAGATTTGAGATGAGTATGCAGAACCGCCGAAAGGCGGGGGTGATGGCTGTGTTGTTCAGCCTGGCGCTGGCCGCCCTCCCGGTGCTGGCGCGCCCGCTGAGTGACGGCCCCCGGGTCACAGGCCCCATCACCGTGGATTTCGCCGGCAACAGCGTCACTGTCGGCGGGCTCGCGCTGGCCATCGACGGCGACACCGAGTTCCAAATCCTCGGTGAGGACGCTTCCTTCGCGGAACTCGACACCTACGTGCAGGGCCACCCCGATGCCCTCGCCAAGGCGAAGTACAACGATGTCGGCGGGGTGATCACGGCCGACGAGGTCGAGATCGAGGACGAGGACGGGGAAAGCGAAGACGACGGTGAGTTGAAGGGAGTCATCCGCGTGGACCTGCCGGGTTCCGCGGTGACGATCGGCACAACCACGCTGATCGTGGACGGCAACACCAAGATCGAGAACGGTGACGCCCACATCACGCTCGCCGACCTGGATGCCTTCGTCAGCGCCAACCCGGGCGCGGTGGCGGAAGGCAAGTTCGTCGACCTGACCGGTGTCCTGACCGCGACGAAGATCGAGATCAAGGGGAGTTCGTCGGATGACGGGGATGATGACTCCGAGGATGAGCTTGAGGTCCGCGGCCCGGTGAGCGTCGATCTCGTCAACGGCACGATCACGGTAGGCACCGTCACCATGTCGGTGAGCGTGGGCACGGAGTTTAAGCTGCTCGGACAGCGCTCGAGCCTTGCGGGGTTCGACACCTACCTGCAGGCCAATCCCGGAGCCCCGGGCAAGGGAGAGTTCCGCGATCTCAATGGCGTCAACGTAGCTCGCGAAGTGAAGATCTACGCGTCCGGCGCGCCGGTCGGCGAGACGGAAACGACCGGCGATCTGCAGGCGGTCGATCTGGCTCTTCTCCAGGTCACCTTCGCCCCCACGGGCGGCTCACCGCTGGTCCTGGGCGTGGACGTGGCCACCGAGATCCAGGTGGATGCCGCTGCGGTCAGCCTGGCGGAACTTGCCGCCCTGCTTCCGCCGGGAGGGTCCATTCCCGGCCGAGTGCACTACAACCCAACCACCTTCATGGTCCGTGAGATGAGCTTCACTGTTCCGGTGCAGCAGTCGAACGCGAGGGTGACGGATGTCAGTTCCAGCAAGAAGACCGTCACGGTGAAGATCACGGGTGCCGGGGCACGAGCCCGCACGCTCAAGATCAAGGTACTCACCGGCGTCACGATCATCCGCGGACAGAAGCTCATTCGGCTGAAGGACGTCAAGTCGAACGACAAGATCGTGATTTCGACCTTCATCTCGCGAAGTAAGAGCTACTCTCCCGAGGTGCAGGTCCTCCCGCGGCGGTAGTCCGGCAACTGCCGTCGCAACAAGAAACGGGACCGGTGCTGGGGGGCACCGGTCCCGTTTTCTTGTGCGGTCCCACACCTGGCGAGCGTCAGGGATTCCCCGGCCTGTGTGCGCGGGCCTCCGGCCCGCCCGTCACGGTTCAACCCGGACCGGCTGGGACATAAGCACCGAGTGCGCTTCCCGATCGCAGTACTGATGCCACGCCGCCGCGATCAAGAGGCTTAGCGCCACCAGAGCAAATGCGCGCGTGAGTGTGGATTGCAGTCTCACCCCCGAACATCCCCGTACGGGTTGCGCAAGTCGACCTGGCGGGCCACGTTGCAGGAGACGGCGGATGGAAGTCGGCGTGGAGCCTGCACGCGGCCGATGACCGCACTCACGGGGATCGCCCCCAGGTGCCGGCTGTCCAGCGACCCCGGCCCGTCGCCGACGACATACACGCACCCGGCCGGTACGGAGTTAGCGCGGTAACGGAATCGGGCGTACCGGCGTTTCCACACCGCAGGGTTGGTCCCGACGTCGAGGAGCCAGTAGGAGGGCGTATCGAGCAGCGGCCCGCCGAAGCTCCAGAAGGTGTCCCCGCCGAGCGCAAAGACACGCTTCACCACGGTCTCACCACGCATCTTGAGGAGCACGACGTCTCCGCGCCGCAGCTCGGAGGGGTTGCGGATTTGGGCGGGACGGTAGAGCACGAGTTGCCGATCGTGGAGGGTGGGATCCATCGATCGGCCCTGGCAAAACGCAAAACGAACGGGAGCGAACGCTGCTCCAACGACCACGAGGGCGCCGGTGCCACCGAGGATCGACGTCCGGACCCATCCGGGTCGAGAGGATGTCATCATTTCGGCTTCCTGTAAAAAGAACGAAGGAAGCGCGACCAACCCCACCTGAGCGGCGTCCGCCGCGCTTCCTTCCCGAAGACTTGAGGAGGCCATCTCTCCCCAAATCAGAGGCAGGCATACCTTATGCGCCGGGGATTAACGGCGGATTACCTGCCGCTGTCGGTAGGGTGAAGCTTTTGTAGCCGTAGGGTTGCGCGGAGGCCCCGCAATCTCTACCCGGACTACCCTACAGATTTGGCAGCGCGTCGACTCCGAGACCGAGGCCGGCCAGCATCGAGGTTACCTCGGCGGGAGTGGACCGGACCTTCGCCGCGTTGCGGACGAGGTCGGCGGGGTCCGCCGGATACCAGTTCCGGCGTGCGGGGTCACAGAGCCCGGCCACGTTCCAGGGCTCAAGCAAGCGACCGACCGCGTTGAGCGACACTGCGTCGCCGGCCAACGACTGAGCGCAAGTCGCGTCAAAAACGGAGCGAAACGCGCGGTTCCGACACATCAGGAAGCCGGGAGCCAGGCCGGGCCTTCCCATTCGGCGGGCGGACTCGCTGAAGCTGGCCGCGACGAAATAGAGCATGGAGAGGGCCGCGAACTCCGAAAAGCGACCGAAGCAGGCATAGGAGGCCGCGACAAGGCGCTCCGATGCAGCCAGTTCCTGCCGGCATGCGCGATAGTAAGCGGCCAGCCCCAGTGCAGTTTCGGGTTGACTCAGCAGCGAGGGCAGCAATCTCCCGAGCCGCTGGATGCCCAGCAGGGTCAGGGGAAATCCGGTGCTGAAGAGCGGGTCCACGAACCCCAACGCTGATGGCAGCATCACAGTTCCCGGTGGACCAGGCGTGCCTCGCCACCTCAACTCCGGGATCACATAGAACGGCGTCGTTGGCTCCGCGTCCGCGAATTGCTGCCCGACCTCCGGGTGGCGGGACAACAACTCGGACCAGGCCTGCGCGGGGCGATCGAGCCGAAGCCCGGAGGCGGCACCGGCAGTCAGGCACAAGCCGGCGCTGGTGATGCCGTTATCGAAGGGGAGCACCCACATCCAGCCACCGGGGAAGAGGTGGTGCAGCGCGGAAGCATCCGGGGGGTAAGGCGCGCCGGCCGACGGGCGCTGGTCACTCATTCGTCCCACGCCTGAAAAATGTGCGAACAACGAGGCCGCGCGCGGCATCTCGGGCAGCGGCCGACCTTCCCGCAGGCCGAGCAATTGGTGCAGCGCCCCGCGGGTGCCGCTGGCATCCACCACCAACCGCGTGGTCACGCTTCGCAGGGTGCCGTTCCGGCGAGCCTCGACGCGGATGGATCCCGCCTGTCTGGAGACCGTCTCCACCGCTGTCTCGTCCAGGTACTCCGCGCCATGGCGCTGCGCGACCCTCACCAGGTGGGCGTCGAAGTCGGGCCGATACCAGTGCGTATCGGCGACTGCATCGTTCGGGGAGGCGGCGACCAGCAGCCCCGGGTCGGGGTCGGGGTTTCGACCGCCCGCGGCGCCCGCCGCCGCTGAATGAGCGTAGAAGGTGAAACCGCGCTTCAGCCCGACGCCGATCTCTGGGTGACTGGCCTTCCACGTGCCGTAGGCGGCGAATGGGATGAGCTCGGTCAACTCGTACTCGGCGGCCAGTTCCTCCCACAGCAGGTTCGTGAGCGGGGAGGTGGACTCGCCGATGACGAACCGCGGGTGGCGACGCCGCTCGATCAGCAGAACGCGCAGCCCCAATCGCCGACCGATGAGAGCCACGAGCGATCCCGAAAACCCACTTCCGAGGATGACGAGATCGAAGTCGACGGCGTGCCGGTAGTCAGGCGCCATCGACGGATTGCTCGCGGTTCAGCCTGCGGAGCGTGTCGAGGTACTCGCCCTCCGGATCGGACAGATCCCACAGGTCGGCGAAGACCCGGCCCCGGCGCAGCAGTAGGCCATACTCGAGCGCGGCAAGGAGCGTGGCGGGCGCCGGGCTGTCCCACTCCCCTCGTGTTCTGAGCGCCTCCATTGCGCCGTTCCCCGCCCGGGTCGGGATGAGGCAGCAGACTTCAGCCCCCACGTCGAAGGCAAAGTCGAGCGATCTTCGGGCCCAGGTCAATGCCAGCTTTTCGTCATGCCCGGGCGGGCGGACCAGGATGAACACCCGCAGCGACATGTCGTTGTCGCGGATGAAAGCCGCGGCCCTGCGGAAGTCCTCCAGGGTCATTCCTTTGTTCAGGCGGGAGAGCGCGACCGGGTCTGCTGTCTCGAGACCGACGGCGATTTCGAGCCGGGCAGCTCCGAGGAGATCGCGAAATGCGAGAGCTCGGGCACCCAGGAACGCGGGGTGACACTCAACGATCACTCGCTCATACGCCCGGCAGATCTCGGCGACGGCCGGGTCGTCCTCCGTGGGCACGGCTCGGGGATCAAAATAGCTGCCGGAGTTGTAGAGTTTGACCCAGCGGGCAGGAGGCAAGTCCTGCAGAGCCGACCTTACTTGCGACGGGATGGCTCCCACCGCCACCGTCTCGGTGAGCGTGTGCTTCCAGAGGTCGCACATCAGGCAGCGGAACGGGCACTCACGGTTCGCCAGGAACAGCGTCGCCACCGGTACCGGCATCCGACTTGCATCCGGCTCGTGCTCCAGGAAGGCGTTCACCACCCTGCCGGGGTCCACGGCGACCCTCCGCGGGCGCTGCTCGACGATCCAGCGGGTGAGTTCGCCGGCGCGTCTTGCGGGCAGGGTCACCTGGCCGGCCGGATTGCCTGGGAAGGGCTGGCCGGAGCCTCATTCCCGCTGCGACGCTCGTCCGGTCCATCCCAGGATTCCCGGAGGCGGTCTTCCCATTGGCGCAGGAACACCTGGCGACACCAGCCCTTGCCGACTCGCCAGCGACGGTAGGCTTCCGTTCCCGCTCCCTGCTCCCCGGCGCCCGCCACCCCGTCCTGAAAACGGCGCTTCGGGAACACGGGCAGCTCCACTCCGGCGAAGGTCTGCATGCCGGCCCGAACCACATCTCCCTTGAGCGAGTGGAGGCGGGACGCATCCCCCGCCAGCAGGCGCTCGAACGGTACGCGAAGCGACGCCGCGATCGCGGCTCGGGTAGTAAAGGGGCTGAAGGCGTCGAAGCCGTGACGCTCGGCGGGAGCGTAGGTGCGGACGTAGGATCGCGAGAGGCCGCCGGAGTAGGTGAGGCTGTGCTTGATCGCATCGATGCCCCAGCCTTCCTGGTACAGGAGCGGATTCCTCATCACGCTGCTGATCGTCAGGTCCGAGTCCTCCAGCGGATACGCCTTGAGGTTTTCGTCGCCGCCGTCCCCATCGACGAGCAGACGGATTTCGGGATAGCGCGCGCGGATCTCACCGAGGGCCAGCAGGGCGGCCGCGGCGCACTCAACGTCCAGCGGGTGGTAGTCCTCAATGACAGCGATGGCTTCCTGGAGGTCTGGGTCGACGCCTTCGAGCCGCAGCGGCTCCCACCTATCGGCCAGCCCCACCTCCTGTACGAACCGCTCTGCCTGGATGACGTCCGCACCGCCGCCGAGGTCGAGTGTGAAGGCGCGCAGCAGGCCCGGGTCCCTTCCCAACTCTCGCAGCGCACGGTCGGCCAGCATCAACATCGAGCCGCTGTCAACGCCTCCGGAGAAGAGGACGGCCAGGGGTTCGACGGGGCGAGCGCGGAGCCAGGCGAGCAACTCACCATACGCCGCCCCAACGTAGGCATTTCCCAACTCATCCAGATCAGCGGGCCCGTCGCCGAGGGGCGGATCGAAGAAGCGCGTGTAGCGCGGGTTCGGGTCTGGGCAGCCAATCTGCTCGATCTCCATCAGATAGTGGGCGGGCACCATCCGGGTGTAGAGCGGGTCGAACTGCCAGCCGATGCGCTGCTCCCGGCACCAGTCGTAAAGCCGGTCGATCCGATCGGAGGCAACCAGGAACGGGCCGTGGAACATCTTGGCGATGAAGTATCGGAGCGGGAGCCCGATGGTTCGGGCGAGCCGTACCGTCTGCCCGGACTTTTCGAGCGCGGCAAAGTGCCCCGTGGTACCGCTGAGATAATCGATGTTCCCGGTGCCCACCGCGTCCCGGATGCGGTCTTCGTCAGCCAGGTCCGTCGCCCGCGGCCCAATCAAGTCGACAACCCGATTAACTCCCTGCAGCATCCTCGCCTCCGTCTTCTGGTCGGTGTCTCTGGAGTCTACGTCAAGCTGAAACCGTTCTTCCGTGAAAGGCTTTTAATCCGGGTCCCGAATGCGGGTCGCTGCGGCTCGATGAAGGCAGCGAGTTGACGGAGCAGCCGGTTCTCTGCCCGCTGCGCATCGGGGCGCTGCGGCCGGAAGCGGGTGGCGCTGCGGTGTTCCTGGACCGGGATGGCGTCTTGATCGCGGACACCGGTTATCCCAGTGACCCGGGGTCACTGGAGTTGCTCCCGGGCGTCGGTAGCGCATTGCGACGCCTGCGGGGCAGTGGGTGGATGCTCGTGGTGACCAGCAACCAGAGCGGGGTCGCCCGCGGTCTGTTCGACATGGGCCGACTGCGTGAGATGCACACTCGCCTCGAGGAACTCCTCGCCGCGGAGGAAGTCGCCCTGACGGCCGCCTACTACTGCCCCCACCACCCCGCAGGCGAAGTCCCTGCTTTCACACGTGTCTGCGACTGCCGCAAACCGGCCCCCGGGATGCTGCGCGCCGCCATCTCCACCCTGCAACTCCGCCCCTCCCGATGCTGGATGATCGGTGACCAGCCCTCAGATGCGGCCGCCGCCCAGGCAGTCGGAGTGCGAGCGCTCTGGCTCGGCGGCCCGGCAGGAGATCCGCAAACCGAATTCGATATCGAGATGGCTGTCAACCGTATCCTCGGTGACTGATTCGGGCTTTCCGGGAAAGAGGCGCCCGAGGCGGCTGCCCGCCGCCCTGGTCCCGGAGAACTCAACGCAAAGGCGCAAAGACGCGAAGACGCAAGGAAGACGGCCCGGATTCTCTTTGGGCTTCTGCGTCCTGGTGGCTTGGCGTTGAATCAGTCAGCCCGGCCTGAGGAAGCGCGCGAGGCGGCTGCCCGCCGCCCTGGTCCCGGAGAACTCAACGCAAAGGCGCGAAGACGCGAAGACGCAAGGACGACGGTGCAGAGATCCGCTCAGGTCCTGGAGCACTCAACGCAAAGGCGCGAAGACGCGAAGGCGCAAGGAATACGGTGCAGAGATCCGATCAGGTCCTGGGGCACTCGACGCAAAGGCGCGAGGACGCGAAGACGCAAGGAAGACCGTGCAGAGTTTCTTTGCGTCTCTGCGTCTTGGCGTCTTTGCGTTAAATCAGTCCGCCCGGCCTGAGGAAGCGCCCGAGGCGGCTGCCCGCCGCTCAGCTCCCGGAGAACTCAACGCAAAGGCGCAAAGACGCGAAGACGCAAGGAAGACGGCCCGGATTCTCTTTGGGCTTCTGCGTCCTGGTGGCTTGGCGTTGAATCAGTCCGCCCGGCCTGAGGAAGCGCCCGAGGCGGCTGCCCGCCGCTCAGGTCCCGGAGAACTCAACGCAAAGGCGCGGAGACGCGAAGGCGCAAGGAATACGGTGCAGAGATCCGATCAGGTCCTGGGGCACTCGACGCAAAGGCGCGGGGACGCGAAGACGCAAGGAATACGGTGCAGAGTTTCTTAGCGCCTCTGCGTCTTAGCGCCTTTGCGTTAAATCGGCCGGCCCGACCTGGGGGAGCGCGGGCAGGCCGCCCGTGGTGGAGGCCCGGAATCGTTCAACGCAAAGGCGCAAAGACGCGAAGGCGCAAGGAAGGCGGCCCGGATCATCTTTGGGCTTCTGCGTCTTGGCGGCTTGGCGTTGACTCAGTCAGTCCGACCTCGTCCGGCCCGGTGATAGGCTACGCCCTGGCGGTAGTCGCGCTCGCCCAGGCCTTTGCGGTTCGGGGCCCTGCCTGTGGACGCCGCATGGCGTCCGATGGCGAAACCGGTGCGGTTGACCCCGTACATGCAGTGCACGTAGACGTCGCCCGTTCGCAGGGCGGCCGCTATCCTGCTGGTCAGGTCCTTGGCGAGAGCACTCAGAGCCTGGTAGCGGACGGACTCTCCGGCTGCTGCCACCGCCCTCTGTTCAGCCGCGGGCGACATCCGGCCGCCCTTACCGCTGCGGTCATCTTTGTTCGCCGGCTTGCGCAGGTCGATCAGAGTCAACATCACGCCCCGAGCCCGGGAGGCCGCCACCAGGGCGCTCATTGTCTTCTCCGTTGGGGCGCCCCCACGCCAGAAACGGTGGCCGTTGACTATCTCGACCAGGTGGACGTTGAAGCCGGATGGCGGCTCGGGCACCGAGCGGCCGGGCGCAGCCCAGCACGTGGGGAGGGCGAGGAAGCAGGCCAGAACTACGATCGGCAGCGTCCTCATCTGGCGTCGGTGAGCAGGAGTCGGTTCATGGCTGGGTAGGTGTCGTCGCTGAGAAGCTCCCGGGCGACCGTTCGGCCGCCTTCCGCGCGGGTTCGCCAGGTCCGCACGCGGCACCCTCGCTTTCCGGGGTTGCGCACGCTGCGGCTTCCCAGCCCTGAGCGCCACGGCTGGCGGACAACGGCGGGATCATCCGGTTCGCTCACGTCCTGGTCCACCGACCACCCGCTGCGGGAGCGGCGGGTGCCAACGATGCGGTAGAGCACCACCTCTCCGCGCACTTCGCCCTCGATGCGGACCGGATAGGGATGGTCATTCCGGAACCGCAGGTCAATGTCGGAGTACGCCACGGCGGCGTCTCGACCGGGCGCGACGTAGCGCGGCAGCCACTGGTGGCGGTGTCGCTCAATCGGTGTCAGACCCGCGAGTAAGGCGGCGTTGTAGAGCGTCGTCGAGGCCTGGCAGACTCCACCGCCCCAGCTCGGAACCAACTCGCCGTCGTAGCTGACCGGGGCGCGCTTGTAGCCGGTGTCGCTCGACCAGGAGCCGACCGTCCTGTTGAAAGAGAAGGTCTGCCCCGGCAGTAGCCACCGGTCATTGATGGATTGGGTCGCCAGCCGAACGTTGTGCACCTGGTTAGGCGTGCGGCCGTGCAGGCTGGTGACGAATGCTCCCAGAACTACCTCGGCCGGGCGCGGGGTCATCGCCCACGCCGCAACAGCAAGGCAGAGCACTGCTCCGGCACCGAGGAGCCAGCGGTCGGCCGACGCGGATCGCGTCCGCTTCATCGGGTCACCTCCAGGTTGGTCTCCCCGGTGCTCACACGCACAGACGGGATGTACATGTCGCCGATCACGGCCGGTAAGGCCCGGGGCTTACCGACTTGCTCGGGGCGCAGATAGTACTCAAACGTGTGCAAGCCCGGCAACACGGAGCGCACGTAGAAGACCATGCGGTCGTCGCGGGCATCCATCTGCGACCACCAGTAATCCCAGTCGTACCGTGAGATCTCTCCCCGGTCCTGGGCTTCGAACCCGGAGGGCAGGGGATCCTCGAGCATCAGATACTCGAGCGCCTTGTCGGTCCTGAGAGTGACGCGCACCAGGACCCGATCCCCCACGCGATAGCGGGTGGATGGCTGCGCGGCCGGTCCGGATGAGACCCGGCCGGCCCCGTCTCGCCGCTTCTCCACCAGGAAGTACTCGCGCGTCAGACGCACCCCGTTGTCGAAACTCTCCGGCTGGAAGGAGGCGGTGCGCAGCCACTGCCGGAGTTCAGCGCTGTAGTAGGCGGCCCCCTTTCCTACGGCACTGACGGTGAGGCGGTTGGACGGTTGGAGGCGGTTCCTGGGAATTTTCAAGACGAGATCCGCTTCGTTCCCGTCACCGGGACCCACCTTGCGGGCGGCGATCACCTGGTCGTTTAGCCGCACGGTCAGACTGTAGTCCGGGTGCAGTTCGCCCCGAAGCCTCAGGTAGTCCGACAGGCCGAACAGGATGAATGCCGTGTCTCGCGTAGACTCCCAGCGACTGCCCTTCCGTTGCAGCAGCAACCACCTCACCACACCCGGGAGCCGTTCGTCGTCCGGCATCACAGCCAGCACCGCCTTCAGTACCACCGCCGTCACCTCCGTGTCCCGCGTACCGAAGAAAGGTTGTTCATAGCGGTCGGAGTCAGACCAATGGTAGAGGCCGCTCACCTGCTGCGCCCGGGACCACAGCTCGATCACGTCGGCGCGTGCCTGGGTCCGATCCGCGGGTGTGCCCAGCGCGACGCGAGCCAACGCACGGTAGGCAAGCTCAGACGGGTCGAGGTCCACGCCCTTGGCTGCCGACCGATCCAGCAGGCGGCGGGCCGCATCGCTCTTCTTTGCCATGGCGAGGACATAGCCCAGGAACTGTGCCTGACCCAGATCGCTTTTTTCCGTCTCTTTCGCTATCAGCACAGCTCGGTCCAGGCCCTGTCCCCGCGAACGACTGCTCACCGCGAATCCTGAGTCTTTCGCGAGCTGCAGCCCGAACAGCACGTAGGCTGTCATCCAGAGATCAGTCCCGTCGTTCTGCCACCAACCCCAGCCGCCGTCGTCGTGCTGATAGTCATAGAGCCGGAGGAGGCCTGCCCGGACCATCTCCGGCAGAGCCTGCGTTCTGCCTCGCCGTGCCATGCCAAGGTCGGCCATCGTCCGGCTGACCAGGACGTCCGGCAGGAAGCTGCTCATCGTTTGTTCGGTGCAGCCGTGCGGATAGTCGATCAGGTAGTCAAGTGAGCCCAGCATCGTACCGGAGAGTGTCGGGGATACTCGCACTGTCAACACCGAGTCTCCGGCGGCTCCGTCCAGATCCAGGGTCTCGCTCTTCTCCCCTCCGGACGCCATGCCCGTGCGGTAGTCGACCCGCTCTCGCGCGAAGGGGATCACCGGCAGGGACATTTCCATCCCGTCGGAGAGTGTGCCGCCGATGGCGGTGACGGTGACTCGGGCGGTCCCGGGCCAGGGTGCGGCGAGTTGCCAGGCCACACTCTCCGCCGCTCCCGCCTCGAGCCGTATCTTGTGTTCCGGCGGGTCCTTCATTTCCAGCCCGGTGACCCGCATTCTCACGGTGACGTCCAGCGGCGCAGCGCTGTAGTTGTGAGTGACGGCGGTGAAGGTCACCGCGTCCCCCTCCGTCACCACTCGCGGAGTCTGGAGCCGCAGTGTGAGTTCCTTGGCGACCTTGATGTTGTAGGTGGCCTCTCCGACACGCGTGTCTGCGCTGATGGCCCGGGCTGTCGCCCGCCAGCTTGTCAGGTTGTCCGGAAGCTGTACGGCGATGGAAGCTCGGCCAGAAGCGTCGGTCTGCACCGCGCGCTGCCAGAATGCGGTGTCTTCAAACTTCCGCCGCACCGGCACGCTGGCTCCGTCCTTATCCGCATCGCCCAGGTAGACTGCCTCGTTGGAGAAGCTGGTCTGCACCGAGAGCATCCGCCGAGGGTAAAAGGCCTTCCACAACATATCCGTCGTATCCGGCCGCAAGGCGTAGATCGCCTCGTCGACGACGCCGAAGGAAACCTCGGCGGAGACCGGTTGCCCGGATTCAGTCGTGGTGACGAGCTCGTAGTGAGCCGTGTCACCAGGCCGGTAGGTCTCGCGTTCGCTCGAGATCCGCACCTTCACCTTGTGCCGCGTGGCATCGACCGTCATCCGCGCCTTCGCGTCCCGCATCCGGCCACGCACTACGGAACACACCGTGATGTACACATTGGGGACGAACTCCGGTCGGACCGGCAGCCGAACCACGGTAGATCGCTTCAGCAGCGGGACCATGCGGTATTCGAGAACCTCTTCCGCTTCCACCGCGAGGATGGCAGTGCCACCCGGCTGGTCGGTGTTGATCAACACCTGGGCGGTAGATCCTGGCGCGTACTGCGTGCGGTCGAGGAGCACGGAGAGCTTGGGGTACCGGGCGGAGAGATCCGAGGCCTCGCCCGAGGCTACCCAGATGCTTGTGTCGTCTCCGATGAGGTTGCCTCTCGGATCGCGACCTTCGACGCGGAAGGTGATGAGTCCGGGCTGCGTCGACCGCAGTTGATAGGTGGCCATCCCCTTGTCGTCGGTCGTCAGGGTCCCCTTGGCGACGATTTCCTCCGCGGAACGCACCCCATCCCAGGTGTCCAGCGCGGCCGTGAAGGCGAGCGACAGCCCCACCGCCGGACGATCCTGGCCGTCCCGCGCCTGGATGGTGATCGGGACCGGGGATCCGGGTGGGGCACTCCACCGCTCGGGCCTCACGTGAAGTCGCGTCTCGCTGGCGACCACCACCACGCCTCCACGACCGGAAACCGAGCGCTGGCTCTGGTCGCTCACCTCCACCTCGACGTTGTAGGTGTAGTCCGCGGTTCGATCCTCACCCCCGGTGTCCATGGAATTGAACTCGAATCGGAACACGCCATCCGCGTCTGTCCGCCCCTCGCCCTCCGTCACGAACTCCCCGTAGCTGTCGGAGTAGCCGCCTTCTTCGTCCGACTCCGCATCGTAGAGGGTGGGGTCCTCATCCTCCCAGACCCATCTGCGCGCCCTGAAGATGGTGTAGTTCAGGGTCGCATCCGAAACCGGTGCCCCGTAGTAATACCGTGCCGTGGCGGTTACCCCGACGCGATCTCCGCGGACGTGTCGCGGCTGATCGAACGTCACATCCACCTGCCACTCCGGCTTGCGGTATGAGGCCACCGCGAAACCGTCGGTGTAGGTCGCACCGTCGATCGTTACGCTCAGGGTGTAGAAACCGCCGGAGGCGGTGGACGGAATGCTGAAGCTGCCGCCAAAGGTACCCATCTCGCTGGAGCGGTAGTTTTCAGCGAATAACTCGGTGTCGCGGGCATCCGTCACTTCGATGCGTGCCGCACAGGGAGAGGGGACTTCGTAACCGCTTCCGTGCGGGGTTCTGAGCAGCGTTTTAAAGTGGACGCTCTGCCCCGGTCGGTAAATGGGGCGATCCGTGTAGGTCACCACCCGGTAGCGCTGACTTTCAGGCTCCCCCATGTACTCGCGGGTGAACGCGATCGAGTCGCCCCGATGGGCGACGAAGTCCCAGTCCGAGTTGGGATTGCGCCCGAGAGCGATCTCCACGCTGCCGCGATCGTCGGTCACGCCGAGTCCGACCTGCGCATCCCCTGCCCGTGCCCGCACCTCGGCACCGGCGACGGGGGCGCCGGTGCGCAGGTCCATGGTGAAGGCGATCAGCCGCTTCTCGGTGCACTTCGTTATCAGCGCGAGGTCCGTCACCATGAACCACGCGTTGGCGCCCCCCTTCTCGCCGTGGGCATCCACCAGGTAGACGCCAGGGGGAAGCACTTCAAAGCGCTTCTTCTCGTAGGCGACGCCCTCCGCGTCCATGG
Organism: uncultured bacterium; assembly: GCA_964609085.1. Taxonomy (GTDB): domain Bacteria; phylum Armatimonadota; class SYMT01; order SYMT01; family SYMT01; genus JANPLG01. The sequence goes on along the minus strand of CAZSRZ010000021.1, from coordinate 24,571 downwards.
AGGCGAGCGGATGGCTCCACTCCCTCATCAGCCTTACGCCGGGCAGCTTCGCCAAGTTTACGGCCGGTCGCTCATCCCATTCGTTCCCGATTGGAGCCAGCAGGCTGCGCACGCTCCCGCCGTGGAGCCTGATCAACGTGGCGCTGTCCGCTCGGAACAGACGCATTTTCAGTGACCTTCCCTGGCGGAAGCTGTGCAGCGAGATCTGCGCTTGCTCACCGGTGAGTTGCGCGTGTTGATGGACATTAATGCGGACGAACGGGTCGCCCGGAACGGCGGTGATCGCCAGGGTCGGAGCCTCCCCTTCCTGAATCTGGAGCGGGGACACCTTGGCGGTGTGCTGCTGGGCCTGGATCTCGACCCCGTAGTTGCCAACAGGCACGCGCTTGAACGACCACTCCCCCTCGCCATTCGTTCTTGTCGAGAGGATGTCGTCGCTGGTCACGGCCGACTTCGGGCGGAGCAGCACACGGATCCCGGCCAGCGGCTTGCTCGTCTCGCTCGCCTGAACTATCCCGGAGGCGGCACCGACGCGGGTCTCGCCCGCGGTTGCCGTTATGAAGACGGCGATCACGGACAAACCGGCCACGAAGAGGCCGCCGAGGCGCTGCAGCAAGGTCAACATCACGTGCTCACTTCCATCCAACCGCCCCGTGCCTGCGGAGACGTCCGTCATCGGGCGTCCACGTCTACAGAGGCTCCACGACTCGCCCCGGTTCAACTCCTCGGGGGCAACCGTCCCGAGGAGGGTTGTTACCCTTGCGTCTCGGCCGAGCCCTCTGCGTCACCCGCAGTCGGCTCAGTTTCTCGCGACGCGATCAGCCCGCAGATGACCAGCAACCCCACGCCCAGACCGGCCATCCACCACTGCTTCTCTACCAGGCGCTTCGGGACCAGCGGCTCCAGCAGATGTGTGGCAGTGATCGCGGCCAGAACCGGGGGCAGCGACAGCAGGGCGCCCCACCGGCGAGTCAGGCGGTCGGCGCCGCCGGAGATGCCCAGCAGGGCTACGCCCACAGGTATTCCGATCAGGTACGCCTCCTGCACAGCGTCGCCGCTCAAGATCCAGGCGATGGCGCTTGGAACCCCGGCCGCAAGCGTGATCAGCGCCGCCAACGCCGCAGACTGCAGTTGCGACCGCGACGCCCAGCGTCTGCCGACGGCCACCAGCAGCACCGGCATCGCCACGGCAAGGAGGATGGCGGCGTAGGTGTGGAATATCCCCGGGACAAAGTCTTCTGTCCGACCCGTCGCCTCCACGTAGACGCGGTAGAGCACAAAGTGCCCGCCGAGGTACCCTGCCACCCGCAGGATCGGGCGTTCAGACCCAGCAAAGCCGCCGGCGGTCGCAGCCAGCGCGGCCAGCGCCAGTATCCCCAGGCCGAAGCCGTGGAGCAACTGGAAAGCGACGACTCCAGCACCGGCCATCAACAACAGCCCAAGGAGCCCTTCCTCCAGGCGGACGGCGCGCCCTCTGCGGGCGAGAAGCGCAAGGACCCAACCCACACCCAGCCCCACCAGCCCGCACTTCCAGAAAGCATCCGTGCCCTGCAGACGGGTCCCGATGACCAGCGCGACGAGCACCTGCGGCACCGCTGAGATGATCGTCATCATCCACCCCTGGGCGCGGCCTCCCGCCAGCACGCCCCGGACCGTCAGCCCCAGCGCCACCACCCCGGTGAAAAGCACCGGCAGCACCGTCCACGGGCGCGAACTGTCCGGTTCTCGGTGCATGGAACCGAGGTAGCACGTGGCTGCCAGCAGGACCGTCACCAGGGCCGCTAACTCCGCGGCCGCCGCTTTTTCATCCACATCATCGCGAGGGCCCGAGCCCGGGTTCGCGAGCAGCAGGCCTCCGCTGATGAGGCACCCGGCGACGGCCGCCCCCACCGCCGCCCCCATCAGCGCATACTGCGTTGATCCGGTGGAAACCAACACCACGACGTCGACCGCGACCACGGCCAGCGCCACTCGTTGCGCGGCGAGCAAGAGGTGCCACCGCTCGTGGCGACCTTCCTCCGCCGATGCGGCCCCATTCCCCAGCAGAGCTGCCAGGTAGACCGCGAGACCGCCCATCATGACCGAGAGCCCCATACCCTGCCCGGAGGACCATGGCGGTTGAGTCGGCAAGGTGATGATGGCGAGGACGATGAGCACCGCTAACTCGGCCGGGAAGTAGAGCCGGAGGCGCTCCCCCCGGGGCCGCGTCTGCAGCGCGGTGAAGGCAACGACCATCGCGCCGAGGCCGAGCGAGATCCACGCCAATACGAGGTTCATCTGGGGGCCGTTTTCTATGCTTGCCGGGGGCTTCAGCGGCAGGGGGGCGGGATCAGCCGCGTGAGGGATCTTCCGACCTGAGAAAGAGTATCCTTTCGCCGACTCAGTTCGACGGCTGATTTGCGTTTTGAGGCGCCCACCGAGGAGTAGGATGTTGGCGAAGACTCCCCCAGCTGCTCTCTGGAAGCTCGGCGTGTTGAAGGAACGGCTCGAGGCACGGCCGGGATTTGAGGAGTGGCTGGTGTCGGTCGCTGGCGTCTCCGAGCGGGCGATCGCATACCCATCGCTCACCGGCGCGTTGGAGGAAGGCGCGACCGTGTGGCTGAACGCGACGGCGACGGCGCTGGCGCTCGGCACCGGGGGTGCCCACTTCATCCTTGGCCCCGCGCCGCTGGGTGCCGATGCGAGCCGCCCGCTCTGCCGGGATGACGGTCACCTCATGCGAATGCGTTACACGCCATGCCAGATGCGCGTGGCGGCCGCGGAGGAACCCGGGTCCCCCCACCATTCCGCCATCTCGGCGTTTAGGGGCTTGGACGCTCGGCCCGTGCTTGTCTGCGAGCTCCACAGCGCGGCCGCCGCTGCGGCAATCGCCGCCCGGGCGGCCGCTCCTCAGTGCCGAATCGCCTGGGTGCAGGATGACGGGGGGGCGTTGCCCCTTGCTTACAGCCGCACCGTCCACCACCTGCAGTCACGCGGAGTGATCGATATCACCGTGACTCTGGGCCAGGGATTCGGCGGCGACCTCGAGACGGTCACCCTACACTCCGCGCTGGTTGCCGCCTGCGCGGCCGGGCAGGCGGATCTTCTGCTCGTGACGCAGGGTCCCGGTTCGGCGGGCACGGGCTCCCGGTTCGGCTTCAGCGGACTTCGATTGGTGGAGGCGTTGCACGCGGCGGCAACGCTGGGGGGTGTTCCCCTCCTTGCGCCGCGCCTCAGCACGGCAGATCCCCGGTCACGACACCGAGGCGTGAGCCACCACACCGAGACGATGCTGGCCTGCACGCACGTCGCGGTCGTCGTTCCGCTGGCGACCGGGCTGACGAGTTGGTGTCCGGCAGCCCCACATGCCGTTGCTGACGTGGACGGTACCGATTCGCTCGCGGCCCTGCAGCCCATGTCGGACCTCCTGGTTAGCATGGGCCGGAGCCTCAACGATGACCCGGCCTACTGGTCCGCGGCCGCGGCGTCGGGAGCCTACGCCGCGGCGGTGGCCCTCCAACGTGAGTCGGGGAGCGGCCGATGAGCGATCCCGTGCTAGCCCGGCTTGCCGGGCAAGTGTTGTGGTGCGGGTGGAGCGCAACCGAACCTCGGAGTTCGGAGCAGGGGGATGACGCCAGTTCCGTAAACGCACATCTACGCACCCTGGTCGACGACCTGCACGTGCGGGCGCTGATCCTTTTCAGCCGTCAACTGGGCACGCCGGAGGAGATCGGCAGCCTCGTCTCGGGGATCAGGGACCTGGCCCCCGAGCTCGTCCTTGCAACTGACCAGGAGGGCGGGCGGGTCTGCCGTGTGGCGGTGCCGGGCATCACATTTCCGGGTGCCCGCGCGCTCGGGTCCGCGGACGATCCGCTGCTGACCCGGGCCGTGCACCAATCTATCGGCGAACAACTGGCGGCGCTGGGGATCGCCGTGGATTTCGCGCCTGTGCTCGATGTCAACATCCAGCCGCACAACCCGGTTATCGGTGTCCGCTCCTTTGGAGAGAGGCCGGATCAGGTGATTCGTCATGGCATCCCGGCCATGCAGGGACTGCTCGACGCCGGCGTGATTCCCGTGGTCAAGCATTTCCCCGGGCACGGCGACACCTCCGTGGACAGCCACTACGAGATGCCGATCCAGAGAGCAGCGCGGGACCGGCTGGATGCGGTGGAACTGGCACCATTCCGGGCGGCGATAGCGGCCGGTGCACCCGCGGTGATGTCTTCCCACATCCTCTTCACAAGCTTGGATGACCAACTTCCGGCCACGCTATCACCGACCATTCTCACGGGGATGCTTCGGAAAGAACTCGGGTTCGAGGGGCTCATCGTGACGGACTGCCTGGAGATGGAGGGGATCGCCCGGCATTGGTCCCCTGAGGAAGCAGCGGTGCTGGCACTCGCGGCAGGAGCGGACGGCCTGCTCGTCTCCCACACTCTAGGCACGCAGGCACGCATGCACGCAGGGATCGTTGCGGCAGTTCGTCAGCATCGGTTGCCCGCCGCGCGGCTCGAAGAGGCGGCGTCCCGAATGGCTGCCCTGCGGGTGCGGAGTGCGGCCATTGGGAGCGCGTCGTTGCGACCCGACCGGGTTGGCAGCGCGGCGGACATCCGTCTGGAGGCGGAGGCGGCGCGTCGGGCGCTGTGGTGTTTGAAGACGGCACAACCGCTCTGGATGAGCTATCCCGCGGGTCTCTCCCTCGGGACGACGGGGGTCCACGCAACAGGCGATAGTCGGTACGTTGGTCGGTTTGAGGCGGCCGCCGCGGCGGCAGCGTTGCCGATTAACCCGCAGGGCCGACGGGTTCACCTGGCGGGGCGAGGAGAGCGTCTTCCAACGGACCTCGAGGCAGCCGTGCTGGTCGCGTGCGGCGAACCGTATGGGATCGCGACTCCGCCTGAGGCGGGTTGGTGGACGGCGACTTGGGGGGATGGGCCGCCGAACATGGCGGCCCTCGTGGAGTGGCTGATAGGCGGAACTACATCCTCCGTGGAATCGGTAAAGATGAAGCAGAACGAGGATCCCGCAGACGGAGCCAAGGGCACGTAAGGACGGCGACATGGCACTGGCGGCTCAGGAAAAACAACCTGTCTCGACCACGGAGTTGGCGGAGTTCACCCGCCAGCTCGGGGCGATGCTGGATATCGGGGTGGATGTTCTCCGTGCACTGCGAGTGGCCGGCCAGCACTCAAGATCGCCAGTACTGGTCGACATTGCGGACGACGTCGGCCGTCTGCTGCAGGACGGCAGGGAACTGCACCGCGCCCTGGGCCGACACCCAACGGTCTTCGGGCAGTTCTACCTTGAGGTCGTGCGGCAGGGCGAGGCGGATGGGCAATTGGGCACCGCGCTGCTCGCCATAGCAGACTACCTGGATCGCAGCGCTGGTCAGGGCATCCCGCCCGCGGCCCCGGCAGGAACGACCCTATCCAGCAACATGGTGGCGCTGACCATGGTCTCTCTCGGGGTGCTGGCGCTGGGGGCCGCGGCTATCTGGGCCGTCAACTCCGCCGGCTGGCTGGACGACCGGTGGTTGGCGCCGGCGGGTCTGGTGTGGGCCGGGGTGTGTTTGCTGGCAGGCGCCTGGCTGATGGTTCGCGTCCGTCAAGCCATGGCCGGCGGGCCGGTCGTCCGCAGCCCGGGCGGGAAATCCTCGGAGCGTCGACAATCCGAGAGCGAAGGGCTGGCCCGCGGCGTGCTGATGGACCAGCAGCAGGACGAGGAAGACCAGGGGCTACGAGCCATTTCCGAAGATCCGGCCGTCATCTTCGGACCACTCGACCCTCTGGCCAAAGAGGATGGGACTCGCGTCAAGCTGTAAACAGGTGCCTGCTCTGGGTCCGCAAGTAGGCATGCGGAGCGACGCGGGTGAATATGCGATGGGGCCCCGATGGGCCGGATCACCTTCCATGCGCTCACCGATCGCCATCCGCTACACCTACGTCTGCCTCTGCGTTCTGGGGGCCTGCGCCCCTGCGGTCCCGGCCCCAGCACGGCCCGGCACGGCCCGGGTGCCCGCGAACGCTCCGCCGGTCATCTCGATCACGCACCGGGATCCGGCCTACCGTCGACCGGAGTTGAGGCTGGCAAGTTTCATCACCGCTCTGCAGACAGGAAACCGACAACGGGCCGTAAGGCTGTTCTCCGTCCGGGTGGGTCCGACGGCTCGCCGCGACTTCCTTGCCGGGCGCTGGCTGCGCCGTGACACAGCTCGCCGCACCGACTTCTCACAGATTCTCTTCATGCGAGACATCCAGATCCGTCCCCGCACGAAGATCGCCGGGGACCGCCTCGTCTTGCAGATCGTGCCCCGAGACATCCCCTGGGACAAGAAGAACAAGCGGCACCTCCTGCTGGGTTCGCTGGACGTGCCGATGCGACGCGAGTCCGGCGACTGGTTTGTTGAGCTCCAGCCTGGTCGGATCTGAGTCGACGTGCACCGGCCGAGCAGCCGGGAGGTAGCCGCGATGCCGCCCCGTTCCGCCCGGATTGTGGTTGTCGGCTCGACCAACATGGACCTGGTGATCCAGGCAGACCGGATTCCGCGTCCCGGAGAGACAGTGTTGGGCGGCCGGTTCCGCCAGGTTGCCGGGGGTAAGGGGGCGAATCAGGCCGTCACCGCCGCTCGCCTCGGGGCAGAGGTCGCCTTCGTCGGCCGTGTCGGCGCGGATACCATTGGGGAGGTCACCCTGTGCCAGCTTCGCGAGGAGGGGATCGACACCACCTTCTGCCCTCGGGACGCGGAATTGCCGCATGGCGTTGCGCTGATTCTGGTCGATGCCGCAGGGGAGAATGCGATCGCCGTGGCCCCGGGAGCGAACGCGGCGCTGAGTGCGGCGGACGTCGCCGCGGCGGGCACACTGATCGAGAGAGCAGATGTGCTGCTCGTTCAGCTTGAGGTTCCGCTTGCCGCGGTGCACGCCGCGCTGCAAATCGCTCGCGATCACGCCGTGCTCACGATGATGAACCCGGCGCCGTTTGCGCCGCTGAACGCCGAGACACTCGCACTCGTCGACATACTGGTCCCGAACGAGGGGGAAGCCGCCGCGCTTGCCGGCCTGGGCCCGGAGGCGGACGAGGAGGCAGTCGTGGAAGGACTCGCGCGCCTGCACGTCCCAACGGTGCTCATCACTCGTGGGGCGGCCGGGGTGCGCGGATTCTCCCAGAACAGAAGCTGGAGCGTGGCCAGTCCGGCGGTGTCTGCGGTGGACACTACCGCGGCCGGCGACTGCTTCTGCGGTGCGCTGGCCGTGCGGCTGGGAGAAGGCGAGCCTGTGCGGGCTGCCAGCCAATTCGCGGCGGCCGCGGCGGCCATCAGCGTGACGCGGTTTGGCGCGCAGGCCTCGCTCCCGACTCGAACGGAAGTGGAGGCGCTGCTGGCGATGGGAGAGTCTTGAGTTTCGAAGGCCTTCCCAAAAAAGTGGAGCCACGCCCGGCTCGCAGGGTCTCAAGTGAGGATCACATGCGTCATCTCCAACTTTCAGCCTACCTGCTGCTCCCATCCCTGTTCGCCGCCGGCGCGGCGTCGCAGGGACCGATCGCCGATTCTACCCCGGTCGCGTCCGTGGCCGGGCAGCCGGTCACTCTGGCATCCTTGCGCTCGCATCTACATCGCTACCACGGCGTGAATGCGTTGGAAGAACTCATCGACCGCTCCGTGCTCGCCCAGGAGGCGGAGCGCTACCAGGTGGCACCCAAGGATGCCGAGCTCGAGGCCCTGCTTCGGCAGGCACGCGCCAACCCGGATTTTGAGAACGCTCTGAAACTTGAGGGGATCAGCGAGGCGACCTGGAAGGACCGTGCCCGGCAGGGCTTGCTGCTGCGACAGACAACCGAGAAGAAGTGGCCGGTGAAGAGTTCCGACCTGGAGCGACTCACCGTCCGCTACGTTCGCGTGACCACCGAGCGGGTCGCCAAGGACATCATCCGGCAGACTCAACTCGCCAAGGGCGCCAACTTCGAACTCTTCGCCCGCCGGGACTCGCTGGACCCCGAGAACGCCGGCCTCCTCCAGCCCGAAAAATTCCTCCGGATCGACCAACCTCAGTTCTTCCGTATGGCGACCAACGCCAACCTGCGCGTAGGGCAGGTGACGCCGCAGCCGATCAAGTCCGGGGAGTATTGGCTGGTCCTCAGGCTGGAGGGCTACCACCCGGCCGAGAACATGACTACCGCGGAGCGAGATCTCGCCACACGGCGGATCACCACCTATCGCATGGTTAACTTCCTATCCACCAGCCGCAAGCGGTACCGGATTGAGAAGAAAGGCTCCGTGGCCGAGCCGCTTCCGGATCCGGCGGCCGAGGTGGCCTCAGTCACACCGGCGAAGGGCGAGAAAAAAGTCATCACTTCGCGAGATCTCTGGCGGCATCTGCTGGCCTACTACGGCAACGCGAGCATCGAGAAGCTGATTCAGCGGGCGGTGGTAGACCGTGAGGCCGTCAAGCTCGGGATCAGCCTGGGCAGCAGCGAGCTGTCCTCTCGGACCGCCGAGATGCAGAGGCAGATAGGGAAGACCACCTTCCAGGCAAATCTGGGTCGCGAGGGCATCACCGAGGAGGTGTGGCGCGATCGCGTTCGATATTACCTGCTGGCCGAGAAGATCCAGAGTGCGCGACAACCGATCACTGCGGATGAACTGGTGCGTGTCGCCGTTCGCTTCCTCCAGACGAGCACCTCCGCCGCGGCCCAGGAACTGATCCGCGCGCTTCAGGGAGGGGCCAGCGTAGAGGACCTGAAGCGCCGCCCCGGCGTGACGCAGGAGGGGCTGGTGCGCCCGTCGCCCTTCCTTCGGCTCGATAATCCGGTTGTCTTCGACGCCATCCCCCGCAACCTCGGGGCGGGGCAGGTCGTCCCGCAACCCCTCCAGATTGGGTCAAACTGGTATGCTCTCAAGTTGGAAGGGCGGTTTACCGGAGAGATGATGACCATACAAGAAAAAGAGACCGTGACCCGAAGGATCAACCTGCTGCGCATGGACGCCACGCTGGAAGCCCTGCGCCGCGCTGCCCGCCCAGAGGTCATCCTCCCCAGCGAAAAGCTGCTTGCAGCCGGTTAGTCGACCAGCGGAGCCCGTCGTGCACAGAACCACATCCATCGTTTGGGCCGCCCGTTCGACGCTGCTTGCGCTCGCCGCGACCGGGAGTTGCGGGCTGGCCCTGGCGCAGAACGCGTCCCTCGACGATCTCGTGCTTGCCACGGTGAACGGGCAGAACCTGACACGCGGTCAACTGGCACAGCGTCTCGTCGATGAGCGAGGTGCGGAGTCGTTGGAGAAGCTGATCAACCGCACGCTCGTTCAGCAGGCCGCCGCTCGGCTCAAGCTCACCGTGACGGACGCCGAGGTAGGACGCCGCCTGCAGGAGTTGCAGAACCGATTCCGGACCGAGGCTGACTACCAGGCCTTCCTCACCCGGAGCCGTCTCACGGAGGCCCGCCTCCGGGACGAGGTGGCCGGCACTGCCCTCATCCAGAAAATCGCGGTGAAGGAGCTCCCGATTGCCGATGAGGAGCTGACGGAGTATGACGTGCGCATCATCGAGGCGCCTGACAAGGCGACCGCCGAGAAGTGGATCAAGGAGATCATGGGCGGCCTGAACTTTCTCCAGGCCGCACGCGAGCGCAACGCCGACACCAACCTCAAACAGGCCGTCGGTCGGCTCCGCCCCTTTATCCGCATTGAGATGAGCGATCTGGCGAGAGCCGTTGACGAGCAGAAGCTCGCTCCCGGCGGTTTTACAATGACCCCCGTGCAACTTCCCGGGAACAAGTGGGCGATCCTTCGGCTGGAGGGGCTGATCCCCATCCAGCGCGCCTCCGCCCTCGAACGGGAACGGCTGACAACCACGCTCGTCGCCCACCGCGTCGGTCGTTGGATGGAGGCTGAGCGAGCCAGGGCCAAGGTCGAGCTGAAACCCGTTACCGAGCCGGTGGTTGCGATCGTCAACGGTGAGCCCGTCTCGCGGGCCACGCTCGCGAACTGGCTGCTGCGCTACCACGGCGAGGAGACCCTGCAAAAGGCGGTCAACCGGATGATTCTGCTGCAGGCGGCAGCGCGGCTCGGAGTGACCGTCAGCGACGCTGAGACGGATGCAAAGCTGACGGAGTTGAAGACACAGCTCAAGTCGCCCCAGGCGTTCCTCGCCTTCCTGACGGAGAGCAATCTCACGGAGCGCCAGCTTCGCGACGAAACACGCCACAACATCATGCTCCAGCGGGTGGCCATCAAGGACAACCCCATCGTGGATGGTGACCTGACCCGCTACGACATCCGCATGATCGAGCTTGACTCTCGTCAGGCCGCTGAGGCCGTGATCGCTGAGCTGGCGAAGGGCGGCAGTTTCGAAAAGCTGGCCCAACAGCGCACCAAGAATCCCCAAGGCCGCATCTCTGGCGGACGCCTGAAGCCCTTCATCCGCACCGAGTTCCTGGACATCTGGCGGGCGATGGACGAGCAGAAGCTGCAGAAGGGTGAGCACACCAAGCGCCCCGTCCTGCTCACCGACAACAGCTTCGCCGTGATCAAGCTGGAAGATGTGCTCCCGATCGCGGTCGCCACCAAGGAAGAACGCGAGCGGCTCACCACCATGTTGACCCGCTACCGAATCGACCAATGGCTGGACGCCCAGCGCTCCGCCGCGAGAATCACCTTCCCCACCGACATCACGACAGCCATCGCTGCTGGCGGCTGATCAGAGGATTCTGGCAGTGCCGACGAGCGGCGAGGCGCACCGGGCCAGCCGGAGAGGCCGAACGCCGGATATGCCCGGATACGTGAGAGAATTGCCCGGAGGTTGGCTGCATGGTGTTGCCGCTGCGCGTGGGGATCGGCCGGGTGGAGGAGGTAGACGGAGTTTCGTCCGCGCGGATGAATGGGGTCTCGGAGGCCCCCACGCTCTTCGGGGTTGCCGTCACCCAGTCGGACACCTTTATCGACGAGCGGCGAGTCCTGGTTGTCTCATACAACCGGCGGGAGCCACCGGGGACCCTCGGTTACTCGGTGGTGGTGCAACCCGAGCAGACTGTCGGTGACCATTACCACCACCATCGCGAGGAGCGCATCCTGATCTTGCATGGGCGAGCCGAGTTCCGGCTGCTTGACCAACGGCCGCGGGCGTCCACTCACGGAGTCCTGAACGTGTTCACCATCGACTACCCGGGCAGTGGTGTACGGATACCGCCGGGGGTCGCGCACGCCATCCGCGCCGATGGGACGGTCACGGTCCTCCAGGTGCTCGCCTCGTGCGACTACGACCGCGAAGATGACGTCCACATTCCGCTCTCCGGGCTAACGCTGTCCGGTTAACTCGCTCCGACCTTTCGACAGGTCAGGTTCCAGGTGCGATCGTCCTCCAGCGACTCCGATTGGGGCCCCATCCATCAGGAAGGCGATCGGCGGCTTCGACGATCCGCCGCCATGCTCTCCCTCTGCGCGAACATTGGCCTGGTGGCGCTCAAGGTCGGTGCCGGAGTGCTGTCGAACTCGATCAGTCTGCTGGCGGAAGGGGTCCAATCCACGGTCGATGTCGCCGCTTCGGCGGCGATCCTGCTGACGATCCGCGCCGCGGAACGCCCTCCTGACGAGGATCACCCCTGGGGCCATGGCAAGTTTGAGAATCTGGCATCGCTGGCGCAGATCATCCTCATCCTGGGCACCACCGGCTACCTGCTGAACGCCGCGTGGCAGCGGTGGCTTCGTCCCGCCCCGGTCGAGGTGGACTGGGGGATTGGGGCGCTGGTCGTCTCGGTGGTGGTCAACTATCTCGTGTCACGACGGGTGCTCCGGGTTGGGAAGCAAACCGGCTCACCGGCCCTCATCGCCGAGGCCGCTCATCTTCGCGGAGACATGCTGGCTTGTTTCGGTGTGCTGGGGGGTCTGGTGGCCGTCGCCGTCACGGGTGAGTCGCGCCTGGACCCGGTCGTGGCCGCGGTGATGACCATCGTCGTGGTTGTCGGCGCCGTGAAGTTGCTGCGGGACGCGGTCCGTCCCCTGCTGGACGAGAGCTTACCTCCGCATGAAGCAAAGCTGGTGCACGACGTGCTCGCCGGGGACCCGCGGGTGCTTGGCTATCATCGGCTGCGGAGCCGCCAGGCCGGCTCCGTCCGCCTGCTGGATCTGCACCTGCTCCTGGACGATGATCTCTCGCTGCGGGAAGCCCACTCCATCGCGGAAGACGTGGAAGCGGCACTTCGGGCGGCGCTTCCCAACCTCGATGTGATCCTGCATCCCGAGCCATATGCCGAGGAGATGGCGCACCAGGTGGAGCGCCACGGGGTTCGTCCCATCTCGCTCACACCCAATCCCCCGGGGGAGAACCACTAGTGCAGCCTGCTCCATGGACCCTCTACTACGACGAGGATTGCGGCTTCTGCCTGAGGACGGCCCGGTTCTTCGAGCGGTGGACCTTCGGCAGGATCCGTCCCGCCGGGCTCACCTCCCCGCAGGCCGACGTCGACCTCGTGAACCTGGACCCGGCGGAGCGGTTCAGCCAGTCCTGGCTGGTTCGGGCGGGAATTCGGCACGGCGGTCACGAGTGCATGTGGCACTGCCTGTACCTGCTGCCGCTCGGGTTTCTCTTCCGGCCGCTGCGCCTGCTGCCCGGATTTCATCCGCTAAGCCGACGCCTCTATCGTCGGATTGCAGACAGCCGCAACCCGGCCTGCCGCCTGAAAGCCTCCGGCGGGCACTGACCTCGCCTCCGCCAACGCGGTTAGGGTAACTCCAAGGCAACATTGATCCCAAGGTATCAGCGCGCCGGAAATCCCGACCCTGAACTCGCTCCGCAACCCTGATGCGCTCTTCGTCTCTCAGCCAGCCAGCACGCCCACCACGGAGTCAAACACTCGGCCGTTGCAGCGAACAATGGCGGGAAAGAGTGCAATATCCGGAGCGGACGCGAAGGCCCGGAGAGCTACTTTCCTCTGCCCTTCCTCACCGGAGTGGGGATGGCGTACGCGATGTAGGAGTCGCCGGATCTGGTCCGCAGCTTCCCGCCTCCACCTGCGGCGATGACGACATACTGCCGGCCGTTGACCCGATAGGTACTCGGCGTGGCGTAGCCACCGGCGGGGAGTGACGCTTCCCAGAGAATCTTGCCCGTCATCTTGTCAAAGGCACGGAACTTCTCGTCGCGGGACCCGGCGATGAAGACGAGGCCGCCGGCCGTGACGATGGCGCCACCGAAGTTCTCCGTGCCGGTGTTGCGCAGTCCCTTCTCCGCCAATTCCGGGTACTCGCCGAGGGGCACCCTCCAGGCAAAGTCGCCCTTGCTCAGGTCGATGGCGTTCAGCGTGCCCCAGGGGGGTTTGACGGCCGGGTAGCCGTCCTTGTCTTCCAGGCGGAAGTAGCCCGTGAAGTCGAAACCGCCGTCCGCGTTGGGCTTGAGCGCGGCGGTCCAGGGAATGTCGTTTGTGCTCACGTAGAGGATGCCCGTGGTCGGATCGAAGGCCGCGCCGCTCCAGGTGGCGCCCCCGTGGAAACCGGGGAAGACGACCGTGCCCTGCAGGCTGGGGGGCAGGTATGCCTGCCCCCACTTCAGCTTGCCCAGCCGTTCCATCAGCTCGGCCCTGGCTTCCGGGGTGCGGTCGGTCAGGTCGGCCTCGGTGAGGCCGATGCGAGAGAAGGGAGGCGGCTTGACCGGCTGCGGCTGGGTGGGGTAGGCCTCCTCCCCCGGTACTTCGGACGGAGGGGCGGGGAGTTCACGGACTTCGTAGATGGGCTTTCCGCTTCGGCGCTCGAAGAGGTAGCAGTATCCGGTCTTGGTGCACTGGGCGACAGCTTCGATGGTCTTGCCCTGTTGCTTGACCGTACACAGCACGGGGGGACACGGATTGTCGTGGTCCCACAGGTCGTGGTGGACCACCTGGAAGTGCCACAGACGTTTACCCGTCCTCGCGTCGAGGGCCAGGGTGCAGTTGCCGAAGAGATTGGCGCCCTTCCGGTCGGCCCCATAGAAATCGGATGCAGGCGAGCCGATCCCGGCAAAGATGATGCCGTTCTTGGTGTCAACGGTGTAGCCCGCCCAGGCATTGTTGCCTGATCTCTCTCGCCACGAGCTGCCCGCCCAGGTTTCGTTTCCGAACTCACCCGGCCGGGGGGTGGTGTAGAAGCGCCAGACCTCCTGCCCGGTGCGAATGTCGAATGCCCGGATGTCCCCCGGGGCTCCAGGCTGCCCCTCGGAGTTGATGATCGGGACGATCACCAGATCCTCGAACACTGCCGGGGCGGAGGTGCAGCCGTAGTTCAAACGAGAGAGATCCCGGCCATAGCCTGCGCGTAGGTCGACCGTCCCTCCCTTCCCGAACCTGGGGTCCGGCCGACCGGTGAGCGCGTCGAGCGAGATGAGCCTGCCGTCCGGAGTACCCATCAGAATCCGGCGAACGTTTCTCACTCGCGCATCGGACCAGTAGGCCACTCCACGGTTGACTCCGCCTGTCTGCGGATTGAACTTCCAGATCACGCGGCCTGTGGCGGCATCCAGCGCGACGACCTGCAGCCGGACGGTGGTCAGGTACATCACCCCATCCACCACGATCGGGGTGCACTCGATGGTGCTGCCGGGGGAGATTTCGCCCGTGCGGTAGGTCCAGGCGACCTGCAGGCCGGCCACGTTTTTCCGGTTGATTGCGTCGAGAGGGGAGTAACGCATCCCCCCGGGGTCATTGCCGACATTCGGCCAGTCGGTAGAGGTGCGCGGATCAAAGACGGGCAGCGGCCCGGCCGGCTGCTGGACGGCGGCAGTGACCGCTCCGCCGGCGGTGAGCGTCGCGGCATTCGCGGCCCGGGACGAGTCGGGTAGCCGATCACCCTGCAGGGCATCGAAGCGCCAGAGACCCACGGTGCTGTCCTGGGCTTCCGCGGGTTGGGTTGGGATGGCGGTCGGGGCCAACGCGACGGTGCTCACGCGCAGGTCGTCGATCAGCCCATCGCACCCCAGTTCGCCGGTGGCGAGTCGGCCAATCCCGAGCGGGCCGGGTACTGTCTGGCCGCCCTTGAAGGAGACGACGGTATCGGCGACTCGGTTGCCGTCGATGAAAAGCTGGATTCTGCCGGGGCTGAAGACCATCGAGACGGCGTGCCACTTGCCGTCGCAGATGTCGACGTTGGTGCGGACGTGATCGGGCTGGTGTCCGGGCGCAAACACCGTGAGTGATCCGCTGCCGGGCTCCGTGAATATCTCCCAGTGGCTGGCCGACGTCTTGGGTTCGCTGGCTACCAGGATGTTGAAGCTCGATTTCCCGAACAACCGGGCCCAACAGTCAACCGTGATCGGCCGGAGTGAGTACTCGGCGCGCCCCGACGCGAGGGCACCGCCACGGCGGCAGTCCAGGGCCTTGCCGAAGCGGCCGTCGGCCAGTGGTTCACCCGGCCCGGAGCCGGAGACCGCCGCCCGGCGCAGCGAGTTCTCGATGGTCCACTGGGCCCCATCCCGGACGATCGCCCCAGCTAACGTGCCCGTGGGCGGATCAAAGCCCAGAGCCGACGCACCCGCGGCCCAGGCGCTGCCCCGGCGGATCAGGGCGGCGGCGGCACGGACCGACTCATCGGCGTGCCCAAGCAGGGTCTGGAAGATACGGCCCCGGCCGTAGGAGTAGGCCCAGGCCAGGGGCTCGTCCTTTCCCGTCACGCGGGATCTAGCCGACACAAGAGGAGACACCTTGAGGTCTCCCTTCTGGCGGAAGTACAGCTCATCGACGGTCTCAAACGGAGCCAACCCGGCGGTGATGGGGTGACGGACCGCGGTCGGTTTTGCCAGGAAAGGGCCGTACGGGTCGTGCCCGCTGTCCGAATCGTGCATCCAGGCTCGCGCAGCGATGCGGGTCCGGAACTCCGGCCAGTCGGAGTCCTTCCGGGGAAGGGTGTAGTTGAAGGCGCCGTTGGCGAAGTGAATGATCGAGAGTCCGCCACCGCCCTTGAGGTACCGTTCCAGACCCAGCTTCGAGGCATCGTCCAGACCCGGGCGGTCCCAGTTGTTGTAGTTGAGGACGAGGAGCGACACCTCGTCCAGCCGGCGGCTGCCGAGTTCGGCAATCTCTTCCGTCACCTGGACGCGGCAGCGCGGATCCTGCTCCAAGGAGGCCACCAGCGCCGCTGTGAGCTTGCGCCAGTCATGTCCGGGGTGGTGATAGCCGGTGAGCACCAGCGCGCGGTAAGGTGGGTCGAGCCGGGTGGCCACTCCCCCAGAGGGCACGTCCGCCCCCGCGCTCCAGACGATGGCATTGAGCACCAGGCGGCGGAAGTCGGGGACCCACCAGTTGTCGAAGTAATGTCCGCCAGTGAATCCGAAGCCGCGACCCCCGCCCGCGCGCTCGACGGCATAGGCGACGGGATAGGCGGTCTCTTCACCGGGAGGACGTGTCGTCAGGATCGGTTTGACCCGAGAGTCGTTCGGACGGAACCGCAGGTTGTAGTAGACCTCTTCCTTGCACGTGAACGGTTTCACCCCTCTCAGGACGGGATGTCCGGGCGTGGCGGGTGAGAAGGCGGCGTCCCACGTCTTGATCCGGGAGAACCAGCCGTTGGCCGCCGGCCCTTTCTCGTAGTCGAAGTAGCCGCCGACCCACTCCGTGACCTGATCGTGCACGCGGCTGGGGTTGAACGTGCTCCAATGGAGCTGGACGAGGCCGCATCCGCGCTGCATCTGCCGCGCCAGGGCCTGGAACCGATCACCCACATAGAGGGGATGGTCCGCTTCCTTGCGGTCCGAACCGTCGCTCACCAGCACGATCGAGTCGGCCGTGTCGAGGGTAGACGCGTCCTGGGGCCAGCCTTGAAAGTGGACCTCCGTGCGGATGTCTTTCAGTCCGGGGGCCGTGTCGAGGAGGTGCTTGAGCAGAATGACACTGCGTTCGTACTCGTGGGTGTCCTTGGGATGACCGGTGATCGGCCCGGCCAGCAGGACGATCTTGCGGACCTTGCGGTCCGCCGCATCGAGGACGCAGGTGAATGCGGTTGCGAACATCAGCAAGGCCAGGGTAAAGAAGGCCGGTCTCATCAAGCACTCCGGAGGGGAACCCGTCGCCGTGAGATTGGTCGCACCGCACGCGATACCCTGCAGCGAGCCGGAACGCACCACGCTCAAGCGGTGAGGCGGGCGGCGATCTTCCCGCGGGGCGTGAGCACCCTCGGGAGGCGACCGCTTAACCTGGCTCGAACTGTTGCGCGACAGCACGACGCAGCGGGACGGAAGGCGTGAGGGACACAAGCCCATGAGAGCGGCATCGGGGACGATTGCCATCAGAAATGCCACGCTGGTGGATGGAAACGGCGGCCCGCCGACGGCCGACGCCGTGGTGGTGTGCGTCGACGGTACGATCCGCTACGCCGGGCCCGCTGCGGGAGCCACGGCTCTCGCCCCGGGTGCGCGCATCTACGACGCCGGGGGAGGCACCGTCATGCCGGGGCTCGTCGAGGCCCACTTTCACCCGACGTACTTTAATGTTGCCGCGTTGGAAGATCTCGACATCAAGTATCCGGTCGAGTACGTCACCCTGCTCGCCGCCGCCAACGCGCGCCTGGCTCTGGAGTGCGGGTACACGGCGGCTCGGAGTGGCGGTTCGCTGTTCAACATCGATGTGTGGCTCAAGAAAGCCATTGAGGAAGATGTGATTGTCGGCCCGCGGCTGGCGGCTAGCGGTCGTGAGATTTGCGGCGTCGGCGGGCTGATGGATTGGAATCCCGACTTCCGCAAGATCGGGATGGAAGGTCTGGTGCTGCTGGTCAACGGAGCGGATGAGGCCCGGGCGGCGGTTCGGCGGCTGGTGAAGGACGGTGTGGAGTGGGTGAAGACCTACCCGACCGGAGATGCCGCGGCTCCGGACACGAACGACCATCACACCCTGTGCATGACGTTCGAGGAGATGCACGCGGTCGTCCAGACCGCGCACAACCACCGGCTCAAGGTGACGGGCCACTGCCGGGCGACAGCAGGCATCAAGAACGCGCTGCGGGCGGGCTACGACACGATCGAGCACGGGACGTTTATGGACGCGGAAGCGCTGGATCTGCTTCTGGCGCGGAATACGCCCGTCGTTCCGGCACTGCAGTTCGAGCAGGCGAGCGTCGTGCGCGGACCCGAATTCGGGTTGCCACAGGCGGTGATCGACGGACACAAGGAGACCCTCGAGGGCGGTGCCGAGAGTGCCCGGATGATTCTGGAAGCCGGTGGTCGGCTCGGGATGGGCGGCGACTATGGCTTTGCGTGGAATCCGCACGGCACCTATGCCCGAGAGCTCAGCTTCTTCGTCCATTACGTCGGGCTGAGCCCCCTGGAAGTCATCACGTGCGGCACCCGCACCGGCGCCGAGATCATGGATCGCGAGGTGGAGTTCGGCACCCTCGAAGCGGGGAAGCTGGCGGACATGCTTGTCGTGAAGGGGGATGTCCTCGCGGATATCACGCGGCTGGAGGACAGGCGCAACTTCCTTGGCGTCTTTCAGGGGGGCGTCCTCCGCGCCGGTTCCTGGAGCGCTCCGGCGGTGGTGTAGGCACCTCCCCGCTCACTCCTCGCCCAACCAGCGGGCCGCCAATTGCTCGCCGCCCTCCCCGAGGAGCGGCGGGGCGCCGCCAGGGGTTTCCGACAGCAGCAGGGGATTGGCCGGCAACCGAATGCTGCCCGCCGTGGGGTGGGGGATGGACTGCAGCATCGACCGGGCGAGGACCTGAGGATCATTGAAGACTGCGGGGATGTCCTGGACCGGACCCGCGGGCACGCCGGCCTGTCGGAATGCCCCTATCCAGTGGGCAGCAGGCATTCCGGCGAGCGTTTCCCCGAGCTTCTCGGTCAGCACGACGCGGTGTTCCACGCGTCCCGCATTGGTTCCGAAGCGTGAATCCTGTGCCCAATCCGGGCTGCCCAGGACGCGCACCGCGGAACGCCATTGGGCATCGTTGCCGACGGCGAGAATAAATGTCTCGTCGGCAGCGCTGAAGAGTTGGTAGGGGACGATGTTCGGGTGGGCGTTCCCGTGGCGGGGCGGCGCAGCCCCGGACTGCAGGTAGTTGGATGCGACGTTGGCCAGACCGGCCACCTGGCAGTCCATGAGGGAGAGATCGATATAGGCTCCCTCACCCGTGTGTCGACGTCGTTCGACTGCCGCGAGGACCCCGATGCAGGCATAGAGGCCCGCGACCGTGTCGGAGACGGCCACGCCCACCTTCTCCGGCTCACCCTCCGGCTCGCCCGTGATGCTCATCAATCCTGCTCGGCCCTGTATCAGGTAGTCGTACCCGGGCAACGCGGCGTCCGGCCCCGTCTGGCCGTACCCCGTCAGGGAGCAATAGATGATTCGGGGGTTCGCGGGCAGCAGGGATGGGTAGTCCAGGCCGATCGAACCCATCCACCCCGCACGGAAATTCTCAACCAGGATATCGGCGCACCCCGCAAGCCGGACGAGCCTGGCTCGGTCTGCTCGATCGTGGAGGTCGAGGGTCAGTGAGCGCTTGTTTCTGTTCAAGCAGAGATAGTAGGCGCTCTCGCCGCCCACGAACGGGGGCCCCCAGCTTCGGGTGTCATCGCCGAGGCCGGGTCGCTCAATCTTCAGGACTTCGGCCCCAAGATCCGCCAGCAACATGGTGCAGAGCGGTCCGGCGAAGACGCGGCTGAGATCCAGCACCCGCAGCCCAGACAACGCGCCGGACAGCCCCACGGACATGGTCAGGCGTCTTCCGGGAACGGGAATGGATGGAGCGGGCGTCGCGGCGGTCGGTCCGTCCGATACCCGAGCACGTACTCCGCCTGAATCACCTGGTGCACTTCCCGGGTCCCCTCGTAGATCACGGATGCCCGGCAATTGCGCAGGTGACGTTCCACTGGGTGCTCGTTGCTGAAGCCGTGGGCACCAAAGATCTGCAGCGCATCGTCCGCGGACCGGTGGGCGTTCTCGCAGTTGACCCACTTCGCCAGCGAAACCTCGCGAGTGTGGCGGTGCCCGCGGCACTTCAGTTCCGCGACCTGATCGACGAGAAGTCTGCCCACGTCCCGGCCCTGCACCATCCGCGCCAGCATCTGCTGTACCAGTTGGTGTCGCCCGATCTCCTGACCGAAGCTCCTCCGGCTATGGCAGCGCTCGGTGCAGGCGTCAAGACAGGCTCGGATGATGCCCAGCGAACCGGCCGCCACCCCGAAGCGACCGTTGTCCAGCGCGGACATGGCCACATGAAAGCCCTCTCCCTCCTCGGCGAGCCGATCCGCCTCCGGGACGAAGACCCCGTCCAATCGGATCCGACCGACATTGCCAGCCCGCAAACCGTGTTTCCCGCGGATCGACTCCGTCGTCAGCCCTTCGGCGCCCCGGGCCACCAGAAACGCTGTGATCCCGCGATGGCCGAGATCGGGGTCGAGCGTCGCGAAGATCATGAAGTGGTCGGCCACATCCGCAAGGCCGATCCAGGCCTTCTCACCGGTCAATCGGTAGCCCCTGGACGTCCGCTCGGCGCGGGTCTGCAGCCCGGCGGCGTCCGTGCCCGCCGTCGATTCGGTGAGCGCAAAGCAGGCGGTGCGCTTCCCGGTCGCCTGGGGACGCAGCCAGCGCTCCCACTGGTCAGGAGTACCCCATTGGTAAAGGGCGAGGCTATTGAGAGAGAGGTGGACGGAGAGGATGACGCGGGCAAAGGTGTCAAACCACTCGAGCTCTTCCATGGCGGCACCGAGCGCGTGGTAGTCGAGCCCCAGCCCACCCAGGCTCCTGGGGATGCAGACGCCGAGCAGCCCGGCCTCGCCCAGGGCGCCGAGGATCGTCGGGTCGAACCGCTCCTCCATATCCAGCGCGCGGATCTTCGGAGCGATCTCGCGTTCGCCGAGGGCACGGACGCGGGAACGCAGGTCTGCTATGGTCTCGGTGGCGGCGGCCGACATCGCAAATCCCCAGAGCGGCGACCGATCGTCGCAGCCTGCGAATGATAGCAAAGAAGCGTGGGCAGGCCGTTGCCGTGGAAGGAACTCCCGCACGCGGTCTATTCGTTCTATTGGATGGACGGGCAACGCCTGGGGGTAGGTCAATGACGTCGGGTACGCCCGAGTCGAACGGTCGAGAGCGGGTGAGGTCGGCATGAGTCGTCGCTGGAACGCAAACGTGTGGGTGCTCGGCATCCTGCTGGTGATCGTTTTTGCCATCGGCATCGACGTGGCGCGGACGTCGCTGGCCGTTAGAACCGTGCCCCCGCTCGAGGCGGCGCAGCCGCCGACTTACTACGACCCGCCGTTCAAGCGCGGCGACTCCATCCCCGATTTCCAATTGCCCGACGCTTCGGATCAGTTTCGGCACATCTCCTCGCTCGTCCGCCGAAACACTCTGTTGACCTTCTCCTGCGGCTGCAACAACTGCCGGGAGTACCAGTCCTTCATCGGGCGGATCGTCAAGAAGCTTGGCCCCCTCGCCCCAGACGTGGTCACGGTGACCACCCAGCCCAAGGAGTCCGAAAAGGCCTGGATTCGAGATACCGCCCTAAAGCAGACGATTCTCTACGAACCGAAGGGTGGCGAGATCGGCGAGATGTTCAAGGGCCATCCCTGCCCACGTGGGTTCATGCTGGACGGCGCCAAGAAGGTGCGCTGGTGGACCAGCAACATGAATGTCGTCCACGACGCCAGCCTCATCGGCAACGAGACGGCCACCCATTTGGGGTTGAACCTGCGGATGGCTCCGATCAAGCAGACTCCCCCCCCGGGGAAAGAAGGTTCGGCGCCCGACTTCAAGACCACCACCGATCTGATGCCGCCCCCGCCCGGCTTCCGCCCGGGCGGGAACACGCCTGCGGAACCGGCTGGGGGTAGCGCCCCATCCGGCACGAACGCTCCGGCAACCGGGCACGCACCCGGCGGGGGCGAAACGGGCCACGAGGGCCACAACCACTAGGCGGTGACGGGCCGCGGTGGATGGCTTCCGCCGTCAGGATTTGGGTCCGAGGATCACCTGGCCGCCATCAGATCGGCGCAGACCAGCTCCTCATCGTTCCGGGCGAAGACGTGGCCGTAGGCGAATGCCGGGTGGCTCCAGCAAACCCCGCCCCGCTCGTTGAGCTGCGCCAGTGTCGGCTTCAGTAGCCGCGTCCGGCTGATCTCCTCGAATCCTTTGGGTGATAGGCGAGAGATGATCAGCTCACCCCGTTCGTTGAACATCCAGATCCGGTCCGCGTTCCGTACGAAGTGGATGTTGGACCACCGCGCCCGCGGGACAGCGGCCAGGCTCTCCCACACCCGGTCACCTGTCCTGGCGTCCAGGCACCGCAACTCACCGTAGGAATCGACGCCGTAGACGTAGCCTCCCACCATGAGGGGAGTCGAAAACATTGGCTGAATGGCGTCCGTCGAGCGCTCACTCTGCCCGACGCGGAACCACATTCGCTCCGCCTTCGGCGTGGTCCGGTCCAGCCGAATCATCATGGCTCCGTCGTAGAAGCTGGCAAGGAACAGCCGATCGTCCTCGATTACCGGGGAGGCGATGGAAACGACGACGCGACGGGCAGGGAACGGCACTTCCCAGAACACCGCGCCGTCTGCGGGATTCAGGCCGACCACCCGGTCCGCCGTCCAGACGACGATGACCCGGTTCTGCCCTTGCGTGATGGCGACGGGGGCGGAGTAGGACGGTCGGTCAGCCAGGGCCTTCCACCGTTCCTTCCCCGTCTTCCGATCGAAGGCGACCACGCACGCGCCGTTGGCTCCTCCGATGTGGCAGATCACCAGGTCTCCTTCGATCAGCGGCGCTGCGGAGATTCCCCAGATCGGCAATCGGATCTCGTACTCGCGATTGCAGTCGTGGGCCCACAGCACGGCACCCGTGACCGCATCCAGGCAGTGGAGGTGCCCTACCGCACCCAGGGAGTACGCGCGCCCGTCGTGGATCGTCACTGAAGCGCGAGGGCCGGCCGGATATCCCACACCGCCGTAGATGGCGCGATAGCCGAAGGTCCAGAGCGACTTGCCGGTACTGCGGTCGAAGCAGTGCACCCGTTCCAGTTGATCGGGCTCGGTGAGGCGGTCCATCACAAAGACGCGATCAGCAGCTAACGTCGGCCCGCAATACCCCGCGCCGATGGGGACGGCCCACTTGCGGGGCAGGTCCGGCCCGGCGAACCGGTCGACCACTCCGACCTGGCTCCAGACGCCGTCGCGGCCCGGACCGCGCCACTGCGGCCAATCCGAGAGGGGTGGGGCAGCGGCGGCCGGCATGAGGACGACAGCCACGCTGACGGCCTGGAGCAAGCGGAACACGGGACGCATGGGAGTTGAACTCCTCGAAATCAGTAACCAGTGCGGAAGGCAGCTCGGGAGGCTGTAGTGCGTGGCTGTGGGAACCGCGTCGTCGACGGTTCGTCATAAGGATGCTAGAAGCTGTCGCCTGACGGGCCGGAGCGCACCACGTAAGCTTAGGAGCCCGGTGCCGCCTCAGAAGGCAGTGGCCGTGCCCTCAATCTCAAGATACGGGAGAAACCCGCACATGTCCCTCGCACCGACTCGCCGAAGATCGGGCTTCACGTTGATCGAGCTGCTGGTCGTCATCGCGATCATCGCGATTCTCGCGGCCATTCTGTTCCCCGTGTTCGCCCAGGCCCGGGAAAAGGCTCGACAGGCGAGCTGCATGAGTAACCTGCGGCAGTACGCCACGGCCACCCTGATGTACACCCAGGATTACGACGAGCTGTTCCCGCAGTCGGCGTACTTTGGGGGCACCTGCGTGGCGCTCTTCTATGGCCTGGTCCAACCCTACGTGAAGAACGACCAGATCACCCGGTGCCCCACAGAGAACAACGCCATGGACCTGAACGCGATGTTCGCTGGCTTCGCCCCGCCCTGCGCCGGCACACCTCCCATCACCAGCTACTCCGTGAACAAGGGGGTGTTCATCGACGGCTTCGCGGCCCAGGGTGCCGTGTCGCTGGCGCAGATCAACGATTCCGCCGGCACGGTGATGGCGTACGACGGCAACGTGGCGTTCGACACGACCCAACCGGTCCAGGCACGGCATCAGAACATGTTCAACGCCAACTTCGTGGATGGGCACGCCAAGGCGATTCCTGCGCGTGAAACAGGCTCCAGCACACAGTTGTCAACCACCGGCACCGGCAAGGCGATCAAGATCTATACCATCGGTGCCGCGGGCGGCTTTTACGCCGGAAGAACCGAGTGCCGAGGCTACCCATAGACTGCGGACCTGCGTCGGACCCCCGAACGCGTCGCGACGCGCCTTTGATGGCTTGACCGCTCATCTGGGGGTCCGTTATACTCTCGCGGCCTGGGGTGGCCCTCTCCACGAGGGGGATAGACCCGGCGAAACGTGGGCGGCGCACTTGGCCGCCGGGAAAAAGAGAGCGAATGCCGACGATCAACCAGCTCGTCCGCAAAGGGCGGCAGGCACTGAAGAAGAAGACCAAGGCGCCTGCATTGAAGGGTGCGCCGCAAAAACGAGGCGTTTGCCTCGTCGTGCGGACCGTCTCCCCGAAGAAGCCGAACTCGGCGCTGCGGAAGATCTGTCGCGTGCGTCTCACCAATGGGATGGAGGTGACAGCCTACATCCCGGGGATCGGACACAATTTGCAGGAGCACTCGGTGGTGCTCATCCGCGGCGGCCGCGTCAAGGACCTGCCGGG
>CAZSRZ010000020.1:0-53195 GCA_964609085.1 uncultured bacterium | reverse complement strand
TGGGATCAGGGAGAAGGAGCTTCCCGAGCGGTTCGCCACGCCGGAGTATCAGGTGCTCCTCGTCGCGGAGAAGTACCAGACCGGGTTCGACCAGCCGCTGTTGCACACGATGTACGTCGACTGCCGGCTGGCCGGTATCCGGGCGGTGCAGACACTTTCGCGCCTGAACCGCACCCACCCGCACAAGGAGGACACCTTCGTTCTGGACTTCGTGAACGACCGGGAGGAGATCCGCGAGGCCTTCAAGGTCTATTACGAGGGCGCCCAGATGGGGGAGGAAGTGGACCCGGCGCGCATGTATGCGTTGAAGGCGGAACTCGACTCATCGGGTGTTTACCTGGAGACGGATGTCGAGCGGTTCTGCGATGTCTACTTCAAACCCAGGCGGCGGCAGAGCACGCACGACCACCAGGTCATGAACGCCGCGCTTGATCCGGCGGTGGCGCGCTTCATCGAGTTGCGTCGCGAGAAAGAGGAAGAGGCCGAGCTCTGGCGGGGGAAGCTGCAGGCGTTTCGGAACCTCTACGGGTTCCTCAGCCAGATCATCCCCTATCAGGACTCGGACCTGGAACGTCTCTACGTCTTCCTGCGGCATCTGGCTGCCAAACTACCGCGCCGATCGAGTGGGGTCGGCTACGAGTTCGACGAGAGCGTGAGGCTGGAGTACTATCGCTTGCAAAAGATCAGCGAGGGCTCGATCTCGCTCCGGGAGGGAGAAGCCCCCCGGCTCGAAGGCCCGTTGTCGACGGGGACAGGACTGGATCGCACCGAGGAAGTCCCGCTGTCTCAGCTCATCGACCTGCTGAACGAGCGCTTTGGGACGGACTTCAATCAGGCCGACCAACTCTTCTTTGACCAGATTGTCGAGGCCGCGGTGCTCGACCCGGGGATGCGCGAGGCCGCCGCGGCGAATCCGGAGGACAAGTTCGAGCTGGTCTTCCGCGCGCTCATCGAACGCTTCTTCGTCGAGCGCATCGACCAGAACGAAGCGATCTTCGTCCAGTACATGAACAACCCGACATTCCGGGAACTCGCCAGTCGCTGGATGTCTGCAGAGGCCTACCGGCGTCTCCGTACCGGCTGAGAGGCCCGTGCCGCCGGAGCCCGCGTCAGCTTCTCATGTGAGATCGCGGCCAGGTCTCATTGGGGCCGAAATGTGGCCCGGGCGCACCGGTTTACGACCATGCCCAACTCCATCCGCCTGGCCTCGACCGAGGAGGGCCCGCCCACCTGCGCGACCGTGACCAGCACCCGCAACTGGGGTCGGGCTTGGCCGGCTGCCGCTGCCGCCACCAGAACTCGCAGGCCGAAGACCCGCAGCCTCACGGACCGCCCACCTCCAGATGCTTCTTGAAAAACGCGACCATCTCCTGCATCAGGTTGCCGCCCTTCCCGTCGCTCGCATGCCGATAGGCCCACGGAATGCCGAGCTTGGTCATCTGGTCGCTCAGCAGCCGTGCGAACCGGGGATGATGGATCCCCTGGCCCGGCCGGGCGTCCGCGGGCAGATCGCCGTCGGGCTCGTTGTAGCCCATCCACACCGGCGGATCATCCCTCGTCAGATGGGTGATCGCGGAGCATTCGTCGTACAGCTTCTGCAACTGTGGAGTTGGGTGCAGCGCCTGGTCGGGGGTGCTGATGCCGTAGACCTTGAACATCGACGGGTGTTCCCACGCCCGCCCGCCGATGAGCGCCTTGATCTTGATGGGGTCGTACGTGGTCTGGCCGCCCAGCGAACCGATGACCTGGATGCGTGTCGACTCACGGAGGACGGGGTCCTGGCTGTCGGGGATCGCCATCTCGTTGTGAAACCCGAGCCACAGGCTGATGCCGGCACCGGCCGATCCACCGAACGTCGCGATACGGCGCTTATCGATGTTCCAGGCTCCGGCACGTGACCGGAGGTACTGAATCGCACGAGCGCCATCCTGCTGCGGCGCCGGGAAGATAGTGCCGTTCCCGACAAATCGGTAGTGGATAGAGGCCACGGAGATGCCCGACCGCAGGCACTCTCGCAACACATCGGGGGGAACCGACTTCTTATCCCCGCCGACGAAGCCTCCTCCATGGATGTAGACCACCAGCGGAGTGGGCTTGTCGGAAGGGGCCTTCCAGAAATCAAGCACATTCCGCTCGGCCGGGCCGTACCTGACATCGGCTTGGCTGGGGGCCGGAAGCGGTTGTTGGGCGGGTGCCGGAACGCAAGAACACAACAAGAGCAGGAGCAGGAAGGACCATTGACGGATCATCGGTGTGTCCCCTGTGGGTTAGCTGTCTCCCCTGCGTTCCGTTCCCGGTCTGAACCATCCTCTCTTCGGAGACCATCAGGCTCCGTTCACCGCGGGCAGCCTCCCCGGTTCCGCGGATGAGGACGCGGATCGGCTACTCGAAAACCACCATCGCATGGCCCAACACGAGAGGGACATTCACCCACGCTCGCCCGTCCCTCCAGTCGCACTCCAGCGCTTCCCTGTCGGGCGCGAGGTAGGCGGAGGCCGGTGGGCCGGGTAAACGGACGCCGACCCGCACGTTGTGGAGCGGCAGGTGCTCCTCGATCGTCTGGATCTCCCGGCAGCGTTGTTCGGGGATGGAGTGAAGCAGGTGCAGCACATGTCGCCCCCCATGCGACGCGTCTGCGGCCTGACGCATCAGGCTGATTCGGGCGGTCGAGGGCGCACTGGACACGGTCAGGCGCTGTTCCTCAGGGAGGAGCCGTCGCAGCGCGTTCAGCACCAGGCGCTTGTAGGTGAGCACCCCGTGCCGCATGTAGCCGGCGAAGAGAGGATGCGCGAAGTAGACCGCGTTCGCGCTGGCTACAGCTCCGGGATAGCCGGACGGCTTCTCGGCGGGCGTGTGGCGGTGGCTGCAGAAGTGTGCATAGGTGCGGTTGAAGTAGGGCTGCCAGACGTCCGCCAGCACGCTCGTCCCCACGGCGGGTGCGACTCGCGCTCCGCGCTCATAGACAACCTGGGGGGCCGCGGGGACGCCCGCTGACAGCTCGGCGCGCGCGGCGATGAACTCCGGCTCGAAGGGGGAGTCATCCAGCCAGGTCACTCCCAGGTCTGGGAGCACGAATTCATCCCGGTCGGCCGCAAGGCCGGAACGATGAGAGGCGATCAACCGACCTCCGCCGGCCAGGTAGCCCTGCAGGCGTGCCGCAAGGTCCCCGTCCAGGCGAATCTTGTCCGGGAGAATGAGGACACCGTACGCGCTCCAGTCCATCTCGCGGTCGACCACATCGCACTGGTAGTGCGCCTCCGACAACATGCGGTAGGCGCCGCCGGACGACGTGTCCACCCGGCCATCGTGGACGCCGAGCTCTTCTGGGTTGTAGATGGCGATTTCGGTGACCGGAGTCACGTTTCCGCACCACGGCTCCCGCGCTTCGGCCTGGGAATACACCGTGCCGATCAGATCGTAGGTGGCGGCGTCCAGCTCGCCGTCCGGGTGGAGTTGATCGCCGATGGAGAGCTTGGCCCCTTCGGCGAGACTGGTAAAGCACTCGTACTCCAGCGCCGCGAGGTTCTTGAACTCACCGAACCCGGCCCAGGTCTTCTGGAACTTGCCGGTCATACCCAGATAGTCCCGCCCCAGGTGGCGCGCGTAGCGGACGGTCAGCGGGAAGTGGTCGTAGCCCCAGCCGCCGGAGGGCAGGCTCTCCAGCTCCAGGTGGCTGAAGTTGTGGAGCACCCGACGGAACGATGGGTCGACGTGTCCGCTGTTCCAGAAGATCAGACAACGCTCGTTCACATCGCGGACCTCGGTAGTCACACGATCCATTAGCCTGGCCAGAACGCCGCGTGCATACTGTTTCCGATCGGACTCACACTCCGGATCAAGACCATCGCCGGTCATCCCCGCCAGGCAGACGGGGCAGCAGCACTGACCTTGATGGATGATGTCGAAGAAGAGCCCGTCGGTGGGGAAGCGCGACAGGACCTCCTGGGTTTGTGCGGAGACGTACTCCACGTAGGCGGTGTTCAGGCACAGCTTCTTCCACCCTGCTTTCAGGGGCTCGCCGCGCCGCTTGCCGTCCGGCTGCAATTCGATCCACTCTGGATGGCGCCGCGCCATGAACTCATCCAGGCCGACGCTGATGTAAATCGGGACGCGAATGCCGCGGGCGTGGCACGCCTCGATCTGGAGGTGGAGAAGGTCCACGGCGAGGTGGGGGTGGCGCGCCTCGAAGCGGGTGTCGTGGTAGATCATCCCGTGGTGGCACTTCGAGAAGCAGGTGATGGAGTTGACGTGCGCGGCCGCGAGCGTGTCGGCGAAGCGCTCGGGCTCGAATCGGGCACCGATGCCGGGGATCAATTCCGACGTGTGAAAATCGAGGTGCACCTGACGGAAGGCGAGGGGTAGCAAGGGAGTAGCCTCAGTTGATCGAAGGGCGTGCGCTTCCGTTCAACGGGTGGCGCGGCATCGCCTGCGGGTTGGCGCACGGCGTTGGATCGGCCGCCTCACCTCGGGGGAGGAACGCGCGCCAGTAGCTCGGAGATCACGGTTTCGTTGCTCTCGCCGCCGTAGCGAGATCGGGTGTCCAGGACCACTCGATGCGCAAGCACCGGCCCAGCGAGCACGCGTACATCTTCCGGCAATACGTAATCTCGTCCGGCCAGGGCAGCGTGGGCCTGGGACGCCCGGTAGAGTGTCAGCGACCCGCGTGGCGAGATGCCGAGGCGGAGCCGGGGCTCGGATCGGGTGGCGGCCACCACCCTCAGGATGTACTCCGCCACGGTTCGCTCGACACGTACCCGCCGAACCGCTGCCTGCGCCGCCTCAATCTCAGCGCACGTCGCCACCGGCTTCAGGCTCTCCAGGGGGTGCCCGTCGTTCTGGCTGTAGAGCACTTCCAGCTCATCTTCCGACGACGGATAGCCGAGGGTGACGCGCACGGCGAAGCGGTCGAGCTGCGCTTCGGGCAGGGGGTAGGTGCCGTGGAATTCGATCGGGTTTTGGGTCGCCACCACGAAGAACGGGCGCGGGAGTTCGCGTCGTACGCCCTCGATACTGACCTGATGCTCACTCATCACCTCGAGGAGGGCGGACTGTGTTCGCGGCGAAGTCCGGTTGATCTCATCGGCGAGCAGTACGTTGGCGAACACAGGGCCGTCTCGGAAGACAAACGTCGCATTCCGAGCGTCGTAGTAGTTGCTGCCGAGGATGTCTGCGGGGAGCAGATCGGGAGTGAACTGGATGCGGCGGAAGATGCCGTCGATCGACTGGGCGAGAGCTTTCGCCAGGGTGGTTTTTCCCGTGCCCGGCACGTCCTCCAGCAGCACATGCCCACCGGCCATGAGCGCGGTCATGATCAGCCGCAACCCTTCGTCTTTCCCCCGGATCACCGAGCGCAGGTTCCGCTCGATGCGGTCTGCTGCACCTCGGGGGGCGGCGAGGTCCGTCGGCGCCAGCCCTGAGGAGGATGGGGCGGGGGAGGAGGCGGATGATGCGGCGGGTGGGGTCGGCACGTTGGAGACTACGGACTTGCGGCGCGGGCAGAGCGTCGCCGACGGGCGCTGACAGGCAGACGGAAGCCTGATCCCGGGACGACGGCACGTGGCTGCCGCACTCGGCACTCTATTCTGTCACGAAGATCCCACGGCCCGTTCCCCGTCCGCGAGCATCATCCCGCAGGCCCCCGAGCCGGCTGGCGGAGGTCGGTCTCAAGTTGCTGGAGATGCTCATCCAGCGCTGCGGAGCCCGTCTCGCCGAAGCGCGCGGCGTTGTATTCCGCCACGAACACTCGGAGCGAGATGCGCTGCTCGGGCGTGAGCCCCGCCAAGTCCGGGAGCGCGCTTCCGGGAGCGAGCCACTCCGTCCAGGTGAGGGTAGGAGGGCAGGGGAGTCTGAGTCGGGTCAACAGTCGATCGAAACGCCTCCCCAGCGTGGCGATGGCGGGATCGGGAACCTGATAGCCGTCAGATGCCGGTCCAGTGCCGCGCAGGCGGGCACGGAGGACCAGCGCCGCCCCGGCGACGAGCACGGCAAGCAGCGTCCCGAAGAGGATGGCTCGCCCCTGGCCGCTTGCGAGCCAGGTCGGCAGGTCCCGCCAGGCGTCCTCCAGCCACTCGCGCGCACTCACGTACCAGGGGAGAGGAGTATCCAACCCGTCGGGTCGGCCGGTGGCCGGCGTGGCCTCCACGGTGATCCACCGGTCGCCGAGCCATGCCTCCGCCCAGGCGTGCGCATCGCGTTCCCGAACGATGGTGGTGCCGGGACGCGGATGCTCGTGCGCCAGGTAGCCGGTGATGTAGCGCGCGGGGACACCCAGGGCGCGCAGAAGCAGCACGGCGGCGGTGCCGAAGTACTCGCAGTGAGCAGAGCGCTTCTCAAGGAGAAACGCAACGATGGGGTCGCCCGGCCCTGCCGTGGTGGTCAGGGAGTACTCGTGGTTGGAAGCGAGGTAGAGTTCGACGCGGCGGCAAAGCGCCTCGGGGTCCGACTCGCCCGCGCCTATCCGCTGGGCCAGCTCGATCACGCGGGGATCGAACCCGACCGGCAAAGCGAGTAAGCGGCGCAGGTAGCGGCGTCCCGGACGGCGCGCGAAGGGCTGAAAGCCCGTTCCGGACGCCGCCTCGGATCGGATGAGCAGGTAGCCGCTCGATGTCTCCGACTGCACCGGGGCACCGTCGACAGGATCCCAGAGCAGACCGCGATTCGCGAGCGGATCCAGCCCAGCCGCATGGAGAGTGAGGGGAAACAGGCCGTGATTCCGCGTCAGGCGCTCGACTCGGATCCGGGGGCCGTCGGCGTCCGCGCCGAGCGAAGCTGGCGTGGCCTGCACAGCCAGTCGCTGGTCGCTCGTCGGCCCCCACGATCCGACCAGGTACTCATCGTAGGGTAGGGCCCGCAGGTGAGTGTCGTCCAGGTCTCCCTCAAGCCGCAGCGTCCGCTCCGCGGAGCCGCGCAATTCGAAGGTGCTGCCCAGCCGCGGACGCCGCGCCAGCCCGCTGACTCGCCCGCCCGCCGCCCCAAGGATCAGGTCATTCGCCCAGGCGGTGAGATCAACCCGGTACTGGGCGACAAAGAAAGCCCCCACGCCACCAAGCGCCAGGCCGACTGCCAGTCCGGTCCCGAGCAGGACCCGAGCGCGTGGACGCAGTAGCCTCAGCCCCGGTCCCTCCGCCGCTACTACCGCTGCCACCACCCAAAGGGGGCTCAGCAGCATGACATAGCCGCCTTCGTTGGTCGTCGCGCCCGCGAGCAGCACCAGCCCGGACAAGCCGACGGCGGCCGGCTGCAGCGAAACCGGCCGCCGAATCCAGGCACGGACGGCCAACTCGGCGGCGGCCAGGTGCCCGAACCACTCCACCGCGGTGCTGGAGATGAAGAGGTCGAGAGTGTGGCCGGCCCCTCGGGATCCGAAGAGAGTGACCAGCAGAAGCGCCGTGCCGCGGAGCGTCCACCACACCCAGGCTGCGTCCGGAAACCTCCGATCCGTGAAGCGGGCCAGGATCACCCCCAGGCCGAGCAGCGGCATCAGGAATGAACCGGCCGTGAGCGCGGCAATGGAGAATGCCGCAAGCACCATCGCGATCACGGGCCACGAGGGTCGTACGGAGTTCATACTGACGCAATCCCCGCCCGCACCTGGGCAGGATCCACCAGCCGCACGCTGCCCGCCACGATCGGATCACCCGTGCTGCGCGGGTCGAGCGCCAGCGGCTCCGCGCGGACGACGTAGGCTCGCACGGCCACTCCCGCATCCACCAGTGCCCGAATGAATCCGGCCCGTTCCTCATCCCAGTTGAGAAAGACGCACAGCACGGCAGTCAGCTCCCGAAGATGCGGACCCAGTCCTTCCAACAGCCGGCCGGCCGCGACGTGCCGTTGCGCCTCAACGCACGCAAGCAGGTCCAGAACCTGGTCGAGATGGGCGAGCCCGCGACCGGCCGTGAGCAGATGGACGTCCGGTCCCGCCGCAAAGAGATCCACCAGGTAATCTTCGCGCTCCAGGTAGTCGACAAGCGCGGCGGTCAGGGAGACGGCGTCTTCAAACGCCTCTGTCCCTGCTGCGGAAGGTCGGCGGCCAACACCCGTGTCGAGCACCACCGCCGCGCGCAGAAAGTACTCTTCACGGTACTCGCGAATGATGGCCGTCGAGAGCCGGGCCGTGGCCCGCCAATCCATGTCGCGAATGCTGTCACCGGGGCGGTATTCACGGCTCCCGGCATACTCGCGCGTGTCCCCCCGGGAAGCCGCCAGCGCCACGCCCCCGGGTTGCCACCTACGACCGATGGGGACATCGAGGCTGGTGATGGGGGCAAATCGCGGGGTGACGGTGAGGTGCTCCGGCCGGCTGACTACCTGGACGGCGCGGAAGATCCCCATCGGGAGCAGGTTGTCCACGCGATAGCCGGAGAGCCGGTACACCCCTCGCTTCTGGGGACGAATCCCGATCCGAAGCCGGCCGGTAGCCCTCCCGTCGGCGTCCACGGCGGCGGCGCCGCAGTCCCAGCTCACGCCGTCCGGCGGATCGACCGTCCAGCCCGTGGGCAACCGGTGCGGGATGATCCGCAGTGGTGCCTGGTGGGCGATCAAGCGGGGGTTCGCGACAATCTCCAGACCAACGGTGAGGGACTCACCCGCGCTGACCCGAGGCGCGTGCCGCGCCTGCAGACGCACCCGCGGCCGCATCAGGGGTTCCAGGAGCCCGGCGACGAGCCAGACGCCCAGCGCAAACATCAGGGGAAGGTAGCTCTGAATCTCCAGTGAGCAGACGGTGAAGTGGAGAAAGGCGGCAGCGACAAACAGGTACCATCGCCCCTCCAGGGTGACCCGTTCCGCCAGCACTCGGGCCGTCCAGCGAGAGAGTGGACCACGGAAGAAGGGGTGGTCCGCGGCGTCCTCAGCCGCGGGGAGCCGCGGCACCCAGCGATCTCCCCGGCTCATCCCCCGTCCCCCGATCCCGTCAACCGGCCCGCCAGTCCGACCGCGGCCCGCTCTATCCACGCGGCCGTCCGGTTGGAGTGCACCGCCAACCAGAGCCGTTGCTCTCGCGGCCACCACGTGATTTCCAGCGTGCCGGGTTGACCGCCGACGCGACAGTGCCAGTGGATGCAGCCCGGGTACTTCCCGAGGCTGCCCCGGGAGTGGACGTGCAGCCCCTCGGCCGCGACGGCCCACTCCACGGCCTCCGCCACCTCAGCGTCTGTCCTGGGCGTCCCGGTGGGCAGCGTAATCGGTATCTCCGTCACTCCATACTCCGACACCGCCTCGTCGATCGAGCACCATCGCTCGACCCCGGGCGAAGGACTCGGGCTCCTTCGGAGCGCATCTTGGGTCTGAATCGTCGCGGCCTCAGTGCCGGAGAGCGCCCCGGTCCATGCTCGACTACTTCTGGTTCTACCTGATTCTCGTCACCGCCCTGCCCGTGGTGCAGCGACTGTGGTTGATGCACCAGCGGCAGTCGCGGATTCTCCAGTTCGAAAAACGGCGCGGCAGCCGGTTCATCACGCTCATCCATCGGCAGGAGACGGCTGCTCTGCTGGGTATCCCGATCGCCCGCTACATCGATATCGAGGATTCCGAGGCCATCCTCACCGCCATCCGGCTCACCCCGGGGGAGACCGCGATCGATATCCTGCTCCACACCCCGGGTGGGTTGGTGCTGGCTTCGGAACAGATCGCCGAAGCCCTGCGGCGGCACGAGGGTCCTGTTCGCGTGCTGGTGCCGCACTACGCGTTGAGTGGCGGCACCCTCATCGCGCTGGCGGCAGACGAAGTGATCATGGACGCCAACGCGGTCCTCGGACCGGTGGACCCACAGATCGGCGAGTACCCGGCGGCATCGATCCTCAACGCTATGCGGCAGGGGAATGCGAACCGAGACGACCGCATGTTGGTGCTGGCCGACATCGCAGAGAAAGCCTTGCGGCAGATGAAAGCGACCGTGCTCGGGTTGCTGAAAGGGCGGATGCCGGACGACCGTGCGGAGGCGCTGGCGGAGGCGTTGACGCAGGGCTACTGGACCCACGACTATCCCATCAGCGCTGACCAGGGAAAGTCGATGGGCCTGCCGATCTCGACCGAGATGCCCGAAGAAGTTTACGAGCTGATGTCGCTCTATCGACAGTCGTCCCAACGTCGTCCCAGTGTGGAGTACGTCCCCATCCCCTACCCGGCCGAGCCATCCGGCCGGCGCGGCGGCTCGCGAAAGTGAGCCGCCATTGGACCGCCCCACGGCGGGCGAGGAGAGTTTATGTTGATCTTTGATGGCCACCTCGACCTGGCCATGAACGCGCTCGACTACAACCGCGACCTCACGGTAACCGCTGCCGAGCTTCGACAGGTGGAGCACGATCTCAACCTGAAGCACCCGCGGAGCGGGCGCTCCGAGCCGACCTTCGTCGATGCGGTAGTCACCTACCCGGAAATGCGGCGCGGACACGTGGCTCTGTGCCTGGCCACGCTGCTGGCGCGCGTCCGGCGTCAGGGCAATCCGCTGCCGGGCAAGGCCAGCCCCGCCATCGCGCACGCCTGGGCCCAGGGTCATCTGGCGTACTACCGCGAGCGCATCCGGCAGGGCACCCTCCGGATGATCACGTGCACGGAAGACCTGGATGCCCACCTGCGGGAGTGGGAGACATCGGCCGAGTCCGCCCCCCTCGGGTTTATCCTGACGATGGAAGGGGCGGACCCCATCGTGGAGCCGGAGCAGGTGCACGTGTGGAAAGAACAGGGGCTTCGAGCGCTAAGCCTCTCGCACTATGGGGTGAACCGCTATGCCTACGGGACCCACACCGAGGGTGGGCTGACCGACCTCGGCCGCGCACTGCTGCCGGAGATGCGCGCCGCCGGACTGCTGCTCGATCTCACCCACACCGCCGACCAGGCCTTCTGGGAGGCCATCGAGGCGTGGGACGGGCCGGTCCAGTGCAGCCACCAAAACGCGCGGGCGCTGGTGCCGGACCAACGCCAGATGAGCGACGACCAGCTCCGCGCCGTGATTGAGCGGGGTGGCGTCATCGGTGCCGCGCTGGATGCATGGATGCTCGTCCCCGGTTGGGTGCGCGGGCAGTCGTCGCCCGAAACCTGCCACCTCAGCAGCGTCGTCGACCAGATCGACCACATTTGCCAGCTCGCCGGGAACACTCGTCACGCCGCCATCGGTTCGGACCTGGACGGCGGATTCGGCAAAGAGCAGTGCCCGCACGATCTGGAGACCATCTGCGATCTGCGGAAACTGGGCCCCATGCTTCGAGCCCGGGGCTACTCCGAGGAGGACGTCGTCGCGATCTTCAGCGGCAATCTGGTCAACCTGTTCCGGCGGGTTTGGGCCGGATGATCCGCCGCCCCGCGGTCGGCTGGAGGATGCCGTCAGAAGCACGGAAGTCGGGATCCGCCGGCAGATGCTGATCGTAGACGGCCACCTCGATCTGGCCATGCTGGCGCTGGACTGGAATCGCGACCTGACCTTGCCCGTCGCCGAGATCCGGCGGTCGGAAGAGGCGGAGGGGACCGAGCAGTTCCTCGTCGGCGGGTGGCGCGGCCGAACGGTGGCGACGGTAGCCCTGCCGGAGATGCGGGCTGGAGGCGTCGGACTCTGCCTGGGAACGGTGTTGGCTCGCACCCGTCGCGCCGGCAACCCGCTCCCGGGATATGCCAGCCCGGCCGGTGCCGCGGCCTGGGCCCAGGCCCACCTCGCCTACTACCTTGAGCTCGAGCGCCGGGGTGAAGTGCGGCGGATCGACGACGCGGCCGGGCTTGATCTGCACCTCACCGAGTGGTCGAATCCGGCACTTCGGACGCCGGTAGGGGTGATCCTGGCCATGGAGGGCGCCGACCCACTGGTAGCACCGGAGGATATCCACTGGTGGCGGGAACGGGGGCTGCGATCTCTCAGTCTCTCGCACTACGGCGCGAATCGCTTCGCGTTCTTCACCCCCACAGAGGGAGGAGTCACCGACCTCGGCCGCGCTCTCATCCGTGAGATGCGAGGCACCGAGCTGGTGCTGGACCTGACCCACACCGCCGACGCGGCGTTCTGGGAGGCGTTGGAACTGTGGGATGGCCCCGTCCACTGCAGCCACCAGAACTGCCGCGCACTCGTTGCAGACCAGCGGCAGATGTCCGACGAACAGCTACGGGCAGTGATCGAACGGGGTGGCGTGATCGGTGTCGCCCTGGACGCATGGATGCTGGTCCCGGGCTGGAACCGGCGTACCTCGCACAGCTCGGAGTGCCGTATGGAACGCGTGGCCGACCACATCGACCATGTTTGCCGGCTCGCAGGTAGCGCTCGCCATGCCGCCATCGGGTCCGATCTGGACGGCGGCTTCGGCCGAGAAGGCAGTCCGGCGGAGTTGGAGACCATCGCCGATCTCCGCAAGCTCGGCCCCCTGCTGCGAGCCCGCGGCTACTCCGAGTCAGATGTCAGCGCCATCTTCCACGGGAACCTGACAGCGCTGTTCCGTCGCGCCTGGAGTGCCTCTGCCGCGGGGTGACTCAGCCGCGAGGCTCTACACTACCAGTGCGGGTCAGCCCGTGCCCGCCTTCACCTCGGTGCAGATGCGCCTTAGCAGGTCGTAGAGCCGGGTGTCGGTCGAACTCGGCTTGAACTCTTCGTTCTCCACCACCAGCGGTGCGCCGATCACCACGAGCGGCGCCCCCAGCTTCGGGGCCTCGATCGCCTGTTCGATCGAAAGCCCGCCAACCGCTTGAACCGGGATGCTGACGGCCTCGACCACGGAGCGAAGGTCCTGGAACGGGTGCTTCCCTTTCTCGGCGTTGCGTTCGTCAAGACCGGTGTGGACGATGATGTAGTCCACACCGAGGTCCTGCATCATCCGGGCGCAGGCGGGCTTATCGGGGTGGACCATGATGTCGCCCATCACCTTCGCTCCGTAGTCCTTGCCGGCACGCACGGCCCCGGCGATGGTGGCGGGATGCGCCACCCCCATCACCACGACGTGCGTGGCGCCGGCCTTGAACATCATCTCGGCCTCCAGGTATCCGGCGTCCATCGTCTTGAGGTCCGCAATAATCGGGTGCGCCGGGAACTCGCGCCGCAGAGCTTTGACCGCGTGCAGCCCTTCTCCCAATATCAACGGCGTTCCGGCTTCCAGCCAGTCCACGCCGGCGCGCACCGCCGTTTCGGCCACGGGCATGGCGTCGGCGATGGACATCAGGTCGAGCGAGACTTGAACGATGGGTTTCAACTGCACCTCCGGGTGGCCGCGAACGCCGACTGCGGCGCGGGCCACGAAAGGTTAACGAGAAAGGGGCCCACAGGCACCCTTCATCGCCAGTCAGAATGTTCGCAGGTACTCGGTCAACGGCTCAGGCACCCGGTGGATCTGACGGAGAAGCTGCTTGGCGTCATTCTTCGCCGCCCCGCGGGGCGAGGGAAGCCCGCAGGACGGCTCTCGTCACCTCGTGCACGATGGCGGCCACGTCGGCCATGGCGCCCATGCCTTCATCGCCGCACGCCAGCAGTTTGCTGACCGGCGGAATGACGGTCAACGGCGCGGGGTCGGCGTTGATCCCGGTGATCAACTCATCCAGGTCCCCATGGGTGGGGCAGCCGAAGTCGGCGGCGACTTGGGCGAGGTGGCGTCGCGTGGCGGGATGCTGCCACATAAGGGTGTTCATTGCGGGGGCGAGGATGACGGGCCGGGCGGGGTCCCACGCTCTGTAGACGCAGGTCAGGAGGTTGTCACACAGGCCCGCGGCCAGCTTGGCAAGGGTATTGGCGTCGAGCGGCGCTATCATCAGAACTTCGGCCCAATTCCGCAGCTCGATGTGCAGCACGGGATCGCCGCGCCGCCATCCCGCTTGCGGCCACTCGTCGGCGTCGCGGTAGAGCGTGCTCTGCCTGTGGACGGACAGGGCGGCGTCGCCCCCGTGGGGCAGGATCGCTGGGTCGAAAAACGCCAGCGATGGCTCCGTGGCGACGACCTTCACCGCCCGCCCCGAGTCTCGGAGGGCCTGGACCAGAACCGGCGCCTTGAGAGCGGCGACGGAGCCGGTGATGCCGAGCAGGATGCGGCTCACCGGGACGGCTCGCCCCAGTGCTCGAGGATCTTCCGTCGGATGAAGGCCACGGCCCGAACCGAGCCGCTGTGGCCCTCCGGGTTGTTGTCCTCGAGGCTAATGTAGCCCTGGTACCCGATGGATGCCAGGCAGGCGAAGATGGGATCGAAGTTCACGCTGCCCTCGCCGATCACGCTGTGTTCGTACTTGCCGGGGAAGCGGTCGCTGGCGTGAGAGTGCCAGACCTTGTGCTTCACGATTTCCAGCACGCTCATGGGATCGTTGTGGGTCATGAGCTGGTTGGAGCAGTCGAAGTTGATGCCGACGTAGCTGTCTTTGATCCGATCGAAGATCTTGAGGAACGTCTCCTGACGGAAGCTGAAGTCCTCATGGGTCCACCGCCGGTCCCGGTAGTGGTTCTCGTAGCCAATCTTGATCCCCCTGGGTTCCGCGTACTCGGCCAGCGCCAGCAGCCCGGCCACGGCCCACTCGATGCCTTGCTCCTCGCTGACGCCCTCGTGTCGGCAGCCGGCCGTGGCTCTGACACCCGCCGCGCCGATCACCCGTGCCACGTCGACCTCGTGCTTCATCTCCTCCAGCGCACGCGTGCGCTCCGCGGGATCGGGGTGCGTGAAGTCCGGCGCACAGGTCCACTGTGAGACGCGGAGTCCGTAACGGTCCTGCAGCTTCCGGACCTCGGCGATGTGGTCCAGATCGTGGGGGACTACCGTGCCGTAGTGCCACTCGATGTGCGTGACGCCCAACTCCTGTGCCTCGGCGCACACCTCCTCGACTGTCGGCGTGCCTTCGTCAATCATCGAGTTGACCAGGCGAAGAGGGTTCCAAGAGACGATGGGGGCCACAACGGACTCGCTTTCGGGGATGATCGGGATACGGTCGGGATAGGGTATCGTATCTTCACTCTCCGACCGATCACGAGCCATGCCCGGAACAGACCTGCCCCAGCCCACGAGTCGACCCCGCCGCCTACGCCGTACGGCGACCCTGCGGCGGATGGTGAGCGAGACGCGGCTGTCGCCGTCGGACTTCATCTGCCCGCTCTTCGTCACGCACGGGACGAACGTGCGACGCGAGATCGGCTCGATGCCGGGGGTCTGCCAGTGGTCCGTGGACCGCGTTCTGGAGCCGGCCGGGGCATGCGTGGAGGCGGGGATCCCCGCCGTGATCCTCTTCGGCATCCCGGAGAACAAGGATGCGAAAGGCTCCGGATCGCACAACCCGCAGGGTGAGGTGCAGCGGGCTATCCGTGCGCTGAAGCACGCGCACCCCGAACTGATGGTGGTCACCGATGTCTGCCTCTGCGAGTACACCGACCATGGGCACTGTGGGGTGCTCCGGCCGGGGGACAAGTCCGGCGAGGTGCAGAATGATCCGACCCTCGAGATCCTCGCCCGCGAGGCCCTGTCCCACGCCGAGGCGGGGGCGGACGTGATCGCCCCGAGCGACATGATGGACGGCCGGGTAGCGGCCATTCGCGCTGCCCTCGACGGTGCGGGATTCGAGCATCTCCCGATCCTGAGCTACGCCGCGAAGTATGCCTCCGGCTTTTATGGACCGTTCCGGGAAGCCGCCGAATCGACCCCTCAGTTCGGCGACCGGCGCACCTATCAGATGGATCCGGCGAACCGCCGGGAGGCCCTGAAGGAGGTACTGCTTGATCTGGACGAAGGGGCGGACATGGTGATGGTGAAGCCTGCCCTCGCCTACCTCGACATCATCCGCGAGGTCAAGGACGCCACCGATGTCCCCGTCGCCGCCTACAACGTGAGCGGCGAGTTTGCGATGGTCGCGGCGGCGGCCGCTCAGGGCTGGATCGACGGCGAGCGAGTGATGATGGAGATTCTCACCAGCATCAAGCGCGCGGGTGCTGACCTCATCCTCACCTACCACGCTGTCGATGCTGCGCGACTCTTGAACGGCCGCTGACCGTCTCTTTCTTCGTCGGAGGCTCTCGCTGTGGATCACGTCTGGTGGCGCACGCACCTGCGCCGGCTCCCCGAGCTGGGCGCGCTCGAGCGCTTCGGGAACTTTCAGCAAGCGGATGACTGGATGCCGTTCATCATGGAGAGCCTTGATCCGCCGCCTTATGGGCAGGTGCTCGATCTAGGGTGCGGCAGAGGTTCCTTCAGTGTGCGGATGGCGCAGTGGGGATTCGCCGTCACCGGTGTCGATGAGTCGGCGCCAATGCTGGCCGTGGCGGGGGCGGCCGCGCGTCAGCGGGGCGTGGAGCTTCGGCTGCGTCAGGGAGAGCTGTCCGCCATTCCCGAGCGCGCCGTGTTCGACTGCGCGCTAATCCTTGATTTCGGAACTTCCGCCGATTCTGCCAACGCCGCGATGGTCAGGGCGGTGGCGGCATCCCTGAAGCCGGGAGGACGCGTGCTCCTCGGCTCCTGCAATCCCTACTACTGGTGCGGGCAGACACGAACCGAACACCAGAGCGTGGACGGAATGGACGTGGTCAGCCACTACAGGTTCGACTTCGAAGCTGGATGTCTGCGGAGCCGGGTGCGGTGCATCCTCCCGGATGGTCGGCGCATGGATCTGCCGCCGGCTGCCTATCGCGCCTACACGCTGCCGGAACTCCGCACCCTGCTCACCGCCGTCGGTCTCGCGGATCTGCGAATCTACGGATGCCGTGACGGCTCGGCCCCGTCCCTCGATCAGACGTTGGACCCACTCGGAGTCGCCTACCTCCATTGCGTGGCCATGAAGCCGGTGACCGGGGAGGGGGGAGAAGGGATCTAAATCGTCGCGCGGGTCGGCCGCCCGCTGGGAAGATCAGCGGGTGCCGGAACCAAGGTTAGGGCCGCTGGGTCGGGCGATCTCACCCGATTCCAGTCCCGAGTTGTGCATCCGCTCGTAGTCGATTCGGCCCCGGGAGTCGACCACCCCGGCAGGGACGGTCGGCGGCTGACCTCCCGTGCCACTCGTCTCCGGCAGCCCGGCGGTCCCGGGTTCGCCCGAGGTCGTGACAGATCCGGGCCCGGCCGTCCCCCGACCAATCAGATCCGGCGCCCCCGGGATGTCGCCGCTCACTCCCGCAGGCCCGACGGTGGAGCCGGGTGTGCCTGAGTTTGCTGGGCCTTGAGGCTCGGCGGGCCCGACCGTGGCCGAATCGGACCCTCCGAACGTGCTGGGGGGAAGCCCACTCCCCGTCGGGGTGTCGTTGTTCGCTCCGGTCAAGCCCGCGGGGGACGATGCGCCCGCCTGGCCAGCGTCCGCGTTTGTGCCCCCGCCGAACACGTTC
This sequence comes from uncultured bacterium, assembly GCA_964609085.1. Taxonomy (GTDB): domain Bacteria; phylum Armatimonadota; class SYMT01; order SYMT01; family SYMT01; genus JANPLG01. The sequence continues at coordinate 35,953 of CAZSRZ010000020.1, read as the reverse complement.
AGCAGCACGATAACAAGGGCGATCACGATCACAAGCCCGCCCACGCCGAAAGCCAGCACGCGGGGAGAGACCGGTAGCGCGTCCAATCCCGGCTTCTTTGCCTGAGACATGCCATTCCTCCAGATAAGCGCCGACCCCGGCGAGGGCCCTACGGAGCCAGCCGCCGGTCCCACATCGTCCACTCGACCAGATTCCCCCGCATCCGGATGGTCTGACTCCACCGCGTCCACTTGCAGTGGCCGTCACCGAAGAGGATGTTGAACCCGGTCTGGTGGTACCGGCTGCTGAAGTCGGTCCCACCGCCGACGCCGCGCAGGATCGCTGCCGGGTCGACGATTTGGACGCTTAGCCCGTTGACCACCGAGGGCAGCAATCTGCCCTGCCAGAAGTCTCCGGTGCCGTGGTAGTGGACGCTGGTTGCCAGGCACACGGTCGCGGACTCGAATCGCTCCGCGATCATCACGGTGCTGGCGGGCTTCTCGATCTCGGCCTGACTCACCCCCCAGTTCGGGGCCATGATCCCCGCGGGATTCGCCCCGGCCCCACCTCCGACCCAGGCCACGACCGCCATGCTGCGAGTCTGCCTGTCCCGGCCACCAATGAGCATCGCGGCCGGGCACCAGGATGGCGCGGCCCGGTCCGCCGCTGTCGGATCCGATGGGCACCGGAACACGCCGACATTCTTGACATAGGGAAAGACCGTCACGCTCCACGGGGTGTTTCGGTTTCCGTCCGTCGCGTTGGCGAACCGGGATGGCGGGAACCGCTCGTCGTAGTCCTGGGTGTACTGGAGCATCGCCAGGCCGATCTGCTTCAGATTGCTCAGGCATTGCGTCGATCGAGCCTTATCCCTCGCCTGGGCAAACACCGGGAACAGGATTGCCGCAAGGATGGCGATGATGGCGATGACAACAAGCAACTCGATCAGGGTGAATCCGGTCCTCCGTTGGACTCTGATCCCCATGGTTTCACCTCGCTTGGCCTCAGGTTGGCTGACCCAGGAGTTCCGCAGGGAGCCGGAGGATCAGGATGAGGCTGTTTTTATGCGGTTTCCCTCTGGCCCCAACTTTTTCCTCCAAATCCACCATCGCTTTTTCGCAAGGAACCGAGACAGATGCTCGCCCGATTCGCCGTCAGTGGGTCGACGGTCTGGGCCCTCCGCGGCCCACGGATGCGGACGGCGCGAAGACGGGCCGGATGGATAGAATGTGCTGCCGGGGAGGGCTCGCATGGCGCGGCAGTTTCAACTTACAGGCATCTATGAGCGCCGTGGGGATCAGGTCACCGCGATCCCCGCCCTGGTGGCTGGGCTGGCCGCTGGCCATCGGTATCAGACGCTGCTGGGCGTGACCGGGTCCGGCAAAACCTTCAGCATGGCGGGTGTCATCCAGGAGGTCCAACGTCCCGCCCTGGTGATTGCCCACAACAAGACCCTGGCAGCGCAGCTCTGCTCCGAGTTCCGGGAGTTCTTCCCGGACAACGCCGTCGAATACTTCGTCTCGTACTACGACTACTACCAACCCGAGGCGTACATCCCGCAGTCCGACACGTACATCGAGAAGGACTCCTCGATCAACGATGAGATCGACCGGCTAAGGCACGCCGCCACGCAGGCACTCCTGGAGCGCCGGGACGTGATCATCGTCGCCAGCGTTTCTTGCATCTACGGCCTCGGTTCCCCCGAGGAGTACGCCGGCACCGTGTTGCCACTGGTCGTCGGCCAGGAGTATCGGCGGAAGGAACTCCTGCGCCGGCTCATCGACATCCAGTTCACCCGCAATGACATGGCCCTGACGCGCGGGACCTTTCGTGTTCGCGGCGATGTGCTGGAACTCTGCCCGGCCGATGAAGAAGTCGTGATGCGCATGGACTTCTTCGGCGACGAACTGGAGCGGATCCAGGTGCTGAATCCCACCACCGGGGAGCTGATCCGCGAACTGGAGGAGTATTCGGTCTTTGCCGCCAGCCACTTCGTTACTGGAGAAGAGCGCCTGACCCGCGCGATGGCCGGCATCGAGGCCGAGCTGGCCGAGCGCCTGGCGGCGCTTCGCGATCGCGGGCAGTTGGTCGAGGCGCAGCGGCTGGAACAACGCACCCTTTACGACCTGGAGATGCTGCGCGAGCTCGGCTTCTGCAACGGCATCGAGAACTACAGTCGGCACCTGGATGGGCGCACTTCGGGGACACCTCCGAACACGCTGCTCGACTATTTCCCCGAAGACTTCCTGCTCTTCATCGACGAGAGCCACCAGACCATCCCCCAGATCCATGGGATGTACGGCGGCGATTTCACGCGGAAGACGACCCTGGTCGACTTCGGCTTCCGACTTCCCAGCGCTCTCGATAATCGGCCCCTGAAGTGGGAGGAGTTCGAGGAGCGGATTGGTCAGACGGTCTTCGTGTCGGCAACCCCCGGACCGTTCGAGCGGCAGGTGAGCTCGAAAGTGGTTGAGCAGATCATTCGGCCGACCGGTCTGGTGGATCCCGAGGTAGAGGTGCGTCCGACGACGGGACAGATCGACGATCTCGTACAAGAGATCCGGCGGACCACGGAGCGGGGGGAGCGGGCGCTGGTCACGACCCTCACCAAGAAAATGGCCGAGGATCTCTCCGACTACCTGGCGGCAATCAACATCAAGGTCCACTACCTTCACAGTGACGTCAAAACTCTGGATCGCCTGGAGACTCTGCGTGATCTGCGGCTTGGCGTTTACGACGTCGTGGTGGGGATCAACCTGCTCAGGGAGGGTCTGGATCTGCCCGAGGTTTCGCTGGTGGCGATCCTGGATGCAGACAAGGAGGGCTTCCTCCGCTCCGAGACGGCCCTGATCCAGACGACCGGCCGAGCCGCGCGTAACGTCAGCGGCCGGGTTGTGATGTACGCCGACGGCGTGACTCCATCCATGGAGCGGGCGATCGGGGAGACTCGCCGTCGTCGGGCGATCCAGGTTGCCCACAACGAGGCGCATGGGATCACTCCGGAGACCATTCGCAAGTCCATCCGTGACGTGATCCAATCTGATCGCGTGGCCGAGAAGCGGTCCGGCTACGACGCGGGCCAGACTTCGCCGGACGCCGTGATGGAGACGATGCCCGCCGAGGAGATCCTCCTCGCGATCGCGGAGTTGGAGGCGGAAATGAAGCAACTCTCCAGGAAGCTGGAGTTCGAGCAGGCCGCCGTGCTGCGAGATGAGATCCAGCGGCTGAAGCGGCTCGTGCCGGATGCCGAGTTCGCCGAGACCGTTGCTCCCGCCCACGCGCGGAAGCCTGCGGCCAGGGGCGGCCGGAGGGGCCGCTGACAGACCACCTTCCCCATTCAGACAGAAAGAAGCCCTCGGGACCGAGGTCCCGAGGGCTTCATCAACCTACTGAGTCGCGCTGCGCGGCCTAGGGCTTCGCATCCCCAAAGGTCACACCAACCGGATCCGTCAGTGTGTTCAACTGCTGCTGAGTCAGCCGCAGTGGGGATGTCGTAATGCGTCGAGCGCCGACAAAGCGTCGGGCGTAGTAGCCCTCGATCGCGTCGATCCGAGTATCGCGTCGGGTGTTCGCCGCGTGGATGAATCGGTTGTCGCCGATAAAGATCCCCACGTGAGAAACCCCGGGTCGATACGTCGAGAAGAAGACGAGATCGCCGGGCTGCAGCGCATCCCTATTCACAACGGCACCGCGCAGAAACTGTGCGGAGGCGCTGTGGGGAAGCTCGATGCCGCGCATGGAGCGAAAGATGTAACAGACAAACCCGGAGCAATCCCATCCACCGCGCGAGGCGCCGCCCCAAACGTATGGGGTACCGCGCTTTCGCAGGGCTTCACGGATGAGGTCTTCGTTCTCCACCTGTTCCAAGGCCGGACCCCGAGAGGCCATCTTTGGGCCCACCGCGGGTGCGGGGGCCGGCCGGCCGGAAGCTGCAATCAGTGGCTCACCAATGGAATCCGCCGGAGGATCTTTCACCGTCACCGGCTCCAGGGAGCGCCGATCACCCGCATTCCAGGCCAATCGTCGGGCCAGCGCCGACCGGATCTCCGCAGGTGCGGAGCCCGTGCTATCACGGCGCTGAGAAGGAACGTGCTGAGTCTGTCGATCCGCTCGAGAGGTCACCGCGGTGCGTTGGGGCGCAGTCGCGGGGTGTGTTTTGGTCTGCCCGGCCAACCGTTTCCGATTGGGTGAGGCATGGTGAGTAGTAAGGGTCTTCCCGGATCGCGAACGATCCGAGACGGCGGTGGCTACTCGTGACGTGGACCTGCGTCGTGCGGCTGCACGGCGGCTGTCCTGCTTTGACGTCTTTGATTTGGGTTTGACCGAAGTCGAGTGCTTCCTCCTGGTCGGGCCGGAGGTTTTCCGAGCCGCTTCAGAGGAATTGACCGTCCCTGCTAACAACGCCGTCGCGAAGACGAGCGCTGCCGCGAGGGTCCGTATTCTCGGACCTCTCAAGACATCACTTCCTTTCTTGAGTTGTCAAGGTCGGCGACGCCCCAGGGGACGCCCCGCAAAGTGTATCGCCTCGGAGGACGCTTGCCCGGTTGAGCGCCCGGGTGGGGTTCGAGCTCCAGGCGCGGGCTACAAAGGGATGGACCGGGCGCCCCACCGCCACACGTCCCGGCCGCCCCACTCACGACATTGACGCGCTTGGGAGCGAAGGATACGATACGAAGCTGCCGAGAAGCCCCCACTGATGCTCCCTCACCCCCGGCCCACACCGCTGATCGACCTGATCGGCAACACCCCGCTGATCCCTCTGGCGCGCCTTGGCCGTGAGTACCCGCGCGTGGAGATCTACGCGAAGGCGGAGTGGTTCAACCCGGGTGGATCCGTCAAGGATCGGGCGGCCTGGAGCATGGTCAGGGCCGCGGAAGCCGACGGTCGGCTGGGACCGGGCAAGATCCTGTTGGACGCGACCTCGGGGAACACAGGCATTGCCTACGCCATGCTCGGGGCGGCGCGAGGGTTCCGGGTCACGCTCTGCATGCCCAGCAATGCCAGCCACGAGCGCAAGCGCATCCTCCAGGCCTACGGGGCGGAAATCGTCTTCACCAGCCCGATGGAGGGTTCGGACGGTGCCATCATCGAGGCTAGACGACTGGCGGTGGAGCAGCCGGATCGCTACTTCTACTGCGACCAGTACGGCAACCCGGACAACTGGCGCGCGCACTACCATGGGACCGGCGCCGAAATCTGGGAGCAGACCGAAGGCAGGGTGACTCACTGGATCGCGGGGCTTGGCACCAGCGGCACCTTCATGGGCACGAGCCGCCGTTTGAAGGAGTTCGATCCCAGGATTCGCTGCATCTCCTTCCAGCCAGACGCCCCCCTCCACGGGCTGGAGGGAATGAAACACATGGCGAGCACCATCCCACCCGCGATTTACGACCCAGCTCTCGCTGATGAAAACCGCGAGGTCGCCACCGAAGATGCCTACGCGTACGCCCGTCGGCTGGCGCGAGAGGAAGGGCTGCTCGTCGGAATCTCCGCCGGCGCGGCCGTCGCATGCACCTGCGCCGTGGCGCGGGAACTGGCGGATCGAGGTCAGAGCGGCGTCCTGGTGACCTTGCTCTGCGACGGCGGCGACAAATACCTGAGCGAGCGCTTCTGGGACGATCCCTGATGCTCCGGATCGCCCTCTCGGCGCTGGCTGTGGTGCAACAACACAGCCGCGCCGGCTTTCCGCTGGAAGTCTGCGGGTTCCTCGTCGGCTACGCGGAAGGCGACGAGCGCATCATCCGCGAGGCCTGGCCGGTCCGAAACGCGTGGGAAGACGATCCGGAAGCGCGCACCCGCCTGTTCGCGGAGCGCGAGATCGGGGGCGGCGCGGAAGCCGCGGATTGGGAGTCTGCCGGAACGGAACGGCGGTTCCTCGTCTCTCCGCGTGAGATTGTGGAGTGTATGAAGCGGGCGCGGCGATCCGGGATGGATCTGGTCGGCATCTACCACACCCACCCCCATCATCCCGCGGTGCCCAGCGAGTTCGACCGCGACGCCGCGTGGCCGGAGTGGAGCTACATGATCCTGAGCCTCTACGCCGGCCAGGTTCGTGAGACCCGAAGCTGGGTATTGCAGGACGAAACCGCGGGATTCTCCGAAGAGGAGATCATCATCGACAGTTCCGCGTAGAAGGGCCGGGCTATGCGCCGGGTGGTGAGCGTGAGCCTGGGATCGCCCAGGGGCGACAAGAAAGTGGTGGCGACCTTCCTGGGCCAGGAGTTCGAGATCTCTCGCGAGTCGGTCCCCAGCCTCGCAGCAGCCGCGGACCGTATCCGTGAGCTTGATGGGCAGGTCGACGCAATCGGCCTCGGCGGTCTGGATCGTTACCTGTACGCGGGCTCCCGGCGGTATGTGATCCGCGATGGCGACCGGCTTGCCCGCTGCGCACACCGGACGCCGGTGGTTGATGGCAGCGGGGTCAAGAACACCCTGGAGCGAGAGACCATCCACTGGCTTCAAGCGGAGGGGGTGGTTGACTTCCCAACCACCAGGACTCTCCTCGTCTGCGCCGTCGACCGCTTCGGGATGGCGGAGACGTTGGATCAGCTGGGGGGGCCGGTCGTCTACGGGGACCTGATGTTCTCCCTTGGGATTCCGGTTCCGCTGCGATCCCACGCTCAGGTCAAACTGCTCGGAGCGCTCCTCCTGCCGATCATCACCCGCCTGCCGGTGCGGTGGTTCTACCCGACGGGGAAGCAGCAAGACGAGAGCCATCCCCGGCATGAGAGGTGGTTTCGGTGGGCTGATGTCGTCGCCGGGGATTCCAAGTTCATCCTCAAGTACCTGCCTGGCCCTCGATCCGACGCGATGGCAGGGAAGACCGTCGTGACCCAGACCCTCACACCTGCCGATGTCGAACGGCTTCGAGAGCGAGGCGTTACCCGGCTGGTGGTCTACACCTGTGAACTTGAAGGGCGGGCATTCGCCACCAACGTGGTGGAGGGATTGCTTGTGGCGCTGGCGGGTAAGCCGCCGGAATCGATGACCCCTGCGGACTATCTGGAGTGGCTTCACCGGCTGCAATGGCGGCCCACGGTGAGGCTGCTGACGCCTGCGCAGGCTTGACACACGCGGGGATGGGCCAGATAATCGAGCCTGCCGCGGCGGGGTAGCTCAGTGGTTAGAGCAACGGATTCATAACCCGTAGGCCGTGGGTTCAAATCCCACCTCCGCTACTTCCGATCGAGTCGCCCCGGCAATCGGGTTGGGCGGGCTCGCGAGGGCTCACTACTGGTCTCCCGCTGCCCTCCTCGCCGTCCTGGAAGCGGTCATCGGCTGCACGTCGCACAGCCGGCAGGTACTTAGTCCGCGGGCAATGGGCCGGTTCTCGGCCATAGAGCGAGGCAACTGATGGATTTCTGGCGCGCCGTAGACATCCTCAATAAGAGGAAGTGGCTGATCGTGATGAGCGTGGTTGTGACGCTCGCGCTCACTTTTGGAGTGACCAAGCTGATCGGCTCCAAGTGGGTGGCCACCGTCAACTTTGCGTCCAATGGAGCCCGCAGCACCGCTGACGTTGCCCCCGGAGCGACTGTTGACCCCTCCATGGACCCGCGGACCGCCCGCACACAGGCCGCCCTTTACACTGCGATTGTAAAGAGCCAGCCCGTGATGGGACCCGTGCTGGACAAAGCTCAGGTCCCACCCAGCCAGCGCGAATCACTGATGGCCAACATCACCTTCGATTCGTCGGGGGCAGGCATCTTCCAGTTGAAGGTTTCGGACAGCAGTCCGCAGCGGGCTACGATCCTCGCCAATGAAGTCTCAACCAAGTTCCTTGATCGGTTCAGAGAGATCTATACGGCCGAAGCGAGCAATGTCCTGCAGAACGCCCAGACGCAGTTCGACAAGGTGAACGAGCGGCTGGAGAAGGCCCGCAAGCGCTACTCCGATTTCCGCGCCCGCAAGGGACTGACGGGGACTGTCACCGACCAGGTGGGGCCAGCCATGACCAAGCTGAGCTACCACCAGACGGAGCGGGACAGCACCCGTGAAAGGCTGAACGAGCTCGAGGCCCGACTGGCTGACCGCCGCAGTTCCCTGGCTAACACCGAGAGGTATCTTCAGAACTTCGAGCAGCCGGTGCAGAACCCGGTGCTGGTGGGGCTCCGACAGCGGCTCGCCCAGGCGAAGGGGGATCAGGTTGTCCTTGAGGCGCAGTACACCAAGGACCACCCCGAGGTGAAGAAAAACATCGCGCTCCAGGCGGAGTTGCAAACGAGCATCGACCAGTTGATGAACCAGGGGCCGATGCCCACCGGCAAGGGACTCAACCCCGAGTGGCTGCAACTGGACCAGGAAGTGAAGGCGCTCCATCACGAAGTCGGAGCAGCAAAGGCACACCTGGCGAGCCTCGACCGCACCGTGCAGTCTGCCGAGGCGGAGGTGCGTCGCTACGTGGGCGTGGATGCCCCGCTGCTGACCCTGGTGAACGACGTGACGCAGTTGATGCAGTTGCGCTCGCAACTTTCCGACCGCGTCCAGCTCGCGCAGAATGGATACGATCAGGCGGTTCGACAGAATCCTCTGCAGTTGATGGACGGTGTGAGTGAGTTCAACCCGCCTGTTAATACCAGCTCGGGCCGAACCACCAAGATCATTCTTCTGGCAGCCCTCTGCGCACTGCTGGGGACCGCTGGGCTCCTCATTGCCTACGACAGCCTCGACCGTCGGCTCCGATCCGTTCGTGACGCCGAAGCCGCGCTGCCCGGACCTGTGCTCACCGCCATCCCGCAACCGGTCGGGAACATGACCGAGAAAGCACTGCCTCGAGCGACCGAAACGCACCCGCTTTCGCTTCACTCGGAGGCGTATCGCTTCCTCGGCCTCCACCTGCTCAGCGCCCGCGGCAAGCGCATCCGCTCGATCATGGTGATGTCCGCCAAGGCCGATCAGGGCAGCCTGCAGACGGTCACGAACCTCGGCATCACCCTGGCTCAAGCAGGCAAGCGCGTCATCGTTGTGGATGCGAACATCCGGACGCCCCGCCTGCACGAGGCTTTCGGGTTGAACAACCAGTTCGGGCTGACCGACCTCCTCCAGCACCCCGACGCGGCCTCCTTGGAAAGTGCGCTCCACGCGACCACCGTTCCGAACCTCCGTGTGATCACCAGCGGGCCCGGCTACTCCAACCCGTGGGAACTCTTCCGGTCTCAGAACCTGATGGAGATGGCACAACGCTTGAGCGACCTGGCGGATTACGTCATCTACGATACTCCCTCCGCGTTGGCCTTCACGGACGCGCTTAATCTGGCGCCCGCCGTCGACGCCGCTTTCCTGTGCGTCCGTGCGCTCGAAGCCCCCAGCGGTGCGGAACAACGGCTGACGGAGATGCTGGAAGATGCGAACGTCGTGGTGCTTGGAAGCGTCCTCAGCAACGTCCCCGCCACTATTCTGGAGAGCTACCACAACTACCAGCGCTACTACCCGAACCAGCCGAACGAAGCCGTTCCGGCGCTCGGTTCCGGTGGCACGGCAGTCGCGGCACGCACCCAGACGTGGGTGGAGACGGGTACGCCGAACGGTAGTGTGGGTTATGGTCCCAACGGCGTGAATGGCCACAACGGCGCGAATGGGCACTCGGGCGAGAGCCCGAACGATGGCGGCAACCCGCCCGCGAGCTAACTAAACAGACCCGGGGAGAACCCCCCGGACGAACCGACCGGAGCGCGTGCAAATCCGCCCGAGCCAGGGCGATCGGGTCGAAAGAAGAGTTGTGTCTTGATGTTGCTGGTGCCGGCTGCTGTACTCGGAGTGCACCATGGTCCGACACTCGGACTGGCAGTCCTCCTGTGTGTCGCAGTGCTGGTGATGATCGCGGCGGGCGTGGTGCTGGATTCGCGCTCGACCGCAGTGGTGGGGTCTGTCGCTTCGCGAGATGAGGCAAGAGCTCTGCCTCTCAGGGTGTTGGTGGTGGGCTCTGGGCGCGTGGCTCAAGAGGTCGCCGTTGCCATTGAGTCGCGGGGCGGAGCCCAGATCGTAGGGTTCGTCGACGACGAAGGCTCGGCGGAGACCTCCTGCCCATGGCCGCTGGTCGGTCAGCGGGCTGATACGCCCAGGCTGGTTCGCGAACTCGAGATCGATCAGGTGATTATCGCCGAAGCGCCGTCCTGGCAGCAGGAACTCGCCACGGAGATGGCACACCGCGCCCCGGGGACAGGGCTCGCCGTGGTCCCCACACTTTACGAAGCGATGCTGCCCGCGACGCGGGTGCGATCACTCGGCGACATAGCCCTGATCGAGATGGGGGCTGGCCCGAGACGCCCCTACGACTCCGCCAAACGCTGCTTCGATCTCCTCGGCTCCGCCCTGGGATTGGTCCTCACGAGCCCGATTACCATCCTGGTGGCGCTGGCCGTCAAGGTGACGTCGCGCGGTCCAATCATCTTCGCGCAGGACCGGATCGGCGCGAACGGCTCCCCATTCACCCTCTATAAATTCCGGACCATGATCCAGGATGCGGAGGCCGAAACCGGCCCGGTGCTCTCCGGGGGAGACGGAGATGCGCGCCTTACGAGAATCGGCCGTTGGCTGCGCCGTGCGCGGTTGGATGAGCTACCTCAGCTCTGGAACGTGCTGCGCGGAGATATGAGCATCGTGGGTCCCCGGCCCGAGCGCGGCTGCTTCGTTGCCGAATACATCGAGGAGCACCCCGGCTATGCCCACCGCCATAGCGTGCGACCAGGGATCACCGGGCTGGCCCAGGTGTGCGGCGGCTACCATACCCGTCCCTGCGATAAGCTGCGCTTCGACCTGATCTACGTGTGCAACCGCTCGATCTGGATGGATCTGAGCATCCTCGCACGCACGATCGCCGTCGTCGTGAATCTGCGCGGCAAGTAAGCCTAAATGTCGCTCACCACCCGCACAGACAGCCTGCTCGCGCCTGACCAGGAAGAAGGCGGCGGCCAGCAACAGTCGCCACTGTTTCTGTTCGTCATCGCCGCGGTGCTGCTCCCGATCGCGCTCGCCTACGGCATGGCTACCGCGAGCGAGGTGCGGATCCTGGCGATGGTGCTGGGTGCCCTTGGGCTGGCGGCCGTCGCCACACGACCACTCTGGGGCCTGGTGATCTTCATAGCCCTGCTCTACACGCGGCCGGAGGACACCTACCCAGAGCTCGCGGGTTTGCGCCTGAACCTGATCGTGTCGTTGACTACCCTCTTCGGATTGATGCTCAACCTGGCGCTCAGGCGTGAGAAACCCTTTACCCACCCGTTTGTCGGGTGCATCGTCGGGGTTGGCCTGTGGTGCATCGTCAGCGCCTGGAACATCGGCACCATGTCTGAGACGGCCGAAGCGGTCGGCAAGGTGGTGGTGCTGGCGATTCTGGTGGTCAATCTCGCCCGGGACAGGAAGAGCTATTGGGTCGTTATCGCGACGATCCTTGCGGGAAGCCTCTACCTGGGCGTGCGCGCAACGCAATTGTACTACTCGGGACAAGCCCTTGTACATGCTGGTGTGGAGCGTGCTCAGGGGCAGGGAATCTTCAACGATCCGAACGACCTGGCTGCCACACTGCTGGTTGGCGTGGGCATGGCCCTGCTGTTGATGGTCCGCCTGAAGGGGTTTTGGCGGATCGTATTCGCCGCATTGTCCGGGTTTTTGGTCTTCGTGATCATCCTGACCAACTCCCGGGGCGGGATGTTGTCGCTCCTCGTCGTCATCTTTGCATTCCTGACGATGACCATGAAGCACAAGACCCTGGCGTTGGTGATGGCGCTCATCGTCTCCCAGGGGTTCCTGCTCTTCGGCCCGAAGCGGATGACCACCTTCGACAGCACGGAAGGGTCCGCCAACTCCCGCTTCTGGTTCTGGACGAACGGGATTGACCTGCTCAAGGCGAGCCCCATCACTGGTGTTGGCTTCAACCGGTTCATGGAGCACAACGGCGGCCTGGTGGCGCACAACTCCTACGTGGAGTGCTTCGCGGAGATCGGCTTTCCCGGATACTGCTTCTTCATCGGTGCCATCTACTATGGCTTCCGCCGCAAGCTCTCGGAGGAGGGTCAGGACGAGAAGGCGGTAGAGGACATGCGAACCGTGATGGCAACGCGCCTCGCACTGATGGGCTGGCTGGCGGCCTGCTTCTGGATCTCCCGGACTTTTTCCCCGAACATGTTCCTCTACATCGCCCTCCCGCTCGCGGGGGAGCGGGCGCTCTGCAAACCCGATCCCCCGCCGATCATCGAGGCGGGGAAGCAGCGGAAACAGATGCGCGTTCCAGAGTGGGCGCTCATCCCGGCGATCGCGTTTGCCTCCATCATTGCCATCAAGATGATCGCGGAGCACTACCGCTAGCCCGGCGCGTGATGTACCAGGGCGATGTGGCCTCCGGGGGCAGGCTGCCTACGCTGTGCCCCGGGGCCGGCCGTGACCGCCCAATGGGTCGGGCTCCGCGCCTGGAGACGCCCTACTGCCTAGGCACCCCCGGCAATGAGCCCGCTGCCGAACGGAACCGTTCGGGCGGACCCCGGGTTTCACAATACGGAGTGTGGTTTTGCAGTGCCCGCAGGGATCTCCGGCTGGCGCGTCGACCATCGTCGATTGGTGCGCCCCCTCGGGCGGGCGACGGAAGGTGGGCTGAATGTGGCGTGAGCTGCTGGGCCTGGATCGCAAGGCCGAAAACCTGATCGAGATCATCACTCCGCAGCGGACGTTCAATGACGTCGTGCTGCCCGACGACACGCGCCGACAGCTCTACGAGGCGCTCACCCAGGTCGAGAAGCACCGGCTCATCTTCACGGACTGGGGGCTGGGTGAACGTCATCCAACCGGGCTCGGTCTCGCCTTCAACTTTGCCGGACCTCCCGGGACCGGGAAGTCGATCTGCGCCGAGGCAATCGCCTATGCGCTCGGCAAGAAGCTGATGCGTATCCGGTACGCCGAGTTGGAGAGCATGTGGGTGGGCGAGACCGGCAAGAACCTGCACGCCGTTTTCCGTGAGGCAGCCCGCAACGACCTGGTGGTGTTTTTCGACGAGGCGGACAGCGTGGCGGCCCGACGGTTTACGAACGTGCAGGCCGGGCACGAGCGCGAGGCGAACCAGTCAGTCAATATCCTGCTCAAGGAGCTTGAGGACTTCCGGGGCGTGGTGATCTTCGCCACGAACATGGCTTCGAACTTCGATCCGGCCTTCGAACGACGCGTCCGCACGCACGTGCTCTTTCGCGCTCCGGGTCCGCAGGAGCGCGAACGCATCTGGCAGGTCCAGATCCACCCGGCCAAGACTCCACTCGGGGCCGATGTCGACTTCCGCGTACTGGCCGAGAGGTTCGAGGCAACCGGCGGCGACATCCGCAATGCCGTCTTGAAGGCTGCGCTGATGGCGGCGGCGGAGGATGGTCCGGACGAGACGAAACGGATCCTGCAGGGCCACTTCATCGCCGGGATGGAGCAGGTGCTCGCTTCCCGAATGGTGATGCAGCAGAACGCCGTCGGCTCCGAGGCAACCCACCCAATGCTGCTCGCTGCGGGCATCGACTCGCTTGATGGCCGGCTGGAGGGAGTCGAACTGCGGTTGGATCAGGTGGAGGAGCGGCTCTCCGGGGCGGAACTGGCGCAGCGGCAGGAGAGAGACGCCCTGGCGGCGGAGATCGAGCGCGGTGATGCTGCGGTCCGCGCACACTTTGAGCGTGCCCTGACGGAAGCGGCGGGAGAGCAGGAACGCGGGTTGGCCACGGTCCGTGGCGAGTTGGAGACCGAGCGGGCCCGAATCCGCAAGATGACTCTGATCCCGCTCCAGCCGATAACCTCGGGCCTCGTGCTGTTCCTGATTGCCGCTCTTGCGGTGGTCAGCGGCTACTTCTTGCCCCACCCGTAACCAGTCCGCGGACGGTGGCCCCTGCGGCTCAGTCCCCGAGCGCACTCCGACTCTGCGCGGCGGAGATGTTCACCTGCAGTTGCTCGCGCTGCACGTCGAGGACCTTGCCCTTCCGCGCGCGCTTGATCTCCATCTCGGCTGTGATCAGTTCGTGTTCGTCAACACCCAGGTGCACGGAGACATCGAACTCGTCCGTGCTGCCGGCGCCCCAGAGGCGGCTTGAGAGCGACATGGTGAGCTGCTCCCAGAAGCTGCGGTGGAAGGTGGCAGTCCGATCCGCCAGGGGAACTCGGTGTGTCCCGCTAAGGAACCTGAGAGTGACCTTGGCGTCCCCGGCCTCCGCGGGCTGTTGTTCGAAGTGGATGCGCACAGGTTGCTCCGTCTGGTAGGGAAGAAGCGTTCCGCGAGGCATCAGGAGCACGGGGTCGCCGGTTCGAGTGAGACCGTTAGACGACGCCGCTGGAAACTGCAGCCACACTCCGTGGGCAGCCCTCCTTTTCGGTGTCAAGAACCCGGACCTGTTGGATCGGGCCAGGGGATCGTAGGCGAGTCCCCGCGCGACGCTCTGCTCCGGGTTGCTGTGGCGGAAGATCGTGTGATGTCCCACGAACAGATGTGGGAAGACCTGCCCCAGCGTTCGTTCGACGAAATACCAGCGGCTGTGGCCCCCTGTCAGGATGAGCTGGGAGACCTGCTCCGGCTTCAGTCCTGCCTCGTCCAGGGCTCCCCGCACCAACACCTCGAAGTACTTGATGTAGTCAGCGGCCATCCGTTCGAACTGCTCGCGCGTCAGGTGAACTCGCTCCGGCCGATCTCCCACCAGGATGCGATTCTCATATTCCATCCATCCGTCAGTGAGGTGATTACTGAAAGCTTCCTTGAAGGTTCGGATCTCCCGCAGCAAGGCGCGAGAGTTCTGTTGGACCACCTCCGGTCGCCAGAAGCGAGAGAAGTGGGAGAGCAACAACAGATCTAGGACGCGCCCGCCGTAGGAGCGATTCTCCTCCGGTGCCGGATGCACCGGGGTGGAGATTGGACGCTGCCCCGGTTCACTCGGAATCTGCAGGAAGGCGAAGTCAGTAGTGCCGCCCCCCATGTCGATCGTCATCACGTGGCTGCCGGGCCGCAGTTCGAATCCGGCTCGCTCGTCGAAGATGTGGCAATAGAGTGCCGCAAGCGACTCTTCCTCCAGGCGGACGTTGGGGAAGCCCGCCTCTTCCGCCGCGCGGAGAGTCGCCTCTCGCTGATCGGCGTCCCACTGCACCGGGTGCCCGACAATGGTCTGGACGGAGATCGACGGATCTTTGGCGTTGTAGGGTACGAACTGGCCTACTCTGCGCAGCAGGTAGCCCAGGAAATACTTCGTCATCAAAAAAGCGTCGCGCCCGGCGTCCGGCTTCGCCAGATTCAGCTTGAAGCCAGTGTAGAATCGCTGCGGGTCCAGCAGGGCGCGCTCTTCGGCGGCCTTTCCGAAGGCGGGCGGCACCTTCTGGCCATCCCCCAGGTGGAAGGCGGTCGGAATGGTCTCCCGATTGTGGAAGGGGATGACCTCCGGTCGGTGGAGCGGATCGGGGTCGACCTCGCCGTCCCCACGGTCGTGGTAGGCTGCGTAGGCGACGCAACTGTTCGCCGTGCCGAAGTCGATGCCAATGGCGTAGGTCGTGTGCATTCGGGAGACTCCAGGCCGTGGAGGGGAACCCGGCCGGGTTGGGTTCAACCGCTTGGTTGCTTCCCCTATTATCTAAAGATGGTCGCCTGGGGCTCGATGTTCCAGTGAACTCTTACACGTTGCCGCAGCAGCGGCGCGACAAGACGGCCCCTGAAAGGACACAGCACGATGTCGTTGGTCACGGATCCAGCCTTCTCCGCCGCCGACTTCTCGCCGCGGGTCGCCCCGACGCCCCTCCCGCGACGGCGCTTCGGTAAGACCAACGAGCAGGTCCCGATTCTCGGTCTGGGTACGGCTCCGGGAGGCTGCGGGCTGACGGATGACGCTGCCATCGCCCTCTTCGAGGGTGCTCTCGATCGTGGGATCACCTATCTCGACACGGCTCCGGGCTACCGGCGGGCCCAGGTCCAGCTTGGCGAGATCCTGCCCCGGCGGCGGGACGAGGTATTCCTCGCGACCAAGTGCTTTGCCGCCACCGCCGAGGAGGCGCTCCAGATCCACGAGCAAAGCCTCGCCGACCTGAAGACCGAGCAGGTCGACCTACTCTACGCTCACTGCGTCGGCAGCTACGAACCGGAGCGTCTCCTGGCACCCGATGGAGTCTTCGCCGGACTCCGCGAAGCCCGCCGGCGTGGCTGGACCCGCTACATCGGGTTCACTGCCCATCACATGACGCGTCGCAGCACCCGGCTGCTGGAGGCGGCCCTCAACCAGGAACTCGAAATCGACGCCGTCATGCTGGCGATGAACTACGCCGACCGTCACACCTATGGATTCGAGGACCTGGTGCTTCCGCTCGCCGAACG
Organism: uncultured bacterium; assembly: GCA_964609085.1. Classification (GTDB taxonomy): domain Bacteria; phylum Armatimonadota; class SYMT01; order SYMT01; family SYMT01; genus JANPLG01. The sequence continues at coordinate 19,674 of CAZSRZ010000020.1, read as the reverse complement.
ACTGGATCTTGGGGTAGCCTGCATGAAAGTCTTTGGCGGCACGCGGGAGATGAACTACGAGGTGAACCGCGACTCCGCGCTGGGAGATCAGCCGCACCAGCCTGCGCTCAGGTACGCGCTGGGGCTTCCCGGTGTCGCCCTCGCCGTGGTCGGCATGTTCACGATTGAGGAGATGGAGAAAAACATCGCCTGGGCACGGGCCTGGGAGCCGCTCACGGGCGAGGAGGCAGAGCGGCTGCAGGACCTGGGCCGCGAGGTAGCTAAGAGCTGGGGCCCGCACTTCGGCGACGTCGAGTGACGCCAGGCCCTCGCCAGGAGCCCAGCAACCCCTCCTTACAGAACCGAGCGCATCCGCGCCGGCATGCAGCATCTGCCGAAGTGCCCTCCCGGGAATGCTGGCGTCTCGCCGGCCTCAACGACCGCCTCCCCGATGTCGGCACCCGTGGCCTATCAGCGCAGCCAACCCCTGGGAACGCTGGCGTCTCGCCGGCCAACAGCCACGGCCTCCGTACAGAGCCGAGCGCGTCAGCGCCGGGATGCAGCGTGTGCCGAAGTCTCCCTGCCCTGCCCTGGACGCGGGCCAACCCAGCCCGGTACTCCAATTGCAACCGCCCGGTCCACGCCGCAGCGGTTTGACTCTGCTCAGGGGGGCCGCCTATAATCCTCGGCGGAGTCGGCCCAATCGGGCCAGGGAGCAGCACATGGCAGTCCTTCAGTCGACCGACGAGCTTGAGCATTACATCGGCAACAAGTACTCGCTCGTGATCGTCGCGGCCAAGCGCTCGCGACAACTGAAGGATGGGCACCTCCCCCTGGCTGAAGACGAGTCGCCGAATCCGATCAGCAAGGCTCTCCGCGAAATCCAGGAGCATCAAGTTCACTTCAACGCTCCGCCGCCGGAAGAGATCGCCCCCGCCCCGCGGGATCTCATCTCATCCCTCGTCTCCGGACTCGAATTTGATCTGGACGAAGAGCAGGACGGCGAGGACGCCGACACCGTTGATGAACTGGCGGCGTTGCTGGCCGGTGACGAAGAGGAAGAGACGGAGCGGCCCCGCCCCATCTTCGCCGCTGATCCCGAGGCGGCAACCGGAATTGATTCCGAGCAACAGGATGATGACGAAGACGATGCGGATGATGACGAGGATGATGACTCGAGCACCTCTGCCGTTTCCACCGACGACGAAGAGTAACTCCTCTCCGGCACCCATTCTTCCGCTGCAGGGGTGGGACGTCATTCGCATCGTCCAGCAGGCCAAGCTGTGGCTGTAAGCCAGGATTTCTACGAACTCCTCGGTGTCTCGCGGGAGGCCTCGGCCGAGGACATCCGCAAGGCCTATCGTCGCCTGGCGCGGGAATACCACCCGGACGTCAATGGCGGGGACGAGACGGCCACCGAGCGATTCAAGGAAATCAACCGCGCCTATGAGGTGCTGTCGAACGAGGACAAGCGCCAGCGCTATGACCGCATGGGGGAGGCCGGTGTCAACGGCGACGCCGGCCCCTCGGCCGCCGACTTCGGCTTCGGTGGCGTCGGCGGCTTCTCGGACATCTTCGATGTCCTGTTCGGGAATGCCGGCCCCCGCACCGGGCCGGTCGAGCGCGGGACCGAACGCGGCGCGGACATGCGGTGTGACGTCGAGATCACCCTTGAGGAAGCCCTCCGGGGTGCCTCCCGCACGGTGAGTGTGACGAGGATGGAGACGTGCGAAGCCTGCCACGGCACGCGCGCGAAACCTGGCACCAAGCCACAGTCGTGCGTTGCGTGCGCGGGCAGCGGCTATGTGCGCGCATCCCGCCAGACCCTCTTCGGCACGATGAGCCAGGTGTCGGAGTGCCAGCGCTGCGGTGGTCGCGGGGAGATCGTGCCGGACCCGTGCACGCGCTGCGCGGGACGGGGACGGGAGCGACAGTCTCGAAAGCTGCAGATTGAAATTCCGCCGGGTGCGGAGGAACGGACGCGCATTCGGCTTACGGGTCAGGGCGAGGCGGGTCCGGACGGCGGTCCATCGGGCGATCTCTACGTTTTCATCCACGTGAAGAGCCATCCAGTGTTTCGGCGGCAGGGCCGGGACCTCGTGGCGGAGATTGAAGTCTCTTTCGTTCGCGCGGCGCTGGGTGGAAGCGTGGAAATCCCCACGCTGGAAGGCGTTGAGTCTCTCAACATTCCCGAAGGTGCCCAGCCCGGGGACGTATTTCGACTGCGAGGCCGGGGTCTGCCCGAGGTCAATCGCCCGCAACAGCGCGGAGACCAGCACGTTGTCGTCCGGATCAAGACGCCGACGAACCTCAACGAGAAGCAGCGACGGAGTCTGCAGGAGTTCGCCGAAGCCAGCGGAGAGGATCTCACCCGAGCGGCGGGCAGCACCCACAAGGAGGGCGGGTTCTTCGAGTTCATGAAGAACCTGTTCACCGGTGGCGACGACGAGCCGCGCTAGGCGGCCGTCCTTCTACCGGGCGGTGCGCTGACGTGCGCTGGGCAGAGATCATCTTGCTCGGCGAGCCTGGGCTCACGGAGCCGCTCTCTGCGGCGCTTACCGAGATTGGTTGCGCCGGCACCGTCGTGGACGGTGAGACGACCCTCAGTGCCGATCCCTTCGCCAATGGCTTAGGCACCGAGGCGCAGCGGCAACGCCGCCAGGACGGCAAGGCGAGGGTGCGCGGTTACCTCCCGGTGGATGATCGACTCGAGGGTGCCCTCGAGGATCTGACGGCGCGTCTGGAGCGTCTGCGCGTGGAAGGGCTGGGGCCGGTTGGCGGCACCACCGTCCGGCTGATCCAGGACGCGGACTGGGCAGATGCCTGGAAGCAGTTCTTCAAGCCAATCCGCGCCGGGCGTCGCCTCGTGGTGAAGCCGACATGGGAAGCGTGGACGCCTGCCCCGGAAGATCTGATCATCGAAATCGATCCCGGCATGGCCTTCGGGACGGGATGCCACCCCACCACCCACCTCTGCCTGGGCCTCCTGGAGGAGTTGATCCGGCCGGGTGACCGCGTGCTGGACTGGGGGTGCGGCAGCGGGATCCTCGCCATTGCGTGCGTTCGCCTTGGCGCATCCGGCGTGCTGGCCCTGGATCTCGACCCGGTGGCTGTCCGGGTGTCCTGCGAGAACGTCGCCCTCAACGATTTGACGGATCGGATCAGCGTTCGTGAGGCATCCATTGAGGATGCACCGTCGGCCTCGGACGATGCGGTCGACCTCATCATTGCCAACATCCTGGCTGACATCATTCTCTGCGGCGCGGGGGAGATCCACGCTCGGCTACGGCCCGGAGGGATCGCGTTGCTCAGCGGAATCATCGCCGACAGGGCATCAGTGGTATGCGCCGGCCTGGAAGCCGCGGGGCTGAGCATCGAGCGGGAAGAGCGGCGCGAAGAGTGGGTCGCGCTCGTGGCCAAGCGTTCGGCACCCGCACTGGAGGCAGACTGATGATCGACGTACACACTCATCTTTGGCGAGTAGGGGAGCACATCGGCCCGAGGTTTCTCCGCGCCGCCGAAGCAGCGTGGGGCGCCACTCCCGAGATGCTGGACGTCTCGCCGGAACGACACACCGCCGCATTCGCGGGCTGCCGGGCCGCGATCGTGCTGGGCTTCCACGCGCCTCACTCGGACATCGTCGTCCCCAATGACTACCTGGCGGAGTACTGCCGCCGTGACCGCAGTCGCTGGTTCGGCTTTGCCGGCATCAACCCGGTGGAGCCGGGAGCGCTGGATGAATTGCGCCGGTGCCACGAGGAGTTGGGTCTGCCGGGGCTCAAGCTGGGTCCGGTCTATCAGAACTATGATCCGACCGACCGCCGGGCGTTCCCCGTCTACGCCTACGCCGAGGAGCGGGGCATCCCGGTGATGATCCATCAGGCCACGACCTTCCCCCCCGACGCGCCGCTGCGCTTCGCCCTGCCAGTGCTGCTGGACGAAGTCGCCACCTGCTTCCCTCGGCTGCGGATGGTGCTGGCGCACATCGGCCACCCCTGGGAAGCCGAGTGTGTGGTGACGGTCCGAAAGCACCGGAACCTATTCACCGACATCAGCGCGCTTCACGGGCGCCCATGGCGTTTTTACCAGGCGATGATCACCGCTTGCGAATACGGCATCACCGACCGGATCCTTTTCGGCAGCGACTTCCCCTTCGGCACCCCGGAAGGGACGGCGGAGGGATTGCGCCAGGTCAACCACATCGTCGAGGGCACGCCGATGCCAAAGGTGGGTGCGAGCGTGATTGACGGAATCCTGGAGCGGGATCCACTGGCCTGTCTCGGCATCGGCTGAAGCGGCGCGAGAATCGCTCCGGCAAAACGCTCTATACTTTCCTCAATGGCACTTCCCCTCCCCGATCTGCAGCAGCGCCTTCGCGGCGTCTTCGGCTTCCCCGTCACCCCGTTCCATGCAGATGGCTCGCTGCATCTCGAGGCATTCACGCGCCATGTGCGATGGATGGCCGGCACAGGAGTGGACGCGATCTTTGTCTGTGCGGGCACCGGTGAGGGCTTCAGTCTTGACCTGGAGGAGTACAGCGACGCCGTGGCCGCCGCCGTTCAGACAGTCGGCGGAACTCTACCGGTCCTGGCGGGTTGCGGCTACAGCACTCCGCTCGCGGTGAGGTTGGCGCGTCTAGCCGAAGCGGCGGGAGCTGACGGCTTGCTGCTGCTGCCCCCCTATCTGTTGACGCCGGAGCAGGCCGGCCTGGAGTCCCACGTGCGGGCCGTGGCGGATGCGACAGGGCTGGGGGTTCTCCTCTACCACCGTGACAACGCACTCTACTCGCCCTCGACGGTGGAACGGCTGGCTTCTCAGCCAACCATCATTGGGTTCAAGGATGGTCATGGCAATCTGGAGCAGTTCGGCAGGATCGTCCTCGCCCTGGGCGATCGGCTGGCTTACATGAATGGGATGCCCACCGCGGAGATGACCTATCCCGCCTTCCATGCGCTCGGATGTCGGGGGTACTCCTCCGCGCTGTCCAACTTCGCGCCTCACATCACGTTGAGGTTTCATGCCGCGGTGGAAAGGGGCGATCTCGCGGAGCAGCAGCGAATTCTGCGCCGGGTCATCGAGCCGATCTGCGCCGTGCGCGACCTGCGGAAAGGGTACGCCGTCGCGTACGTGAAGGCCGCGGTCAACCTCACCGGGTTGCTTGGCCCTGAAGGTGCCGGGCCGGTGCGTCCGCCCTTGATCGATCTGCCTCCGGATCACCTCGAGTTATTGCGCAGGGTGCTGGACGAGGCCTTTCGGGAGTTCCCCGCATGACCACTCGCCGACGCAGTGAAGTAGGCATCCTCTTTTCGGCGCTGTTCGCTGCGACGGCCTACGGGCTTGCGGCTGATGCACCAGCCAAACCCGCGATATGCCTGGTTGATGCCAAGCGCATTGAGCCTCCCAAGGCGGGCGTGGTGACTCCCCCCACCGAGAGCCTGTCGGTGATGATCAACGATGTCCCGCACGCCCTGTGTTCCAGGAGCTGCCGGGATCGATTTGCCGGTTGGCCGGAGAAATACCTGGGCGGCGAGCGCCCGGCTTGCACCGTTCAGCCGAATTTCAAAGGCTTCTTCCAACTCTCCCGCCGAGTTGAGATCAACAATCGGCTCTACTACCTCTGTTGCGAACCTTGCGTGGGGTGGCTCCGGGATAAGCCGTGGCTGTATCTGAAGGAGCTTCCCGATCCCGTAACTGGTGCCGTGTTCAAGCTCACCGAGCAAGCGCTCCGCAGCGATGTCGGGGGCCAGCTCTACTTCTTTGCCAGCCCAGAGCAGAAGGCCGCCTTCGACCGCGAGCCGATGCGCTACGCGATCCGATTCCGACGCTGATATCCCTCGGCCGCGGATTCTTTCGCATCCAAGTCGACGTGGGGGCGTTTACCAACCTATGCCGGCGATCGTCGCTCGTCGAGGAGGTCCCCATGCCGTCCGCACGTCTGCTCTGCGTTGGTCTGTTGCTGCTGGCCAGCGGTGCCACGGCCGCCCCCGGTCGTGCTCCGACTGAGACGCCGCCACCCCTCTACAGAGAGGTGATCCAGCGACCAACCGGTGAGAACGGGTATGAGGAACTCGTCTACGCTGCGGGCCTGCTGAAGGCGCATCGGCTGTTCCAACAAATCGAAACAGGCCCGACCGTCACAATGACTGCCCGCCGGGGACTGATGGGCGATCGGACCATCACCCGCATCGTGACGCTCATCCGACAGGGCCTCAACAAGGGGGTTCGCTCGCCGCGGGAGGAGCCTGATTTCAACACGCCGCTGCCGGAGTTGGCCGGGTTCCGCAGCCTCTCCCGGCTGATCATGAACCTGGAACTGGTGCAACTGGGTGATGGGCGCATCACCGAAGCGATCGCCACCGCGGATCTGGGGGTCCGCATGGGTCAGGCGGTCCAACAGGAGACCCTCATCGGCGGACTGGTCGGCGTGGCCATGATCGCAATCGCCATCCGGCCCCTCAGCGATCACCTCGACCAACTTTCCGCCAGAGACTGCGAGCTGCTGCACCGGCAGACGCTTTCCTGGCTGCGACAGCCGGACCCACTCCCCGATCTTCTGGCGGGGGAGTTCCGCGCTCAGCGGCGCATGATCGAGGGATTGTTCCGGCGAGATCCTGAGACGGAGAAGATGCTCGGCGAGTTCGTGAAGGGCGGCGATGCCCGTCGGCAGGCCGAACTCCGGCGGGTGATCGGGTCGCCGGAAGAGAGTAAGCGACTGGCCAACCAGGCCCTGGCGCATCTGACAGCGGCGCAGGAACAGATCCTCCAGGAGCTCCGCAAGCCGCTCTGGGAGAGGCGTTTCCCCGCGAACCCACCCGACGACTCCCTCGCCGGAACGATCATCAGCGTCACGCAGCCCGCCATCGAGCAGGCGCAGAACTCTCTTGCCCGCAGCACCGGACTTTTCCGGCTGTTGGCCTGCCACACCGCCGCCCTCGCGCACCGCTGGGAGCACAACGCCGCGCCCGAGAGCCTCGAACGCCTGGCGCTGGGCACCCTGGCGCAGGACCCTTTCACCGGTCAGCCCCTCCGCTACGAGCGCCTCGGTAGCATGCGATTCCGGCTGGAGAGCCCCGGCCCCCCGACCGGCGCCGACGACCCCGCGGCGATCGAAGGTCGGCGCCCACTCCGACTCACCACCGACCCCTAGCCCCGGCCGCCGAACCCCACCTCCGGAAAGGGCGGGTGACCAGGTCCACGGGCATCCCCCGGCGGACCTGTTGCTCCCTCGGGATCGAGGAACGCGAGTCGATGTGGTATTCCCGTCGCCTTCGGGGGATCATGTGATCCACAACCCGAGGTGGCCAGCGCAGGGCTGAACCGCGCCCGGGGCGGGGAATACCAGGTATGCGTTTCCGGTCACTGCTTCTCCTGGCCGTCCTGGCGTCGGCGATGCCGGCGTCCGCGGACTCGGTCAAGCGGGCGCGCTACCCCGCGCTCTCTCCTGATGGGAAGAACCTCTGCTTCTCGTATCAGGGCGACCTCTGGACCGTCGCTGGGACCGGAGGCCGCGCGGAGAGGCTGACTTCTCACGCCGCGCGCGACCTGCAGCCGATCTACACCCCCGACGGCAACCAGATCGTCTTCTCATCCAATCGCTTCGGCAACTACGACATCTTCGCGATCCCGACCGAGGGAGGGGTTCCGCGCCGGCTCACCTTCCACAGCGGCGGCGAGTATCCGATCTCCATCACTCCCGACGCAAAGTGGCTGATCTACTATGGATCCGCAGGCGGCGGCCTCGACATCTACAAGATGCCGTTGGCCGGCGGGGAACCGATCCGACTCACATGGGATTCACAGGAGTCCAAGTACTTCGGCAGCGTCTCGCCAGACGGGCAGTGGATCGCGTACTGCGCCACCGCCGCTCCGGGGGAGTGGAGGCGCAGGGGGTATGAAGGCAGCCATAACGCCGACGTCTGGCTCGCGCGGTTCACCACGCCGCTCACCGAGTTGAAGCGCGTGACCAATAACCCGGGGCATGACTTCCTCCCCACGTTCAGTCGCGACGGGCAGCGGCTCTTCTACGTCTCGGACCGCAAGGGCGCCGTCAATCTCTGGAGCATGGGCCTGGACGGCGGCAGCCAGAAGCAGTTGACCCATTTCACGACCGACGGCGTCCGGCTGCCATCCTACGCCCCACGCGCCGACAAGATCGCCTTCGAGTACAACTCCGAAATCTGGACGCTGGATCTCAAGTCCGGCAAAAGCGCCCCCGTGAACATCGATGTGCGGGCAGACGACAAGAAGAACCTGGTGGTGGAGCGTCCTGCCAACGCCAACCCCTCGGAGTTCGATGTCTCTCCGGATGGTAAGAAGATCGCCATCATCTTGCGAGGGGACCTCTTCGTGATGCCGGCCACTGGGGGTGCCGCTCGGCTGCTCGTGGGCCGGCCCAGCCGTGAAAGCCACGTGGCCTGGCTCCCGGACAGCAAGACCCTGCTCTTCTGCACCGACGAGAAGGGGCAGAAGGATCTCCGCACCATCGACATCTCCGGCCAGAATGAGCGACCCCTGGCGGACTCGCCGGAAGATGAAACTTCGCCCATCGTCTCGCCGGACGGCCGCCTCGTGGCGTATCACCGCGGCGATCACGTCATCCTCGTCCGGCCCATCGGTGGCGGCTCTCCGGTCGCCGCGATCCAGGGCGAGTTTCCTGACGTCAGTCGGGGCTACACACCCTGGTTCGATTGGTCCCCGGATAGCCGTTGGGTAGTCTTTCGACAGACCGGTGAGCGGCTGGAGGAGGCGATCTACGTGGCGTCCCTGGCTGAGCCGCAGCCGAAGCGGGTCTCCCAGTATTTCCGCGACACCCAGACCCCGCACTTTTCGCCGGACGGCAAGATGATCTACTTCGTCGCTGCCGCCACCGACGAGTCAAACCTCTACGCGATCGACCTGGCGGACACCGAACCGCAGCCTTTCGAGGAGGATGTGATCGATCGCCTCGACGCTCCGCCGACCGGCGGCTCTCCCCCCCCGGCCGGGGTGCGGATTGATCTGTCCACCATCCTCCGCCGCCTGCGTCGCGTGACGGCGCGCGGCGGGATTGACGACGCCACCGTCTCCGTCAACAGCCGTGTGTTCCTGCTCAACATCCAGGGGAACCTGACTACCCTGCCTGCCAACGCCCGCAATGGTGTGCCGACGCTCTTCCTGGAAGGCGCAAACGGGCTCCTGCTGCAGAAGGACGGCACCCGCGTTTACTTCTTCAGCGCGGGGCAGATCAACAGCGTTTCGCTGATCACCCGCGAGCGCCGCCCTAGCCCCTTCCTCGCGACGTTGACCATCGATCAGGCGGCCGAGAACCGCCAGATCTTCAGCGAGGCCTGGTGGTTGATGGATCGCTACTTCTATAGCGAGAAGCTGAACGACGTGGACTGGAAAGCCATCCGCACACGCTACGAATCGCTCCTCCCCTTCGTCCCCTACAAGGACGACTTCTACGATCTGATGTCCGAGATGATCCAGGAGCTCCGTGGCAGCCATCTTGGGGTCACTCCGGGGGTGACCGACTACGTTGCGGATACCCCATCGTCGACGGCCTACCTGGGGCTGGAACCGGACTGGAAACTACTGGAAACCGAGCACCGCTTTCGTGTGGCGAGCGTGGTGGATGGAAGCCCGGCGGCCGCCGCCTGGAGCCGCGTGAATCCCGGAGAGTATCTGCTTGCGGTTGACGGCCAGCCCGTAGGCAAGGAGATGACGCTCGACCAGATGCTGGACCGTAAGGCCGGTAAGAAGGTGGTGCTCACGGTCAACACCACGCCCAGCACGGATGGGGCCAGGCAGGTGGCCATTCGGCCTGCGGACCCGGGCGCCGCGGATGACATCCGCTACGAGGCCTGGGTGGCAGAGCGTCGGCGGCAGGTCGGGCAGTTGAGCGGCGGAAAGATCGCCTACCTGCACGTCCGCGAGATGTCGGAAGAAGCCGAACAGCGATTCCGGGAAGAGTTCGTTGGGGAGGCTGCGGACAAGCAGGCCATGATTGTGGACGTGCGCTACAACGGCGGCGGCAACATCGCCCACCGCCTGCTGGATATTCTTCGCAAGAAGCCATATGTCGCGTTCCAGCCCCGGTCGCTGGGGCGACACGTGATGCAGGACTGGTTCGCCGACTACATCTGGGGTCGGCCGGCAGCACTCCTGATCAACCAGGATTCGGCCAGCAACAGTGAGATGATGGCCGAGGGCTTCCGCTCCCTGGGTATCGGCCCGATCGTCGGCGTCCCCACCATGGGTGCCGTCATCGCCACCGGGTCCTGGCGTTTCATCGACGGCGGGACGGTGCGCACCCCCAGTACGGGGGTGTTCACCGCCGCCGGTGAGAATCTGGAGAGCCGGGGGCGTCGACCTGACGTCCTCGTGCCTTACGACCCGATCGCGATCTACCAGGGGAAAGACCCCCAGCTTGAGGCCGCCGTCCGCCTGCTGATGCAGTCGGCGGCCGGCCCCAAACCAGACCGTTAGCGGTCCGATCCGGCGCAGATGCCTGCCGTGGAAGCCCGGGGAAGGCGAGGACTCCCCCGGGCTTTCGCCCAACATGGGCTGACCTCGCCATGCCCGCCCCCAGCCTCGTCAAAGTTCCCAGCCTCCCCTCAAGTGCGGCGCTCAGTGCCCGGTTGGCGGACCTTGGCCTGCCCCTGCCCGTGGATCCGACCGTACTGAGCGCCGCCGCCGGCTCGCCCATGGCCGAGCCGATCTGGGCGGGAGATCTTCGCATCGGCAATCGCTGGTGCATCCACCCGATGGAGGGCTGGGACGGCACTCCGGACGGTCGCCCATCCGAGGCTACCCTCCGGAGATGGGCGAGGTTCGGCGCCTCGGGAGCGAAGCTGATCTGGGGCGGAGAGGCCGTCGCCGTGCTTCCCGAAGGGAGAGCCAACCCCCGCCAGCTCACTGCGGCGCCGGAGCACCTGCCGGACCTCGTCAAGCTCCGCGAAAGCACGCGCTCGGCTCACGTGGCATGCACCGGCAGCGATGCCGGTCTTGTCGTCGGCCTGCAGCTCACCCACAGCGGACGCTTTTGCAAGCCGAACGACTCCGGCCGGTTTGAGTGGCGCCTGGTCTATCGCCATCCCTTGCTCGACCGCCGCTTCGGCATCCCAGACAACCACCCCGTGTTGACCGACGGAGAGATTGAGCAGATCATCGCCGCCTTCGTCCGGTCCGCCGTCATTGCTCGCGATGCCGGCTTCCATTTCGTCGACATCAAGCACTGCCACGGCTATCTCGGCCACGAGTTCTTGAGCGCGCACTCGCGGCCGGGCCGCTACGGCGGCACATTTGAGAATCGCACCCGCTTTCTGCGCGAGGTGGCGGCCGGCATCCAACGGGATGCGCCTGGCCTCGCCCTGGGCGTCCGGCTCTCCGCCTTCGATTCGCTGCCGTACGAACCCGACGCGGGCGAGTCCGGGTCGCCGGGGCGTGGGATTCCGGTGCCGTGGCAGGAGGGAGAACCCTACCGCTTTGGCTTCGGCTGCGCGGCCACGGACCCGCTGCGGATCGACCTCGCGGAGCCACTTCTGTTCCTGGGCGTGCTTCGTGAGCTGGGGATCCGCCTCGTGAACCTGACCGCTGCGAGCCCCTACTACAACCCTCACCTGCAACGCCCCGCCCTCTATCCGCCGTCGGACGGATACCAACCGCCTGAGGATCCCCTGCTCGGGTGTGCGCGCCAGTTGCACGCCGCCCGCGAATTGAAGTCCCGCTTCCCCGACCTGGTGATGGTGGGGACGGCCTACACTTACTTTCAGGAATTCGTCCCGCATGTGGCCCAGGCCGTCGTCCGCGAGGGCTGGATCGACTGCGTCGGGCTGGGCCGAATGGTCCTCTCCTACCCGGAGCTGCCCTGGGAAACGCTTAGCACCGGGTTCCTCCATCCGAAGCGGATCTGCCGCACCTTCAGCGATTGCACCACAGCCCCTCGCAACGGACTCGTCTCCGGGTGCTATCCTCTTGACCCCTATTACAAAGAGAGCCCCGGGCGTGGGGAACTCACCGAGATCAAGCGCCGGCTGCGGCCGGTAAAGTCATGAACATCCCGCTGTCCGATCACCTGCCACCGCAGTCGCTCGATGCCGAGCAGGCTACGCTCGGTGCCGCCCTCATCAGCCGCACCGCCTCCGAACGCCTGCTCGAGCTGCTGCGGCGGGACGACTTCTACGTCGAAGCCCACCGCAAGGTCTATGACGCCATCGCGCACCTCTCCGAACGTGATATCCCGGCCGATGTCCTCACGGTCCCCGAGGAACTCCGTCGGCGCGAGCAACTGGACTCCGTCGGCGGCCTGGCGTATATCGGCGCGCTGGCCGACAGCGTGCCCACCGCCACCCACGTGGAGTACTACGCTCGAACCGTTGCCGACAAGGCGATTCTGCGGAAGTTGATCGAGGCCTCGCACGAGATCATCAGCCTGGCCCACGCCGGAGAGATGGAACTGGACGACATCGTCGACCAGGCCGAGCAACTGATCTTCGGGGTCTCACAGCGGCGCCACACTCGCGGCTTCACGCACATCCGTCCCCTGGTGTTCGATGCGCTGGAGAATCTGGAAAAGGTTCGAGCTCAGGACAGCCGCATCACCGGCACCACCTCGGGCTTCGTTGCACTGGACGCCATGACGGCCGGTTTCCAATCGGGAGACATGATTATCGTTGCCGGCCGGCCATCCATGGGCAAGACATCACTCTGTCTGGCCTTTGCGGAACGGGCTGCGGAAGCGGGCCACGCCGTGGCCCTGTTCAGCCTCGAAATGTCCCGCGAGCAGCTCGCCCATCGCCTCATCTGCTCCGCCGGAAAGGTCGACAGCATGCGGCTGCGCACCGGCTACCTCCGCAGCACCACCGACGAGGAGGAGAGCGACTACGTCCGCGTCGGCCGGGCATGTTCCCGCCTGGGCGAGTTGCCGATTTACATCGACGACTCCACGGACATCTCCGTGCTCGACATGCGAGCCAAATGTCGCCGCCTGAAGAGCGAGCAGCATGGGCTTGGGCTGGTGGTGATCGACTATCTCCAGTTGATCCGCGGACATGGGCGCATAGAAAACCGGAACCAGGAAATCTCTGCGATCGCGCGGTCGATCAAGAGCATGGCGCGGGAGCTGGAGTGCCCGGTCATTGCGCTGTCGCAACTCTCACGGAACGTTGAGCGCCGGGAGGACAAGCGCCCGATGCTTTCCGACCTGCGTGAATCGGGCTCGATCGAGGCGGAGGCGGACATCGTGATGATGCTCTACCGTCAACGATACTACCAGCGTCAGGACGCGGCGGATCCCCAGGAATTCGAGGCCGGGCGTGAGCAACTGGAAGAGACGGAAGTGATCGTCGCCAAACACAGGAACGGGCCTGTCGGCACTCTCCGACTGGGTTTCTTGCGCCGGTACGCTCGGTTCGAGGACATGGCCGGTGGCTACGAGGGGCTCGAGGAATAGCCGGTGCCGCCTCGTTGCCCCTCAGTGCCGCGGCAGCTCCAGCGACTCCAGCCGATAGGTATCGCAGATCTGCGAGATACGCCTGAGCATGCCTGCCTCAATCGCCGCAAGCTGACTGTGCAGCTCGGAGGGTGACAGAGAGCTGACGGTGCTGTGGAGGCCCGCCGCGGCTGCATGTCCGTCGCGGAAGACCTCAACGATGCGCTGCAGCGCATCCTGAGAGGATGAATTCTCCGCTTCAACCGGCGCTGCTGGGTAGCGCGGCAAATACTCCATGGATCCCCCCGTTCGGGGCCCGAACGCTGCTAGGTCGGTGCTCGCCGCTAACTCATTCCGTAAACGGCCACTCGACCCCTTCGTGACTTGCCGCGGTGACCTTCCGCTTGATCCGCATCAGGGCGTTGTCCACCGATTTCGTCTTGCAACGCAACTCGCAGGCGATCTCTCGGTACGACTTCCCCATCTGATAACCGGCCAGCACTCGCCACTCAAACTCGCTCAACATCTGGTGGAGCAGATAATGGAGCCGATTGGAGTCTTCCGACTGAATCATCACTCGCTCCGGATCAAGCTCGTCGCTGGCCTGGAGGATGTCGACCATGTTCCAATCGGAGGCGTCGTCGTCCGCGGGGACTTCGAGCGACAGAGAGGAGTTCAGAGGAACCTGCTTCTGACGCGTGGCCGCCTTGATGGCTGTGATGATGTGCCGGTGGATGCACACCTTGGCGAAGGCCGGGAAGCTGGTTGCTTTGTCATGGCGGTAATCGATGATCGCCTGCCAGAGACCGATCATCCCGACCTGGAGCAAGTCTTCCCGCTCGGCACCGACCAGGAAGTAAGACTTTACCTTGCTCCGAACGAGATTTCGGTATTTGTACAGAATGTGTTCCGAGGCACCCAGCCGGCCGACCTGCGCCAGCCGTACGACCTCGTGGTCAGGCAGCCGCTCGAACTCCAGGCGCGGGCAGCCGGCCATGTCGCCAAATAGGTAGGAAAGGTCCTTCATCCCTGGGTTCCGTCTCCGGGAGGTGTGGGGGCGTATGCGGTCGACTCAGGCCCATCAGGACCGCCTCGTCCCGATCGACCGTCGCACTTACGTGCCAGACATCGGCACCCCGCGCTCGGCGGCTGCCGTCTCACCCCACACCGTTGAAGGAACTTGATAGGCTCGGCTGTCGCCTACCGATTTGTTGCCCTAGCCTGCACTGCTCCGCACTCGTGGGCTGCGGACCGGAATTCCTCCGGCCACCGCCGCCTTTGGCGGGCTGGTACTTGATTACTACTCTTTTCGGCGCGGCGCGAGTGAATTCCTTCACGGATCCTCACACGCGCCGCCGCCACTGCCTCAGATTGTAACGGATTCGACGGCTACGGCAACCGGCGCACGAACACTTCGTCGTTGTCCGCCGTCACGGCCTCTTGCCAGGCGATGTAGACGCCTCCGTCCCCCCCAACCGCCACCGACGGAGCGCTCGAGAACCCCGGATCGTGGAATCCACCTGCGCCCCCAGGCGTTTGGGAGATGTTGACCGGTGTGGAGAAGTGCTTTCCGTTATCTGTGCTGACGGCGTAGGCGATCTCGGCGCTGCGATCGCGCCATACCAGGTGGACTCGCCGGTCCGGGCCCACCGCGATCGAGGGCGTCCGGCCGTTTGCCAGCGCCCGTGCCTTGCCGTTCTCCCGCCATAGCAAGATGCGATTGGGTGTCGCCTGGGTGTCACCTCGCAGTTGACACATGGCGGCGAATAGTCTCCGCCCTCCGTCCGCGGCGACTTCCAGCTCCGCCACATCGCCGTAGCCGCGGCTGATCTGGACCGGCTTTCCGAACCGAACACCGCCGTCCGTGCTCCGTCGCAGCATCACCTGGCTGCGCGCGACTGGGACGAGGGCGTAGAAGAGGGCGACCTTGTTATCCGTTCCGTGAAAGACAGCGCGGACGTCGGAGGCATTCGCGTTCGCCGGGGAGAGAGTACGGGGCGCCGACCACTGTGCGCCGCCGTCCGCCGACCACCGTGTCGTCACCCGGAACCCTTGATCCCAGGCGCACAGCAACCGGCCGCCCGGGCCTGCGGCGATATCGGCCTGGAAGGCGGGAGGGGTGGAACTGAGATCGGCCGCCGGCGTGAAGGCCGCATCCACGCTGTCCGCGCGGGAATAGCGGATCAGACCATCGCCGAAGAGCGGCTCGCGCCAGACGGCGTGGATTTCGCCGAGCGGGCCCCGCGCCAGCGCGGGCAGGTAGGTGGGCCCGGTGGTGCCGGAGATGTTCCGTCCCGGCGAGTAGCTCACGCCGGCGTCCTGCGTCGCTGCGAGGAAGACCTGGGCGTCGAAGACATTGCCCTCGCGCCACGTGGCCGCAACGCCTCCGGGCAGGGAGACGAGCCTCGGTGACATCGAAAAGCCCGCGCTGGCGGAGAGGTTCACGGCGCCCGCCGGATCTTCCGCCCGGGAGGGCTGAGGCAATCCCTGCGCCGCCAGCGCGGCGACGACGGTAGCGGCGGTGATCAGGCGGTGGCGCAACACAGTTCTCCACGACGGGGAGGGGCGCTTATGCGGCGCGCACCCCTGCCAACAATCCCCTGGCAGTCGCGGGGATCACCTCGATCCTGGTCCCCAGCGATTCGGCGACTTCGGCCAGCGTCCAGTCGTCCATGAATCGGTCGTCCCGCACCGCCACGGAGGGAATCAATACGGTCTCAGCGGGCCGCGCCGCCAATCGCGGACCGAGCTGTTCCGCCAGATCGGTGCCGGTGAGCAGCCCCGCCACGGTGACGGATTCGCCGAAGAAACCGTTCCGGATGGGGACTACATCCACCTCCGCTTCCGGATCGATCTGTGACAGCAACTCCCGGAGGACCGGGGCGGCCAGGGCGCCCGTCGCCACGACGGCGCGTCTCACCTTCGGACCTCCGGATGCTCGCCGCATGAGTCGCGCCCAGTCCGCGCGGAAGCGCGGGATCATCCCCACGCCGTTCTCCACCTGCGCCAGATCCTCGTAAGTGCGCAGACCGGGCAGCGGTCTCTCCGCGAGCAGGTAGAACTCGTCACTCGGGAAGACGAAGCGGGTGCCGAGCGAGCGGCGCAGATCTCGCTGCCAGACGGCCGCCTTGTCCACGACCTCGCGTGCCTCCTCCCGGGAGACCGTTCGGAGGGCCGGCAGGTTGGTGCGGAAAGTGGTGAGGCCGACAGGCACGATCGCCAGAGAACGGCAGCCGCCGCCTGTCGGCCCGCCGCAGTAGCCCGCCAGATCCGCCACGGTGCGATCGAGGATGGGACCGTCGTTGATGCCCGGCGTGTAGACGACCTGGGCGTGGATCTCGATGCCGCCGCGGAAGAGCCGTTCCAGATGCTGGCTCAGCAGCGCTCCATCCGGGTTTCGCAGCATCGCAACGCGGGCGTCCGGATCGGTCGCGTGAACGCTGACGTAGAGCGGGCTGAGCTGATAGCGAAAAATCCGCTCCCAGCAGCTCTCGGTGAGGTTCGTCAGCGTGATGAAGTCGCCGTGCAGAAAGGAGAGGCGATAGTCGTCGTCTTTCACGTAAACCGACTTGCGCATCCTGCGGCGGTTCTGGTACACGAAACAGAAGTCGCAGTTGTTGGTGCAGATTCGAATCCCGTCGAAGACGTCTGCCCGGAAGGTGACGCCGAGGGTCTCGTCGATTTCCTTTTCGACCGTTACCGTGTAGGCGTTGGCGACCACCGCGCCTGGAGCGATCTCCAGCTCCACCACCTCCTCGGCGATCAGGAAGCGGTAGTCGATCACGTCTTCCATCTTCTCGCCGTTGATGCGGAGAATCTCGTCTCCGGGAGCCAGGCCGATTTCCGCTCCGATCGAGCCGGCATCTACCTTCTCGATCACCGCGTGCGGCTCGGGCGGGCGATAGGGGTTGATCGGCCGCGGGAAGGCCGGCGTCTGCGGCCGGAGAGTGGTTAGCGACACGAGGTTGCTCGGTTGGGGCTGTCCTGCCGGCTGGCCGCTAACCGCAGCCAGTGATCCGCCAGGACCAGGAGGACCATGGCCTCGACCGCCGCCACAGCTCGAGGCAGCACGCACGGGTCGTGCCTTCCCCGGGCCCGAAAGGTGACTTCTTCGCCGGTCGTCGTTACGGTCTGCTGATCCCGCATGATGGTGGCCGTCGGCTTGAACGCCACGCGCATACGGATGGTTTCTCCGTTGGAAATTCCGCCCTGGATTCCGCCGCTGTGGTTGGTGGTCGTGCGCACCTGTCCGTCCCGCATCGTGAATGCATCGTTGTGGCTGGAGCCTCGAAAGCCGACGCAGTTGAACCCCTCTCCAATTTCAAACCCGCGGCTGGCAGGGAGCGACATCAGTGCGCGGCCGAAGTCGGCGGTGAGCTTGTCGAAGACGGGTTCGCCCAGTCCCGCTGGGACGTTGCGGGCGACGACGCCGACGATGCCCCCCAGAGAATCGCCGTCTCGACGGGCCTGGTCCACCGCGGCGATCATTTTCTCCGCCGCGACGGGATCCGGACATCGGACGATGTTGGCATCCACTGCCGCGCGCGTCACCTGCTCCGGGTCCACCTCCCCCCTTACTTCGGCGACCTGCAGCACGTAGGCGACCACCTGGATGCCGGCCAGGTCCTGCAGCAACTGTCGCGCCACTGCGCCGGCCGCCACCCGCCCCACGGCTTCCCGATAGGAGGCCCGTCCGCCGCCCCGGTGATCTCGAACACCGTAGCGAGCGGCATAGGTGTAGTCCGCGTGGCTGGGGCGGTACAGCGCGGCGAGATCGTCGTAGTCCCGCGACCGGGCGTCCTCATTCCGCACCAGCATGGCGATCGGCGCACCGGTCGTGCGCCCTTCGAAGACCCCGGAGAGCAGCTCTACCACATCGCTTTCGCGCCGCTGTGTGGTGATGCGACTTTGCCCCGGGCGGCGTCGGTCTAGGTCGGCCTGGACCTCTTCCAAGGAGAATTCCAGCCCCGACGGACAGCCATCGATCACGCAGCCGACAGCAGCCCCATGGGACTCGCCAAAGGACGTCACCCTGAAAACCGACCCGAAGCTGTTGCCCGCCACGCCGCACTCCTATCCCACGATTCTAACGCCGCAGCGGACATCCGACCCTCGACCGGCTTGCGGTGCCCGTCAATCAGTCGTCGATGCGGTAGCGCAGCACACGCTCCGGATCGACGGTGACGCCGAGTCCCGGGCCGGTGGGGACCCGCATTCGGCCGCGCGCGATGGGGATTCGCTCAGTCAGAATGTCGTCGGCGAGCCCGTAGTAGGTGCTGTCATTGGCGAGGCAGTAGGCCGGGCAGGCGGCGGCGACGTGCAGCATGGCGGCGGTTTTCAACCCCAGATCGTGGCCGCAATGCATCACAGCGGGGACGCCTGCGGCGGCGCAGAGTGCCCCGATCTCCACGCAGGGCTGGATGCCGCCCGCCTGCGGCGTATCCGGGAGCAAGACCGCTGCGGCGTCCCGACGGAGGATCTCCCACGCGCTGCGGGCGTCCGTCACGCTCTCGTTGAGGGCGATGGGGGTGCTGCTCTGGGCGCGCAACCAGACAGCCTCGTCCAGCGGTTCGGCCGGGCTCGGTTGTTCCAGGTATTCCAGGTCGAACGGCTCCAGTCGTCTCGCCAGTGCGGCGGCCTCGGTGACGGAGTAGGCGCGATTCGGGTCGATCCGGAGTCGCAGCGCGGAACCCGCTCCATCCCGCACCCCACGGGCGATCTCGACGTCGCTCTCGATGGAGACTCCGCCCTTCGTTTTCAGGGTCGTGTAACCCTCCGCCGCGTAGAAGGCCCCCAATTCCCGGGCGCGCTCGTAGGAGACTACTCCCATACAGGCCGCCAGCTCCACTTCCCGGCGGAGGTATCCCCCCAGCAACACCGCCAGAGGTTGCCCCATCGCCTGGCCCCGAAGGTCCCAAAGCGCCATCTCTAGCCCCGAGCGCAGCCGTGTTTCCAGGGGACAATCCCGGTGGAACGCGGCAACGTCCAGAGCGGAGCGGCCTACAAGCCACGCCCGAGCGTCGGCGGCCAGCCTCCCTGCGTGGAGGTCGGGCAGGAAGTTGACGTTGTGCTCTCCCCAGCCAACCAGTCCCGATTCAGTCTGCAGCCGACAGATCGCGCTGCGCGTGGTCGAGCTGGTGCGCAGGTGCGACGAGTACGGCGCGACGGGCGGAACCTGCGAGATTTCCACCACCCAGACGTCGACCCTCGAAACCCGCATCTCACGCAGCCCTTCTCCCAGGTACGCATGCAGGTTCTCACTCGGACTGCGGGGCCCCTGCGGC
>CAZSRZ010000019.1:32937-53481 GCA_964609085.1 uncultured bacterium | reverse complement strand
GGCGGAAATGACTCCGTGCGTGCCCGGACGATTGCCCTACGCTTGCATCGCACCCATGACGAACGCGGCCCCGACCACCTGACGGAGTCATGCGGAACGCGGGGTTCGCGCGACGACCTGGGTGCGATGACCTGGGTGCGCGGGCGTCCCCGCCCGCATGGGCTCCACGATTCATGGACCCAACCCGGGTACGCGATCGAAGAATCCCTACCGAGTGCCTCGTGACTCCGGCAATAGACGGAGAGCGAGTCCATCGACGCAGACGGCACCACGCTCTCTCACGGTCCAGGGTCAGCGAGGCCGGATCCGATCCCCGGCAGTGCACTCGGTGGCTGGCAAGTGGGGCAGTAGTAGGTCATCCGTGCGTCGATGCCCTGACGCCGGCTGCGCACCGGCGTTCCGCACACCCGGCACGGCTCACCGGTGCGGCCGTAGACCCACACTCGCGCTCGTTCGTTGAGGCCGAAATGCGTTCGGCGGATGCCGCGATTTCGATTGAGCTGCAGCAGACGCGCTGCCTCGTCGATCAACAGGCGCAGCGTTGGGTCGTCCAGGCTTCCCACGCGGTCAAAGGGGCACATGCGCCGCAGGAATAACAGCTCGGACTTGTAGACGTTCCCCACGCCTGCCAGGATCTGCTGGTTCATGACTGCCACACCGATCGGCACGTCGGGGTAGCGGCGAAGGCGGGCGAGCACCACCTCGGGATCGAACTCCGCCGTGATCGCGTCCGGGCCCAGTGCCGTCAGGTCGGAATGCTGCCGGGTCTGCATTGCCGTGAGCAATTCCACCACGGGAGCGCTGAAGCACGGCGCGATGTAGGCGTCGGTGTGGATGACGACACGCGCCAGCCTCTGCGGCTTCTGCCAGCGTTCACCCAGACGGTAAAGATGCCATGCCCCGGTCATGCGCATGTGCGTGTGCAGCACGAGGTCGTCGGCGTTCCCCCCTGAAAGGTCTTGGGCGGAGAAGTGGATCAGCAGGTGCTTCCCGCGCGGCTCCACCGCCGAAACAGTCCGGCCCACCACGGGACGGCGTTCCAGCACCGCCGCCACCGTTTCCAGGTCGGTGTCAAAGCCCTGCACCGTCCGGCCCAGCAGGGCTTTGCGGAGTTGCACAGCCGTGCGAAAGATGGTGTCGCCTTCCGGCATCTTTCAGGAGATCCCGGCGTTCTTCAAGTGTTTGCGGATGGACTCGACCGGGTTGCAGATCGCGGATCGGGTGCCGCCGCCGATCAGGATGCCGACGACCTCTGCCCGTGCGTTGATCACCGGGGCACCGCTGAATCCCTGCAACTCCCAGCGGCTGTCGAGCATCAGGCTCAGCGATCGCGCATCGCTGCCGACGACCCGGGCGTGGTACTGCCTCTGGGCTTCCGTGGCGCTGGTCACCTCATCCCCGACGATCCAGACGTGCTCGCCCATCCCCGGGTTCTTGGAGGCCAGCGTGAGGGCGTTCAGCCTGCCTTTCGGTGGCAGCGCAAAGGCGCTCACGTCTCCGTCCACGGCCCCAGTCGCGTCATCGAGCGCCTGACCGGTGCCCAGCAATGCAGGTCCCGCGATGACGGTCGGCCGGTTCTGGCCGAATGGGACGAGCATCACCTGCCGGACGTCTCGTTTCACATCAGCCGGAGTGAGCTGACGGTCCATGCCGCCGCTGGGGCCAAGCAGGTGAAGTGCCGTGAGCAACAGGGGCGGTCCCCCCGGGCGCAGGCGGGCTCCGAACGCCGTACCGGCGATGAGCGGATCGCGCCCGCGGACCAGAAAAACAGGTCTGTGGGCCACCGACTTGCCGATCTTCGGGGTGGGAGGTGCAGGCGAGAAGAAGGTGGAGCGAACCCAGGCTGTGCCCGCTGCACCGGCGACGACCAGCAGCACGACGAGGACCGCGCACCCTCCCAGGCAGCCCTTCAGGAGTTTCCCGTTCATCCGCGAAGCGCCTCCAACTCAGATGTCAGGCCAGGATCAGGCCAGGCCCAGGCCAGGATCAGGCCAGAATGGGCCGAATCACGGTGCCGGCCACGTCAGTCAGTCGCTCTGCCCGCCCGTTATGCAGGTAGGTCAATCTGGTGTGATCGAGTCCCAGCAGGTGAAGGATCGTCGCGTGGATGTCATGCACGTGGGTACGGTTCTCCTCGGCCCGCAGGCCCACCGCGTCGGTACTTCCATGGCTGACTCCACCGCGGACGCCACCCCCCGCCATCCAGATCGAGAAGCCGTAGGGGTTGTGATCGCGGCCGGTCGTTCCCTCGGTCATCGGCGTGCGACCGAATTCTCCGGCCCAGACCACCAGGGTGGAGTCGAGGAGACCTCGATCCTTCAAGTCACGGATCAGAGCCGCAGCCGGACGGTCGGTGCGCGCGCAGTGTGTGGAGTGGTTCGACTCCAGGTCGCTGTGCGCGTCCCATCCGTTCGCATCCCCGCAGTAGAGTTGGACGAATCGAACGCCGCTCTCCACCATCCGTCGCGCGAGGAGGCATCGCGTGCCGAACTCCCCGCACTCGGGGCGATCCAGGCCGTACATCTCCCGGACGGCGGGGGACTCTCCGGAAATGTCCATGATTTTGGGAGCATGGGCCTGCATGCGGAAGGCTAATTCGTAGGCGGCCACGCGTGCGGCCAGCCCGGGGTCAGTCACAGCGGGGTCAGGCGCGTTGAGACGACGGATCAGGTCGAGCACGCCGTCTTGCCGGGGCCGCGAGTAGCCGGGCGGCGGCTGCAGATTCAGGATCGGCGTCTTGCCGCCGCGGAGCATGGTCCCCTGATGGGCACCGGGGAGGAAGCCGCTGCCCCAGGCGGGCGCTCCGCCCTTCACCCATCCGCCCGGATCAGGCATCACGAGGTAGGCGGGCATATCGGCATTCTCGGTGCCGAGCCCGTAGCTGACCCAGGCACCCAGGCTCGGTTTCCCCATCCGAATGGAGCCGGTGTTCATCAGATAAACGGACTCCGGATGCGTCACACTGTCGCCGTAGCAGCCCCGCAGAACAGCGATGTCGTCCACCACTCCGGAGAGGTGCGGCAGCAGATCGGACACCTCGATGCCGCTCTTGCCGTACTTCCTGAATGAATGACGTGTGGCCAGCAGCAGGTTCCGGTCGACGCCGCGCCGAGTGAAGACCGGTCCGAAGCTTGGAGGCAATCTCTGGCCGTGGAGGCGCTGCAGATCCGGTTTCGGGTCGAAGGTCTCCAGGTGGCTGGGTCCTCCGGACATGAAGAGGAAGATGATCGATTTGGCTCTCGCGGGGAAGTGAGTCTTACTCGGGCTCGCGACCGGAGAGCCCTCGTCCGCGGCAAGGACGCCCTCCTGCGCAAGGAGCCCCGCGAGCGCGATGCCGCCGAACCCGAAGCCCGCGCCGCCAAGCAGCCCGCGCCGCGAGATCGGGGTGCCGGGTCCGGGGCAGCGCCGAGGCAGTTCGGGGAGGCCCGACCTGTCAGTCGATGGAGAGGAACGCATGGGTGTTGAAGATGGCGAGACAGAGATCGGAGAGCGCGCTCGCAGCGGGATCAGCCGCGCCCTCGGCTCTCAGACGAGCAGATTGAGAGGCGAGGAATGCCCGGGCAAGCGAAAGTTCGGCGGGGCGGGGAACTCGGCCCAGGGCACGGCGGTACAGGGCCGTCACGCGGGCGTCGTCGCCCGCGCCTTCCATCGCCACAAGGCGGGCCATGGCCGCAGCGGCGCGATGTGACTCGACGTCGTTCAGTAATGCCAGTGCCTGCGGTGCCGTGGTGCTGCTCTCTCTCCGGGCGCAGGAGAGGTTGGTGTCCGGGCCGTCGAACACCTCCAGCGCAGGGACTTGCAGGTTGCGCCGCACGAAGAGGTAGATGCTGCGTCGGGTGTGTTCGCGCGCGTCGGGCGTCACGGGCCACGCCCGTGGATCGGTGTTCGACCCCTCGGGAAGCGGCGGGCGCACCCCGGGGCCGCCGGCTCGAGGATTGAGCCTGCCGGAGACCGCAAGCAGGGCGTCGCGCACCGCCTCGCTCTCCAGACGACGCCGGTTTTGACGGCTGAACCACTGGTTGTCCGGGTCGGCGGCAAGCGTCGCCGCAGAAGTGTTCGCGGACAACCGATAGGCATTCGAGCCAACGATCACCCGGATGAGCCGTTTCACCGAGCCGTCCCGGGCGAACTCGTTCCCCAGCCAGTCGAGCAACTCGGGATGGGTGGGCGGCTCACCCCGAACGCCGAAGTCGCTCGGAGTGGCGACGATGCCCCGGCCGAAGAGCCGCTGCCAGACTCTGTTGGCCATCACCCGCGCCGTGAGTGGGTGCTGCGGGCTGCCGATCCACCTCGCCAGCGCCAGCCTGCGGCCCGAGGAGCCGGCGGGCAGGCCACTCTCAGGCAGCGGCGGCGTCGATCCACCCAGAATGCTCGGGACTCGCGGCGTCACCGCCTCGCCGGGATTGCCGAGCTCCCCGCGTCCGAGGATGCGGGTCACCGGCGGGGGCAGCCCGGATTCCGACAGGCCTACAGCTCCCGGACGGGGTGGGCGCCGGGACTCGGCCTGACGGATCTGCGCCACCAGCGACTCGTACTCGGCGCGAGATCCCTCCGGCAACCGCATCGCGACCTCTCGCGTGCCCGGCTCAATCTGCGGCGTCGCGCGCTCGACGATGAGCTGCTGCTCCGCGTTCCGCTCCGACGGGGCTCGTTCGAAGGCTGCCCGCACATCCTCGGGAAGCCGCGCGATCTTTTCTCGACGCAGGTCGCGGATGATCGGGCCGGCGAGGAGGTCCCGCTGTTGTTCCAGTCCGCGGATGCGCTGCATCGCGACCCGATCCTCCCGCTGGAACCGGTCCATCTCCTCGCGGGTGGCGGCGGGCAGGTCTTTGCGGAACTGGGCGGGCGCGAAGAAGGCTTGCAGGCTGTAGTAGTCCGCCTGCGTCAGGGGTTCGTACTTGTGGTCGTGGCACCGGGCGCAGGCGACCGTCAGCCCCATGAAGGCGAGGCCGGCGGTGTCGGTCATGTCATTCAGGGTGTTTTGTCGGCGGGCGGCCTGGCTAGCCGCGTCGGTCATATCCGGGCCGAGCAGGTTAAAACCCGTGGCCGTCAGGGCGTCCGGATCCATGGGTGCGAGTTCATCGCCGGCAAGTTGCTCCTGGACGAATCGGAAGTACGGCTTGTCGGCGTTGAAGGACCGGACGACGTAGTCCCGGTAGCGCCACATGTCCGGGCGAATTTCGTCGAACTCGTAGCCGTTGCTGTCCGCATAGCGGGCCAGATCGAGCCAGTGTCGCGCCCACCTCTCCCCGAAGGCGGGGGAGGCAAGGGCGCGATCCACCATCCGCTCGTACGCCGCGGGCGATCGGTCCCCGAGGAATGCGTCGACCTCCTCGATGGATGGGGGCAGGCCGGTAAGGTCGAACGAAATCCGCCTCACGAGTTGCTCCGGCGTCGCGGAGGGGGCCGGCTTCAGCCCGTTTTTCTCCAACCCGGCGAGGACAAAGGCATCGATCGGGCTGCGCACCCAGGCAGCATCACGCACGCGGGGCGGCGTGGTCTTTCCCGGTCGCTGCCACGCCCAGTGGGAGCGCTGGGTGGGTGTGAACATCGGACCGGCCGCCCACGTCGCCCCAGCAGCCGCCAGCGCCAGCCCCCACGCCCACAGCCGGGAAAACCGCAACATCCCCACCTCCCCCGCGATGGGACGCTGGCTGCAAGGCTATGTTTCGCGCCGGTTTTCTAGCGTGCCATCGGGGCGCCGCCGCGCCGCGGTCGGCGGGCGTCTCGGAGTGCCTCGCGCAGAGTTCCCTGATACTCCGGCATCGTACAACTTCGCACCAGGCTCTGTCGGCCGGTGCGGATCCGCACCAGCATGTCGAGTCTCCCCACGCAGCGGGCAAGATCCGTGAGCCACTCCAGGAACGCGAACCGGAACGGATCCAATCCCTGACCCTCTCCGTGCCAGTGGCGCGCCTGAACGGGGACCCACAGCAGGCGCAGCCCGCAGGCGAGGACTCCGATTGTCTCCGCGGCAACTTCCCGTCGCCCACAGGGTGCGCACGCGTCCCACATGACGTCGAGGAGCACCCTGGCCCTGCCCCGCTTTCGGTAGGCATGCCAGAGGGCCGACGCCTCTTCCCGATGGTGGTGGCGGACTACGGCCTCCGGACGGAACGACAGTCCGTACCCATGAAGCAGCACCCGTCTGGAGAAGTCGACATCCTCGAAACCCACACGGCTGAACATCGTGTCGAATCCACCGACCTTGCCAAATACATCCCGGCGCACGGCGCAGTTGGCGGTGTTGGCGAATCGCACGCGCTCAGATCGGTCCCCTCGCGCCGGAAAGTCGTTGTAGCCCGCCTGGCGACAGTAGCGAGCGACCCAGTTGCCGCCCCGTGCGCCATGGATCGTGCCGGCTACGACGCCGACCTCCTCGCTCCATTCCGCACGCGCCAGTTCCCGCAACCAGGACGGATCGGGCTCGCAGTCGTCGTCCAGAAAGAAGAGGAGCTCGGTGTCGGAGGAGAGGGCCCCCAGATTCCTCGCGGCGGACGGCCCGCCCCGCTTCTGACGCTGGTAGTGCAGCCGCATGCCGCTCGGGCACCGCTCCCGCAGCTCCGCCACGGTGGACGCGGTTGCCGGCCCGGATCCATCGTCCACCACCCGAATCTCCGCCTCGATCCCGGTGAGGTCGGAGTCGAAAAGCGCTTCGAGACACCGCCGTAAGCCATGCTCCCGGTCGTGAGTCGGAATGATGACCGTGACACGGTGCGCCCGGCGCGGATCGTCGTCGTCGTCGCCATTGGTCGAGAGGCCTGTCCGGCCGCGGTCCATCGCCAAAGCCCTGGTCGCAGAAGGTCTGGAGCAGGCATGACGGGTCCGAAGGGTGGGACGTGTCCATCCCTGCTCTGGAGGGAATGCGTCGGCTCCGTCCAACCCTCCTCCCGTGCCCCTCTATCTCGTTACCAGCAACGCCATCGGCCGGGGCGGTATCCACCTCTTCGATTCCGAGTGCGGTGAGTTGCAACAGCTTCTGCGCGGCTCCTTTCGTGGCATCACTCGCGGTCCGGACGACGCCTGGTACGTGGTGTCGGGAAACCGCAATCCGCAAAAGGACGTTTCCGTAATCCATCGGCTGGACCCCCACACGTGGCGCTCGGAACCAATCGCCCAACTGCCGGTGAAAGACAGCCACGACCTTCGCTGGTTCGACGGCGCCTTCTACCTGGTCGCCAGCGTGGGCAACCAGATCCTCAAGCTGGATGCCGGCTGCCGGCTGGTTGAGACCTTCCGGCTGGCCGAGAGCGAGGACGACACCTGTCACGTGAACTGCCTGGCGTGGATCGACGGCACCCTGCACTGCACCGTCTTCACGCTCACCCCGGGCGATCGGGAAGAGAAGCGGGGGACCGGTATCTGGCACACGGATGGGAAGCTGTTGCGTCTTGATTTCGCCGGCCGCAGCTCCACGGTGGTGCATGAAGCTCTCTGGCAGCCGCACAGTCTCGTTCCGCGACCGGACGGGCTCTACCTGGTGGAGTCGCACCGCTCTACGATCACGCGAATCGATCTTGATGACGGGTCGAGCCAGGTCATGCGGCAGTACTCGGGGTTCCTGCGCGGCCTGGCGTTCTCCGCAGATGAGGTGGTGCTGGGGGTCTGCGTGATGTACGCTCGCGACCGTCATCGGCTGCGGCCGCTCCCGTGGTTCCGCCAATGGGGCGAACGTCTGCGGCCATTCGCCGGGCTGCTGGTGCTGGACGAACGCCTGCGCGTCCGCCGACGGGTGCCCATGCCGCTGGCTGAGGTGTACGACATCGTGGCCGTGGATGAGCCTTCCCCAGCCGCTCCGCAGCCGTTGACCCCGAGTGCGGGTGACTGAAGAGCAGTGTAGGAATCCCGGATGCCGCACTACGTCTACAGCAGTGTCTCCCGCATCGGGGGCGGCGTCTTCCTCTTTGACTCATCGGCGGGGGAGTCCGAGCTCCTCTTGCCGGGTCGCTTCCGCGGCCTAACTCGTGCGAGGGATGGCTGGATCTACGCCGTCACGGGTGCTCGGCGGCACCATGCGGCCCCCCCGACACATATCCACCGCGTGTGCCCCATCACCCGCACCCATGAAGACCTGGGCCCTGTGCCGTGGAAGGCGTGCCACGATCTGAAGTGGCTCCGGGACAGCTTCTATCTGGTGGCGAGCATCAGCAACACCATTGCGCGGCTGGACTGCGATCTGCGGGAGATCGACCGCTTCCAACTCGTTCCCGATGAGCGCGATGTCTGCCACGTCAACTGCCTCGGCGACTGTGACGGCGAACTCTACTGCTCCGTCTTCACCCTCAGCCCGGGGACCCGGGCGGAAAAGCGCCTGACAGCCGCCTGGACAACCGAGGGAAAGGTGCTGCGGCTCGACTTTGACCGCAAGCGATTCGAGGTGGCCTACGAAACCCTGGCGCAGCCGCATAGCCTGAACTTTCGCGAGGGGGTGCTCTATCTCACCGAATCCCATTCCAGCCGAATCACCACGCTCAACCTGCAGGACGGCAGCAGCCGGGTGGTCGCGCAGCTTTCCGGTTTCGTCCGCGGGCTGTCATTCGGCCCGGGGGAAGTGCTGGCAGCTACGTCTCGGATGTTCGCCTATGAGAGGCGTCAATCCCGGCACGTGCCCTGGTTGACCCGACTCCGCGATCGGCTGCGCCCATTCTCCGGTTTCTACCACCTGGATCGGAACTGGAACATCCACAGAAGGAGTGCTCTGGGCGAGAGCGAAGTCTATGATGTACTCGCGCTCGAACGGGCGTCCCCCTCTGCGGAGAATTGCCGATGATGGACCGTCGCTCGCTGATCCAGCTCGCCACCTCCGTCGCCGCACTTGTCGGCATACCCACCGCCGCCGCTGCCGCACGCCCGAGACCCAAGACGCTTAAGGGATTTGTCGTCACCGTCGACACGACGCAGCGGACCATCGAAGCCACCGAAGGCGACGATGGCGCCACCTGGCACGTGGTCACGCGACGCAAGACGAAATACTTCATCAAGAGTTACGAGATGCGGGGCTACGACCGCCATTTCACCGGGACCAAGCGGGCCCACTTCTCCGACATCGAAGAAGACGATGAGGTGAAGGTGAAGGGCAAGGCGGTGAGAGGCCAGACGACGATCGCCGCCAATACCGTTACCCTCTTCCGGCTTGACTACGGTTACTGAGCCGCGCGGGCGCCCGTCGTCTGGCCCCTTCGCGCTGCGGTTCCCGTCGGCCTGGGTTCCGTGTGGGACCGGGATCGCGACGGCCATATCCATTGAGGTTCCGGACGCGCGCCCCTTGCTCGAGCGTCACTTCGAGAGTTGCTTCCAGGCATGGGTCTTTGAGGCGCGGATGCGGCAGCCGGAGAACCTGCTGGCCCCGAACGAGTTCAGCCCAGAGAACTGCCTGAACACCCAATTGGTGCTGGGACCACGCTGCGACTGGACAGCCCCTCCCGCACTGCGCACGCCGGAACTCTGCGCCCTGTTGGCCGCGATCCCTCCCGGGGCCGACCTGTGCGCCCAGGGTTGGACCGAAAGTCGGGATGCTGTCCTGGAGATCTTCCGCCAGCTGATGGACGGGTTCGGGCTGACTGTCCTCGGGGCGAGCGCCCTCGTCTACCAGAAGCGACCATCCCTGGTTCCACTGCTTGATCGTCCGACCCGGCAGGCATTTCTTGATCCCACAAGCGAGGTAGGGCGAGCGCGGAACGTCGGCAGCGTGCTGTCGGAAATGCGGTCAGTAGCCGTGTGTCCGGAGAATGCCTCCGCCCTCGAGCGTCTCACCCACTGGCTCGCCGACCACCCCTGGAGCACGAGGCTGCTCCAACTCTCCCGAGTACGGCTGCTCGGCATCGTCGCCGCCGAGCAGATGCGAGAGCACGAGCCGCGCCCCACTCGCCACCCCCGCGACCGGACGGACGCAGCGCGCGCCGGCCGACGCCGGGCTGGGTGAGTCCCCCGACTGCTCGTCGATCGGGCACGCGCTATGCGCGAAGAATCGAACTCAGCTCCGAGGTTGCCCCCCGGGCAATTCGGTAGGCTGAGACTATGGCAGTCGGCTGACGGCTCGCACTGATAGGGCGAACCTGAGGCCGGTCGCGCCGCGCAACCCCCATCGCCTCCGCTCAATGGAGAGATTGAGAGCGAACCCATGACCGCGCAGAACCCCCCAATCCCGCACCCCGGGCACCCGACCCGGTTACTCACCGTCCGCGAGGCCGCGGCGATCCTGCGACTCTCGCCGTCTCGCGTCACTGCCCTGATTCGATCGGGCCGCCTTCCCGCGCGCAAGAACTCCACCTCCTCTCGGAAGTGGCTCGTCAACCGGGCTGATTTGTTGATCGCGTTTCCGTACGTCGAGGCCGATGCCGGTCCGTTGCCCGACGATCTCGGCGGAGAGCTGCTCACCACGTGCCTTCTTCCGGCCCAAAGCAATGTCGACGCCCGACTCGGGCAAGTCTACGACGACTGGAATGTCCTGGCCAATCCAGCGCTCCGGAAGGCCGTCATCGCCCGACTCGCCCAGTTGGTCGCAGCCCGCGTGAGCCCCGAGCTCCTGCAGAGGGCGTGGACCGTTCCTGCCAACACCGAGCAACACTCGTACGCGGCGATCCTACTCGGCACCGAGCTGAGTGGCAGAGTGACCTACCTCGACCATCGGGGCACCGGAAGCGAACGCATGCGTCCCGGCATTCACCTGCTTCGGGGGCGGCCCGCCTACTTCATCCTCGCGGATGCCGTCCTCAACTCGGGTGAGCGTCTCCAGAGAACGCTAAAGTTGCTGTACGCTCAGGTTCGGGAAGCAGGCGCCACGCCCCACGTGCTCGCCATCGCGACTCTGATGAACAACAACACCTCCGCGGAGCTGCTGGGCAGGGATCCCTACTTCTTCGACGGGCAGAGGATCCCGCTCGTCTTCCTCCAGCAACGGCCGCAGGGTACGGCTCGCTACCGCGTGTTCAGCCAGATGCGCGGTGCAAATCCTGCCGGGGTCCCATGTTGTGAGGGCTGTAGGCAGCCCTCGGCTGTTTGCCGGTGTGCTTCGGACAATCTCGGAATCTTCACCGGCGTGAGGCTGAACGGCCACTACGAGCCGGTAGAGGAGATCGAGCAGCGCCTGCAGGCCGCCCGGCTCCTTCCCCATCACTGATGCCGATCGCGGATCGGCCGCTCCGGAGTGGCTCACCTGGTGAGTGTGAGCCACTTTCCGGCCGTCAGGTTCCGGTGCGTGGTTTTCGTGCCGTCGGGCCAGGTGACCTGCAGGCTGATGGGGCGGGCCGATCCGAGTCCGAAGTGGGCCTCTGGCGGGACCGCTGTAAGGTAGCTGCGGCCGGTCTGAATGGTGCGGAGCTGGGTCCCCTGGTCGGTGGTCAGCACCAGCCGGGCACCGATGGCGTCGTGATTCAGACGACGCGTGTCCCGGAGCCGGATGCCGACCCAGGGCCGGAAAGGGCTCTCGTTCCGCAGGATCAAAGGGGCGCCGTCCAGATTGCCAACGACCAGATCGACCCTGCCGTCCCGGTCCCAGTCCCCGGCGGCGAGTGCCCGGCCGACGAGCTTCTGCCGTAGATCCGGACTCGCCTCCGCCTCGCTGAACCGGCCCCCCGGGCTCCCGAGGAAGAGTTGAGTGGGCTGCCGATAGCCCACCGAGGCGCTCACCCGGTCGAACTGATCCGCCACGTGCCCGTTGGCTATCCCCAGATCGAGGATCCCGTCGTTGTCGAGGTCGGCGAAGAGAGCGCCGAAAGCCGTATAGCGCAGCACGGGCTGTGCCAGGCCACGGAGTGCGGACGCCTCGGTGAAGAGCCCGCCTTCTTCCTGGATGTAGAGGCTCTTCGCCTCGTTGTAGAAGGTGGTGACGATGAGGTCGGGCCGTCCGTCGTTGTTCACATCCGCCCAGTCGGCCCCCATCCCGGACTGGTGCGCGCCCGCGCCGCTCACGGCCGTACCTCGCTCCATCGCCACGTTCCGGAAACGTCCCTTGCCGTTGTTCAGGTACATGTCCGCCAGGGACTGGTCGTTCGCCAGGTAGAGATCCTGGTCGCCGTCGAGATCGAAGTCTTCCCAGATCACCCCGAGGGTGCGACCATGGTTGTCCGCCATTCCCACGGCGGCGGAGGCTTCGCGGAACCGGTTTCCGGTGAGCCCCCGGTAGAAGACGGAGCGCTCCACGGGGTACGAGGTCGGGCCCAGCGTGATCTGCGCCCCGTTCTGCTCGCCGAATTCCGGCATCCCCTTCGCGAAACGGACGTAACGACCGATGGCCAGATCCAGGATCCCATCTCCGTCCGCGTCGGCGAAGGCGGCGCTGCTGCAGTAGCCACCGCAATCGAGGCCGGAGGCGGCACCGAGGTCTCCAAATTTGAACCCGCCGAGATTGCGGAACAGCCGTACGCCGTCGAAGCTGGTCACCAGGAGGTCGCTGCGCCCATCGCCGTCCGTGTCCGCCGACGCGACGCCTTGCGGGAGAGTGGGCAAGCGCGTCAGCCCGGAACCGGCGGTCACGTCGACGAACCGCTCGCCGCGCTCGTTGCGGTAGACGCGGATCCCCGCCGGTCCTACCAGCACCAGGTCGAGAAACGCATCCTCGTCCAGGTCCGTCAGGGCGACGCCACCCCCCATGATCTCGCTGATGTTGAGCGGCGATTTCTCTAGCCCGCAGCGGAAGTCGACGCCCATCTCCCGGGCGACGTCCACAAACCGAAGGGGGCTGGTGGATGGCGTCGGCGTGGAGCTCGTCGGCGAGTGAATGATCGGCGCAGAGGGGCGGCCGGGGCAGCCCGCCAGGCACAGCCCCAGGGCACCGGCAAGCCCGAGGGCGGGGGGACAGCGATGCTTCATTCCGCGTCCCCTTCGGGGTCTGCCGGCAGGGCGGGCGGCGGAGTCTCACGGGCGGACTGCTGGGCTTTCCGTTCGGCCGCCAGCGCGGAGAGCTCGGCGGGCCCGGCGGCCGCGGCGCGGCGCTCCGCTTCGGCCAGCACGCCCCGCGCCTCGGTCAGGCGGCCCGCGGCGCGGTAGGCGGCCGCCAGCTCCACTACGGGAGCCAGGGCATTGCGATGCACGTTTGCCAGGAATCGGGTGCTGTTCACCCGGTCCATCCGGGGCTCGAGGCGATTGACGATCGCCCATACGGCACCGGCCCGGGCACTGTCCCCGCGGCGCTGGTAGGACTGTGCCAGCATCTGGTATGCGGACATGTTCCACGGGTCCAGTCCGACCGCCCGCCGAAACGCACGGATCGCGAGGGGGTGGTCGCCCGTATCCCTGGCGCTGATGCCGACGAGACGCCAGGCGGAAGCTGACGTCGGGTCGAGGGCCGTCACTCGTCGCAAGATCCGGAGAGCCTCGGCGCGCCGGGCGGTGTCATCGCTCTGCTGCAGGATCCGGCCGAGGGTGGTCAGCGATGGGCCGCACGGGCGGTCGCCGGCGGCTCTCCGGGCCAGCCGCTCTGCTTCCTCGCGCCTGCCGAGATTCCAGAGGGCCCAGGCCCGCAGCCAATTCGCTTCGGCTGAGGCCCCAACCTTTCCAAGCAATGACGCGGCCCCGTCGAAGTCGTGCTCGTCCAGCAGCAGTTCCCCCAGCTTGAGCTGCGCCAACCGGTGACTCGGGTGGCCGCGGACGACCTCCTCCAGCACCTTTCTGGCCGTGTCCTGGTCGTTCCGCTTGCGCAGGAGCAGAGCCACGGAGACAGCCACATCAGGGTCACCGGCGTAGCGGGTCGCGGCAGGGTCCAACCACTCAGCGGCCTGGCGAAGCCGGCCGGCTTCGAGGGCGGCCCGCCCCGCCGTGGCGACCAGCCTGGGATCCGCGTCCGGCCGCACGTGGGGGGCCAGGATTTCCACCGCCTCCGCCGAGCGGGCATCCTCAATCAACCGTTCGGCGGCAAGGACGAGCAGTCCCGTATCCGCGGGGTTCCTACGGGCCTCGGCGACGAGGGTACCCGTGTCCCGCCCGGAGCGCACCCGTTCGAGCAGCATCGGGGAGAGCCGCCAGACGGCGATGCCGCCGACCAGCACCAGACCGCCCACCAGCAGGGCCAGCCGCCCAGGCGGTCGCTGCGCAGCCGACGCTCGTCTGCTCATCCCGGTCCCTCGGCCGGCGCTCCCGTCACCCGCCCAGCCGGGTGCGGATCCGCTCGACCGCCTCCACCGTCTGCTCGCGGGCGCCGAAGCCTGTCAGGCGGAAGTAGCCCTCCCCGCTCGGGCCGAAGCCTGAGCCGGGCGTTCCCACGACATGCGCGTCCTGCAGGAGTCGATCGAAGAACTGCCACGAGGTGATTCCGCCCGGGGTCCGCAGCCAGATGTACGGCGCGTTGCGACCGCCGTAGACTTCCAGCCCGATGCCCGCCAACCCTTCGCGGATGATCCGGGCGTTCTCCATGTAGTAGGCAACGACTTCGCGCACCTGGGCCCGGCCTTCCGGGGTGTAGACCGCGGCGGCGGCGCGCTGCACGATGTAGGGGACGCCGTTGAACTTGGTGCTCTGGCGCCGATGCCACAGAGAGTGCAGGCTCGTGAGTTCCCCAGCGGCGGTTTTCGCCTTCAGCGCACGCGGCACCACGGTGAAGGCACACCGCGTGCCGGTGAACCCCGCCGTCTTGCTGAAGCTGCGGAACTCGATCGCCACCTCCTCCGCGCCGGGAACTTCGTAGATGCTGTGGGGGAGTTCATCGTCCTGGATGTAAGCCTCGTAGGCGGCGTCGTAGAGGATCACGGCATCGTGGGATCGCGCGTACTCCACCCACCGCGCCAGCGCAGCGCGGCTCAGTGTCGCTCCCGTCGGGTTGTTCGGGTAGCAGAGATAGATCAAGTCCACGGGAACCGTGGGAAGCGCGGGGTCGAAGCCGTTCGCGGCCGTTGCGGGGAGGTAGACGATGCGATCGTAGCCGCCGCTTTCAAGGGGGTTTCCGGCCCGCCCCGCCATGACGTTGCTGTCCAGGTAGACGGGATACACTGGGTCGACCAGGGCCACGACGGCGTTGGCGTCGAAGATCTCCTGGACGTTGCCGCAGTCGCTCTTGGATCCGTCGCTGACAAAGACCTCATCCGGGGAGACGGACACCCCTCGGGCAGCGTAGTCCTGTTCCGCGATCAACTCTTGCAGGAAGCTGTAACCCGGCTCCGGGCCGTAACCGCGAAAAGTGCCGGCTACCCCCATCTCGTCGACGGCCGTGTGCAGTGCCGAAATCACGGCGGGCACCAATGGGCGCGTGACGTCCCCGATGCCGAGCCGGATGAGTTCCGCCTGCGGCTGATCCGCACTGAATGCCCGGACTCGCCGGGCGATCTCCGTGAAGAGGTAGCTGCTCTGCAGCTTGAGGAAGTTCTGATTGACCAGCGCCACGCCGAGATCTCCTGCCCGCCCGGGGTTTTTGGGCGCGAGTTAGCGTATCATGCGGGCTTGCCCCTCCCGCCTCGCCCACGCTCTGCTTCGTCCCTCCCCAGATTGCGCCATGACGCCTGAATGGTCGGATTGCTACCTCCCGGGTGAGCCGGCCCTGTTTTCGGCCTCCTGCCGCCCTGCGGAGCCCTGGGCGTTGGTCGGGATCGTCCACGGTTATGGTGACCACGGGGGTCGGTTTCGCGACGCGATGCTCTGGTTGGCGGCGCGCGGCATCGCCTCCTCGGCAGTGGACCTGCGCGGGCATGGCCGCTCCGAGGGACGGCGGGGTGCCGTGCGGCGGTGGGACGACTACCTGACCGATCTCGACCGATTCGCGTCGGCGTTGATCGGGGGAAACCACCTCGCCCTCCCGTGCTTTCTGCTCGGTCATAGCCACGGAGGTTTGGTCGTCGCCGCAGCGGCGGAACGCACCCGACTTGACGTGGCGGGATGCATCCTCTCCGCACCCTACTTGAATAGCCTGGTGCAGGTGCCCGCCTACAAGCGCCGGCTGGCGGCCCTGCTGGAGCCGATCCTGCCGGATCTCGGCGTGCCAAGCGGCCTCAAACACGAATGGATGAGCGACGACAGCGAACTGCTCGAGGAGAGTCGACACGATCCTCTCCTGCTCCGAATCGCGACGCCTCGCTGGTTCCGCGAACACCAGGAAGCCCAGCAAGCGGCCATGCACGACGCATGCCGATTCACGCTCCCACTCCTCACGCTCGTGGCCTCGAAGGACGTGGTGTCGGACCCTGTCGCCATCCGCGCTTTCCATGACGCGACCGGCAGCGCGGACCGGACGCTGCACGTCTTTCCGGATGCGCGACACGAGTTGCTGCGCGACACATGCCGTGAGGAGGTGCTCGCCTGCATCTGCGACTGGATCCGGCCGCGCGCTGAGGCCGCCCGAGCGGCTAGAATCACCTCGTGACCCAACCCCTCGAAACGACACTCCACGGCGTCGCCGGCCGGGTGCAGTCCGTTCTGAAACTCCGCGACCCGGAAGCTCTGGAGGCGGCCCTCGAACGGCTGAGCCCCTCGGATGCGGCCCTCGCGGTCGGTCTGGCTGCCGGGCTCGAGGCCAAGTCTGCGATTCTGTGGGGGCTGGCGGATGCCCGTCGGCGCGAAGTGCTGGACCTGCTCCCGTCCCCGCTGATCGCCGCTCTCATCCAGAATCTGGAGGAGGACAACCGCTTCCTTCTGGGTGATCTCTCCATCCCGGGGTTCCAGTCCCTGCTGCAGCTTTGCAGTCCGGAGAGGCAGTTCGGCTGGCTGTTGCGGGCGCTCTCGTTCACGGACGTGCGTGCCAACGCCTTGCCGCTGCTCCTCCCCACAGCCCAGCTCGTCGAGATCCTCCTGACGCGCGCCGAGTGGCACGATCATCTCCGCGGGCTGGCCGATTTCCCGATTGAGGACCAGCGACTGCCGGCCGAGGCGCTCCAGGACCCGGCGCAGGCGATGATCGACCTCTATGGGCCGGAGGGGTTCCTGCGCCAGTTCCCCGTCCAGGATCCGGAATTGGCGCAAGCTATTCAGCTCATCCTGACCTACGACGCTGACCGCTACGCCGATCTGATCCGCCTGGGTCTCCAGGGGCTGGACTACGCGGAGAACCATCCCGAGGAGTGGGAGACGCTGACCGAGGCGCCGGTCCTGCTGTCGGATCTCGACCCGCTGTCGGACCTGTTCGCCGGAGCGAGGGAGCCATTCGACGCAGACGCTACTCCCCCGATCGCGGCCGACCCCAGCCCGCCGTTGGCGCTGCAGCCGACCCTCGCCGGGCCGCTGGCGCGCACCATCACCTCGCTGCCGACCGCAGTTCGCGAGAGGGTGCAGGCCGATCTGCAGACCGCCTACATCCGACAGGCGATCGCCGAAGGCGGCAGCTTCCTCCGCACCGACCTGGAACGCGTCGCCCGCTCCGAGGAGGCGTACCTCCTGCTCGGGCTGGCGGCGATCAGCGAACGCGAGGCCGATTGGGCGGAGGTGCTGTCTCGTCGGCCGCTGCGGAAAGTCAGCGCCGTGGGCACCCGGATTATCGAGCGCCTGCGGCAGGCCGTTCTGCGGCTGACACCACTAGCCCCCGGGCTGCCGCCCCGTCAGCGGGTGCTGGTGCAGAGCCTGGAGCACCCCAGGATGAGCCTGACCGCGGACGGCCGTCCTGTACTGCTGTTGCTGCCGCACCGGACCTTGCCGCCCTCGCTCGACGTGATCGAAGCCGCGGGATTGCTCCTTGAAGCTCAGCGATGGGGTGTTCTCGTCCGGGTGATCGGGGTGGAGCGCTGTCGAGAGCACTTTCAGCGTGCCCGCGACGAGCGCCGGTTGCTCACCGAGCTTGCCGTCTCCGCCCTGGCCTATGGGCGGTTGGAACTCGGGCTGATCGACGTCGACGACCGCCGGCGGGTGGTCAACACGCATCTTTCCCCGGTTGCGCAGGTCCCCCTCCCGGAGGCCGTCAACAGCCTGGCCAGGGTTGCCAAGGCCTGGGAAGCCGACCATGGGCTGGAGGGTGGCTGGCTGGGGCCCCAGCTTCAGCATGGGCTGGAGTGGCTGGCGGAAGAAGTGCGTGAGGCTGCGCGGTGATCCGGCGGCCGTCACGGGTCGGCGTCCTGATTGCCCTTGGACTCTCCGGTCTCCTACCGGGTTGTCGCCCGGCCGGGCCGGCCGGGAGGGAGGTCGTCGCCTACGTTTCTCTGGACGAGCCATATGCGCGACCCTTGCTCGAGGCATTCCAACAGGAGAGCGGCATCCGCGTTCGGACCGTCTACGACACCGAGGCGGGGAAGTCGCGCGGGCTTGCCGAACGCCTCTTGGCGGAAAGGGGCCGGCCCCGCGCGGACGTCTTCTGGAGCAGCGAGGTGCTCCAGACGGTGAGGCTCGGCCGGCGCGGCGTGCTGGCCGAGTATCGGCCGCCCAGTGCCCAGGGCATCCCCGCCGCGTTTCGTGATCGCGACGGCCGCTGGACCGGTTTCGCCGCTCGGTTCCGTGTCTTCATCCACCACACCCGACGCGGCCCTCGTCCGCCACGGACTCTCCGCGAACTCGCCGAGCCGCGCTGGCGGGGGGTCACGGCCATGGCCAATCCGCTCTTCGGCACGAGCACCACCGAGGCGCTGGTTCTCTTTTCGGAGTTGGGCGACGCGGCCGCCGAGAGCTACTATCGGCGACGCCTGTCCCTGGGAACCTCCGTCACCGACGGCAACAGCGTCGCGGCCGAACGCGTGGCACGTGGTGATGCGGACGTGGCGCAGACGGACACCGACGACGCCTATGTCCGCCTGGATGCAGGCCGGCCGGTCGGGATCGTTTTCCCCGACCAAGAAGGCGCGGGCGCCCTGCTGATCCCCAACACGGTGGGCCTGGTCGAGGGCGCACCTCGACCTGACGAGGGCAGGCGCCTGGTCGATTTCCTGGTGTCGACGAAGGCGGAGCTCCTGTTGTCCCGCCTCTCTGCCCGGCAGCTACCCCTGCACACGGGTCTCGAGTCGCAACTGCCCGAGCGGGTTCAACCACTCGTCCGTGTCCGGCGACGGCAGGTGGATTACAGCTCGCTCGCCGATCGGTACGAGACCGTTGACGCGATTCTCCGGGAGCTGTTCTTGAGATGAGGCGTGGCCGCTGGGCAGCCCTCGTGTTGGGCCTCACCCCCGCACTCCTCGTCGTCCTCCCGCCGCTGGTCTGGCTGACCGTGGCCGGGGTCGGCTACCAGGGCGGGCACGGGCTTCCGAGCAGCGAAGTCTCCCTGGGTTTGTTGGGCCGCAGCCTCGGTATTGCCCTGGGGACGGCGCTCCTCGGGACGCTCCTCGGCGCAGGCTATGGCTCGATTGCCGCCCGGGCCGGCTCCCGATCCCGGCCATGGCTGCTGGCGGGGATGCTGGGCCCCCTCTTCCTGCCGCCGTACACCGCCGGACTGGCACTCACCATACTGCTGGCCCGTGACGGATGGCTGCGCCCCGCCCTCGAACAGGCGGGTCTCGGTGGGATGATTCCGCAGCCGGACCGGTCCCCGGTGCACGTGATCGGCCTGCTCGCTGGTGCCTTCTGGCCGCTGGCGGCATGGCTGGTCATGAGTGCGCAGCTCGCCACCCCCCGGGAGTTGGTGGAGGCCGCGCGGATGGACGCTGCGTCCGTGCCGGCGCTCCGCGCGGCGACCTCCGCCGGAGTCCGACGCGCGCTCGGCAGCGCAGCCGTTCTCCTTTTTCTGCTTGCCCTGGCGGATTTTGGGGTCGGCCTGGCCAGCGGGCTGCACACCTACCCCGTGCTGTTGGTGGATACCTTCCAGACGGCTGGAGACTCGGCCGCGGTGGCGCGTCTCAGCCTGCCCATGCTCCTCCTTGCCGGAGCCGCGACGGCGTGCCAGAACCGCTGGCTCCAGTTCCCCACTCCGGGGCAATCGGAGCCGGCGGGACCGGTGTCAGGCGCGCCGATTCGCGCTTGGGAAGCTGTCGCGGCCGCGTTGCTTCCCGCCCTCACCTTCGCGATCCCGCTGCTGGTACTGGCCGCGGCATCGCGGCCCCTCCAGACCTACGCCATGGTGTGGGGAGAGAGTCGCGACCACCTGGCGAATACACTCATCACCGCGGGCCCCGCGGCAATCCTGGCCCCGCTCCTCGCATTTGCGGCGGGGTCGCTTTGGCGACGGCGACCGCCCCAGGCAATCGATCTGGTCTGCACGTTGGGGTACGCGCTGCCCGCCTCGCTTGTCGGCGTCGCGTGGATCCGGATCTTCAGCTTCCCCGACCCGACGGGCCTTGGCGACCTGCTCTACAACTCCGCCGGAGGGCTCGTGGTCCTTTACACAGGGCTGTTCTTTCCTTTCGCCTGGAAACTGCTTCAACCGGGCTGGGGACGGGTGCCCGCCGAGTTGGTGGATGAGTGCCTCATCCAGGGAGGCGGTTGGTGGACGGTCACTCGCATGGTGCTCTGGCCGGTGCAGGCTCGGGCGACGGTGCTGGCCATCCTGGTGGTCGGCATCCTCGCCACCCGCGAGCTGGACGCCACAGCGCTGCTGCGCGTGCCCGGCCTGGACACGATCGCCTTTCGGGTGCAGGACTATCTCCACTACGCCCCTGGACCGAATGTGGCCGCGCTCTCTGTGAGCCTGGTGGTGCTCAACGCGGGCATCGCCTGGGTGCTGCTGCGGAGGATGCCCGGCCAGTGGGCCGGCGACGGCGACGGCCGTGGGCGGGA
>CAZSRZ010000019.1:19180-32837 GCA_964609085.1 uncultured bacterium | reverse complement strand
TCTGTCCGCGCATTCGGCCGCGGACCTGCGGGTGGCCGACATGATCCCATGCGGGCGCGTCCCGGGACGCGCCTCTGATACCATTCTCTAGCCCCGGCAGCCGTCTCCGACCGGAACCACTCGACGCATGCCAACCTGGCGACTCACCCTTCTCCTTACCCTTGGCCTGGCGCTGTCCGCGGCGCCGCTCGCCGCCGCCCGCAAGCAGGCGCCGCGCACAAGGCGAACAACCCAGTCCGCAGAAAAACGGATCACGCGGAAAGCGTCAAAGCCGGCTCCGGCGGTGCGAGTGGAGCCGGTGGGGGAGACGGCGCGGCTTCTGGTCAACGGCAAGCTGATCGCCATTTTCCGGACTCCCAACGGCAGCCTGGGTCCTCGCGAGCGGGCGGATATGGCTGCCACACGCCTCCGGGAACTGATCGGCGGGGGACTCCGTGCCTCCCACGTCGAAGCCAGGGAGAAGGGCGACGCCTGGGCGCTCTACGCCCGGGGCGGACTGATCATGATCGCGACGCCCGCGGAAGCCGCCGAGCGGAAGGAAGCCGCGGAGGTGACGGCTCGACGCTGGGCTGCCAATCTCAAGGCCGCTCTGGGCGAGTCCGCGCGCACCGCGGCCATCCCCGAGAAAGCCGTACCGCCGACGACTCCGGTCGAGCCGGATACCGTGACCCTGGGTGCGGAGAATCCGTCGCTGACGGTGCCGCTGGGCGAGACACGCACGATGAAGGTTCGCGGCTCGGCCGACGGCGCGTTGACGACGCGGGTGGAGGGAGAGGCCGTAGAGGCAGCCCCCGTGTTCGGGAAGGCGGCGATTGAAGTGCGCGGCGTGCAGGTGGGGCGTGCGGTGGTGCGCTTCGGTCGTGAAGGGAAAGAGTCGGGTTTCACCGTCTGGGTCAAGAAGTACGCCGGGCGCGTTGACGGGCAGGCCAGCGCCGCGGTGACGGGGTCCGAGGCCCCCGGCTCCCTGGTTCGGCGCGTTGCGTTGGAGCGAGCACTGGACGTGATCTCCAGCGAGATGGGAGCCACCGTCAAGCTGGCCGGGGACGTGCAGGGGGCGCGCGCACTGGGGCGCGGCGATGAAGTTGCCGTCAACATCCCCCTGGAGATCGCGGGGGCCGGCTACCTCACACTTCGCTCCACTGTCAGGGTGCAGGTGCACAACCTCCCCTTGCCGCCGCGGCCTGCGGAACTGCTGCTCTACTCCAACGACCCGGAGAGCTTCCGGGACCACGGCACGCTTTTCGAGGGGCCGGTCGAAGCGGGCGGACCGGCCAGGCTTTTCTTTCACCACCAGAATCGGACCGGGAAGCCGGCCCGGATCCAGGTCCACCTCGCGAACCCTGGAACCGAGCCAGTGGACGTGCAGGTGATCGGCGGCGACGCCGGGCCTTACATCGACCCGCTCCAGGCGGGTCACCGCGCTGGCCAGCGCTACATGGCCGCCGCACTGCAGGATCTGGGATTTGTGGCCCGGATCTCCGCTCGATCCTCGCGGCAGGTCTACACCGCCACACTCCCCGAGCGCGAGTCGGTCTCCGGTATCTACACCTTCCGCGTGGTGCAAGGGGGACCCCTTGTGGCGCTGGTCACCGCATCCACGGATGGGACCACGCCCGAGATCGACGCCGAATTGTTGGATGTGGCCCGAGGAGAACCTCACCTCTACCCACGTCCGCAGAAGGAGGCCTTCTTCACCTACCAGGTGGGCGGCAAGTGGACGTTCATGCCAGTGGGCAGGCAGCCCATCCCCGCCAAGAATCCAAACCGCAAACTGTTCGGCAACTACGGTGTGCTCTACGACCTGACCGTTGAGATCGAGAACCCCACCGACCGCGAGCGGACGGTGAACGTGGTCTTCTCGCCCGAGGCGAACTGGGCCCGGGGCGTGTTCGTGATCGAGGGCAAGTTGATCGAGGCCCCGCAGCTCTCACCCCCCATGGAGCGGATCCTCTACAGCGTGAAGCTGGGTCCGATGGAGAAACGCCGCCTCTCGGTGCAGGCGATGCCGGTGGGTGGGTCCGCCTACCCGATCGCTCTGGTCGTGCGGGCGTCCTGACCCAACCATGCGCTGCCTGCCGCGCCTGTGTGCAACCCTGGTCGCGGCGGCGGCTGTTACGGCCATGACCAGGACCGGAGCCGCACAATCCCCACCGCTGGGGCCCGCCCTCACCCGGCAGGTGAACCTCGAGGGGCGTGTGCTCTGGATGGACGCCACCGCCAACCTGCGGAGGCTCTCCACGCGCGAGGGCATGGCCGCTGTCTTCGAGAAGTGCCGACGTGCGAACATCAACACCGTGGTGGTGGATGTGCGACCCCTCTCGGGACACGT
The DNA here is from genome assembly GCA_964609085.1 of uncultured bacterium. Taxonomy (GTDB): domain Bacteria; phylum Armatimonadota; class SYMT01; order SYMT01; family SYMT01; genus JANPLG01. The sequence continues at coordinate 30,508 of CAZSRZ010000019.1, read as the reverse complement.
GCTCTGGCCGAGCGCAGTCGCGCCACGGCTGACGGAGTGGCGCGGCTTCACCTACCCCGCAGGCTACGATCTGTTGCTTGCCGCGATGATCGAAGGCCGGCGGACCGGCATCCGCGTGTTTGCCAACCTCAACTGCTTCAGCAAGGGGCACAAGCTGCTGCGATCCGGGCCGCTCTACGAGAAGCCGGAGGCGCAGGCGGTGGTCTACGATGTGCGGCGAACCGTCACGGCGCCGGACGGATCGAGCCGGCGGCTCGTGGTCGGTGAAAACCGTGTCCCCGGAAAAGACGAGCTGGCCTCCCGCGACGAAACCGCTCCGGACGCCTATCGCCTCGGTGCCGACGCTGCCGCCGTGGTCGTCGAGGGCGGCAGCGTTACGGCGATCGCTGACGGGAGCCTGGCGGAGGGCGGGCCGATCCAGGCACCGCGCGGGGGACATGTGCTGATCGGACGTGGGGAGAGCGCCGCGTGGCTGCGGGACCACCTCCGTGTCGGCGACTCGCCGAGCTACGTCGCGGAGCCGGTGCTGCAGGGGATCCTGGAGTCGCCATCCGAAGCCGTCGGGGCGTTCGTTAACCCGGCGGACCCCGCCGAGCAGGAGTACCTTCGACGCCTCGTCGAGGAGCTGGCGGAAAGCTATGCCCTGGATGGCATCGTGTTGGACCGCATGCGGAACGCCAGTCTGCGAACGGATTTCTCACCGCTCTCCCGACGCCTCTTCGAGGAGTGGCGCAACAAGCCGGTGGCGCGCTTTCCCGAGGACATCTACGAGTATGACCCCGTGCCGGGGAACCGCGTGCGGCGTGGTGAGGCATTCCTGGATTGGATCGAATGGCGGAGCCGGACGATCACCAATTTCCTCGATCTCGTTGGGCGGGCCGCCCGCGCCCGCCGGCCGAGCATTCAGCTCGCCGCGTACGTCGGCTCCTGGTATTCGTCCTATTATGGAGTGGGGGTGAACTGGGCAGCGCCGGGCTTCTTCGCCGGGTACGACTGGATGCGCCCCTCCTTCGCCGCGACCGGGTACGCGGACAAGTTGGACTGGATCACGACGGGTTGTTACTATCCCGTGGTTTTGCGCGAAGATGCTCGGGACGCAGGGGCGGACGAGGAGCTGACCGTCGAGGCGGCGGCGGAACTCTCCGTGAAGGCGGTGCAGGATGCAACCTTCGTCTACGCGGGGCTTCAGCTCCTGGATTACCGCGATCGGCCGGACGAGTTTCGCCGAGCGCTCCGAGCTGCCGTGCGCGGCAGCCAGGGCGTGATGCTCTTCGACCTTGTCTATCTCGAGGAATACAACTGGTGGAATCTGCTGGGCGAAGAGTTCGCACAACCACGTCGGGCCCCGCACGAAGTGCCCGGTCTGCGCGACGCTATCCGCAAGGCGGCCGTCGTTCCGCCTGGATAACCGGTCTGGCTGCTGCCCTGGTCGCAGCGCTGGCTGCCCCGCTGCCCAGAGCCCACGCTCAGCAACCCGCTGATGAGCTGTGCCGAATCAGGCTGACCAACACCGCGGGCGGCGGTGTCGAATTCAGCGCCAACCGTGGCGCCACCTGGCACGTGATGGGGCATGTCACGCGCCCCGCGACTTCCGTGGCGATCGCGAGCGACGCCACCTCAGTCCACCCGCCGGCGAGCGTCATCGGCGTCTCCCCCGAGGGGCTGACGATTCGCGTCCCTTCCCCCAGAGGGACCACTCGCACGCTGCGCGTCCTGGCGAATGGGGAACCCGCGTCTGCGGCGACCCTGGTGACGGACCTCCCGCCCCGGTCGGGGATCTTCCGCTGCCTCGCGCCACGCATCGGCAGCACCGTCCACCTGGAGCGAGACGATCAACTTCAGGCGATGCCCAACCCCTACCTGCCGAAGTCCGGTGACCGTCTGGTGATCGCTCAGACGCGCTCACTCGACCTGGATCCGCCCAGTGTTGTTATCGAGAACAAGGTCGGCGGCGACGTGACGTACGCGGCAACCGGGGGAGTGCCGCGCCTGCTGGCCAGAGTGAAGCAACCCGTGCTCGGCATCGGGCGCTATTCGGGCACGGAGCGGGCCGGTGCCGGGAGCGTGGTCGGCTGGACGCCGACGGCCGTCATTGTCTCCACCTCCGCCCATCGTCGGCGCCTCGATCCTCAAGGCATGCCGGTCGAGGAGAAGGGCGGCTTCGTTATCCAGCCGTCTGAACCGGCGCTCAAAGGCGTCACGCACACCGATTCACAGATGCTCATCGAGGGCCTTCCCGAGGGCACGGTCCGGCCCTCCGTCTCCACCTTTTTCGCCCTGCCGGGCGTTGTCTCCAACGGCGACCCGCTGGACGAACAGGGCATGCGAGTGCAGGTGAAAATCGATGGCGGTCCTTGGGAGCCGATCCCCGACCTGCGAGGGGCGATCAACGCGCCGAACTTCGCTGCCGGGCTGGAAGCGGCGCTGGGGGGCGGGCGAAAGGTGAAGGCTGGAATCACCCACTTCCGCCTGATTTTCCCGCAGGTCAGCGACGTGAGCTTTCAGCGCCGCGTTCAACTCGGCACGCTCCCGCTGGCGGAGCCGCCACAGCGAGGGCAGTCCAGGATTTCGGCGAATATCATGGGGGAGGGCGTTGTCTTCGTACGCTTCCTGCTCGACGGCCGGGTAGTCTCCATTCGAAACGTCGCTCCCTTCACCTGGGATTGGGATACGACCCGGAGCATGAATGGCGAGCACCTCATCGAGATTCAGGGCATGGATGGGAGCTTCAACACCGTGACATCAGTGACGGTCAAGGTGCTGGTGGACAACTGACACCCCGGGGAATCAGTGTGCATAGCCGACGATCTCCACTGCATCTGGCGGTCGGGCTGACAGCCCTCTGCTTCGGTCCGGCCCTGCTGCGGGCGGAGCCGACCTTGCCGCCCGGGGCAGTGGTGCTCTCGGCGCGATGCCTGGCGTGCCACAACCCACAGCGGAAGTCGGGAGGCGTCGAGTTTGGGACGAGCGCGGGCGCTGCAGCGGCCGGTCTCAGGCGGGGGGACGATCCTAAGGCCAACCGCGTGCTGCGAGCCGTGCTCTCCGGCAAGATGCCGCCCACCGGTCCGCTTCCAGCGGAGGAAGTCCGGGCACTGCGGAGCTGGCTGCTTGCCGGCGCGCCCTACCCGGGCGAGTCGCTGCCCCCGCGAACCCCGGCGGAGCTTCCCCTCTGGTCGATGGTTCCGCCGCAGCGGGTGGTCGAGCCCAGGACGCCATGGGACCGGCTGGCTCACAATGGCATCGACCGTTTCGTCTTCGATCGGCTGCAGCAAGAAGGCCTCAGCCCGTCACCCGAGGCCGAACCCCGCACCCTGCTGCGGCGAGTCACTGTCGATCTCACGGGGCTCCCGCCCACGCCCGAAGAGGTGGCGGCGTACCTGGCGGACCGGCGGCCCGGCGCCTACGAGCGGGTGGTCGACCGGCTGCTTGCCTCCCCCGCCTATGGGGAGCGGTGGGGACAGCACTGGCTCGATGTCGTGCGGTTCGGGGAGAGCCACGGCTACGAGCAGAACCACATGCGGCCGAACGCATGGCCCTATCGCGACTACGTGATCCGCAGCCTGAACGAGGACAAGCCGTACGATCGCTTCGTGCAGGAGCAACTGGCGGGAGACCTGCTTGCCGCGGGAGACCCGTGGGTGGATGCCGGAACCGGGTTCCTCGTGGCGGGCATCCACGACACCGTCGGCAATCAAACAGAGGAAGGCTCCCGGCAACAGCGGTCAAATGACCTCGACGACCTGGTGTCCACCACGTGTGAGACGTTCCTGGGGCTGACGGCGGGCTGCGCCCGGTGTCACGACCACAAGTTTGATCCTATCCCGAGCGGGGACTACTATCGGCTGGCGGCCGTATTCGCCGGGGTGCGCCACGGGGAGCGGGCCCTCGGCACGGGCACTCCGCGAAACGAAGAGCGGTTCACCGCGGTGGAGGCTCGCTACCTCCGGTTCGTCGTCACGGCCACCAATGACGGCGCCGAGCCGGGCATCGATGAGTTGGAAGCCTACGGTCCCGGCGGTGCGGAGAATCTGGCTTTGGCGAGTACGGGCACGGTGGCCATGGCATCGTCCTTGCTTCCGGGGTACGAGATCCACCAGATAGCACATCTGAACGACGGCAGGTTCGGAAACGATTGGAGCTGGATCTCCGGCGAACGAGGCGCCGGGTGGGCGCAACTGCGGTTTCCTCGTGCCGTGCGGCTGGACCGTGTGGTCTGGAGTCGTGACGGTTTACCCGTGCCGCGTTTCGCCGACCGGACCCCTACCGCGTACCGGGTGGAAGTCTCCCTCGACGGCACCGAGTGGCGCGTCGTGGCTCGTCGGGAAGCCGGCACTCCCGCTCCGATTGGTCGATTCACCGCCGGCACGCGGGCGTATGCGGGCAACTTCACTGCTCCGGAGCCGGTTTACCAGCTTCGGCGGGGAGACGTGATGCAGCGGGGCGAGCAGGTGTCGCCCGCCGCCCTGAGCCGCCTCTCCGGACTCCCCGGCGAGCTTGCCGTCGGTGGCGTGGGTGCCTCCAGCAGGATCGACCCCCGCCTGGCGCTCGGCAGGTGGCTGACCGATCCCCGCAATCCCTTGCCCTCCCGGGTGATCGTCAACCGGCTCTGGCAGGGACACTTCGGACGAGGGCTCGTCTCGACGCCCAACGATTTCGGCCACAACGGCGATCGACCCTCGCATCCCGAATTGCTGGACTGGCTGGCGCTGGAGTTGCAGCGAACCGGCTGGCGGCTCAAAGCGATGCACCGGCTGATGGTGACGAGCCATGTCTATCGTCAGGCGCAGGCGATCCGTCCCGACGCGGCGCGGAAGGACGCGGGGAACCGACTGCTCTGGCGGATGCCTCTGCGGCGGCTGGAAGCCGAGGCCCTCCGAGACGCAGTGCTGGCGACCAGCGGGAGCCTCGATCGGGCGATGGGTGGTCCTGGATTCCAGCTCTTCCGCTATCGAATCGTGAACGTCGGCATCTACGAGCCACTCGATGATCCCGGACCGGAAACCTACCGGCGCGGTGTCTATCGGCAGTTCGCCCGCGCGATTCGGGACGATCTGCTGGGGAGTTTCGATTGCCCGGAGAGCGCCCAGCGCTCTCCCCGTCGGGCGTCGACCACCACGGCGCTCCAGGCACTAAGTCTGCTCAACGGTCCCTTCATGCTTCGACAGGCGGGTCTCCTCGCATCGAGAATCGAGAAAGAAGCCGGGGAGGATCCCGCCGCGCAGATACGTCGGGCGTTCCAACTCGCCTTTGGGCGCGATCCTTCGGCGAGCGAGCGAGTTACCACGGGGAAGGTGCGCGCTGAGTTCGGGCTTGCAGCCGTCTGCAGGTCGCTGCTCAACACGAACGAGTTCCTGTACTACTGAGCCGCGGGGGGACGATGACGGCGCGACGCGAGTTCCTGGGAGAGATGGTCACCGGCTTCGGGGGGATTGCCCTGGCCTCCATGCTGAGTGCGGAGGCGGCGTCCGCCGAGGAGAGCCCGCTGGCTCCCAGGCCCGCCCCACTTCCGCCGAGGGCGCGGCGGGTGGTGCAGATTTTTTGCCCCGGCGCGGTGAGTCACCTGGACACGTTCGAGCACAAGCCGGAACTGGAACGGCGGCACGGGCAGAATCTCGCCGAGGGGGCGGTGGTCACCTTCCAGGGCGCCAACGGCTCGATCATGAAGAGCCCGTGGGGGTGGACCCGCCAGGGCCAATGCGGCAAGCTGATCTCCGATCTCTTCCCCATGCTGGGACGGCACGCCGACGAGATCGCCTTCATCCACTCCATGACGGCTCGCTCCAACACGCACGGGCCCGCACTGCTGCAGATGAATACCGGGTATGTGACCGAGGGCTTCCCGGCGGCTGGCGCGTGGGTGGCGTACGCGCTCGGCTCCGAGAGCGAAGACCTGCCTGCCTTCGTCTCCATCCCAGACATCCGCGGCTTGCCGCCGAATGGTCCGGCCAACTGGAGTGCGGGCTTCCTGCCCGCCGCGTTTCAGGGAACGTCGTTCAACACCGCTCGTGCCATCGCTAACCTCACCGGGCCTCGCGATTCTTCACCCCAGCAGGAAGCAGCCGTACGCGGGCTGCTCCGGCGGCTGAATGCCGAGCACGCCGCGGCGAACCCGGGACAGACGGAACTGGCTGCCCGCGTGGCCGCCTATGAACTCGCCGCCCGTATGCAGCTTAGCGCCCCCGAAGTGACCGACCTCTCCTCCGAGAGTGCCGAGACCCGCCGGCTCTACGGGGCGGACGACCCAAACCCATTGAAAGCCGCCTTCGCTCGCAACTGCATGCTCGGTCGCCGCCTGCTCGAACGAGGTGTCCGCTTCGTCCAGCTCTTCTGCGGGGGGCCGGCATCGCAGGTGGACGGACTCCTGAACTGGGATGGTCACAAGACGCTGAAGGCGGATTACGAGCGGCATGCCCCCATCCTCGACCAGCCCGCGGCTGCCCTGCTGACTGACCTGAAACGACGCGGGTTACTCGAAGACACGCTCCTGCTGTGGTGCACGGAATTCGGCCGAATGCCGACGCACCAGGTAAACAGCAGCGGTAGAGATCACAACCCCGCCGGATTCACCGTCTGGATGGCGGGCGCCGGGGTGAAGGGCGGCGCCAGCTACGGAGCCACGGACGAACTGGGCTACCGGGCGGAGCAGAACCCGACCAGCATCTATGACTTCCACGCCACCGTACTGCATTTGATGGGACTCGACCACCGCCGTTTGACGTATTACCACAACGGCATCCAACGTCGACTGACCGACGTGCACGGCGAGGTGCTCCGGCCGGTGCTGCTCTAGCCCGATGGGCCTGGGGCTGGACGCACCGAATGGGCCTTGCCGGCCTGGTAGAGTCATCCATGTCTTCCGCTACCCCAAACCGCATCGGAGTGCTGACTGGTGGGGGCGACGCCCCCGGGCTGAATGCCGTGATCCGCGGCGTGGTTCGGGCAGCCGCTCAGCACAACTGGGAAGTGCTCGGATTCGAGCGCGGATATGAGGGCCTTCTCGATCCGCCCACCTACCGCGTGCTGACCAACGAGAATACCCGGGGCATCCTGAACCTGGGCGGGACCATCCTCGGTACCGTCAACCGCGGGAACTTCACACCTCGGCACGTAGGCGCGGGTCGGCGACAGGTGGACCGGGAGGTGCTTGAAGCGGCGCGCAAGACGTGTGAGGCATTGGGGCTGATCGGCGTCATCTGCATCGGTGGCGACGGGAGCATGACCATCGCCCAGCAGCTCTTTGAGCACGGGGTGCCTGTGGTGGGCGTTCCCAAGACCATCGACAACGATCTGGAGGCTACGGCCCTCACCTTCGGTTTCGATAGCGCCGTCGCCTTCGCCACCGAGGCGCTGGACCGGCTGCACACCACCGCGGCCAGCCACGAGCGGGTCATTGTGTTGGAGGTGATGGGACGCCATACAGGCTGGATCGCCATCCATTCCGGCATTGCCGGTGGTGCGGACATCATCCTCATCCCGGAGCTGCGCTGGGGTTTCGACGGTATCGTCAACAAGATCCGCGCCCGCGAGGCCGCCGGGCGCCCGTTCGCGTTGGTAGTAACCGCCGAAGGAGCGCGATGGCCGGACGGGAACCTGATCGCCCATGACACCGGCGCCGGCCGCACGCGGAGCTTTCGCCTCGGAGGCATCGGCCAGCGGCTGGCCGAGGAGTTGCAGCGCCGCTCCGGCCGCGAAGCCCGCAGCGTTGTGCTGGGCCATCTGCAGCGGGGAGGGCCACCCACGACCTTCGACCGCCTGCTGGCGACGCGGTTCGGCGTGAACGCGGTCCGCCTGATCGCCGAGGGGAAACTTGGCCAGATGGTCTCTCACCAGCCGCCGGAGACAGTCGGCGTTCCGATCATCGAGGCCATCAATCGTCTGCGTACGGTGCCCGCCGACGGCGACCTGGTGCGGACAGCGAGAGCGCTCGGGATCTGCTTCGGGGATGAGGGGGTGGAGGTTGCGCACGACGTGCGCAACTGGGAGCGCACCCGGCGTCCCCAACGCCCCGGCGATCATCCTGGAACCCAGGGCAGGCCCGCGAACCGGGGTGGCCGGGGTCCCGGACGCCCTCGCGGGGAGTAGCACTGGGCTCGACCCTCGCCTCCGATAGCCGACCTGGGAGCCGAGTTCCCTCAGGCATGCCAGTCGACCCGAGTCGCCCCGGCCGCTACGGCCTGACGCTTAGCATGAACGGTTCACTGGCGTGGCTCACCTTCACGACGAAGTTGATGCTCACCTGGCCCAGCACGGCGATGGGCAACTTCTCAATCGGCGCGGCGCCGGCAGCGGCGCGGAAGATCAGCTTACCCCGGGTCTCCGTCGGGCTCAGCAGCGTCTTGCCTCCGTCCTCCAGGGTGACGCCCGGTGGCAGAGGATCGCCGTAACGGGTCCCCAGATGGCGCAAGATCACGTCCAGGCTCACCCCGCCCGTGAATCCCGCCTTCCGCGTGACCTCGACATCCAACTCGGCCGTGCTCCCCGGCTTCACCACCACCTCGTTCCGAGCGAGTTTCACGGTGATGTCGCCTGGTTCCGTCACACTGGCGACGTGCGTGGTCACCTCGAACCGCCCCCTGCCGCCGCCGGGCGTGTAGATCTCCTGCATCGGGGTAACCAGCCGCCGGAGGTGACGGAGGGTGCCGTCCGGCCGTTGGACGTCCGCATCGCCCCAGATGCGGATCCGGCGGTAGCCTGGCTTCGCCTCGGCAGCGCCTCGAAGGGTGACGCAGGCTGCCAGCGGCTGGCTAAGCATGCTCGGCGGCAGTCGGTCAGCCACTGCCGTCACGCCAGGGGGCAGGTCCTCGACGGCGAGCTTGATCTCGCTGCGAAACCCGTTTCGCGGTGTGCAGTAGACGTACATCGCGTAGCCGCTGCCCGGCCCGATCAGCGCCTTGTCGTCGTCGCAGAACAGCTCGAAGTCCGGCTCGGCGACGCGAACTTCGACGTTGTAGAGGAAGTCCGGGCCGCCCCGCGAGTTGAGGTCGGTGATCTCCAGCACGTATTCGCCGTCGGTGGGGCAGCTCCAATCCAGGCGACTGTCCTTGCCTAAAACGTCGTCGTTGGTCGCGAAGGTGTTGCCCTTGGGGTCGCGGAGGCGGATGGTCGAATCGAGCGCTGACCCGTAACGCCGCGCACGAACCTCGAAGGTGTAGGCAACTCCCTTCGTGGCCTGGAAGCGGAAGCAATCGACATCGTTCTCCACTTCGAGCCGGCCGTTGAACCCGGCGGGTACGGCCGCCGCGGTCGCTTTGTCGGGCGTATCGTTGGCCGTCCCCTCGGTGAATTGGGGGAAATCGCTGAGCAGGAAGGGGACGGGGTTGGTCCGCGCGCCGGGTCCGTCCAGTTGCACGTCCACACGCGTGGCGACGTCGGTCATCGCCGGGATCACCGCACCGGGCTTCACCGCGCCGGTGTTGAAGCCGACCGGCTCCACTGGGGTCGGCTGCCCGCGGCGGCCGGCCATCGGGAAGACGCCGGTGAGGTAGGGGCCCCGCGTCAGACTAACTCTGTACGGCCAGACAGGCATCCCCAGATAACGGACGTCGCGGATGGTCAGGATGTAGGTGCCGGACCTGGGAATGCGGTAGGCGAGGAGAGGATCCGCCCCCCAGTAGTTGTCCGCCAGCGCCAGTTCGGTGCCCTGGCTGTCGAGCAGCGAGAGTATCGGATCCACGTGAGTCCCGCCCCCGCCGGGGGAGAGGTCGTGAATGCGATCCTGCACACTGGCCGCTACACAGGCCGCCACGATCTGATCGCCCGCGTCAGCGATGAACCGGTAGCAGTCGACATCTTCGCCCGGGTTCAGCACCCCATCCAATCCGGCCGGGAGTGTGACGGGCGTGGCGGTGGCCGGAGTCTGATTCGGTTCCACCTCGACCACTGGGGTTTCGTCCGACACGACCAGCATCCCGACGGACGAGATTCCGCGGGGGGTAGCCAGGCGGAACTCCCGCGCCCCCATCGGTGCGTCCGCGGCCACGGTGACGCGCATGGTGAGGTTGTCGCGCGGCTTGTCGGCCTCGGATGTGGGTGGGGCCACGATTTCCCCGGTCAGGCCGGGTGCGTCGAACATGGCTGCGTAGGCACCGGCGAGATTCATCCTGCCCGAAACAGTCACCTCTGTCACCGCGCCGCGTCGACATCCCATTGGGAAGGCGGCCAGGATCATCGGATACCCGGTCTGGCCGAGGGCGGGCGCTGCCATTGTCGCGGCCAGGGAGAGCAGGAGGGCTGCGGCCGGGAAAGATCTTCGGGGTTGAGGACGCGTCATGGAGTCTTCTCCGGCTGGGGGAACTTGATGGGGGACGGCGGTTCGCCCCGCAGGCTCCGTGCGACCTCCGCGGCGTTCCGGAGGGTGGCGAGGACCGCGGGCGCGGTCACGGGGACATCGCCCACGCGCCAGCCGAGTAGGGCTTCCACACCGGGGGAGGCGTGGAAGTAGCCTGCGGGGATGGATGCGAAAAACTCGTCGCCCACCACGCCCGGGGCCTCCATCGCGGTGAGCAGCAGCCGGGTCGAGTCAGTGTCCCAGACGAAGAGTCGACCTTCGGCCGACCCAGCCGCCACGCGCTTGCCGTCGGGAGACACGGCGGCCGAGAGCAGTGGATCCGGGGCGCTGAAGGTCTTCAACGCATTCCCGGTCAGGCCCCAGGTGCGGACAGTGCGATCCGAACTGACGGTGACGAACCACTGACGATCCGCGGTGAAGAACAGCTCATGCACTTCCTGGCCGTGCGCGCCCTGGGTGCGGTAGTTGTTGGTGTCGAAGGCATTCCAGAACCGGATGTTCGGTTCGAGGCCGGTGGTGAGCAGGGAGTTGCTATCCGGCGAGATCGCCACGGCCCGGGCTTCCTGGGGCTGTCCGCTGTAAACGCGGATCGGTTTTCCATCGGCCGCGTCGAAGGTTTTGATCGACCGGTCCTTCCCCGTCGAGGCGATGAACTTCCCGTTGGGGGCGAAAGCCACGGATGTGACGAGGTCGGAGTGATCGCGAATCACCGCCAGCGCCTTCAGGCTTCCCGCGTCCCACAGCCTGACGGTGCGGTCGAAGCTCCCCGTCGCCAGCCTGCTGCCATCCGGGCTCCACGCTGCGGAGAAGACCACATCGGTGTGCCCTTTCAGGCTTCCGAGGGGACGACGTGGGTCCCTGCCGTCGAAGAGCCAGACCACACCGTCCTCCGTGGGCCGACCGCCGGCCACGGCGAGGCGGGTGCCGTCCGGGCTGAAGGCGAGCGCATGGATGAGGCCGGCAGTACCCTCCAGTCGATAGAGAAGCTTGCCTTCAACGGCACTCCAGACGGAGACGCGAGTGCGATGCGCCACGATCAG
>CAZSRZ010000019.1:0-19080 GCA_964609085.1 uncultured bacterium | reverse complement strand
CATCAGTGCTTGAAGATGAACTCGCGGCTGTTCAGGAGTGCCCACAGCAGGTCCTCCAGCCCTTCCTTGCGAGAGGGAGCGTCGTGCAGGATCAGGATCGCGCGCTCACGTTCGCGGGCGGTGGGTTCACGGCTGAAGGTCGCCAGGTACAGTTCGCCGATGGCCTCGGCATCCGTCTTGCGGTCTCGGATCAACTGGGCGACGCGCCCCGAACCGCCGGTGATCTTCTGCTGGACGTACTCGCTGTTGATAAGGTGTAGAGCCTGCGCCATATTCGGCTCCGGCGAGCGTTCGCACTCGCATGCCTGCACTCGGGCCGGCCGGCCGAACACCTCCAGGAAGTAGCTCTGTACACCCGGGTCGGGAATCTGCACGGCCCGCATCCCGGCGGGAAGGTTGGGGAACTTCTCGGTGCCGCCGGTGGCGGAGAGCACGGCATCCAGCAACTCTTCGGCCCCCATGCGCTTCACCGTGTAGTGGGAGTAGAAGAGCTCATCCTGCTTGTTCGCGGCCGTGGGAACTCCCGAGAGGGCGTAGGCCCGGGTGGTCAGGATGCTCCTCAGCAGCTTCTTGACGTCGTATCCGCCTTCCACAAACGACTTCGCCAGCGTGTCCAGCAATTCGGGGTTGCTCGGCGGGTTGGTCACCCGCATGTCGTCCACGGGCTCAACGATGCCGCGACCCATCAGATATCCCCAGTAGCGGTTGACGACGCTGCGGGCGAAGAAGGGATTCTGTGGGTCACCTAGCCAGCGCGCCAGGGCGCGGCGGCGGTCAACCGGGTCGTCCTCTGGCTGGCCGTCCAGCGGGGTCGGCTTCATGACCTTGCCCGTCCGAGGGTTGACGGCTTCGCCCCCGGCACCGATGAGCACCACCTGCTCTTGCCCGAAGATGCCGAACTCCTGGCTACCCTTGATGCCTACCCGCTGGAAGAAGGCGACCATCTGCCAGTAGTCATCCTGGCTCCACTTCTCGTAGGGGTGGTGGTGGCATCGTGCGCACGCCAGTCGGATCCCCAGGAGCACCTGCGTGGTGTTCTCCGCCACGGAGGGCGGTCCGGACGGCTCTCGAAAGAAATTGGCTGGGCCGACGCTGAACGTACTCCCCTGAGCCGTGATCAGCTCCCGCGCGACCTTGTCGAACGGTCGGTTGTCCCGGAATTGGGCGCGGACCCAGTTATGGAAGGCCCACATCCCCTGGTCGCCGAGCCGTTCCCGGTTGATGCGCAGCAGGTCGCCCCACTTGAGCGTCCAGTAGTCAACGTACTCTGGCCTCGCCAGGACGGCGTCGATCATCCGCGCTCGCTTATCCGCAGCCGTGTCAGCGAGGAAGGCACGGACTTCAGTGGGGGTCGGCAGGATCCCGAGGACGTCCCCGTAGACTCGCCGGATGAACTCGTGATCGGCAGCCGGGGAGGAGGGAAGCAGCCCCATCTCCGCCCAGCGACCGGCGATGATGCGATCTAGCGGGTTCGTGCTGGCGACCTGCGGAGGCGGAGGGGTCAGACGGTACGGCACCGTGAAGTGAGCGGCTGTCGCCGCGCCGCGATACCGGACCATCACCGCCGTAGCGCCGCGGCCGGAGACCTCGATCTCCCCGCCCGACCCGGCCGCGATCACGGCGTCGTTCTGGGTGTTGAATTGGGTCCGGACGGTCACGTCCGCCCGGCGTCCGTCCTTGTAAGTGGCCATCGCGACCAACTCTTCGGAGGCGGGCAGCCGGACCGTGAGCACGCGTCCATCCACCTGCGGCACTGCGACCTGCACGCCCTCGGCGGGCCGCCCGGCCAGCCGGAAGGAGCGGCGAGCAGGCAGTACGTCCAGCCGGACGATTCCCGGCGAAGCGGGATCCGGTCCGGTAGCGCCGTCCGCCAGCCAGCGGCGCAGCGTTCGATACTCGTAGCTGCTCTGCTTGAAGCGGGTGCCCCCGGCGTGTGGGACGGCAGCGGTCGCCTTTCGCAGCAGCAAGCTCTCGCCCGGGTCCACCAGGTCCACGCGCCTGCCTTCGTACTGGCGGACGATCGCCTGGTGATCGCTATCCGAGTCAAAGCCCAGCAGGGACAGCTTGAAGCCGCCCTTTCCTAACTGTGACCCGTGGCAGGCGCCCTGATTGCAGCCGGCCCGCGTGAGTATCGGCTGGACCTCGTCGTCGAAGCTGATCGGCCGTGGCGTGCTGGAGCCTGTGACCGTCACGGGCACTGAGGCCGCGACGGCACCGAGGCGCACCGTCAGTCGAGACTTCCCGTCGGTGATCGGGACCAGTAGCCCCGCTCGCGGCGATGCGGTGAGTACTGGGGGAGGGGTGCCGACCTGCACCATAGAGGTGACGGGCCGCTCGACCCCGTCGGAAAACAGTCCCGTTACCACCAACCGCTGCTCCGCGCGAGGTCCTACCAGGCTCACCTCGGCGGGTTCGATTCGGAGGGCCGTCAGCCGCGGCAGCACCGCGCCCGGCTGCCTGGCGACGGCCGGCTTCACCGGCTGCGGCCGAGCCGCAACGACGGAGGGCGGGGTCACCGCCAAGAGGAGAGAGAAGAGGGCTGCTTGCATGCGTTCAGTGGGTCGGGATCGAGTGACCGTAGTCATGAGTCTGCCCACTCATGCGAGTTTCCCCAATCCTGCCTGCCGATCTTCCCTTGATAGCCGGGTGAGCCGCACGGGGAGCCGATCGTCCTCGCGGAGCCGCGAGGACGTCGCCTGCCAACCTGCCTGCCGGGCCAACTTCAGGAAGTGATCCGTGCTGTCGCGGCACGGATCCGCCAGCCAAACCTCCCCCTTGGGGTTGAGCGAGGCACTCATCACGGCCAGCAGATGCGGCAGAAGCTCCAGGCTGTAGGTGACGTCGGCAGCCAGGATAAGGTCAAACCGACGGACGAGCGGCCAGCGGCGCCAATCGCCGGGCAGGATCTCCAGTTCCAACCCATTGCGTCGGGCGTTCATCGCGGTGATGCGCAGCGCCGAGGGCACGCTGTCTGTCGCCAACACTTCCGCTCCGGCGAGTGCCGCCGCCAGCGCCGTGGCACCGACCCCGCACCCCAGTTCGAGCGCCGACACCCCGCGAAGATCCAGCGCGACCACGTGCTCGGCCAGTGCGAGACCTGCTGGCCAGGCGACGCACCAGTAGGGATTCGTCTCCCCACGAGCCCGCTCCAACAGGTCTACCGCCGACGCTGAGTAGATCGACAGCTCCCTCCCGACAAGCTCAAGCTTCATCTCGCGAAAGTAGACTCCCGGCATGCCGGGTACCTGGAGGTGGCTGTACGGCGCGACGGCATCTTCTGGGGTGGGGTGCATGGCAGAATTGTATGCCGCTGGTGGCGTCAGCGTCTCAGCACGGACGCTGCACTCCGAAACAGGCGGCAACCGCACCTGGAGGCTGTGGAATGGCCGAGTCCCTGACGACATCTGTACCCGCCCGTGAGGCCCACGGGGCCATTGGTGGGATCCGCACTCACCTCGCGGTGCTCGGCGCCTGGACGCATCAGGTGGCCCTTGCCCTCTGGCTGGGCGGCATCGCCGTCGCCGGGGGAGTGGCGGCACCGGCTATCTTCGGCAGCGCGCGTAAAGCCGGAGACACCCACTGGGGCACCCCCCTCTACAACTTCGCCGGAGAAGCCGCCGGCGTCATGTTTGGGCGACTCAACTACCTGGCGCTGGTCTGCGCCGTCCTCGCCCTGATCTCGGGACTCCTCTACGCGCGGGCCGCGAGGTTCTGCCGCGTGCGATCCACCGTGCGGGCTGTGCTGACCCTCGTGGCCCTGGGACTCGTGACGTGGCTCACCTTCGGCGTCTACGAGCAGATGCTCGGCCTCCGCGCCGCTGGCGACATGCAGGCCTTCGACGGCTTACACCGCCTCTACTCCAGCGTCTACCTCGCCCAGGGAGTCCTCATCCTCACCGTCATGGCCCTGACAAACTGGATGCACCTGGACCGATGACCCTGAGGTCGCGGTCGCCGATAGGCAGCACCCATCAGGCGCTGCGCGCATGCCGAGCTGGAGAGCTGTCGGCGAGAACCGGCCAACTCCCGCTGAGCCGCAACCGTGAGGGAGCGTGTAGCCGTTATGGACTATCGGCCCACCCAACAAACCCCGGCGAATCCCCGCTGAGCCGCGACCGTGAGGGAGCGTGGACCCGTCGCCGCCAACGGAGTCGACCTCCGTCGTGAGACGGAGTCACGAGGCACTCGGGATTCACCGATGACGTACCCGTATGGGTCTATCGATGACGCTTGCGTGGAGCCGCGGTGGCTGGCGGGCACCGTGATCGAACCCCGGCCAACCCCCGCAGAGCCGCGACCGTGAGGGAGCGTGGCCCGTCCCAGCCGACGGACTCAACCTCCGTCTTGTGACGGAGTCACGAGGCACTCGGGATTCACCGATGATGTACTCGAATTCCGGCCAACCACCGCTGAGCCGCGACCGTGAGGGAGCGTGGACCCGTCGCCGCCAACGGAGTCGACCTCCGTCTTGTGACTCCGACAGGTGGGCGGGGCCGGGTTCGTCATCGATTGGATTCGAAGACGGGTGGGCGGGGCCGGGTTTCTGCCCGCCACAGCAGGAATCACTTCCCAATTCCGCCGGGATACGGATCTTCCGGCGACAAGCGGCGAAGGACAGGCTCTGGAATGCCCTCTCTCAAGTATGCAGAGTCCGGAAACTGACGAAGCCCGTCAGCGGCCAACTGAACAGCCCGATCGATGTCCCCCAGCCCAAATGCCGCTCTGCAGCCCCTCGAATAGAGCGCCTCCCCAACTAGCTGGGCAACGTAGTCCGAGCCGAGATAGCCGTGTCTAAGAGATATGCAGGCTAGCCCGCGCAACGCGGCATCCAAGGCAAGACGAAACTCCCCAAGCTCCAGGTGCACAAGCGCCAGCCCAGCCCACGCATCGGCGTGTTGAGGGTCCGTTTCGCAGGCCGTCTCAAAGCATTTGCGAGCCTGGATGAGTCGCTCATTATCGCTTCTTGGGGCTGACGCCAGGTGCTCTGATTCTAGGCACAGCAGATCTCCGACCAGTATATGCGCCTCCACATATTGAGGGAATGCGACTGTAATATGAAGTGCCATTTGAAAGGCTCGTTCGGCAAAACCATGTCGTTCGCTGCGAAGTGCCAGGCGATACAGAGCCTCAGGGTCTGCCATTACCATGCCGATTTATTCCCCCCACGAGGCCGAAGGGTGATGCCAGGGTGCCGCTGCTGCTGACGACGTTGCCCCATGCGTCCCGCTCCCGGGTGGTGGTGAGGGTCTCGCTGCTGTTCGATAGGCAAGTCAGCCACGAGTAACAGTACCACGTCGGGGTGGGATGCAGGAGTTGGGCAATCGAGTGCATCGGTCGGGACGTACCGTACCGCGAACAGCATGGCGAGCTGCGTTCAGGCAACGATGTGCCGACCCTGCTGCCCCGAGCTGAGGTCACGGGCGGACCGGATGCCGCTCCCGCGCCCAGAAGTCGCCCTCCGGGATGCGCGGCAGGAAGTACTCCGTGGCCACCAGCCGCCGGTACGTGTCCAGAATCACCGGATCGTCGGTCACCGCGTAGTTGTTGTCGGCCGACTTTCCCGAGATGGTGTCCCAACTGAACCAGTAGACCATTTTCACCCGCGGGAAACGTCGGGGCAGAGATCTGTAAAGCCGGATCATCTTGTCCATGGCGAAATCCGCCGTGTACTTTCCGCACGCCTTGCAGGTGTGGGTCGCGGCGTACTCGGAGATCTGGATCGGCTTGCGCTCCGCGTAGAGTTGATAGATCGGCTCAAGCAGTTCCGCCGGGTCCTCCCGGTGCGCTGGATGATGACGGCTGCCATCGTGATGGTGCACGCTGTAGATGTTGACCCCGACCCAGTCCACGGCGTCGTCCCCTGGGTAGTAGTCCGGAATGGTCCGGACGGGAGTGCAGTAGGGCGTCCAGACCATCGCCACATTGGGAGCCTCTTCGCGCATCACGCGGGCGACGGTGCGGAAGCGCTCGCGATACTTCTCCGGTTCGCCCGCATACTGCGTCCATGTGCCGTTCATCTCGCTCGCAAAGCGCAGGAACACAGGACCGCCGGACTCGGCCAGGCCCCGCGCCAGGCCGCGAAGGTAGTGGTCGTCGTGGACCTCCCAGATGCCGTTGTTGGGCTCCAGGGCCAGGTTGGGGACGGCGCCGAGGCGTCGGACGTCGGCAATCCACTGTTTCGGTGCCGGTTTGCCGTAGCCCAGATAGCGCAGATAGCTGGAGTGCCCCTTCCCCGTCAGTTGTTCCCAGCGGCGCATGCTTCCGCCGATGTTCTGATCCAGAAGGACGAACGCCCCAAGCAGGCAGCCACGCTCCGGTTCGTACGGGGCCAGGTCCGCCCGACGGACGGGCCGGGTGATCTCGCGCATGGGAGTGGGGCGGGGCATCAGGCGGGCCGCTGCGGCCCGGACCGGGGAGTTGGGCACCAGCGACTGCCAGCCGAGTAGACACAGCGCCAGCACGCCGCCCGCCCACCAGCGGAGCCGGCGGACGTCCGGCGGGCGGTCGAGGCCACTCAGCACTCCCGTGGCGTTCAGCACCGCCAGGCACGCATGGCACGAGGCCCGTTCCGGGGCATTTCCTGCCCCACATCGGACGCATCGAAGCGCCTCGTTGCTGGTGAAATTTTTCACAAGATCAGTTGTTTCGGACTTGTAAGGCGATTAGACTGAGGTTGGTGAGAGTTTTCCGGTCAGGGACTCTGCCTCGAAACCATGCTCCGCGCGCGACTGCTCATCCCCATCCTGATCCTCACTGTCGGTGCTGCGGTCGCCTACTGGCTGATGCAGCCCCCCACGTTCGGCTCCGCCATGTTGGAGCGCGGCCAGGTCGTTGACGTGGTCTACGCGACCGGCCTTGTCCGACCCAGTACCGAGACGCGGGTGGCGCCGGAGGTTGCGGGCCGTATCACGGCATTGGCGGTGGACGAGGGGGATTCAGTAACTCCAGGTCAGATCATCGCTCAGCTCGATGATAGCCAATCTCGGCTTCGACTGCGAGAGGCGGAGGATCGCCTGGCGACGGCCCGGGCCCGCTTGTTGCAGGTGACGGCGCCGTCGGATCCCTACCTGGTGAGGCAGCTCGAGGCTCAAGTGCGGGGAGCGGAGGCGCGCATGCGGGGCGCCCAGGACCGGAGTCGGTCTCTCGAAGACCGCATCGCCACCAGCAAGAGCGCTGCTGCCTCGGCCGCCAGTGCTGTAGCGGGTGGTCAGGCCCGGCTCCGGGCTCAACGCGGCGCCCTGCGGGCCGCCGGCTCGGAAATCGAGGCGGCGACGCAGCGCGTTGAGACCGCCCGCGCCGAGGTGCTGGCTGCACAGGCCGGTGCGGAGGCCGCGGGGGATCTGCTGCGTCGTCGTCGACAATTGCTGCGAGAGGGTGCGATCGCTGAACGGCAGGTCACCGAAGCCGAAACGGCACTCCAGGGCGCGGAGGCGACGGCGCGGGCCCAGAAGAGTCGCGTGGACGCCGCGGAGCAGGCGGTGGGGACTGCCCGCGCCAACCTGGAATCTATCCAGGCGCAGGTGGATGACGCACAGGCGACCGTCGACACGGCGGGTATCAACGCCATGACGGCACAGGCGCAGGTGGTCGAGGCGCAGGGAGCACTGCAGGAGCAGCGACGTCAGGTGGACGCCGCCATCCAGGATCTGGCCGGGATCAGGGCGCAGCTTGCCCAGGCCAACCGGGGCGAGCGGCTGGTGAACATCGAACCGATCCGCGCCGAGGTCCGGACAGCCGAGAGCGCTGTTCTGCAGGCGAGGGATCAGGTGGGGCGCCACACGGTTCGGTCTCCCATCCGTGGCCAGGTGACCGATCGCCCGGTCGACCCGGGCGACTATGTCCCGGCGGGAGGCCGGATCTTCAACATCGCTGGCGAAGAAAAGGTGTACGTTCAGGCCGACGTCGATGAGGCGGACATTGGCCTGGTCAGACTGGGGAGCCCTGCTCGCTTCCAGGTGGATTCGCAGCCGGGGATGGTCTTTGAGGGTCGCGTCACGCTGATCGGCAATGCGGCGGACCGCGCCACGCGGACCTATGCGGTTGAGATCCGCGACCTGCGGGATAAGAAAGGGCTGCGGATCGGTATGACCACGGATGTGAACATTCAGGGCAGGACGATCACCGGGGCGCTCTTGATCCGCACGGCCGCCCTGGAGTCGGAAAAGGACGAGACGCTGGCCTGGGTTGTAGATGCACTGAACCACGTGCACCGGCGGCGTGTGAAGATCCGGGCCCGGGATGCGAACGTCGCCCAGGTGCTGGAAGGGCTCCAGGCCGGGGACAAGGTGGTGCTGCAGCCCGCCGGGAAACTCCGCGACGGCCAGCGGATCAGGCTGCGCTAGCCTGGCGTCCCTACCGGGATCCGAACCATGCAGATCATCGCCACCGTTGCCGTCCGGTATCTGGTGGCCAGGGCGCGTCCGAGCCTGCTGACAGTTGGCGGCATCGTGCTCGGAGGCGTGGCGCTGATCCTCACGCAAGGAATGATGGGCGGATTCAAGTCCAACTTCGTCAACAATACCCTCGGTTCGTCACCGCACGTGATGGTCCGTCGAAAGCCCGTGGTGGCCGCGGACCCCACCTCCCCCTCACGCACCGGGCTTCAGGCGCTCCAGGATCCCTTCCTGATCGACCTTGCTCGCCCCCCTGTCCCCGACGAAGAGGAACGGATGCGGGCACCGGAGAATGCCCAACGCGCCATCCGCGAGGTGGCCGGCGTTGCGGCTCTCGCGCCTCTGGTGTCCGGACAGGTGATGTTTGGCTTCCACGGCAACTGGGAGCCCCTCACCCTGAACGGCATTCTGCCTTCTGCCCAGGCGCGAGTGGTCGACTTCGCTTCAAAGGTCCGTCTCGGCACGGTTGCTGATCTGGAGAGGGACCAGAATGGAGTCATTCTGGGGCAGGTGTTGGCCGACCGGATGCGCGTCCGTGTGGGGGATCGAGTGCAGGCCTGGGGCAGGGACGGCAACTCGGTGGGACTGCGCGTTGTTGGCCTCTACAACAGCCGGATGTACGACCTGGACAACAGCACGGCCTTCGTCAATCTGCGTCGCGGACAGAGCCTTCTGGACCTGGGAGGCGCCATCAACGCCGTCCAGGTGCGGTGCGAGGAGTACCTCGACGCGGATGCCGTGGCCAGGCGCATCGAACATGCCGTCGGCATGAAGTCGGAAAGCTGGATGGAGGCCAACCGCAACACCCTGAGTCTGCTGAACATGCTCATCACGATCCAGTTCCTGGTGGCGGCATTCACGATGCTCGTCGCTGGCTTTGGAATTGCCGGGAACCTGATCACCACGGTGAGTGAAAAGACCTTCGACATCGGGGTCCTCAAATCGATGGGGATGTCCCGTGTGCGGATCGGGCTGATCTTCTTGCTGCTGGCCGCGATGCTCATGGCGATCGGTGTCAGTATTGGGTTGGGTCTGGCGTACTGGCTCGTCAACGTCATCGCCCGTCTGCCGAGCGCCATCAAGCCCCAGCCCGGCGTGTTTGCCGCATCCGAGACCTTTCCCATGGTCCAGGAGCCCTCGATGTACGTCGTGGCTGCGGTCTTCGCACTTGTGGTGAGCCTGGGCGCCGGGCTTTCGCCCGCGCTCCGCGCCGCCCGGCTCGAGCCGCTCGGCATCCTGCGAAGCGCGACAGGGTAAGCGATGCCGGCAAGCTTCCTCGTGTTCGTCGCCGTCCGTCACATCGTGGCGCGGCTGCGATCCACCCTCCTGATCTTGCTGGGTGTCGGCGTCGGCGTGTTCGTGATGACGGTGATGCAGTCGATGATGGGGGGATTCCAGGGGGAACTGGTGAGGATCCTCTACACCACCGTTCCGAGCATCCTCGTCAAAGGCAAGCCTCGCGGCCCCACGAATGAGGGGCGCCTCTTTGCCGGCTCGCCGGGACGGCCGGGGAGGCCGGGCACGCTCTTTGCTCAAGACCGCCTGAAACCGTCCGAAAAGGAGACCGGGATCCGGAACTATGGCGATCTCACCCGTCGCATCGAAGGGATGGAAGGGGTGGTTGCCGTGGCCCCCTTCGTGCAGGGGCGCGCGATGCTCCGGTTCGGCACGCGGGAGCGGGGTGCAAACGTACTCGGAGTTCAAACCACCAGCTACGATCGCGTGGTTGAGTTTCGGTCGAAGGTGGACGGCGACCCGGATGATCTCGTGCGCCGGCGGGACGGCATCATCCTGGGCAGCATTCTGGCGGAGGAGATGGGGATCAGCAAAGGGAATCGCGTCCAGCTCGTCGGGGCCGAGGGCGCGACGGTAGACCTGCGCGTGCTCGCTTTCTTCAAGAGCGGCATCACGACGGTGGATCGGACGTTTGCCTTCATCAACCTCCCGGTAGGGCAGTCGTTGATGGGGTACCCGGGCGCGGCTACGGGGATCGCCATCAAGGCTGCGCCCGCCGCGGAGTACACCGCCATGGCGCGGCGGGTCGAGTACGCTGTCGGCCTGGAGACGCAAAGCTGGGAGGAACAGAACGCCAACTTTTTCGGCATCATCGGCCAGCAGAATCGAATCACGTATTCCGCGGTGGGGCTGACGGTCCTGGTGGCCGGTTTTGGGATCGCCAACGGGCTCATCACCGCCGTGCTCGAGAAGCGACGAGACATCGGCATCCTGCGGACCCTTGGCCTGACCCCGAGAGCCGTCGGGATGGTCTTCCTCCTTGAGGGGATGATTATGGGGCTACTCGGATGCGTCATTGGGCTGCTGGCCGCTGCGTGGATGATGCGGGTGTTGGAGCAGACGCCGCTGGCCGGTCGGGGTGGGTTGGCCTCGGTCACCCACTTCATCATGCGAAAGGACACCTGGGTCTTCATCAGCAGCGGTGTGTTCGCCTTCCTGGTGAGCGCCTTCGCCAGCCTGTTCCCCTCAATCCGGGCAGCGCGTTACGATCCGGTCGAGATCATCAGGACCGCCAAATGAGTCACGAGGCGTCCAGCTCGGCGGGGGCAGCAGCAGTCTCCCCTGCGTCCGCGAGCCCGTACATCCTGGAAGCCCGTGACGTCCGCAAGGTCTTCACGGGTCAGGTCACGTTGGAGGTGCTGCGTGGGATCTCCGTGGGGTTCCCCGCCGGGCAGTTTGCGGCGATCGTCGGCCCGTCGGGCTCCGGGAAGAGCACGTTGCTCTACATTCTCGGAGCGCTGGATCGCGCTTCCAGCGGCGAGGTGCTGGTGCGGGGCCAGAACGTCATGGATCTGGATGAGGCCCGGCTCGCCCGCCTCCGTAACACGGCCATCGGCTTCGTGTTCCAGTTCCACTTCTTGTTGCCCGAATTCACCGCCCTCGAGAATGTGATGATGCCGGCCCTGATCGGAGGGGCGGAGCGGGGTGAGTTGGAGAAGCGAGCGTTGGAGTTGCTCGACCGTGTCGGGCTGTCCGGCCGGGCGCGCCAGCGGAGCACGCGGCTCTCCGGCGGGGAGCAACAGCGGGTCGCCGTGGCCCGAGCCTTGATCAACCGGCCCGCCATCGTGCTGTGCGATGAGCCCACGGGCAACCTGGACAGCCGGAACAGTCAGGCCGTTTTCGACCTGTTCAGGGAACTCAATCGCGAGAACGGACAGACCATCGTCGTCGTCACGCACGATACCGACTTCGCCCGACGGACGGACCGAATTGTGCGGCTTGTAGACGGCGTCATCGATCTGGACCGTCGCACCTGAGGCCGGCGGCGTGCCGCGCCCCTGGATCGGCCGCGGCGTCGTTAATCGCTTTTAACAGCAGGCCGGGAGAGGCAACGCTATCCTTTTCGCGTTGCCACGGCACGTTCATCGTTCCGCGTCCCCCTTCGCACAGGTAGCCGGAGCTACCGGAGTCCTAGAGCCCATGGGTACCAACTCTCCTCTCCCCAACGTCTCCCGACCCAGCCGACGGGCCATCCTTGCGACCGCCGCCGCGGTGCCGGCCGCTGCCCTTCTCATCCCGGCTGAGGCCCAGTCCGTTGAGACGCAGGCGAGCCGCCGCGGGCTGGATGCGACGGCGGGGAATTGGCTGACCTGGAACATCCCGTCTCCGCTGGCGGCTCGTGTGCCGGCACCGGCTCCCCTCGACAGCGCGAGCATGCGGCGTGAAACCAAAGAGCTGCTCCGCCTTCAGGATCAGCGGGGTAAGGCGCAGCAAGACATCGTGAACTTCTGGGACGCCCAGGGCGGCGTCACTGCCTGGACGTCGATTCTGCTGAACGTGATCAAGTCCACGGCCACGAACCCCGTGCTCGGTTCTCGGGCGATGGCCCATGTCCAGACCGCCATGGCGGACGCTGCCATCAGCGCCTGGTTCTGGAAGTTCCGCTTCCGCCGACGCTCTCCCAGCCAGGCGGACCTCCGCATCCATCCCACCAGCGACGTGGACCCGCTCCTCCCGAGCTATGTTTCCGAGCACGCAGCCATCGCCGCCGCGGCCGCGATGGTGCTGAACTTCCTCTACCCCGCCACGCTGTACAACCTCAACGGTCAACTGTTGACCTTCGACGGCATCGCGCAGCAGTCGGCGCTCTCCCGGCTCTGGGCGGGGGCCAACTATCGCAGCGACATCGAGCGCGGTTGGCTCGTGGGCCAGTACTGCGCGGCGGCAGCGATCTCTCGGGCGGCGACGGACGGCTCCGCGAACACCAACCCGGTGACGGCCCCCGTCGGACCCGACATCTGGACATCCATCGCGAACCCGCCCACCGCCGGCCTCCTCCCACGGGCAGGCCAGTGGCGGACCTGGCTTCTGGAGCGGGGCGACCAGTTCCGGGCACCTGCCCCGAACGCCTACGTCAACGACGCCTTCACGCCGGAGTTCCTCGCCCAGGTGCAAGAAGTCCACACCACCGTGGCCAACCTGACCGACGATCAGAAGGCGATCGCCAACTTCTGGGCAGACAACCCGGGCGTCTCCTTCACCCCGCCTGGCCACTGGCTGGACATCTCCCGTGCCGCTGTCCTGGCGAGCGACCGGACAGCCGTCCGGGCGGCCCGTACCCTGGCACTGGTCGCCGCGGGGCTGGCGGACGCCGCCATCTCTTGCTGGGACAGCAAGTACACCTACTGGCTGCTGCGGCCCGTGAACGCGATCCGCACGATTGCCGGGCAGGCGTTCTCTGATCCGGCGTGGGCGAGCTTCATCCCGACGCCGAACTTCCCGTCCTACACCTCCGGGCACTCGACCTTCTCGGGATGCGCGTCCACCATTCTGCAGAGCATCTTCCCGAACGGGACCACCGCGGATGCCCTTGGCGTCGACACGTCGTACACGGAGTGCGCCGCGCAGGCGGCACTCTCACGCCTCTACGGCGGCATCCATTACTCCATCGATAACAACGAGGGTCTCGCTGCCGGGCAGAAGATCGGTGCGTTGGGGCTGAAGCGCCTCCGACGAGATCGATAGCCCCTTGCTCGTCTAAAGCGAGAACTCCCGAAGGAATGCCTCAACGAGGGCGGGTTCGCTGTCTGACAGCCTCCCGCCCTCGCTGTCCGTCAGGTAGAAGGCGTCCCGCGCTCGGTTTGCCACGGTCGTAATCCGCGCGCTGTGGATGTTCCAGTGGAGCCTGGCCATCGCGCGGGTTGTTCGGTAAAGCAGCGCCGGCTGGTCTTCGCAGTCTATTTCCATGATGGTGTGGTGCTCCGCGGCGTCGTTGTTGAAAGCCACCCGCCGGGGCGCGACGGGACTGGGCAGCGTCTTGCGTCGCCGCGCGATCACGTCGGTCTCGGCCGCGCCGGCCAGCACAGCGAGCAGGTCGGCCTCAATCTCCTGGCGCTTCGGGTGGGGGAGCGGCAGCCCGTGGTGGTCCACCCATAGGGTGTCCAACACGATCGGGGGCGCGGAGGAGCGGGTGAAGACCTGCGCCCCATGCACCCTCACATCGTGCGCGTACAGGACGCCGGAGACCAGACTCAGCAGTCCGGGCAGGGGGCGTTCGGTCGTGCACAGGTGGATCGTTGTGACCGAGCTTCCGCTCTCGTCGTCGAATTCGATCACTCCGGCCAGATCCTGCTGATGGAGCAACGACTCGACCATGCGGATATGAGTGGCGATCTGCGACGGAGAGGTGTTCAGCAGATAAGCGACCGGGGTCCCGCCCGTATGCGCCGCGATCTGCTCTGGGGTCAGGTTCTCCGCCGCCAGTTCGCGAGAGACGCGACGCCGGAAGCGGCGTTCGCGCTCCGCGTTCTCCGGGCCGCTCAGCGCCTGCGCCCCGGGAGCCAGCAGCGCCTCGGCCCGGTAGTACAGGCTGAGCAGGAAGCGGAGCTTCATCGGCGTCATCACACCGGTCGCCTGCATGTCCGCGCAGGTGAGCAGCAACAGCATCCCGAGGAAGGGTCGGTTATCGACCACGGCCACGAAGTCGTGGATCGTCTTGTCCAGCGTGAGATCCCGAAGCTGGGCCGTCTCCGACATCAGCAAGTGGTGTTCCACCAGCAGGGAGACCATGCTGGTCGCCGCCGCATCGAGGCGCAGCCGGGCGCAGATCTCTCGCGCCATCCTCGCCCCAACGTCGGCATGGCCGGGGGCGCCGGTTCCGCCGATCGCGACCTTGCCCACGTCGTGCAGGAGTCCGGCGAGGTAAAGCACCTCGGGGGCCTCCACCTCCGTCCAGACCCGTCGGAATTCCACCATCGCCTCGTCATTGGCGAGGCGTAGTTCCGCGAGCGCCCTCACAGTCTCCAGGGTGTGGAAGCCGACCGTGTGCAGGTGGACCATATCGAATGGAACGCGGCGGTAGGCACGACCCATCTCCGGCACCATCGCCTGCAGGATTCCCAACTCCGCCAGTAGCGCCAGCGTTTCATAGACCACCAGCCGGTCCGCTTCCCGAAAGCGCGTGCGCGGCGCCGAGTATCCTCCCAGAATCGCCCGGGGCAGGGGCGGACCCGGCGGCGTTTTCAGCAAGAGGACGAAGCCGTCGGCCGCCTCCGAGTCGGTGCCGAGATCGGCGCAGCTCTCTAACTGCTGCGCGATCATGCGGCGCAACTCGTACCCCGGCGCCAGACCGAACTGCTGGAAGTGGTGGCCCAGGTCTATCAGGAACCGCGGCGTGTCCACTCGGAGCCACGGGTAGGCGGCCTGCAGGTCCGCCCCCGTGCAGGCGAGTTCGTCGGTGAGGCTCAATCGCTCGGCCAGACACCGATCGGCTACGAACCCGCTGACGCGAGCGGCATGCTCGGCGTGCAGATAGTACTGCTCCATGAAGAGTTCGACAGCAGACGCGTCCTGGTCCTCGAACCCCAGCGCCTCGGCCAGGTGCTCCTGGCGCTCGCGAACGAGGACGTTCGTCGGGCGGCCAGTCTGCCAGTGCATCCAGTTTCGGAGGCTCAGCAAGAACTCGCGGGCGGCGGCGACCTGCTGGGCGTCCCGGCGGGTGACGACGCCCAGCCGCTGCAGTTGCCGCCAGACGTCCCCGCGGCAGGTCGGAAAAGAGACCGCCGCCAGCCATTCCGCAAGATGGATGTCTCGCAGCCCCCCTGGACCCTCGCGAAGCTCCGGCTCAATCCGGTAGATCGTCCCCCCCAGACGCTCGCACTGCAGCCGGCGTTCGGCGATCTTCTGGCGCACGAAGGCGGCCGGCCACACATGCCGCGCCACCTCCACCGCGAACTGGTGGCCGAGCGGGTGGCTGCCGGCGACCACGCGCGTGTCGAGCAGCGCGGTTTGGGTCTGGTGATCCAGTGTGGCCGCATCCGCATGCGTTCGATAGGCGTACCCCACCTTGAGCCCGAGCCGCTGCGTGAAGACCTCCATCAGATCCATGAAGATCCCACGCACTGCGGCATCCAGCGATGCGTCTTCTTCCTCGGAGACCACGAAGCTGACGTCGATGTCCGAACACGGGCACAGCTCCCTGCGCCCGTATCCGCCTGTTGCGACGATACAGATCTTGCGGCGGACGGCCTCGCGCGACTCGGGATCCGGCGGGAGGGCCAGCGCCAATAAGCGCTGCAGCACGAGGTCGGTGGCGTCGGAGAGGAGCCGACATGACCGGAGCCCTTGTGGATTGCGGTGATTGGCGTCGCGCTGCCGCTGTCGCTCCTGCGCCAGGGCTTCGGCCAGCGCGGGTGCCCCGGAAGCTGCCGCCACTGCTGATCTGTAGGCGGAGCGGGATGGCTCGGTCATGAGCGGCGGGCGTCCGTCACAGGTCGTGATACCGGTTGGTGATGGGTAGGCGCCGATCTCGCCCGAACGCCTTCGGGGTGATCTTGACGCCGGGGGGGGCCTGCCGGCGCTTGTACTCGTTGCGGTCGATCATCAGGATGACCCGGCGGCAGATCGCTTCGTCGTGGCCCCGGGCGACCATGTCTTCCAGGCCCATGTCTTCCTCCACGTAGGCGTGAATAATGGGATCCAGGATCTCGTAGGGAGGCAGCGAGTCGGTGTCCTTCTGGTCCGGGCGCAACTCCGCTGAGGGTGGGCGATCGATGATGGAGACGGGGATGCGCTCCTCGTGGCGATTGAGCCAGGCCGCAAGCCGGTAGACCAGCGTTTTCGGCACGTCCTTGATCACCGCGAAGCCTCCGGCCATGTCTCCGTAGAGTGTCGCGTAGCCGCACGCCATCTCACTTTTGTTTCCGGTAGTCAGCACCAGTGCCCCGAATTTGTTCGAGAGCGCCATCAGGATGTTGCCGCGGCTCCGAGACTGCAGGTTTTCCTCGGCCACGCCGGACGTCGTGCCGGCGAATGCCTCCGCCAGCGTCTCCGTCCACCCCGCTTGCAGGGTGGTGATCGGGATCTCCACGAACGCGGTGCCCAGCCGTTCAGCGACGGCCATGGCGTCGCGGCGCGTGGCGGCCGAAGAGTACGTGGACGGCATGCTCACCAGCCGTACGCGCTCCGCCCCGAGAGCGTCCACGGCCACGCAAGCCACCAACGCCGAGTCGATCCCTCCGCTGATGCCGATGAGCACTTCGCGGAATCCCGCCTTCTCCACGTAATCCCGTGTGCCGAGCACCAGGGCGGCATAGACCTCCGCGGCGTCGTCGAGTGGCGCCTCGAGCCGCGTCTCTACCGGCCTACTCGGATGCCCCGCGGCTGCCGGCACGGCGGTTCGCGTGACTGAAGCCGTTGCGGCAGCCAGCGTACGCTCTTCCTTCCGGCGGCGCGGATCGGCCAATCTCGCGCGCAAGACTTCGTGCGGGTCAAGATCGTAGAGCAGAAGATCCTCGGCAAACGGGAGCGCACGGCCTACCGGCTCGCCTCGGGGATCGAAGATGACCGATTGACCATCGAAGACCAACTCGTCCTGTCCGCCCACCAGATTGACGTAGGCGACGTAGCAGGTGGCGTCGGCCGCCCGGGTGGCGAGCATTCGCTCACGTCGCCGCCACTTCCCGGCGTGGTAGGGAGATGCGTTGAGGTTAACGATGAGTTGGGCACCGCCGAGGGTGGCCTGAATGTGGGCGGGGCCGTGGGCGTACCAGATGTCCTCGCAGATCGTGACTCCGAAGGTCAACGGCGCGCTTTCGAACACACGATACTCGGTCCCTCGTTGGAAATAGCGGTCCTCGTCGAAGACGCCGTAATTCGGCAGGTAGTGCTTGCGGTGCGTCCCCAGGATACGACCGTCGGCGAGGACGGCGGCGCTGTTGTAGATGTCGCCGGCCACCTCCAGGCAGCCGAGGACGACCGTGATGCCGCGTGCCTCGGCGGCGATCTCGCGGAGGGCCTCCAGGCTGTCGTGCAGGAATCCCGGCTTCAGGAGCAGGTCCTCCGGCGGGTAGCCGGTGACCGCCAACTCGGGAAACGCGATGAGGTCGGCACCGGCCGCGCGTGCTTCATCCAGCCGGGCGAGGATCCGCCGGGAATTACCTGATAGGTCGCCGACGGTGGCGTTGATCTGGCCCAGCGCGATGCGCAGCCGTTCGCCGGGCCTGGCGAGAGTTGGGAATGGGTGCGTCATACGTGCGCTCGGACGGCCAATACCGCGCCGGGAGGGTTCATTCTATCCCCATCGCTCCGGCCGCTGGGCGCAGACGGCCTCCGCGTACTTGGATCGAGGTGCGATACTAAAGCTGGCGCATCCCTACGGTCGGAGTTTCCGGCCACTACGCCGCGGGCAGGTGTGATGGCAGAGCTGTTTTGTCTCCCGAAGATGGGCCAGACGATGAGTGAGGGCACGATCCTCCGCTGGCTGAAGCAAGAGGGCGAGCACATCGAGGGTTGGGAGCCGCTCGTCGCGATGATGACCGATAAGGTCGACATGGAAGTGGAGCCCACCATCACGGGGACCGTGCTCAAGCTATTGGCTGCGGAGGGCGCGGTGGTGCCCGTCGGCGCGCCGATCGCGGTGATCGGGAGTCCCGGCGAGGATTGGCAGCCATTGCTGGACGGCGCTGCGCAACGGTCGGACGAACCGGCCGCCCTGGATCCGACGTCGTCCTCGCTCGCCCCCGCAGAGAGTGCGAGCCCGGCCACGAGTGGGCGGGATCCCGCCCCGGAACTGCCATCCGTCTCGCCTCGCGCTCGCGCCGCCGCCGAGGCCGCGGGGCTGGACTGGCGAGCCCTGACAATTCCCGGTTCCGGCGACGCTGACATGGTTCTGGAACGGGACGTGGCTGCCTTCCTCGCCGCTCGGCAGCAGCCTGCGGTCACTCCCCTCGCTGCCCGCATCGCCGGCGACCTCGGCGTCGATCTGGCCAGCACCGTGGGCACCGGCCCACGCGGCAAAATCCAGGCCGAGGACGTGCGTCGCGCGGTGGCGAACCGGGCCGCGCCCGCACGGATCGAAGAGCGGATCATCCCCATCCAGGGGATGCGTCGGGTCATCGCCACCCGCCTATCAGAGAGCTACACGCAGGCGGTGCACGTCCCCCTGCGCACCGATGCGGACATGTCCGCCGCCGCCGATCTCCGTCGGCAGCTCAACCCCCAGCTCGAGCGAGAGGGGGTCAAGCTGACCTATACGGACCTGATCATCGCCGCCACAGCCCGGGCGCTGTGCGAGCATCCGGAGCTGAATGCAACGCTCGACAGGGCGGGCGATGCGCTGCAGTTGCACATCCATCCGCGGGTTGATCTCGGCGTGGCGGTCGCCCTGGACGAGGGGCTGACCGTCCCTGTGCTCCGCGGCGCAGACTCCCTCTCGCTCGCGGAGATCAGCCGC
>CAZSRZ010000018.1:0-55410 GCA_964609085.1 uncultured bacterium | reverse complement strand
GCCCAGACTTCCATCTCGCCGAAGCGCTGTCCGCCGAACTGCGCCTTGCCGCCCAACGGCTGCTGGGTGACCAGCGAGTAGGGGCCGGTGCTCCGGGCGTGGATCTTGTCGTCCACCAGGTGGGCCAGCTTGAGCATGTAGATGAGGCCGATGGTGACCGGCATGTCGAAGAAGTCGCCGGTCTTCCCATCGCGAACCGTCATCTTGCCTTCGCTCTCCAGGAACCCGACGCGAGCGTTCGAGATTTCCACGATGCGGTCCGCCAGTGCGGAGGCGGCGATCGGCTGCAGGACGCGGGTAGTGCCATCTTCCGCGCTCTCGATCGTCAGTGGTTCAGCGTCCGCGAGAGCGGGAACGGCCAGACGCTCACCGAGTGCGTAGAGCGTCGCCGCGTCCAGGGACTCGACTCGCGCACGGACCGCAGCGAGCACTGCCTCGAACCCGGCTTCGGGATCGCAGACAGAGCCAAGCTTCAAGTCGCTCCGCACGAACTCCGCCAACTTGTGGCTGCGGAGTCGCTCACCCATCATTCGCATCTCGCCGACGATATCCGCTTCCTTCCGCCCTTCGAAGATCGGGTTCATGTAGCGGCCGCCGCAGTAGTGTGCGACCCACCCCAGGTGGGTCTCCAGGATCTGCCCGATGTTCATTCGGCTCGGCACCCCGAGAGGGTTGAGCACGATATCGGCGGAGGTGCCGTCGGGCAGGAAGGGCATGTTTTCCTCGGGGATGATCCGCGAGATGACACCCTTGTTCCCGTGTCGGCCGGCCATCTTGTCGCCTTCCATGAGCTTGCGCTTCTGGGCGATGTAGACGCGGACGAGCATGTTCACGCCGGCGGGCAGTTCGTCCGCCTGGGCACGCTCCAACTCGCCGCCGCACTCGTACTTCTGGCAAATCGCCGTGTCGGGCTTCTTGCTGAAGTCGTAGACGGTCTGACATCCGGCGCAGCGGTACTTGAACCGGCTGAACCGCTTGATGTCGATGACCTTGCCCTTCTCGCCATGCGGCAGCCGCAGGGAGACGTCGCGGGTTTCCTCGGCCTTCTTACCAAAGATGGCGATGACGAGGCGCTCTTCGGGCGTCAGTTCCCCCTGGCCCTTCGGAGCAACCTTGCCGACGAGGATATCTTCGGCCCGAACTTCAGCGCCGATGCGAATGACGCCATCCTCATCCAGGTCTTTGAGGGCGTCCTCGCTGACGTTCGGGATGTCTCGGGTGATTTCTTCCGGCCCGAGCTTGGTGTCGCGAGCCTCGGTCTCATACTTCTCGATATGGATAGACGTGTAGACGTCATCCCGCACGAGGCGCTCCGAGACCATGATGGCGTCTTCGTAGTTGTAGCCGGCGGCCGGCATGAACGCGACGAGCACGTTCTGGCCCAGGGCCAGTTCGCCGTCCTGCATGCTGGGGCCGTCCGCGATGACGTCTCCCTGCCTCACGCGCTGCCCCTTCCGGACAATCGGTCGCTGCGTGATGCAGGTCGCGTTGTTGGATCGCAGCATGTTGAGCAGGCGGTAGACGTCGCGATAAGGCTTGCCCTGGTCGTCACGTTCGCGACTCTCCACGACGATCC
This sequence comes from uncultured bacterium, assembly GCA_964609085.1. Classification (GTDB taxonomy): domain Bacteria; phylum Armatimonadota; class SYMT01; order SYMT01; family SYMT01; genus JANPLG01. The sequence goes on along the minus strand of CAZSRZ010000018.1, from coordinate 53,834 downwards.
GCTCCGCGGTAACGTAGATGACACGGCCGTCACGTCGGGCGCGGACGGCGGCACCCGAGTCGGCGGCGGCCTTGTACTCCACGCCGGTTCCGCAGACGGGAGCCTGTGGCCGCAGGGTGGGCACGGCCTGACGCTGCATGTTCGAGCCCATGAGGGCCCGGTTGGCGTCGTCGTTCTCCAGGAAGGGGATCAGCGCGGTCGCCGGGGAGACGATCTGCATCGGCATCACGTCGATGTAGTCGACATCCTTCGGCTGGACGGTCGGGAAGGTGCCGCGGTGGCGGCAGACGACGGCACCGGTCAGGCGGCCGTGAGCGTCCACGGGCGCGCTCGCGGGAGCCAGGCGGTAGCGGTCTTCCTCATCCGCGGTTACGTAGTCGATTTGATCCGTAACGACGCCGTTCACCACCTTGCGGTAGGGAGCCAGAAGGAAGCCGAACTCATCGATGCTGCCGGCAATCGCCAGCGAACCGATCAGGCCGATGTTCGGACCCTCCGGCGTCTCGATGGGACAAACGCGGCTGTAATGGCTGTGGTGGACGTCCCGAACTTCCAGCTTCGCACTCTGGCGGGAAAGGCCCCCCGGTCCAAGCGCGGAGAGCCGTCGCTTGTGGGTCAACTCGGCCAGCGGGTTCGTCTGATCCATGAACTGCGAAAGCTGGGAACTCCCAAAGAAGCTCTTGATGCTCGCGCTGATCGGCTTCACCGAGAGGACCACCTGCGGCACCACGTTTTCCGCGTCCGCGGCCGTCATTCGCTCACGGGCCACCTTCTCCATGCGGAGGAACCCGAGGCGCATCTGATTCTGGAGCAACTCTCCGACCGACCGCACCCGCTTGTTCTCGAGGTGGTCGATGTCGTCGCGGCTGTGGGTGCCCGCGCTGAAGTCGATGATGTACTTGATGATCGCGATGATGTCCGCCTGGGTGACGGATCGTGCGGCTCGATGGCCGATGCCAAGCTTCGCCACGAGATCCGGGCGGTCGTCCATGGGCAGGTTGAGCCCCAGGCGCTTGTTCATCTTGTAGCGACCGACGCGCTGCATATCGTAGCGGCGAAGATCGTAGAAGATGCTCTGGATCAGGCCGCGGGCGCTCTCCGCCGTAGACGGGTCCCCGGGGCGGATGGTCTTGTAGATGTCGCTGAGGGCATCCTCGGTGTCCTGGATGTTGCCTTCTGCCTCGACGGTGGCCTCGATGTACTTGTTGGGCCGGAGGAGGACGATCTCCGGGAGCCCAAGATTCTCGACGCGCCGAGCCATGTCCTGATTGATGCGGGTGTAGGCCTTCACCAGCACCTTGCCGGTCTTCGGATCGATCACGTCCTCGATGGGGCGGCGCTGGTAGATCTCTTCGCGCTTTGGTTCCGGGAGGATCTCGTCCTCTCCAAAGAGTCGCAGCACGTCGGCCGTGGTGCTGGAGGCGATCGGGCGGACGAGTACCTCGATGGCCTCCGCTACCCGGGCCGCCTGGATCCGCGCGAACGCGCTTTCGGTGATCTCATCCCCGCTCTCAACGAGGACCTCGCCGGTCGCCTCGTCGACCACGCTCTTGGTGGCGGTTCGACCCAACGCTTCCGCGGTCGGGACGAACTCGTAGCCGAAGTTCGTGGCCTGGGGGAAGGCCGCCAATGCCCGGAGCAACGTGGTCAGGGGGAACTTGCGGGTCTGCCCAACGCGCACGCTGATCACATCGCTGGCGTCTGTTTCGATCTCCAGCCAGGCACCCTCGGCGGGGATCATTGTGGCCGAGTAGAGGTTCCGGCCGCTGAAGTCGATGTTGTCGTTGAAGTAGACACCGGGCGAACGGGCGAGCTGGGACACCACCACCCGGTCCACGCCGTTGACGACGAAGGTCCCGCGATCGGTCATGATCGGCAGGTCGCCAAGGTAGACTTCGGTCTCCTGCATGTCGCCGCTGGGTGTTCGGAGGACGACGCGGGCCTTGATCGGACGCTCGTAGGTCATGTCCCGATCGCGGCACTCCTCCACCGAGTACTTCTCGCGGTCCAGGTAGAAGTCGACCAACTCCAGGGAGAGGTTTCCGGTGAAGTCCTCAATCGGCGAGAAGTTATGGAAGAGCTCGCGCAGCCCGCGATCGAGGAACCACTGAAAGGAGTTTAGCTGGATTTCAACGAGGTTCGGAAGGCGCTCGTGCTCGGGTCTGACGGTCGGGGGCATAGTCAGCCTGTCTCCTTAGCGGACGCGTCCGCAGCGACGCGAGGGCGGCATGCGGAGGGAATCGAACCGGGCGGCTGCATCACGAGGTGCGGCCAGGGGGGCTACCGGCGCCGGGATGGCGCAAATGTGCCGGAATTCGGGCAATCGGCGGGACTGCAAACTTGGTTCTCTGGAAGCACACTGCCGCAGTGTGGCGCAAGCAGTGAGCGTAGCACGCACGGTCCGAAGGGTCAACACACGCGGACGATCCGCCCGCGGCCCCGACGGCGGCGCGATGCCGCTTACAAGGCGATCGAACGGTCAGGCGATGGCGGATGGCTGGGTAGTAACCCCGAGGAGTAACGGACGGACATTCGGGATCGGGCGAAGGTCATTCGAGTTACTTCCGTTTGGTGAAAGCCACCCGCGACGGCGCCGCTGGGGCGGCCGAGTTGGGCACCGAGTCCATGATCAGGGCGGGAAGCCCGTCCAAGACACTGGCGACGGTGAGTATAACAGGCAAGGGAGGTTCCGTATAGTGATCCGGTGCCTCGCCGTTCGTTGAGAAGAATTAGAGTTCCGAATCGGGCTTCAGTCGTTGCCGCAGGACTGCGGCCAGTTGCTCCGCGCTCATCCCGGTGATCCGAAATCGCTTATCTCGTGACTTCTCTCCGCTCACAAGCTCCAGATCCGCTCGACGAACCCCGAGCGCTGCGGCCAGAAACTCTCGGCAGGCCCGGTTCGCCGAGCCGTCGACGGGTGGGGCCGTGAGGCGAATGGACAGCACGCCGTCCCGCCAGCCGGTCAGCTCGTTGCGCGACGCCCGGGGTTGCACGCGAACGCAAAGCACAGTCTCATTGCCGGCCGTCATCCGTTGATCAGCACCGCCGCTTCCGCCAGGAGGCGGGGCCCGGCACCGGCGAAGTACACCACCGCATACGCCGTCAGCACCATCCGGAGGACCCGTCGGATGCGCTCCGGGCTGCGCGGGCGGTACCATTCCGCGGCCGCCAGGGCAGGCACGAACAGCAGGAGCTTGGCGAGGATCAGCCCCCTGGGACCGTGGACCAGCACAGGCGCCATCATCCAATTGCCCTCCGTCATCTGTCCGGTCGATAGCCAGTGGAGAGTCGTCAGCAAATCGAGCAGGCACAACGCAGCCAGCATGAGCGTCTCGGGACAGACCGGCCGGGCGAACCCGCCGCAAGTCTCCTTCACCGACCCCGACGGATCTGGGATGGACATCGGGCTGCCTCCACGTGGAGTGACGAGACAGGAGAGCCGCCGTTAACGGTGGAACTCGTACGCGCGAGATACTCCCTATGTCCCCCGCTGAGCTACGCCTTCCCTCCGGTGACCTGACCTTCCTTCTCACAGACATCGTCGGCAGCACAGCACTCTGGGAACGGTTCCCACGTGCGATGAGCACCGTCAGCCGACGTCACGACTCCCTGCTCACCGAATGCATCGACGCAGCGCGGGGTTGGGTGTTCAAGCTGGTCGGCGACGGCGCGTGGGCGGTCTTCGAGAGTCCTGTGGACGCCCTCCAGGCGGCGATCTCCATCTGCCGCAGGGTTGGCGCCGAGCCGTGGGCGGAGGTTGGGCAACTGGGCGTGCGAGTTGTCCTGGATTCCGGCGTGGCCGAGGAGCGTGCGGGTGACTATCTGGGGAACACGGTCAACCGTGTCGCCCGGTTGGCGAAGGTGGGCGCTGGAGGGCAGATTCTGCTGGGGGAAGGGGCCTGGCACGGGGTCGCGGACCGGTTGCCGGAAGGAACGGCGCTCCGCGACCACGGAGAGCACCGACTCAAGGACCTGATGCGGCCGATTCGCATCTGGCAGGTGGAACACAGGGACCTGCCCGGGGATTTCCCTCCCCTCCGCACACTCGACCCACGTCTCCACAACCTCCCCGTGCAGACGACCAGCTTTGTCGGCAGGGAACAAGAGCTGGTCCAGGCACGCCATCTACTCCGCGCGTCGCCCTTGCTCACGCTGACGGGTCCGGGTGGCTGCGGCAAGACGCGGCTGGCGCTGCAACTGTCGGCCGAGGTGTTGGACGAGTTCCCCGGTGGTCTCTGGTTGATCGAATTGGATCCACTCTCGGATCCATCCCTCCTCTCACCCACGGTCGCATCGGTGCTCGGAATCCGCGAAGGCCGTGAAGCCGACATCACCCGCTCGGTGGCGGAACGGCTCGAGGGCAAATCCACCCTTCTGATCCTGGACAATTGCGAGCACATGATCGACGGCTGTGCCGAGTTTGCGGCCGGGCTCCTCAGATCGTGCGAGAATATCCGCCTCATCGCCACCAGCCGGGAGCCACTCGATGTGGACGGCGAGACCTGCCTGCGCGTGCCATGCCTTCCCCTGCCGGAGCTGCCGGACGAGCGATCGTTCCTCAGCCAGCCAGTGCGGTCAAACCCGGCGGTGCAACTCTTTGCCGAACGGGCCAGCGCCAAGAGCGCGAGCTTCGTGCTGGAAGACGCCGACCTCCCCAACGTGGCCCGGATCTGCCGGGAGCTGGATGGACTGCCGCTGGCGATCGAACTTGCTGCGGCCTGGGTGCAGCTCCTGAGCGTGGAGGAGATCGCCGAACGCCTGAATGACCGATTTCGGCTTCTGGTTCGGGGCCGACGCAGCGCGGCGACACGCCAGCGGACGCTGAGGGCGTTGCTTGACTGGAGCTACGCACTGTTAACGGCCGAGGAGAAGGCCCTGCTCCGTCGGATCTCCGTGTTCCCCGGGAGTTTCTCCGCCGCGGCCGCCGAACATTTGGCGGGATTCGAACCGCTTTCGGAACGGACGGTTCTGAACCAGCTCCTCTCCCTCCGACAGAAGTCGCTGGTCTCCGATCCGGGGCGGGAGGAGGCGGGCTCGTCCGAGCTCCGGCTCCTCAATAGCGTGCGTTTGTACGCGGCCGAATTGGCACAGGAATCCGGTGAACTGGAGCTCTGCAGTCAGCGATTGCTGCGATGGTGCGCCGACCAGGTAGAGGCTGCGGCAGCGCTCTCTTCGGAGGCCGCGGGCCGCCGCATCCGGGCCGAAGACGAGAGCATTCGCCTCGCCCTGAGCCTGACCACCAACCCTGAATCTCCGGAGGCAGACCTGCAGCTTCGGCTGATCGTGGATGTCTGGTACTATTGGTACAATCGCGGTCGGCTTCGTGAGACTGCCAACGCCGTGGAGAGGTGCCTCGCTCGATGGCCGAACTCTCCCGGCCGCCTGGTGCTGCGGGCCCGGAACGCCGCGGGGGCGTTGGCCTGGTCGCTGGGAGAGTTCGACCACGCCCGGGAGCACCTCGAATCGACGTGCGCCGCGCTCCGGGAGCTGGGGCAGTCCGACAGCCTCGCGGGCTGCCTCAATAACCTCGCCCTGCTGGCACGCGACCGCCAGGATTCGGTCGCGGCAGTGACCCACCTCCGTGAGGCAATCCAGATCTTCAGGCACTCCGGACCGCCCGCCCACCTGGCGATGGCGCTGGCTAATCTCGGGGGCCTCCTACACGACACTGGAGATTTGGCGGATTGCGCGGGCAGTCTCGAAGAGGCTCGTTCGCTCGCGGAGCGGCATGGACTGTCGGAAGTCATGGCGCTGGTGTGGGAGAATCTGGGCTTGCTCTGGACCCGCGAGGGGGCGATGGTGGATGCGGTCCACGCATTCAATCGCTCGCTGGCACTGTATCGGCAGACGGAAGATCCGGCTGGGATTGTCCGCCTCGCCGAAGCCGTGATCTTGTTGTGCCCCCCTCCCTCCTGCCCCGAGGAGGCGGTGGCGCTATTCGCGGCCGCGCGAAGCTGGCGGGCCAGGAGTGCCAACCACATCTCACCTCGCGAAGGCGGCCGACTCGCCGAATGGCAGGCGGAGGCCGGATTGGCGGAAGAACGGGGGGTCCGCCCCGTGGATGCCTCTCCCGACAGAATGGCGGAATGGATTGAGCAAATTCTCTCGGGGATCGTCGCAGAGCAGGACGAGAGGTGAATGACGCAGAACTAGGTATTGGCGTCGATACCTCATCGAATGCTATTGAGGCACGCGGCGACGTTTTGCGCCCATCGCCCAACCGAAGGAGCCGTCATGGCAACCACTGGCTTCAAACCGATCGATATCAAGCCAACCAACGCATCCTACTATCCGAACGAGTTCCCGAAGTATGAGTTCGTCTCGGGCAACCTGATCCACTTCGAAATCACCTATGAGAACATTCCGGGCGAGGGCGGGAACGACCCCGTCTTCCTGGTCACACACACCGTCATCCCGTCATCGTCGACGAACCCCATGGACCCGGGGGCGAGTTTCGACCCGATACCCCACGTCGACCGGACCGTCGAAGGTGACCCCGTGGATCCCGGGCAGCAGGGGACCGTCCAGTTCACGACCACGACCGACAACCTCATCGGTGACCTGCAGAAGCAGGACGTTGACATTACGTGCAGGGTGGCGGGAGGCGGACCCGATGACGTGAAAACTGTCCGGGTGCGGTTCCTGAGGTTGTAGAGCCGGGAGGGAAGGCTCAGTAGCGCCGTGTAGAATCGAGTATGCAATTCTGCCTGGCGCTGCTGGGGCTTCCCCGAAGTCCGATCTTTCTGCGAGAGTGGCGCTCGCTGCGACGAGTGCTGACGGACTGGCGGCTCTGGCTCGGGCTGCGCTTTCCGCGCGATTCCCGAGCCTGGGGTGTCCCTGCCCTCGTCTGGTGCATTTTCGTACCTTATGCCTGCGCCTGGATGCTTCGGGTGCTCGATTCTTCCTTGAGACCTGGGGGACTGCAGACGCTGCGGGAAATTCCGGGGCTGATCCACCCGGTCCACATGTGTGTGCTGGTGACGGGGCTGTACGCGGCGATCATCTGCATCGCCGTCATGGCTCCAGCCATCACCCGCGAGCGCGAGCAGCGAACCTGGGACGCGCTGCGAACCACGCGCACCGGGCCTCACGAAATCGTGGTCGGGCTCCTCGCCGCCCGGATCGGGCCGGTGGTGCTCGCCTTTCTCCTAGTTGCCGCGACGTGGGTGCTGCTGTTGCCGCACTACGCTCCCATGTTCGACTCCGTGCTTCCCCTCCGGGGAGGAGTGGCTGCCATCGCCGCCTACTCCCTGCTGATGGTCCTGGGGATGACCAGTGTGGGGCTCATCGCCACGGGATGCTCCGTCGTGGCTCGCCGTACCGGTCCAGCCGTGGTCGCTGCCATGAGCATCAGCATCCTGGCGGCGGCACTCGCGCTCGTGCTCGGCCTGACGCTGCCACCCGACGCCAGGCCATGGGCGGCGGCGGTGCTCCCGGTGCTGGGGACGCTGGGATACGTGATCGCAATCCGGCAACTCAGGAGTTGACGCGGGGAGGAACGGGCGCTGGACGGTCGAACGGACGTGCAGGGTGCGCCTCCCCTTGTAAGGCGTGGAGGCCTGGAGTTGTCGACGCAGCGGTTCGCAATTTGTAACGAGACCTTCGGAGACTGGCCGTGGGATCGAGTCTGCCGGCTGGTGGCCGAGACAGGGTACGAGGGCATCGAGATCGCGCCCTTCACATTCGGTGAAAGGGTGACCGATGTGGACGCGGCCCGGCGGAGAGGGATCCGCGACACAGCTCGCGGCGCGGGGCTCCAGATTGTTGGGCTGCACTGGCTGCTAGCCGGTCCGAGCGGGCTCCACATCCACAGCCGGGACGCCGAGGTGCGGGCTCACACGGTGGAGTATCTCCGCGCCCTGATCCACTTCGCCGGCGATCTGGGTGCCGGCATCATGGTCTTCGGCTCCCCTGCTCAACGCCGACTCGAGGCCGGCGACGAGGCCGGTGCTTGGGAACGCACCGCCGACTCGTTCCGCCAGGTGCTGCCGGATCTCGACTCCCGCGGGGTAACGCTTTGCCAGGAGTCGCTTCCCGCCCCGGAAGCGGACTTCATCCTGACCGCCGCGGAAGCGGCGAGGATGGTGGAGCTGGTGGATCACCCCCGATTCCGGATGATGCTCGACATGAAGTCCATGTGCGCGGAGAGCGTTCCGCCCGAGTCGCTGATCCGTCAGTTTGCCCCGCTGGTTCGCCACTTCCACGCAAACGACGCCAATCGTCGAGGGCCGGGGTTCGGCGACACGGACTTTGCGCCCGCAGCCGAGGCCCTGCGGGAGACCGGCTTCAAAGACTGGGTCTCGGTGGAGGTCTTCGACTACAGCCCGGATCCCGAGACCATCGCCAGGGAGAGCCTGCGCTACTTGAGAGAGGTATTCGCAGCCCCCGGAGGAAACGGCTGACCGGGAGGGAACGAGCATGGCCGTCATCGAGATCAGCAGCGAGTTGGAGTGCGGGGTACCGGCCCCGGTGAGCTTTGCCATCCCCGCGGGCACTCCGGACGGATCGCTTGTGCTCCGGGATGGGAATCTGCGCCTCCCCGTGCAGCGGGCGGACGGGCAGCTTCAGGCACTTGCCCCGCCGCTGAAGGCCGGAGCAAAGCGCCGCTTCCGACTCGAAGCCGGCGATGTAGCGGGTGGCGTCACGGTGAAGCCTGAAGGCACTCACGCGCTGGCGCTGGCGGTGCCGGAAGGTCCATTCGCCACCTACCGCTTCAATCCCGCTGAGGCACGCCCCTACCTCTGGCCGGTGCTCGGCCCGGACGGTGTCCGAATGACCCGCGACTTCCCGATGACCGACGTCCCGGCGGAAAAGGAAGCCAAGGACCAGGACCACAAACACCACCGCTCCCTCTGGACCGCCTACGGTGAGGTCAACGGCACCGATGACTGGAGCGAAGAGGCGCGGCACGGCTGGATTCGCCACACGGCGTTTCTGGCCCGCTGGGAAGGTCCCGTGTCGGGCGGGTTCACCTCGGCCTCCTCCTGGACGTCCATGTCGGGTGAGCCGCTGTTGGAGGAGAAGCGAACCATCCGCCTGTACGCGGCGGGCGCGACCGTCCGGCTGTTGGACTATGAAGTCACCCTCACCCCTGCTGCCGGCGACATCCATTACGGGGACACCAAGGAGGGAGGGATCCTGGCAATCCGTGTCTTCCACAGCATGAAGGGTGCCGCCGGCGGAAAGATGGAGAACAGTGTCGGGGGCGTTGGGGAGAAGCAGTGCTGGGGCAAGCGGGCAGCGTGGCTCGACTACAGCGGACGGCTCGGCGACAAGATCTACGGAATTGGGATGCTCGATCACCCGGGCAACCTGAACCACCCCTGTTACTGGCACGCGCGCGACTACGGGCTCGTCGGCACAAATCCGTTCGCCCGCGCCGCCTTCGAGGGCGGGCAGAAGCGCGAGTGGATCCAGAAAAAGGGCGAGTCGCTCGTCTTCCGATATCGTCTGGTGCTGCACCGCGGCGACGCCCGGGAGGGTGGGGTCGACGACGCGTTCCACGCCTGGGTGCAGCCGCCGACGGTGAAGGTCATCCGGTAGCGCGTACCGTCCTGGACCCCGGCTACAGCGAACGTGAGCCGCGGCCGTCCCGATCCGACGGATCGCTCAGCGCGCCACCGGAATCCAGCGGTGCGCCCGGCTCTCTGTCCCGCCCGGACTCGCCGGGGCCGATCATCATTACGGCCATCATCGCCTTGCCCTGCTCGGTGGTCCGATCCATTCCGGCGGAAAGGAGTTCACCGGGGCTGTCGGCGGGAAGCGCCGGGAACTCCGGTTCGCGGACGCGGGGATCTCCGAGGCTTAGTCGAGGGACGGTCGCCGCCACGCGCACCGATTCCGGCGTGGTCGGGGCGGTGGGCCGATGTTCCTGTCTGTCGCTCGTCATGGCGACCCGCTTCGGTCTGCGAGGCGCGGTGGAGGCAGGTGCCGCGCCGGCATCGGCTTCCCTTTCGCGAGCGATCCCGGCATTGACGGTGACGGCGGTCGACGCGGAGGGCGGACCTGTCGGCTGGGTCGGCGAATGCGGAACCATCCCGACTATCCCCGCGGCGAGCGCTCCGCCCAGGATCGGCAGCGCAAAGCAGAACATTCGCCCGGATCGGCCCGGAATCGCGTCTCCCGTGGCGGGGGCGAAGGTCAGTGAGCCCGTGATTCGACTGCGGAGGGAGGAGGGCATCTCCTCTTCGGGCACGAGGGAGGTCAGCCGGGAAACCCGTCGGATTTGGGCCAATTCCCGCCCGCAGACCGAGCAGGACGTGAGATGCTCCTCCACCTGGGATCGCTCCAGGGCGGGGAGTTCGCCGTCGGCATATGCTGATAGTTGCGTTCGAATGCTGCGACACCACATTGGAGGCATCCTGACACGCGATTGGGCTGGCTGTGGTACCCCGCTGCGTCGGAAATGCAGACACCCGGGCCGGCGATGCGGTTTCAACAATTCCGCAAGAAGTCGGCCAGCGGTCGCCGACGGGGCCCGAGCACCTACGGGGAGCTAGCGTGAGGGAGGGCTGCGGCCAGGTCCGGCTCCCGGACCCCGCCCGTGGCCCCGGGAGCGGCCAGCTCGCCGAGTGCAACATGCTCCAGCTCTTTTCGCCGACGGTCGGCCTCGCGTCCCAGTCGGTATCGGATGAGCGGAATCTCAAGCAGGGCGTGGTGGAAGGAGCGGGCCGGCAACTCCAACGCTCGGACCGCGGTTCGCGCCGTCACTGTCGCCGTGCGAAGCTCTTCGCTGAGCAGGGCGATTTCGCCAAAGAAGTAGCCCGGTCCATACGTGCCGATGAGATGGGTCGTACCATCCGTCACACGATCCACCTGCACCTCGCCCTCGATGACGACGTAGAAGCTGGTGCCGGGCTGCCGTTGTGCGACGATTCGCGTGCCCTGCCGGTACTGCTTCTCCCTGCACAGGGAGGCGAGGGTCACCAAGGTGTCCAGCCCAAGTTCGGCACCGGCCAGGGGTCTCCACCAGGCCCGCGTCCGCATCAGCCTCGCCAGACGTTTGAAAATGCCGGTGTCGCGAAGGAACGCGTGGTAAAGGGGCCGTGGAATCCGCAAGAGTCGGGTCCAGCGAGCGCTCGATACGAGCTCAGGCGCCCCTCGCTCGGGTGTCATCTCTGCGTGGAACAGATCGCCGCGCTGCAGCCGGAACCTTTCCTGGCCGTCGTAGCGTACAGAAAGGCCGCCGGCGAGGACGAAGAGCGCATCGTCGCCGAAGTCGATCGGTTCCTCACCGGGGCTCTCGATTTCGCCACCCGAGAGCAGGCAGAGCAGCCATCGCTCCGGCACCTCCCGCAGGACGGGGGAGCCGAACAGCCCCATCCCCTCCTCGGGGGCGCGCGCTACACCCGGGATCAACTCTACCGAGGTACCCGGCTCCGCTATAGGCAGGAATGGACGCGCAAACTCCGGGATATGGGTCACCATCAATTGGGCGCCGTGGCCGTGGCTGATCAGCTCCAGCACTTCCTGCGGGTCCGGATGGATCGGTCCACCGCCGGCATCGGCCACAATGACGTCGGCGTCGTCATAGGTGTGCTGGATGAAATGGTAGCGCTGGTCGCTGATGACCTGCTGCTCAAGGAGCGGCTCCAACTGCCGACCCCAGAGGGTGTCTCCCGGCATGCGGATGTGCTTGCCCTGCATGGAGATGTCTACGCCTAGCGTGGGCACGGTGTGGACGCTGTACCAGGTGCGGATCTCGGCGCCGAACCAATGAAGGGCCTCGCCGTACCCGTTCATCCCCGGCATCAGCGGCACCCATCGAACCAGTTCGCGCACCTCTTCCGCAGGGCAATTCAGGATCGCACTCAGCCGGGCGACCAGACCGGCCATCACCGGGCCGCTGGTCAGCACCGTCACGGGGCGGCGATTGACGAGCTGGCTGATCGCGTTGGCATGGTCTTCGTGGTTGTGCGTGAGGAGGTAGCCCAAGATGTGATCATCCTCAATTCCCAGGCGCAGCAGGTGCTCGTCCAGGTAGGGGGTGCCGTCGATGATCAGCGGCAGCCCGTTGATCCAGACGATGAAGCACGAACCCCACTCCGCGCCCGAAAACCCACTAGCGCTCCCGATCACCTGCAGCCCGAAACGCGGCCCGCGGACGGGTTCGGCGACATCGGCGAAGTACAGCGGCAGCGGCTCACGGCGCGGAGCCTGCCGCGGCACCACCACCGAGCCGTCCGCCGACGTCACTTCCAGCAAGTCGTCCGGCAGGATTCGAAGCCGGGTGTGGTCGGGCAGATCCACCACGCCGTCACGGAAGGTGATCACCCTCGCCATCTGATCCAGGCGAAGCTTGGAGACTTCGCCGGAGACGACGGTTGTCTCCAGCAGCAACTGCCGCCGATGGCTGGCGGGAGTACGGAATGCCTCCATCTCGGCATCGGTCGGCCCGCGGAGCATGTGCCGGACCATCGACTCGACGCGAGCCCGCTGTCCTTCTTCGCACACCAGCACGAATGGCCGCCGGTCGCGCAGCCCGTTCATCCGGAACAGGTAATTGTAGAGAAGGAACTCGAAGCTGGCCTGGTTGACCCCGTGGGCGTACAGGGGGTCCGGAGGGAGCACGACGACCGAGGGGAAGGGCGAATCCCAGAGCACCAGAATCTTGAGCGCCTCTGGGGGAGCGCCGACCATGATGGATCGACCGGCTGGAAGAGGCACCAGATGGGCCGTATCGATGACCTGGATCGCCTGCATGGTGGCTCTCATAGCACCCCGACGCGCACGCCGCGCGACACTTCCCGCCTTCAACCCGTTCGAATTGCGCCCAATTCCTCTATCAAACGCCTCGCCGATAGATCATGGTGTGATGTGCGTCACACCGGCCGGCCGAGATTCGGGGAATGGTCGGCCCCTTAGCCCTGTTCCAGGTCGTTGACGCGCTTTGAAAGGGTGCGATAACACGTGAAGCGTTCCCAACAGGAAGGATAGGCAAACCAGTGGCAGTTCAGGTAGGCATCAATGGATTTGGGAGGATCGGGCGGATCGCCTTCCGGGCGATGCTCGAGCGCTACGGCGACAGCATTGAGGTCGTCGCGATCAATGACCTGGCGGAGCCCAGGATCAATGCCCATCTGCTGAAGTACGATAGTAACTTCGGTCGATTCACCGGGACGGTGGAGGTGGGCGACGGGGAGATCACCGTCGACGGGCGCAAGATCCATTCCTTCGCGGAGAAAGATCCCGCGCGGATTCCTTGGGGCGACCATGGGGTGGATGTGGTGATCGAGTCGACCGGATTCTTCACCGACGCCACCAAGGCGGCCGGCCATCTGCAGGGCGGGGCCAAGAAGGTGATCATCAGCGCGCCCGCCAAGAACGAGGACCTCACTGTAGTGATGGGGGTCAACCATGAGTGCTACGACCCGGCCAAGCACAACATCGTCTCCAACGCGTCATGCACGACCAACGGGCTCGCCCCAGTAGCGAAGGTGCTTTTCGACCACATCGGCATCGAAAAGGGCCTGTTGACCACGGTCCACGCCTACACGAACAGCCAACGCCTGGTCGATGTGGCCACGCACGACTTGCGCGATGCCCGTGCAGCGGCGATGAACATCGTCCCGTCGGGCACCGGCGCCGCGCGGGCGATCGGGCTCGTGATTCCGCAACTGGCCGGGAAGTTCGATGGGATGTCGTTTCGCGTACCCGTGAGCACGGTTTCGGTGATTGACTTCACCGCCATCACCTCCCGCGAGACCTCACGCGCTGAGGTCAACGATCTCATGCGGCAGGCCGCCGCGGGTCCGATGGCCGGGGTGCTGGAGTACTGCGACGAGCCCCTCGTTTCGCAGGACATGAAGGGCAACCCCCACAGCTCGATCTTCAGCGCCCTTGACACCCTCGCCCTCGGCGGAAACATGGTGAAGGTGGTGGCGTGGTACGACAACGAGTGGGGTTACTCGTGTCGCGTGGCGGACCTCGCCAACTACATGGCGTCCAAGGGACTGTAGCCCGCCCCGGGTCTGCCCCGGGCGCCACGCTGTTCTCCCGTGCCCGCGACATTGGCGGGCACGGGGCCACTTCTATGCTGGTCTGAGGCCCCGACGAGGCCGGAAAACCTCCGACAGCAGTCAGAAAGGCCTGTTCGGCACATGAACAAACAGTCGGTTGCGGATGTGGATGTTCGGGGGAAGCGCGCCCTCGTGCGCGTCGACTTCAACGTGCCTCAAGACAGCTCCGGGGCGATCACGGACGACACGCGCATTCGGGCCGCGCTGCCCACTCTTCGATACCTGACGGAGCGAGGGGCCCGGGTGATCCTGATGAGCCACCTGGGCCGACCGAAGGGTGTGGATCCTCGTTGGCGATTGGAGCCCGTGGCCGCTCACCTCTCGACCCTGCTTGGGGGGCCGGTCATGATGGCGGCGGATTGCGTCGGTCCGGAGACCGAAGCGATGGTCGCCGCGACCGAGCCCGGAGATGTGGTGTTGCTGGAGAACGTCCGCTTCCACCCCGAGGAGGAGGCCAACGATCCCGGCTTCGCGGCGCAGCTCGCCCGCCTGGGAGATCTGTATGTGAACGACGCCTTCGGGACGGCCCACCGCGCCCACGCCAGCACGGAAGGCGTCGCTCACCTGCTCCCCGGCTGCGCCGGTTTCCTGCTCGCGAGGGAGTTGGAAAAGTTGGGGGGAGCGCTGAACTCTCCACAACGACCGTTCGTGGCCATTCTGGGGGGCGCGAAAATCGGCGACAAACTCGGCGTCATCCAACATCTGCTGCCCCTCGTGGATCGGCTGATCATCGGCGGCGGGATGGCCTACACGTTTCTGAAGAGCCAGGGGCTGGAAATCGGCAGGAGCCTGCTGGCGCCGGACTTTGTAGAGACAGCCGGACGCCTGCTCAAGGAACATGGGGATCGCATCTGCCTGCCGATCGATGTCGTGGTGACGGACGCGTTTGACGCGCCGACGGTGTTTCGGACGGTTCCGGTCACCGCCATTCCCCCAGATCTGGAAGGAGCCGACATTGGGCCGGCGACCGTCGCCTACTTTGCGGAAGCCCTGAGGGGTGCTCGCACCGTGATCTGGAATGGACCGATGGGGGTTTTCGAGCAGCCGCGGCTCGCGGAGGGCACGCGTGCCCTGGCCGCTATCCTGGCGCAGATCAGTGAGGGCGAAGCAAACGTCATCATCGGCGGGGGAGACAGCGCCGCCGCCGTGGAACAGATGGGGTTTGCGAACCGGATGGACCACATCTCGACCGGCGGAGGCGCCAGCCTTGAGTTCCTGGAGGGGAAGACCCTGCCAGGTGTGGCAGCGCTCCGCGACGCCGCGTAGTCGGGCTCGCTCAACCCGCCTACTCCGACCGTCGGCGGAGGAACTCCTCCAACCCCTCCTCCCAGGGCGGCATATCGTCCTGGCCCATCAGTTCCAACGCGTACCGGCGCAGCGTGCTGCGCGCCGGTCGACGTGCGGGCGTGGGCCACTCCGAACTGTCGATCGGGTGCACGGCGACCTCGCCGAAGCCCCCGCCTCTAAGGATCGCCGCGGCCCAGTCCGCCCGGGAACACTCCCCGGCATTGTTGATGTGAAAGATCCCGGGGATCTGCTCCCGGGTGAGCCAACCCAATTTGCGAGCGAGGTGGCCCGTATAGGTCGGCGCACCCACCTGATCCCGCACGACTCGCAGCCCCTCCGCCGGCCGGGCCGATGCGGCACGGAGAATTGCGTGCGCAAAGCTCTTGCCCCGGACCCCAAAGAGCCACTGCGTCCGCACCACCGCCGCCCGGCATCCGGAGTTCCATACAGCCGTCTCTCCCGCTAGCTTCGAAGCTCCGTAAACGCTGATAGGTCCGACGGCATCCCACTCGCGGTATGCGCGACCAAGCTCGCCGGAGAAGACGAAGTCGGTGCTGATGTGAACAAGGAATGCGCCGACGTCCGCTGCGGCTACGGCGGGTGCCCATGCGCCCCAGGCGTTCGTGCGATACGCCCAATCGGGCTCCGTCTCGCAGCGGTCCACGTTGGTGGCCGCAGCGCAATTGATGATCACATCCGGCCGGATGAGGCGCACCGCGGTCCGCATCGCCTGTAGGTCGGTGACGTCCGCTTCATCCCGGCGCCACGCCGTCACTTCGTGCCGATTCTCTAGCTCGAGGCGGAGATCCCACCCCAGCATCCCGCCTGCACCCAGCACCGCCACTCGCAAGCTGATCCTCCTGTTGGCGGCTACCCCGGCCGCCGGTCTGAAGTCCGCCGCGTGAGGGAGAGTTCCCTCCGCTTCGCCCGTGGGACCGTTGACGCCGTGCCCAGCCGGGGGTAGCGTTGAGTGAGCAGTTCAGCCACGATGACCCACCCCGGAATTGTAGAACCGCATTGGCCACAATGAGCGACGGCCGCCGTTGCGGTGCCTGCGCGGCTGCGCTGGCTCCCGAGGATGCGTACTGTGCCGAGTGCGGGTGCACAACCTCTCGCATCGGCTGGAGCTTCGGGCTTCCGTCACAAGGGGCTGCGGAGAGCGTCGTGCAGCCCGGTGAATTCCTCACCCTGCGGCCGGGCGCGGCGGCCTCGCTCATCGCCCGTAACCCGGGCGGTGCGCCCGTGAGGGTGACCCTGGAACTGAGCGGCTGCGAGGGTCTGACCCTCGAGGGCAATGCCGCACGGCGGGTGCTCCCCGGCCAGGATCAGCACTTCCGGCTGCGGCATGTCGTCGGCCAGGAGATGTGCGGCACAATCCTGGCGCGGAGTGAAGACGCGCCCCGACCGAACTGGTGGGACCGTCGAGGTTGGAGAGAGTCGGCCTTGCGTCCGGCGTTGGCCCTCCGCGTGCGAGACGAACACTGGGTGACCGGATCGCCGACGGTGGTCTTCCCTCCGGGCGTGCGCCGACAGTGGGTCCATTTCTTCAACGATGCCGAGCGGCCCCGCCCGTTCGAGTCCGCAGCACCAGAGGGATTCCTGCTGACCGGCGGACGAGGAGAGGTGGCTCCGAATGACTCTCTTCGGCTCTTGCTGACCGCGGACACGGGGGCTGGCGAGGCGGGCTCCTGGAAGGCCGGCCCGGAGGAGAACAGGATCCCCTGGACACGGATGCAACATCGTGTGGAGGCTCCGGGGCCGGATGCCGTCATCGCGATCGACTTCGGTACACGGAACACGGGCATTCGCATCCGCTGGCGCCGAGGCCTGGTCAGCGGCAAACCGGCAGGGACTGTCGACGTCATCGGCGATCGAGCCGGAAACGCCCGATTCCCGACGCAGATGGTGCTCCACCTCCAGGACAAGTCGTTCCGATGGGGAAGCGAGGCCGCGGAGCACGTATCCGCACAGCGGCTCACGGCGGATGAAGTTGCTGTAGATAACCTCAAGACCGACCTTCGCGAAGGAGTCGAGCGCTACGCAGCCGTCCGGCCGGACTGGACGAACGCCGCTCTCCTGTGCCGCTACTTTCGCCAGATCTTCGGGCGAGTTGACGAGTATCTGCGCTGCATCGGCGACGGCGCCCCGCTCGGTCGGGATACCCTCCGGCTGCGATACACCCTCTGTCGGCCGGTGCTGGACGCCAACGATGGCGACGAGGTTGGCCGCCGCTATGAAGAAACTCTGCTCGCCGCCATGGAGCAGCTAGGCGTTCGCAGGGGCGACGTCTCGATGGTGCACGAGCCCATCGCGGCGGCGATTGGAATCGCACGGCGGCGGGAGACTGAACTCGCCGCGCTGCAGCCAGGCACGCCGGTCGCCGTCGTCGATAGCGGTGGGGGGACCACGCATGTCGCCCTGGCCCGGGTCGATCTGGAAGGCGGACAGCTCTCGCTGCAGCCGGCAGGAAGCTACGCACTCCACCTGGGCCCAGAAAACCCGGCTATTGAGGCACTCGAGGCATTCAAGCGCCACGGCATTGAGGATCGGCGAGAAGTCGGCGGCAACGTGCTGGACGCCGCGCTGGCGTTCTCTCTCGGAGTCGAAGCGCCGAAGTTGCTGGAGAGTCACGGACGCCCCATCCCGCTAAACCTGTGGCGCGGGAGTGACCGGGGCGGCTCCGCCGCACCCCCGCGAGCGCGGGTGCGAGAGATTCTCGGAATCGCCCGTCGCTTGAAAGAGCGCTTCGCCGTAGCCAGCAGCCAGTACCTCAACCGCTCCCCGGGGGAGCCCAGTCAGCCGGGCGAAATCCTCCCCTTCCCTCACCGCGAAGACCTGCAAGGTGTCTACCTGGTCCACGCCCTCTATGAGGAGCACCTGCTGGAACCGATTCTCTCTCCTGTGGTCGCGGAGCTTGGAACGCGGACTGTGCGAGAGCGCCCCGCGGGTGGGCTCGGCCTCGAGGAGATCCGACACGTTTTCTTCGTCGGCGGCACGGCGATCGATCCCTTCGTCCGCCGCCACTTCCTGCGGGCCTTCCCTTCCACGGGACCGGAGAAGGATCCCGAGGCGCAGACGGCGGCCCGGTTCGATGAGCGCCTCAACGCCGTGGTAGAGGGGGCGGTTTGGTGCGACGAACGCCTCTTCCCTAGCGCGCCTTTCGACCTGGAGTTGCGAATTCAGGACGAGGTGCATCCTGTGCTGCGTGCCGGGCAGCCGCTGCTGCCGATCTCCGCCACCCCGCCACGCTTCTTCACGCAGACCCTGCTCCCGGGCCAGGAACTCGATGCCCGGCTCCGCGCCCCGGTGTTGGGAGCCGAGGTGGATGTCGACCTGTGCCGGGGCTTCTATCGGAACGGCAGCGGGGATCCCGAGGAGGTGACGTTGCGCCTCCACTGCTCCCGGGAGGAAGGCGTCACCGCCTCGCTGCAATCCATCGGGGGCACACGGCCACAGTGGCGACTCCTCTTGTGTCCCGAAAACGAGTGAGGGCTTGACTGTGAACGAGCAAGCGCCCCCAGATTCCCCTTCCAGTGTCGGGCCGACCGAGAGCGAACTAGATCGGTTGGAGCGGCTGGCCGCCACGCTGGCGGCCCGGCTCGCCCCACCCCTCCCCGCGTCCGCGCTGGAGCAGGTCTGGCGTTCCTCGCCGCTGTCGGCCCGGCTGGGATTCCTGCGCTCGGTGCAGCCGGTGGCATCCCCATTGCTCGGAGCACTGCGTGATGCCGAGTCCCTGGCAGGACGGCTCGATGCGGGAGAGAGTCTTTCGGATTGGGCGATGCGCTATCCCGAGTTGCTCGCCGAGGTGCTCTCCCGGCTCGCGGCCGGGACGCAGGTCGTCGAAGGCCCCTTGGGGGTGCTCATCGCGGCACACCTGGGGGAGGTGAAGGCGCTCGTGGAGCAGACCGCGCTCGCGGCTGGCCTCACCGCATTTGCGCCGCTATCCGGGTCACGGTTGGGAGCGGGTGTGGAGGCCGCCGGTACCGAGGCATCCTCGGCGGTTGAGGCCGGGTTCGTGCTGCGAGTGGTCCGTCCGGGCATCCTCGCCGGTGGCCGCATCCTGGTGCCGGCCCTGGTGATCACTGCCGCCGCGCCGGACGGGCGTGTCGCTGCGACCGGTGCCGCCCCACCCGTCGATGCCGGTCCCGCCGCGAGCGAGGCGTGCATTCCTTCCGGATCAGCGGCTCTGGATGCGGCGTTGGGTGCCGACGCCCGCGCCGCCATTACGGCCGTGCGGGAGAGCCGGGCTGCGGGCACCGCGCCTCCGGCGACCGTCGTCGAATCGCTGCTGGGGCTGATGTTGGGCACCGGGGCGGAAGCCGCGGCGGTCGCAACCTGGATGCGCGCCGAATGTGCCTGGGAACTCCTGGTGCCGGCAGAGGGAGATGAGTTTGACCCAGAGCGCATGGAGGTTGCCGGGCTGCGAGTGACGGCTCACAGCCACGAGGCCGGTCGGGTGGCCCGGATGCTGCGCCCGGGGGTCCTGGCGTCGGCTCAGCCCCTGCTTCGTGCTCGCGTGCTGCGCTACTCCACGGAAGGCGGACCGTTGTGAGCGTTCTCTGCCCCGGATGCGGCGCGGCTGCCGGGGGAGACCGCTACTGCCGCGCCTGTGGGCTTGAGCTGCGGCACCCCTGCCCGACGTGTGCCGCCGCGCTGCGGCCGCTCGCGCCGATAGCCCCCTCCAGCCCCTGGTGCGGAGGCTGCGGCGCATTGCTCGACACCTGCGAGCGGTGTGGCCGCTGGCTCAACGCGGGCACCCGCTGGTGCCCAAACCCTGCATGCGGCGGCCGCGTCCTGCCGGTGCTGCCCCAGCACACCGGGCGGCGGTGGGACCTCCGCGGCTCCGGGGTCGGCTGGACATGGCCCCGCGCCTGGGATCGGGCCAATCCCGGATTCCGACCACCGGTGGTCGGCGAGTGGCGTTGCCCGCTGCCGCTGCAGGCAGCGGCCCTCGCGCACGGCGTGCTGTTCGCGTGGTCCGGTGCGATCTTGCAGGACGTGGGCAGCAACTGGCGGTCCTCACTCGGGGCCGGTGGGGCGACGGCGGCTTTGCTGCCTTTCGGCGACCGGCTGGCAGTCTGTGGTCGCACGGCCATCGCGGCTCTGCCCGCTTGCTTTCTCCGCGTCGATCTCGGCCACCCGGGGGACGCAGCGCCGTTGGCGGAGGGGGAGCCGCTCGGCCAGGCAGCGGACCCGGGCGCCTGGGTCGGCTGGTGTCGCGGCCCGGCGGGGGCTAGCCTGTACACTCTGGATACTGCGGGGCTGGGTGAGGGCGCCTCGGCCGTCCGCGTGGCGACGCCGCCGGGAGCCGTTCCTCCCGCCCGAACGCGGATCGTGATGTGCAACGGTGACGCCTGGTGGACCGGTGGGGATTCGCGCCTGTGGCAGCTCACTCTAGCCACAGGCGTCGTGGAACCCGTGGGCGACGCGACGTCCGCCCCGGTGTGGATCTGGGCGACGCCCGGCGGAGTACGCTGGGCCCGCGAGCACGGCCGACAGATCACTGTGACCTTGCCTTCCGACGGTCTGCCCTCCCCTGCCGGCGCGGGGCCGATCAGGGGCGTGTACGGTCTCCCGGCGACTCTCTTCGTTGCCGGCGACCGCATCGTCCAGCTTGGTGGTGCCCTCGGTGAACGACGCAACGAAATGAAGTCCCCACCGGGACAGTGGCTCGACGCGGCGGCCGTCCCGGGCGAGGATGGGGAGGCGCGACTGCTGGTCCTCACCCGGGAGGGCCACACGACCGCGTTGGTTGCTGCGCGACCCGCAAGCGGGATCCTGGAAGAAGTGTGGCGCTCGACTTCAGTTCGTGCACTGGCGCTGCTTACGGGCCGCGGCGCGATCCGGATTGCTCATGTGGACGGTCTTCTCACGCTGACCCACGCATGAGTCACACGCTGCACGCCTCGCCTTTCGGGCGCAACTGGGCTTTGTGAGAAACGCTTGCCCGGAATCGTCCGCAGCGGATCAAGGGCCCGGGGAGTTGGTAGCCATCTGGGGTGCCGGAGGGCACGGTAGGGTGGTGCTCGACATCCTCCGGGCAACCGGCCGGCGGGCCGTGGCGTGGATCGACGACGACGCCGAGAGCGACGCCGTCGACGAGCATCTCGGAGTACCTCGCTACCGAGGTCCCGGTGCCGTAGGCGAGGTGACTCGGCTAGCGCACAGTGTGGTCATCGCCATCGGGAATTGTCGTGCACGGCTTCGGGTCGCGGATGTGGCCCAGAAGTACGGATTCAGGCTCATCACCCTTGCTCACCCTTCGGCTGTCGTTGCCGGGGATGCACTGTTGGGCGAGGGCGTTGTCCTCTGCGCCGGAAGCGTAGTCGGCTCCGGGGCTACGATCGGTCGACTGGGGATTGTCAACACCGGCGCATCCGTGGACCATGACTGTGTCCTGGGCGAGGGCGTGCACGTGGCGCCCGGAGCCCGGTTGGCCGGAGGTGTGGTGGTGGGGACGGCGAGTTGGATCGGCATCGGTGCCGCGGTGGTGGAGAAAGTGACGATCGGTGCCGATGCTCTGGCAGGCGCTGGGGCGGTCGTTCTTCGCGACGTTCCCGCCGGGGCGGTGGTGTACGGTGTCCCGGCGCGAGTGATGCGCTATCGACAGGCTGAAGCAGAGTGAACACCGAATGCCCTGGAGCCGTCGCGGGTCGCGCACTAGCGCTGCTGGGAGGCTCGCCAGCTTTCCCGATCCCTCGCCACGTCGGTCGGCCGAATCTGCCGGACCGATCGCGCTTCCACGCCCGGATCGACGAAATTCTTGATCGTAACTGGTTGACCAACGCGGGACCTGCCACGCAGGAATTCGAAGATCGGGTGGCTGGCCACCTCGGCGTTCGACACGCGGTCGCCGTGGCGAACGGGACGCTGGGTCTCGAGTTGACGTTGACGGCGCTCGGGTTGGAAGGAGAGGTAATCCTCCCTTCCTTCACCTTCGTGGCGACGGCTCATGCCGTACTGCGCGCCGGTCTCGAGCCAGTGTTCGCAGACGTCGAGCCGGGCAGTCACTGCCTCGACGCGCGGTGCGTCGAATCCCTGATCGGCCCCCGAACCAGTGCCATCATCGGCGTCCATCTCTGGGGCACGCCCTGCGACGTCGAGGCCTTGCAGTCTCTCGCGGATCGGTACGGATTGGAGCTACTCTTCGACGCTGCACATGCCTACCATTGCTCTCACGACGGCCGCCGAGTCGGCTGCTTCGGTCACGCGGAAGTGTTCAGCTTTCACGCCACAAAGTTTGTCAGTTGCGGGGAAGGTGGTGTGGTGACCACCAACGACTCGATCCTCGCCCAGCGGTTGCGCCTTGCCAGGAACTTCGGATTCACGGGCGTCGATTCGGTGGTGTCCGCCGGCACCAATGCCAAGCTGTCCGAGCTGCAGGCGGCGCTCGGCCTCTGCATGCTGGACCGGCTGCCGGAGCTACAGGCGGTGAACGCGCGCAACCACGCGCTGTATAGCGCCGGGCTCAGGTCAGCACCAGGACTGCGGGTGATCGAGCACAAGCCCGCCCCGGATCACAACTTCCAGTACATGGTGTTGGAGGTAGACTCGCGGAGGTTTGGGCTCACCCGCGATGAGGCCGTCACCGTTCTCCAGGCGGAGGGAGTGCTTGCCCGACGCTACTTCGCACCGGGATGCCACCGCATGGCGCCTTACTCGGAGCGTCGCCCCCTCGCGTCAGGCGCCCTCCCAGTAACGGAGGCGCTCTGCGAATCCGTGCTGGCCCTGCCCACTGGCGAAGCCATGTCTCCCCATGACGTTCGATCCGTCTGCGCTTTACTGGTCGAGATGCACTCCCAGGCGGACCGGCTGCGACCCCTGCTGGCCGATCCGCGCCTTTAACCTTCCCACCGGGATTCTAGAGAGCCGTGCCCAGTCCCGCCTCGTCGACCCCGCTCGTTTCGGTGGCGATGCCTGCCTACAACGGTGCGTCCTTCATCCGACAGGCGCTCGACGGCGCGCTGAGCCAGAGTTATCCCCATCTGGAGATCGTGGTGGTCGATGACGGCTCGACCGATAGTACGCCCGAGATTTGCCGGGAGTACGGTTCGCGCATCCGCTACTACAGACAGGGGAACGACGGCTCGCGGGGCACCACGGCCCGGGCTCGCGCCGTGATCCGGGCCCACGGGGAGTTCATCGCACCCCTCGATCAAGACGACGCCTGGCAGCCGAACACGATCGAGGCCCTGATCGCGCCCCTCCTGGAGTCATCGGAGTTCGGGGCTTCCGCCGGCATTGCCCGGGTGGTGGATGGAGAAGGCAAGCCCACGGGGGCAGAGCGCCATCCCGGCGAGTCGGGCGATCGCTACCACGAGATGTTGAGGCGTTTCCCGTTCACCAACTCTGCCTGTCTCTACCGTCTGGAAGCGCTTGCGAAGGTGGGGCTGCCCGTCCATTGGAACTCCGCGGCCGACTACGAGCAGATGCTGCGAGTCGCGCGCTGGTATCCCATCGCCACGGTGAATTCGACGGTTTGCGACTACAGGCAGCACGGGGAGAGCTACAGTCGCGGGCCCAATCGCATGAAAGTCGACTTGCTCGACATGCTGCGGCGGGAACGAGGCCTGGTTCACCCCGGATGCGCGGAGTGCCGCTCCCGACTGACCGCCTCAATCCGTGAGATGAGGGCGGATGTCTGCTTCTACTATCTCGAACGGTTCCATGCGCTCTGGGCGGAAGGCCAAAGGACTGAGGCCCGGGCTGCGCTGCGGCGGGCGTGGGATTCCTGGCCCCTCCACCTCCTCGATCTTCGGCGGCTGGCACGAATCGCAACACGGATGGCGTCGTCCGGCAAGGGGTAAGTGGCGAACCACCAGAGCCGGGAGCAGGGCTGACGTCTGCTCGCGAAGCAACACCCCTCGACGCCTGGGCGCTGTCCGAACCGAGTCCCGGCGTCTCACTGTTGATGTGAAGGAGGCCGCGCCCCCACCGACACGTTTGGCAGGAGTTACCGGCCCCGAAGCCCGACTTGAGATACAGGGAGTTCCTCTGCCTGTGGGGGCCCGAATGCGCGCGTCGTCTTCTTTCGCTAGATTGCTGCTGACCCTTGCCCTCGCCACGCTGATTCCGGCCATTGCCGTTCGCGCCCAGGCTCCGGATCCGCGTGACTACGCGCAGGTACGCGTGGTGCCGCGTGCCGACGTGGATCGCTGGCTGAAAGCCGAGATCCTCAAGTCCGGCGGCAAATTCGATGAACAACGCTACCACTTCGTGCTGGCGTTTTCGACCGGGCACTATGGTGTCGACCCCGTGCACGCCATTGCGATGCGCCGGCTCGCCTTCGGTCTGTTGAACAACACGTTCGCCCCTGGCGATCTGGTCACTCCAGTCGCCTGGGAGATGAGTGTCTGGGATGCCGGCACCACGGTCCCGCTAACGGTGGATCCGGACAGCCGCGCGATTGTCGTGAACCAGGTGCCGTATGCCCCGCGGCAGGACAGCCGCGGCGGGCACGACACCGAGCGCTCCCTGTACGAAGTGCTCAAGAACGTCGTCACTCCCAGGGACCAGGCGTCGACGGTGGTCCTCATGATCACCAACACCAACCAGAGCCAGGTGCCGACCGGCACACGCACCGCCCTCTTCGGCGCTGACAACAAGCAGCTCATTGCCGCGATTCGCCAGGGTGGATTTCGAGGCCCCATCCGGCACAGCTTCACGGCTCAGGGGAAAACAGGACCGATCACGATCGACGTAACGGCGCTCTTTCCCACCAAGATCGTGGGCAGAACGGGCACACCGACAGGGCCGCGCTATCCGACCTTTCCGCTCGCTACGTGGCAGCCCGCGGCGGATCGACCGTCCGTCGACGAGCTGCCCAACCCGTCAGCCGGACTCCCCTCCGGGCCAGGCGCTTCATCGACCGCGCCAACGCCGCCGGCCGCACCCTCCGAGGAGGGGCGAGCCGGGCTCCCGGGTTGGCTCATCCCGGCCATCCTTGGGCTGCTCATCATAGCCGTGGGTGCTGCCGTGATCCTGAGTCGACGAAAGCCCGGCGGCGAGAAGAAGCCGGCGGCGCCGGCGGCGCGTACGTTTCCTGGTTCCCTGCGCGTTGTTCTCGGCAGCGCGCCGAAAGCACGAACGATCACCCTCTCCAGGCTGACATCCGGCGGATCCTGGCTCATCACCGCCGAGTCAGCCGTCGAGGAGCTGGCGGACGGCGACGCCGAACCCGATGGCGCGATGGCCCGCCTGGACCTCACGGAGAAGCGAGACTTGCTGGTCAACGCACTGGGGCCAGGTCAGTTCGAGGCCGCCGCGGGATTGCCCCCTGCCGGCGTCAGTCCCCGTCGCCTAACCCTTCGTCCCGGGGCTCACCTTGTGTGCCGGCTCACTCGCCCCGGGGCGGACGCGATGCGCCTGGAGATCGTCTATGCAGAGAAGTAATTCGAAACGCGAGAGAGGCTCCGAATGAAGGGCACCCTAACCGTCCGCAAGACGATCGTTCTCGGGCTCGGCAGCACCGGGATGCAGGTCTGCGAGCAGCTTGCCGAACACCTGACGTGGCAGTTCGGTGGGATGGATCGGGTCGGCTGGGTGCGGATGCTGGTGCTGGAGACAGCGCAGCCCCAGAGCCCTCTCGGTGACCGCATTCTGTGGGCGGGCATGACGCGCGAGGAGTATCTCCCGTACCTGAACAGCCCGCGGACCACCGGTGCCGACTTCGGCTTTGATGAGTGGCAAGACGGCCCAACACTGCGGGACATCGACAACCCGAGCGACGGTGCCGGCAACTGCCGCATGCTCGGCCGACTATGCCTGTTCCATCCCCGAACCTACGATGCGGTCCGGCGTCGGGTGCTGGACGACCTTAGCTCACTGAGCTCACTCACCCAGCAGCAGATTGCCGACCGTCTGGGCGAGCCGGGGCTCACGGTCCGCATCGACGAGGGCGGAACGGTCGTGATCGTCGTCGGCACGCTTTGCGGCGGCACGGGCAGTGGCGGCTGTGCCGACCTGGGCTACCTGATCGACGTGTGGAGCAACAGCGCGGTGCGTCGGCAGGCGATCTTCACTCTCCCCCACCCCACGCTGCAGACCAGCCTCGCCGCTCGCTACAAGAAGAACGCCTTCTTCGCGCTGAAGGAGTTGAACCACTACCAGCTTGCCGATTCTCGCTGGGCGCAGATGCTCCCCGGCAGCACCTCCCCGTTCGTGATCACTGGCCGGCCCTACGATATCTTGCGCGTGGTGATGCCCTCCGGCGGTACGGGGGCGGACGTCCGCAGCCTCAACGCCACCATCGCGCAGTACCTGGCTGCCGCAGTCGGACCCGCCGGTATGGAGATCGCGGCGAGCGACGTCGACGCTGCGTCGCAGATGGCGGGAGCAGAACAGATCGGCTTCATGCGCCCGCTCTTCAGCACCTTCGGCGTCGCCGCGCTTGAGTTCCCGGGCGAACACGTCCAGCGCGCGGCAACCAGCCGACTGCTCGCGGGCGCCTACCAGCACTGGGCGGCACACAGCCTGGACGAGATCTCCGTCCGGCGAGCGCTGGAAGGACTCGGCGCCGGGGACTTCGACAACTTTCTCCGTCGCATCCAGACAGGGTCGGAGCCCGTCGGACTGACTCCCTTCCAGGACCTGCTGCGGGGTGTCCCGGAAGGCAAGTTCCCCCGCGTGGAGGATCTGCGAGCACTGCTTCGTTCCGTCGAAGCCCGGCTGACCGCTGCAGAGCCGACCGGCACTGATCCCGCGCTCGTCGGGGTCATCCGTGACAACAAGCGCCGGATCCTCGACTCGCTCTCGGCGGACGTCGACCGCTTCATCGGTGATCATCTCCTCTCCCGAGAAGGGGGACCAGCATTCATCTCGGCCGTGCTCCGTCGACTGGAGCATGAGATCGAGGCCTGGGGCAGCGCCGCGGGGACCGCCGGTCCGGCTTCGCGCCAGGATGCGGACACCTACCGATCCATGCTGGATCGCGCACTCGACGACGCCGAGAAGCTGCAGAACAGCCCCCTCGTCTGGAACAAGAAAGACAGGCTGAAGGAAGCCTGGCAGGGCATCAGCCAGAATCTCTATCCATATCTGCAGGCGGAGATGAAGACTCAGGCCGTCGGTCACCTGGACCGGGCGGCGGCGCTGCGCGACCTGCTCGACCAGATTCGTCAAGTCAATGCTCCGCGGCTCCGAAGGTTGGACCAGATTCAGGCAGCGTTCACCCAGGAGGGTGCCGAGCATGAAAAGCGATGGCGAGAACTGGCGGCGGCCTCACCCAGCATCAACGGCAAGGTGACGTTCGAACCGGAGCCCCCGCAGCCGCGGGGCACCGTCACGGAGGAATACTTCCGCCTCCTCTCCATGCGCCGATGGCCGGAGGAGCCTGCTGCCGGCTGGGACGAGACGCGGAAAGAAGAGGCGGCGCAGTCCGCCACGCTGCAGCGGCTCGAGGGTCTCAGGGCTGAGCTGCGGCGTGAGCCCGGCACGGGCGCATTCGATCCCAGGCCGGGCATCGCCACCGCTCGACAGGCCATTCCCGCTGACTGCCTGCGGATGGCCGAAGAAGAGGCCCGCGCTTTCTTCGCGCCGCTCCGGGACCACCTTCATATCGCCGACCGTGCCACGGAGAGCGACATCGACAGCGTGGTCCTCGCCAGCGAACCGCGTCTCGGCGTGGCAGCCGCACAGGTCAGCGAGCAATTGGCGGGAGCAAAGGGCGCCCAGCCACTGCTCTCCTACCTTGCATTCATGGACCGCGACGAGGGCGAGTCGCGGCCATCCATCCAGCGGGTCGAGCAGCGCGTCCGCAACGCCATGCCGCTACGACGCGGCGGGTTGACCGACAGCGACGACCCGTACCGTTTGCTGATCGTCCGTGAAAAGCACGGTTTCACGCTGGGGCAGATGGAGGGTGTCGTCCGGAGAAACGCGTACGACAACCACTCCCTGCAAGCGGCCGAGAGCTGCCAGGATTTCAAGTTCTGGCACACGCGGCGCGACGTGGACTGGGTGGACCCGCTGACGCCTCCGGCCGAAGTAGAGAGCACGGAGGAGGCCTGGGCGCTCGCGCTTGTCCTCGGGCGACAGGCAGAACCCGGCCTGCCGTGGCTGCCCGCTTCCTCCGGTGAGATCCCAGCCACGGGATGGTACCAACTGGTTTCGGGGGAGTTCTACGTCTACTTCGCGGATGGCGTGGACGCCGCCGAACGGGGCGGCGCGCTCCCCCTCAACTTCAACACGGCGGTCGCAAAGCTGCTGCTGCCGGACAATGCCCTGCTGCGCCGCACGCTCACAGTCCGATTCGCCTCGTACCTGGATCGGGCGGGTGCGGACCGGCTTGTCCGCGCGGTGGACCAGGCGCTTCGAGCACTCTCGGCTTTCGGCGTGGATCAGCTCGACGGGCGCCGCGCCGAGCAGATTGTTCGCCGCGCCTACCGGCGCAACGATCTGCTCACGCGGGCGTTCTTCGACTTCCGCACGGAGAAACTAACTAACCCGGCGGAATTCGCGCACCTCTGGCGGCTTCAAGGGGCGCAGATCGAAGGCCGAAACGAAGCGTACGCGAGCAACGGTTACTACTGCCCCACCTGTCACTACCTGCTGGGCGGGGAGATCGCCAAGCTCCTCGAGGAGCAGTTCCTCTGCCAGCGCTGCAACTCGGGCCAGCGCTACTGGCCGTAGCTCGCTACTTGCCGACGTGCTGGTCGATCCACTCGGCCAGGATGGGCACATCCTGAAGGAGCTCCGGCCAGCCGTGTCCCTTGCCCTCCCTGACTACCAACCGACACTTCACCTGGTTCTCTTCCAGCCGCTTGATCATCACCTCGGCCTGTTGAATCGGCACCAGGGTGTCTTTGTCCCCGTGGATGATCAGTGACGGCGGCATCGCCTTGGTGACGAAGGTGATGGGGGAATCGGCGCGAGCCACGGCTGCGAGTTCCTCTGGCGTGTCGTTCTTCGCGCCAAAGGCAGCGCGGAACGGCTTCAGCCCCTCCACCGCCAGGGCATTCGTGTTCGGCTGCCCGTAATTCAGGAAGTCGGTCGGGGGAAAGAAGCACGCTACGGCCTGCACCCGGCTGTGGACGCGGTCGACGGGATCCTTCGCGTTCGGATTTCCATCGGCGCCGCGCGCCCCTTGCATCAGGGAGAGATGCCCCCCGGCGCTGCCTCCGGCAATGCCGAGTCGCTCGGGGTCCACACCATACGATTTCGCGTGATAGCGGACGAACCGAGTCGCCCGGTCGATGTCCTGGATGATCTCGGGGATCGCGAACTTCGGCTGGCAGCCGTGCACGATCACGAACACCGTCTGTCCTCGATCGAGGAACCCCTTGAATGTTGCTGGATTGATGCCGTCGTGGGAGGAAACCCAGCCACCGCTCTGCATCCAGAGCACGCCCACGCCGCTCTGCTTCGCCGGCTTGATCACATCGAGCGTCAGCGCCGTGCCGAACTTGCGACTGTAGATGATGTCCTGGGTGCGGGTGAACCCGGGCTCTTGCGCCCGCGACACGACGCCGGACGACAGGAACAGCGCGAGGAGAGCAACGGGGATGAGTCGGCGAGTCATCGGGCCTCCGTGGGGCATTCCGCGGATCGAGGATGGGGCTAGCTGCCCACGGCCGATCTTCGCCGTGGCCCGGCTGCGATCCTTCGCGAGGTCGGGTGGCGACGCTTCACTCCGCGCGCAGGGCCACCAGCGCATCCAGATAGAGTGCCCCGGGGCCACGTTCCTCGAAATCGTGGTCGACGTGCTCAATCCTCAATTCAGCCACACGGCACAGGAGATCGAACTCGCCCCAGGTGGCTAGTCGACAGGAATCGAGGCGCGGTCTGGCTTCCGGAGTGCCCGCCGGTCGAATGACGCTGGTGGAAACCTGCGTAACGGGATCGTACAGATCCACGGCCTGCCACGTGCCTTCCAGATCCGTGAACGTGTACGGTTCCCCGGGGCCGGCATCCGGGAACTTGAACACGCAGCGATACTCGAGCAGGCAGCGCCCCTCTGGGGCGAGGTGACGGCGGATGGACCGCAGGCAGCCAAGCTGGTCCTCCGGCGTCAACATGCACTTGAAGGACTGGTCAATCAGCAGGATCACGGGGAACGCTTGGTCGAGCTGCAAGTGCCGGATGTCGGCGCAGACAAAGCGGGCCTGCCGTTCGAGGCCGCGCCGAAGCGCTTCCTGGCGCGCCCGGTCGACGAAGCGCGGATTGCCGTCCACCCCCACGGCCTCCCAACCTGCCTCCGCCAGCGCGATGGGAAGCCTTCCGGCGCCGCACGCAAGCTCGAGGATCGGGCCGCTCCCCAGCGGAAACCACCGCTTCAGCGCCCCCAACTCCGGCTCCATCTCCGTCGCGTGGGCGTAGGGTCGGTCCAACAAGTGCTGCTCCACGGACGCCATCTCCCACGCCGGATCACCCTCGGGCAACGGAGGTGACCAACCTCCCCAACCGCGGTCAGCCAGATCCTTCATGGGCGGATTCCCGCGCCCGACACCTCCCGATAGATCGCCGCGAGGCTGTCCAGCATCGTCTCCTGGCTGAACTCGGCCCGCACCCGATCTCGACCGGCCGCGCCCCAACTCGCCAGACAGGCCGGGTCAACGGCGAGAGAAGCCACGGCCCGGGCCAGCTCCACTGCATCGCCCGGACGGAGTAACCGGCCGCAGACTCCGTCCCGCACGATCTCCCGGAGGCCGCCGACGTCCGCCACCAACACCGGTCTCCCTATGGCCATCGCCTCCAGCGCGACGAGGCCGAGCCCCTCGGAGCGGGACGGCACAGCGAGGCAATGGCAGGCGGCCAGGACCGGAACGACATCCTGCACCTCTCCGAGATACTTCACGCCACCAACGGCAGCGGCATCCTCCACCATCCTTCGTAGAGGCCCGTCGCCGGCGACCGTCCATGCGCCTCCCGGTCCGCGAAGTCCTGCTCGCGCGGCAGCGAGAAACAGATCGATCCCTTTCTCGTGTGTCAAGCGCCCGACGAAGCCCACCTGGAAGGGCATAGGGGGCAGGGGCACCGGCTGGAATCGGTCGAGATCCACCCCTCCACGGACAAGCCGACAGCGGGATGCCGGGACGCCCGAGCGCAGGAGCGAGTCGCGCACGGCCACGGAAACAGCGACGAACAGAGCTTTCCGCGCCGAGACGGCCAGCAGACGGCCCCAGCCCTTGGATACCACGTTATGGATCGTCATGACTCGGGGCGCCGAGACCCCGGAGAGTGCGAGCAGCAGCCCAGCCTTCACTCCGTGCGCATGCACAACGGCCGGCCGAAGTCGAGCCACGGCGGCGGTGAGTTGCCGCCCTGCACGGAGGAATCGCAGCGGGTCGGCCCGGGCTGACAGGTCGAGCGGACCCCCCACGGCTGCCGGCGATTCCGGATCGAGCAGCCGAAATTGCCAGCCCCGCGCTGGCAAGCCGGACGCCAGGGTGCTCAGATGCGTCCTGACGCCCCCGCGGGACGGGCCAGCAAGGCCGAGAACAATTGAAGAAGCGAGGGTCACTGACATTTGTCTTTACCTACCGCGAACACAGCCGATAATGACATCGTCTAATGAAGTCGGTCGGGCACGGATCCGCTTGTGCGGGTCGGGAACATCGTTGTGCCATCAAGGACAGAGCTGGCGGCAACGCTGCCGGACGTCACCAACCTGGGTCCGAAACTCGTCATCGCCGCAGATGTTGCGCCTCGTCGGCTTGGTTCCTTCGAGCACCTCGTCTTCGCCACGGCCGAGGCGGCGCGGACCGCCGGTGCCGATGTCAGTTTCCTGTTTACCGGACGCGTCCCTCCGGGCGTGGCCCGCGCCTTCGATCTGAGCTTCGACGAAATCGGCGCTCCCCTGCCTCCGCTCCGCGACAGTGCGGCGAATGCAGCATGGATCGAGTCGCTGGCCGCCGAGCGTGCGGATGTCTACTGGCTGCATTTTGTGCCGGGGCAGCACCCGGTGCTGCGGGAACTCCGGCGGCGCCTCCCACAGGCTCGCATCTACGTGAGCGAGCGCGTTTCTCGACCGATAGCGCCCGCCGCGTGGTGGAAGGCCCCTTTCCGACGATGGCGGGCGCGACGCTCCCAGGGCGTCGTGGACCGATACCTCGCGGTGTCCAAGTTCGTCGCTCGTCGGTTAACGGAGTGCGACTACGTCCCAGCGGATCGCGTTCAGGTCATCTACAACGGCGTCAACCTGGCCCGGTTCGATCCGAACGCCCCCCTGGGGCGGTACGTGACCGCCGTCGCCTACCTCCGGCCCGAGAAAGGCATCGGCGTGCTGCTCCGCGCGCTAGCGCTTCTCGCCGAACAGGGATTTCGACCACCTACCCGCATTGCCGGAGATGGCCCGGAACTGTGGCGGTACCAGCAGGAGGCGTGGTCGGCGGGGCTGGATCACATCGAGTTCACCGGTGAGAACAGGGACGTGCCTGGGCTGATGGCCGAAGCAAGGCTGTGCGTGGTCCCCTCGGTCTGGTCGGAGGCCTTCGGCTTCGCGGCGGCGGAGGCTCTGGCGGCCGGTCGGCCGTGCATTGCCTCGGACACGGGGGGTCTCCGCGAGATCGTTCACGAAGGGGAGTGTGGTCGACTCGTCCCCCCGGGGGATGCCGAAGCCCTCGCTCAGAGCATCCGCGACCTCTACAGCGACCCCGAGGAGTGCCGCCGGATGGGTGAGACCGGGCGGCGGCGAGTCGAAACGCACTTCAACCTGGCGCGGCAGAGTCCGCGGCTGGTCAGCGCACTCCTGGGGGAGCTCTCCGCTACGAGCGGGGTGCTCGCCCTGCTGGTCACCGGGATTCTCCCCGTCGTGCCCGGAGGATAGAACAGAGCATCGCCGCACGCACGGATTGTCGGCGTCGAGAGGACCTCCCTTGGCCGACACGCCCTCCCCTTCACGCCAGCCCAATCGGCTGGCGGGCAGCACCAGCCCTTATCTGCTTCAGCACGCCTACAATCCCGTCGACTGGCATCCCTGGGGCGAGGAGGCCATCGAGTTGGCGAGGCGGCAAGATCGGCCGATCTTCCTCTCGGTCGGCTACTCGGCCTGCCACTGGTGCCATGTCATGGAACGCGAGAGCTTCGAGAACGAGGCCCTCGCCGCGGTCCTGAACGAGTCGTTCGTCGCGATCAAGGTGGATCGCGAGGAGCGGCCCGATCTCGACGAGATCTACATGACCGCCACCCAGATGATGACCCACAGTGGCGGTTGGCCGATGTCGGTTTTCCTCACCCCTGACCTGAAGCCGTTCTATGCCGGGACCTACTTCCCCCCGGAGGACCGGTGGGGCAGGCCGGGCTTCGGCACGTTGCTGAAAGAACTGGCCCGCGCCTGGAGCGAGCGACGGGAGGTGGTGGAGGAGCAGGCGCAGCGCGTGACCACCGCCATCCGCGGACTGCAGGAGGAGACCTTGGGAGCAGAGAGTTTCTCCTCGCAGTTGATCGCCGACGCGTGCGACCACATTCTGCGGGACTTCGATGCGGACTTCGGGGGCTTCGGAGGCGCGCCCAAGTTTCCGCCATCGATGCGCCTCGAGCTCCTTCTGCGCCGACAGGCAGAACACCCGGAGGGACGTTTAGAGCGAGCCCTGACGGTGACTCTCGATCAAATGGCTCGGGGCGGCATGTACGACCAGATCGGCGGCGGATTTCACCGCTACAGCGTCGACGAAAGATGGCTGGTCCCTCACTTCGAGAAGATGCTCTACGACAACGCGTTGTTGGCGAGGGTCTACGCACTGGCGCACGAGCAGACTGGGAATGCGGGCTGGGGCGTCACGGCGAGAGAGATCCTCGATTACGTGCTGCGGGACATGACGCATCCGGGCGGCGGCTTCTACTCCGCGACCGACGCGGACAGCGAGGGTGAGGAGGGGAGATTCTTCGTCTGGGGTCCGGACGAGGTGCAAAGAGTGCTGGGCGACCAGGCCGGTGAGCGACTCTGCCGGATCTACGACATCACCCGCGGCGGGAACTTCGAGGGGCACTCCATCCCCAACCTGCTCAAGCGGAGCCTGGAGGAATGGGCCGCCGGGGAAGGAAGCGACTACGCCGGGCTTCAGGCTGAGCTCGCTCCACTGCGGGAAAAGCTGCGGATCCAGCGGGAAACGCGAGTGCATCCCCTCCTGGACGACAAGGTTCTCGCCGCCTGGAATGGGTTGATGATCCGCGCCTTCGTCGTCGGCGCACGGGTTTTCCGTGAGAGCCGCTACCTGGACGCCGCCCGCGCTGCCGCCGGATTCTGCCTCTCACGGATGCGGCGGGACGGAAGGCTCCTTCGCAGCTACCGCGCCGGCGCGGCGCAACTCAATGCCTACCTCGAGGACTATGCCGCCCTCGCCGTCGCACTCCTGGAGCTGCATCAGCTATCGGGAGAACCTGTCTGGAGGGACGAGGGGCTGAGTCTGCTGGAGACGATAGAGGACCGCTTCTTCGACACCCTCACGGGGCTCTACTTCTCGACCAGTCACGATCACGAGATCCTCCTCACCCGGCTCCGCGATCTGCAGGATGACGCCAGCCCGTCCGCTAATGCGCTTGCCGCGCTGGCGCTGCGGCGAGCGCTGGAGATCACTGGAGAGGATCGCTGGGGTAACCGACTGCGCGGCCTCCTCACCGCCGCCGCCGCGCGCGTGAAGGACCACCCAGCCGCCTACCCCAGCTTGCTGATCGCCGGCGACGAGTATCTGTCCATGACGAAGGATGTCATTCGTCCTGCGGGAGGCGGAGCCGTCAAGCTGGTTCCGCTCATCTCCCAAGCCGGCGCTGGTGCCGGTGAGAGGATTTGGGTGGGCCTCCGGGTGACGATTCGGGATGGGTTTCACCTGGCCGCGGGGGCGCAAGACCGGTCCGCTGGAGGTCGGGTTCCGGCCCGATTGATGGTTCAGCATCCGAGAGGGGTCGAACTGGTCACCGGCTCGTACCCGGACCCCGAAGAGTGGGACGAGCCGGGTCAGGGGCCCGCCGCGGGCTATCGCGGCACCGTGCTTTTTGGTGTGGAGCTGAAACTGCCGGACCCGATGCCGCCGGGGGACTGTCAGGTTCGCCTCATACTGCAAATGCAGGCGTGCGGCGACGGCGTCTGCCATCCGCCTCAGGACCTCACGGCAACCATCGTCATCCCCCGCAAGGCGACCGGTGGCCCCCAGCCGGATGAGGAGTGGATCGCCACCCTGGAGCAACAAGCGTTGGCGGGGCGGCCACCTACCGTGCCGCCGGGACAATCGCTTTTCGGCCCGAGCAGGACAGACCGCCACGATTGACCAACGGGCATCCAAACCCCTAACGTCTCGGCCAACCGGGGCAAGCCCCCGGAGGCACGAATGAGAACATCCGTCCGTCAACGCTGCCCACACCTCGTCTGTCTGGTGTCTGTTCTGATGGCAGCCGTCTTCCTGACGCGCATCGCGTCCGCCGCGAACTACGGCGTGACTGAGCTGCGGCCGAACGGCGTCGCCCTCTTCCCCTCCGCCATCAACGCCGGCGGAGACACGGTGGGGTATTTCAACTTCACGACCCCGTCGCAAGAGTTGGCATTTCGCGCCTTCCATCGAGCCGCCAACGGAACCGTCATCAGCATCCCACTGCTGGCGAACAACCCCAATGATCGGGTCTCGAGCTTCGCCTTCGCGATCAACGACTCGGGTTCAGTGGTGGGCGAGTGTCAGAAGGTCGTGGATGGACCACCGCAGGCCTTCCTGTTCTTCGCCGGGAATCAGCTCGTCGACGTCGGCTCACGCCTCGGCACGGCGGCAAGCCGGGCCAACGGTATCAACGCAGCGGGGACCATCGTCGGCACCATGGGAGACGATGTCTTCTTCTCGAACACCGCCTTCGCGTGGGTGCGTCCGAACGGCGACCCGACCGGCGTCGTGATCAACCTCGGGCCGGGGGCAGCCTACGGCGTGAATAGCGCGGGCGACGTCGTGGGAGAGCGGCGGAACGGCGACAACACCTATACCCCCTTCCTGTTTCGCGACGTGGATGGCGACAACGACGTGGACCCCGGCGACATCACGCTGCTTGCCACCCTGGGCGGTGGACTGAACAACACCGCCGTGGCGATCAACGATGCCGGCGTGATTTGCGGCCGATCCCAGGAAGGAGCGGGGGCCAACCGAGTGCTGCCTGTGCGCTGGGCCAACGGCAGCGCCGCTCCCCAGGCGCTGATGAGCGCGGGCGGTTTTCCGGGCGGAGTTGCGATGGGCATCAATGCCGCGGGCCAGATCGTCGGCTTCGGCGGCAGCCTCGGCTACCTGTGGGACGGTGCCACCGTTGTTGACCTCAGTGCCTCCGTGCCGGCGAGCAGCCGGTTTCAGGTGTTCGAGGCCTTCGGCATCAACAGCCAGGGGCAGATCGCCGGGAACGGCAGGAACTTCCAAACCAACCTCGAGATGGGCTGTATCCTCGCTCCCCAGGCGATTCCCGCCAACATCAAGTTGAGGTCGCTCACCATTGCCCCTGGAAAGGCCCGACCGGGCCAGAACGTTACCTTCACCATCGAGCTGACGAGAAAGCCGAAGTTGAAAGTCGAGATCCCGCTGCAGTTCCGTTTCAACGGCGTTCCGGTGGATCTGGGCTTCGTGCCCACGGTCACGTTGAACAAGAAGCAGGTCGGCAGTCTCAGGCTGGCGTTGCCCAACCTCCCCGTGGGCGTCTATACGGTGGTCGCTACGTTGAACGGATCCACCAAGGATGCCAGCCTGAAGGTCAAGCCTGCCGTTCCGTAGAGGCGCGATCGCCGATCCGGCACGAAGAGCAGCAGGGGCGGGGACCTTGTCGACCCGAAAACGTTGGGCTTTCTGATGCCGAGACCCTGTGCTATAATCGCGGCCGTTCAGGGGAGAGGCCGGGTCCGATGAAGCGTACATTTCAACCACACAATCGCCACCGAAAGCGCGAGCATGGCTTTCGCAAGCGCATGTCCACCACCAGTGGGCGGCGCGTGATTGCTGCCCGGCGAGCGCGCGGGCGCAAGCGCCTGACCGCCTGAGCCGTCCGGCCCGGTCGGTCCTGGGAGTGGCTGTATGCTGCCGAAGGAGCACCGACTCCGCAACTCGGATGACTTTCGGCGCGTATACAGATCGGGCAGGTCCTATGGGCATCCGCTCTTGACCCTGCACATTCTGCACCGGCACGAAGGCAGTCGCTGGGGAATCTCCGTCGGCAAAAAGACGGGGAATGCCGTGGTGCGCAATCTGGTGCGGCGACGGCTGCGAGCCATCTTGAGCCAGGAGTTTCCCCGGTGGAAAGTGGGACTGGACGGAGTGCTGACCGTGAAGCCGGCGGCCGCCACAGCGGATTACGGGGCACTCCATGCCGCTGTGATGGCAGTGGCGAAGCGGGCGGGGGTGATTCTGGCACCGACGACCGCCATCCCGAGCGGGAAGGACAACCAGACGGCGGAAAGCTGTCCGTGACGGGACAGCCAGTATCCAAGAGAATGGGGTGGCTCGCCCTGGGGGCTATTAGCCTGATCCGAATCTACCAGCGGACGGCACCGTACCGACCTGCGGTCTGCCGGTTCGTGCCGAGCTGCTCGCAGTACACAGTCGACGCGATCACGCGTTATGGTTTTCTAAAGGGCGGGCTGATGGGGCTCTGGCGGATCTGTCGCTGCCACCCATTCCATCCCGGCGGCTGGGACCCCGTGCGCTAGGCCTCGACGGGCTGCACGGAGCGAGGAAGAGAGAGTCACGCATCGATGGCACAGCAGCAAACGCCGAAGTCGAGGAGCAACCTCCTCCTCTTCATCCTCCTCTACATTCCGGTCGTCTATTTCGTTTCTCAGAACTCGCTCTTCCGGCCGCCGCCGGCTCCCGAACAGACAAAGGCGCTGATCGATCAGGCGCGGGCCCTCGAGAAGGAGGGGCGTGAGGCTGGCCCCTCCCTGGCAAGGACCGACCGGATCAAGAAACTCGAACAGGCTGCGCAGAAATACGAAGAATACTTCAATCAGAATAAGAACAATCCGGAGGGCTATCAGGCTCGGTTTCAGTCCGTCAACGTCTTCGACTTCCTCGCCACCACGGTCGAGACGGAGAGTAACCACTGGTATGACCAGGCCGAAGCTCGCCTGAAGCAGATGGAGACGGGGCTTCTCGGAAAGACCGGCAGCGTGAAGCTGGAGGTCGCCGGAAGGACCGAAGAGCGCACCGGGGACTTGGGGAAGATCGCGCAGGAGCGGCTCGACATGATCCGCCTTGCTCGCGACACCCGCAACCGTCCCCACTGGGACTACAAGCTGATGGCGGCCGTCGTCGGGGCGCTCGGGGGGGCCGCTAACCCTTACATGAGCTACTTCCTGGCGTTGTTGCTCATCGTTGTCTTCCTCAAGACGATCACGTGGCCTCTGCAGGTGGCGCAGTACCGATCCACGCAGGCGATGATGCGGCTGCAACCCTACATGGAAGAGTTACAGCGCACCATGAAGGGGCGCCCGGCCGAGGAGATGCAGCGCAGACAGCTTGAGCTCTACAAGGAGCACAAGGTCAACCCCGTCTCCGGCTGCCTGCCGGCGCTGGCTCAAGCGGTCACCCTGTTCCCGATCTACTGGATGATCCGGGCTTACGAGTACCAGTTCACGAACGCCCGCTTCCTCTGGATCGGGTCGTCCGCATCCAAGTCGACGCCCTGGCTCGCCGACAACCTCGCGCAGTTCGACACACCGCTCTTCATCATCTACCTGATCAGCATGGTGGGTTACTCCCTGGTGCAACCACAGCCTACGGATCCCAAGCAGGCTCAGACTCAGAAGATGATGATGTATGCCATGCCTGTGATGTTCGGACTCATCATGTGGCAGGGACAGTGGTCCTCAGCGTTTGTTCTCTACTGGCTGATCCTGAACGCAGTCGGCTTCTACCAGAGTTGGATTCTGCGAAAGCGCTTCCCCACGCAGCCCTATAAGCCGGGCACCCTGGCCCTGGAGGGCGCGGCGGCAGCCGCGGTCGAAGCCCCGGTGGCCGGTCCGGTCAAGCCCATGGGAGGCGTCCACCGGAAGAAGTCCGAACGAGTTTCTGGAAACGGCAAGAAGACCGTGGGCGGTATCCATGTCCGCTCTCGCCAGCGAGGCTCCGGCCGAGGTAGCTAATCCTCGGTCCAAGATTTGTTCGCCCGGCCTCTTCCCAGGAAGAGCCGGGCCGCTACCCGGAAGGCAACGTTGCATGGACCCCGAAGAATCCACCCTCCCCGAGCCCGACGAGGCCCCGACCGCAGATGAGCTCGAGGAGAGCTCCCCGTCGGGCGGCACCGGCACGGACGCCGAGGGCGACACCGAGGCCGAGCCAGGTGACGGAGGCGAAGAGAACGACGAGTCGGATGAGGCCAGTGAGGCCGACGAGACCGATGAGCCGGAGGACGACGAAGGCCCGCTCACGCCGGGCGATGAGGCGCGGGAGTTCCTGCTGGATGTGCTGGATGGATTCGGCCTGGTGGATACCGACGTCGACGTGGAGCCGCAGGATGACCATAGCTGGAAGCTGACGATCGTCGGACCGGGGGCCGAGGACCTCGTCGGCGTGCAGGGCGAGACGCTCAACGCACTCCAGTACCTCACAAGCCTCGTCACGGCTCGTCGCACCGGCGAGCCGATTCGGTTGCTCCTGGACGCGGGCGGATTCCGCGAGAAGCGCCGGCTGGCCCTGGTGGAACAGGCGCTGAAGCTGGCGGATGAAGTCATCGCCGTGGGTGCCGAGGCGGAACTCGACCCACTGAACCCCTACGAGCGGCGCATCATCCATCAGGCCCTGTCTGACCACCCGCAGGTGGTCACTTACAGTGAGGGCGAAGGCGACGGACGGCGAATCGTCATAGCGCCACGCACCACCGGGTAGTCGCCGGGCGCCGGGCCCGACTGAGGATCATCGCCGTGAGCCGGACTCTCTACCTGATCGACGGATACGGCCAGATCTTCCGGGCCTACTACGCCATCCGCACCCCCATGCGGAGCCCGAACACCGGGGAGCCGACGGGTGCCCTCTTCGGCTTCACGGGGATGCTCATCAAGCTGCTTGGCGGTCTCCGGCCCGATTTCGTTGCCGTAGCCCTGGACGCTCCCGGAAAGACGTTTCGCGACGACCTCTACCCCGCTTACAAGGGGACTCGCGACGATACCCCCGTAGACCTTATCGCCCAGTTCCCGCGCGTCTCCGAGCTGATTGAGCTCTTCGACATCCCTACCATCGGCAAGCCCGGCCTGGAGGCGGACGATATCATCGCCACCATCGTCCAACGAGTGTTGGATGATCCCGCGCTGGCGGACGTTCAGATCCGCGTCGTCTCCAAGGACAAGGACCTGGAGCAGTTGATCTGCGGGCGGGTGGCGCTGTACGACATCCATACCGACACGTTGATCGACGAGGACGCCCTCCGCGAGAACAAGGGGGTTCGGCCCGATCAGGTCATCGACCTGCTCGCGCTGACCGGTGACTCAGTGGACAACGTGCCGGGCGTGGACGGAGTCGGTCCCAAGACCGCCTCGCAACTGCTTCAGGAGTACGGGAGCATCGAGGGGATCTACGCCAACATCGAGTCGATCAAGGGGAAGCGTCGCGAGAATCTCGAGAAAGCTCAGGCACACCTGCCGCTGTCGCGGAAGCTGGTGACGCTCGTCCGCGATGGAGAATTTCCCTTCGACCTGGAAGCGTGCCGGACTCACTCGATCGACCCGGACCGCATCATCCCCTTTTTCCGAACACTCGGCTTCAATCGCTACCAGGACGACGTCCGGCGGCTCCCGCAGGCGGGGCGTACCGGCACCCTGCAGTTTGACGAGCCCGCTCCGCTGGTCCCCATCGCACCGAGTGAGGTTGTCGCCTCCTCGGGCTCCTATCGCAGCGTCAACACGGCGGCAGATCTTGCCGAACTGGTGGAGGCCCTCTCCCGTCAGGAACTCTTCGCGCTGGACACGGAGACCACCAGCCTGGGCCGTGACGCCCTGCTGTGCGGGCTCAGCTTCTCCTGGGAGCACGAGCAGGGAGTCTACGTCCCGGTGCGGTCCCCGTCGCCGGGGGCACACCTGGGAGAGGTGCAGGTCCTGGCTGCACTGAAGCCGGTCCTGGAAGCGCACGATCGACCCAAGTGCGGCCACAACCTAAAATTCGACGCCCATGTTCTGCTGCGTTCCGGAGTCCGCCTCCGCGGCGTGGTGTTCGACTCCATGCTCGCCATGGGCCTGCTGGATCAAGGCCAGCCGGCCGGGCTCGACCACCTGGCCGAGAAGTTACTCGGCCAGCGACTGGTGCCGATTACGGACCTCATCGGTCCCCATGATTCGGAACAGCGGCGGATGGACGAAGTGCCGCTGGAGAAGATCGCGCCCTACGCCGCCGAGGACGCCGACATCGCCCTGCGACTGGCTCGGCATCTGATGCCCGGGATCGAGGCAGCGGGGATGACCCGCCTGATGACGCAGGTAGAGGCGCCGCTCACCGCCGTCCTCGCGGAGATGGAAGCTAACGGAATCACCTGCGACCCGGTCGAACTCCGTCGGCAGGGAGAGGCGCTAGGTGCGCGCGCGTTGGAGCTCCGCACGGAGATCCACCGGCTGGCCGGCCGGGAGTTTCAGATCGAGTCGCCCAAGCAGCTTGCCGAAGTGTTGTTCGACGAACTCGGATTCCCTTCGGTGAAGAAGACCAAGACGGGCCGGTCCACCGATATCGAGGTGCTAGAAAAGCTCGCATCCACAGAGGACCGGATGCTCCCGCATACCGCAGTACCCCGGCTGCTCATCGAGTACCGAATGCTGACCAAGCTGATCGGCACCTATCTGGGCAACCTCGCGGCCGCGGTCAGCCCTATCGACGGCCGCATCCACACCACCTTCCACCAGTTGGTCACCGCGACCGGCCGCCTGGCGTCGAATGACCCTAATCTGCAGAACATTCCGGTTCGCACGGACGTGGGGCGGCAGATCCGCAAAGCCTTCCCCGCGGCATCGGGGCAACTCCTGATCTGCGCCGACTACTCCCAGATCGAGTTGCGCATCCTCGCCCACCTGTCGGAAGATCCGGGCCTGGTCAGGGCCTTCGAGAACGACGAGGACATCCACGCCGCCGTCGCCTCCCAGGTGTTCGGCGTGGCTCCGGCGGACGTGACCCGGGAGATGCGCAGCCACGCGAAAACGATCAACTTCGGCATCATCTACGGGATTACGGCCTACGGGCTATCGCGACGCATCGAGGGGCTGGCAGTGGACGCGGCCGCCCGGCTCATCGGGGAGTATAAAACGCGCTTCCCCGGGATTGACCGGTTCATGCAGCAGTGCGTTGCGCAGGCGATGGACGAGGGCTTTGTCTCCACCATGATGGGCAGACGGCGAGCGATTCCCGAGATCCGCAGCCGGATCCGGACGCAGCAAATGTTGGGGCAGCGGCTCGCCATCAATTCGGTCGTGCAGGGCAGCGCGGCCGACCTTATCAAGCTGGCGATGGTCCGCGTCCAGCACCGGATCGACCGCGAGGCTCTGCCGATGAAGATGCTGGTGCAGATCCACGACGAATTGGTGCTTGAGGCCCCAGCGGAGCAGGCGGCGGCCCTGGCCGAGCTGGTCCGCGGCGAGATGGAAGCGGCGATCGAGTTGCGGGTCCCCCTCCGCGCTGAGGCCGGGATCGGTCCGGACTGGATGAGTGCCAAGTAAGCGCGCACCCCGATGAGCGGCACTCCCCCTTTGGTCACCCGGTCTCCCAGGGCTGTGTTCTCGCGCTCCTCAGCCTACGCCCTGTCGCCCACAAGCACGAACGGTGCCCAGAAGTAAGGATGTGACCAGCGTGGTTGCCGACGAACGATTGCCATGGCCCGCTGCAGGGCAACATCCTTCGGGCTCCCCCGCCTGAGCTCGGCGTAAAAGGCGGGCATGAGAGCCGCCGTACTCTCGTCGGAGACCTGCCACAGGCTCACCGCGACGCTTCGGGCCCCCGCATACTGAAAAGCGCGCGTGAGACCCACCACGCCCTCGTAACGGCTGGTCTCACCGAGACCCGTGTCGCAGGCCGACAACACGACGAGATCTGCCCGGAGCCGCAACCGCCGCATGATCTCGCGCACCTGCAGCAGACCTGTGTCCCCCATCACGGCCGGATCAGGCGACAGGGCAAGGCCCGAAAGCAGCGAGTCGGCGGGATCCAGTAGGCCGTGGCATGCGAAGTGGAGATAGCGCGCGGTGCCGGATGACGCCAGCACCATCGCCGGCGTCGCCTCCTTCCCCATCCGTAGCCGGGCGCCGGAGCCGAACAGGCGACCCAACGCCTGAAGCTCTGCACGCGTCCCCGGGAGCCTGGGGAGGGTCGAAACTCCCGCTCCTTCTCCAATAGGGTCAGGATCTCCGAAGGCGGTCAGGGCATTGCCGGCCGCTCCAGTAGTTGCCGAGCGCGGTCTGGAGCGCATCTCCCGGTACAGCGAGAGCGAGGCGATGAGGTGGACCGGCTTCGATTCACCCACATACGGCACGCGGACCGGGCGTCTCGCCGAGGCACTCGCGGGCACCGGCAGCGCGGCGAAGGGCAATCGGTGGAGCGGCCCGTCCGGCGAGACAAGCAGTCGGGTAGCTCGACGCAGGGCCGGGAGCACCGGTTTCAGCAGCGCATCGCTCAACGCTGTCCCCGAGGAGACCATCGAAGCGCGCCTGGAGAGGGCAAGCCGATAATCCCGCACGCGCGCCGCGAGCGTCGTCGCGCTGATCGGGAGACGGTAGACCCGCAGGACCGGTCCTGCCGGAGGTTTCCGACGGCTCGTCGTCGCGGGGCCAGCTTCGATCGCCAGAAGAAAGGTCTCCCGGTCGTCCACGAAATAGCTCAAGGCGAGCGTGCCCGGGTCCAACGTGCGTCCCAGGTCGGCGACGGCCATCGGCCGCGGATGGACGATCGACTGAAGGCGCGGCGAGTGGAGCCGAAGCGCG
Source organism: uncultured bacterium (assembly GCA_964609085.1). GTDB lineage: Bacteria > Armatimonadota > SYMT01 > SYMT01 > SYMT01 > JANPLG01. Next base: position 9,695 of record CAZSRZ010000018.1, on the reverse strand, counting down.
CCATCGAGCGTGCGCTGGCGTGCGGCCAGACCCGCCAGTTCCTCGCGAATGCGTCGGCGCTCCGTTTCGAGAGCAGCCTCCGGCTGGCCGGCACCCTGGGCCGGTTCCGGTACCCGTTCCAGGCGCAGGAGTTCGGCATAGGCGACCGAGCGTTGCCGGTCCAACTCGGCCTGTTGCCGTCGCAACTCCTCGGGAGCATCCTGCAGCGGATCGACACCACGCTCGGACATCAACTCCAGCAGGCTGCGCGCTCGCGCCCGCTCAAGCGTCGCGAAGGCGCCGGCACCGTCCCCCCGGGCCACATCGACCGCCAGCAGCCCCGGGTAGGGGCTCTCTCGGTTCGAGAGCAGATCCGCACGGGCTTCGATGGTGTGGATGCGGCGCCGTTCATCTTCGTAGATCCCGGCGGCTCGCTGGAAGAGTTGCCTTGCGAGGTCGAGGCGCCCCAACTTGAACTCTGCCAATCCCAGCCGAGCCAGACTGTCCGCAGCCACGAGCGTATTCGGAGCCACCCGTGAGCAGACCTCCAACTCCTGCTGATGCAACGTGCGTGCCTGGAGGAACCACTGGCTGGCAGCCTTGCGGTCGCCCTTCGCCGCCGCCTCCTCCCCCTGCCGCAGCTTGACGGAGCCTAGCTCGCCGATGGCGCGGACGACAGGAAAGGTCGGGTTTCCGGCCCCGATCGCTGCCCGTCCGGTGCTCGCTCGCTGCAGAAGGTTGATCGCCTGCTCGAGACAGCCGGTGGCATCCCCCAGCCGGCCCTCCCGTGCCAGAACCGCCCCGAGGTTTGCCAGGCTGATCGCTTTCTGTATCGCCGCGGGGAACCGCCGCTCGCAGATCGCCACCGCCTCGCGCAGCAGTCGCTCAGCGCCGACATTGTCCCGCCGGCGGGACGCCACCAGAGCGCGCTGGCTCAGTGTGGATGCCCGGTCCAGGGACTCGGGAGCAAGCCGCTCATAGAGGCGGTCCGCCTTGCGGTAGAACTGCTCTCCCGAGGCAACGTCGCCACGTTCTAATGCGACATTGCCGAGATTTACCTGGATGGCGGCGACCAGCGTCGAATCGGGGGCGACGCGTTCGGCGATGGACAGAGCCTGCCCGAACTCGACAGCCGCGCGCTCTAATCCCCCCTGCGACTGATGGATGATCCCCAGGCTGTTTCGAACCTGCGCGAGGACGATGGTGCCTGGAAACCGGCTGGCCAATGTCTCTCGGGCGAGTTCGCAATAATGGAGGGCAGCGACGAAGTCCCCGCGGTCGGTTTCAGCGATCCCCAGCAGGTGGTTGGAACTCGCGACGGCATAGAGTAGGGCTTCGGCATCGGGAGTCGCCTTGAGCAGCGGCTCGCGGATGGCGAGCGCCTCAAGGAGTAGCCGCCGGGTCTCCAGGGGCTCCCCATCGAGTCGGCGCAGCCGCCCCAACTCATGGGCCGCCTCCGCCAGCGTGGGCGAGCCCGGAGCCACCCGTCGCAACTGCTCGTAGGCACGGGGAAGCTGAGCTCTGGCAACCGCCACGTCTTCTCCGGCCAGCGCCGCTCGCCCCAGGCAGACAAGTGCTCGGCCGAACGCCGGAGACTCCGGAGCCAGCCGCTCACGAATGCGCACGGATGCGCCGAAGAATCGGAGCGCGAGCGGGTTGCGGCCCTGGCCCTCCGCCACGCGGCCCGCCGTCTCCAGGAACTCGGAGCTGGTGAGTGGGCGGAGGTCATCCGCTTCACCGGCGGCCACCGCCTCGTCTGTCAGCTCGTCGGGGAGCGACAGACGATCCGGGGATGGCAGCAAGGCGGCACGCGCCAGCGCATCGATCTGGCCGGGCACATAGGCCACCCGCGCCCATGCGGCGGCGGTTTCCCGCCAGGCATCCCGAGAAGGACCGATCTGGCCGGCGACCGTGAAGGCGAGCGCCCGAAAGTTGTCGGACCAGGCCAGGGCAACCGGGTCCTTCAGTTCCGTCGCGAGGGCCCGCAACCGTGCCGTGGCCGCAAGCAACTCCTCGGGCTTGCGCTCACGAAGTCGCTGCGCGCACTCACTCCATAGCGGCACAAGCTGGGCGATGGGCTGCGGCCGGTCCGGCTCCTTCGCGGGAGCCTGGGCGACCGCGCCCATCGCCAGGGTGAGCACCCCGACACACATGGCCAGCGCCGGCCGCAGCCAACCCATGTCCGATAGATGACCCGGCACTGAAGATCCTCGGGCGCGCCCGCCCAGAGTTAGCCGGGGCCAACCTGCTCGGACCCGCCGGAGCAGATCTCCACCCCAGCGTTGTAATTGCCCACGTCCGCACTCCGGACCAGGTCAAACACGTACTTGCCCTGCACACTCGTCACGGTGTCGCCCAGTGGCACCTGCTTGGTTTGACCGGGCGCCAGGGTGAGGGTGACCGGGAACAGTGGGAGGGCACCCGATGCATTGGGACCACCCGTCGAGCCGCCCGCTGTGACCGCGAATGCGCGAACAGCGTAATCACCCGCGGGCAGGCTGGAGCCGAGAGTGACATCCAGGCTGAAGTTCTGCCCTGGCCCGACGGACGGGCTGCTTACCTGAATACTGCTGGGGATATCACCGAGTCTCACTTGTTGCCTCCCTTGGTGGCGGACGGTTCCGGTGCTGTCGGCGCACCGATGGATGGTCATTCCAGTAACTGCGTGGTAACTCCTCTGCGGCTCGCTGGAATCCTCTATCCCCGGCCCGTCGGGCTGCGTCGTCCGTTTGAGGGAGCGGAGCGCTGCTTCACCCGGGGCTGGTAGTAGCCCAGCGGTTCAGCTTTTCTGTACGCGCGACTCTTGACATAGGCCGCTCTGTCGCCCGCGATGTCGAGCCGCTCAACCATGAGCCGCAGCTTCCCAATGCGGCGACCCTCGGCGTTGATCCAGGTCCCAATGTCAATGTCGTGGACGGAGACTTGCCTGCCCGCGTGGAAGATCTTCTGCGTCCCACTGAGGTGCAGTGCCCACTTCTCTTTCCCCGCCGTTACGAACAGCTTTCGACCCTTCGCGGAGCCGGAGGTGTTGGTAACGCGGCCGACGATCCGGCCCCGCCCCAGATCCGCGGCCGAGGATGGCATGACCGGCATCGCGCTCTGGAGGAGCAGTGCGGCGCAGGCGATCCGAATCAGGGGCCGAATCGGGCTTCTCACCGACGCAGCCCCCGCCCGAGCACCATACGCGCTTCTTCCAGTGTGACAATGCCGTCGCGGTTCAAGTCCAGCCGCATGAAGAGCCCCTGGTTCGGCAACTCCTGGGGGTCCAGCTTGCTGTCGCCGTTCTTGTCGGCCCGCTGGAAGATCGCCTCCACGCCGGCCCCGGCATTCCGCAGCAAACCGGGCCGGGCCGCGAGTGCCGGACCACCTCCGTCGCGAACGTACTCCACGTAGCCGAGGAGCATTTCGTCGAAGGTCTGCGGACCCCAGCGGACGAGCTTGGTCGGATCGGGATTCGCCGGATTGCCGTGGCTATTGTCGAACCGGCCCGTGAACTCGATGCGGCTTCCCGGCCGGGCGGGGATGGGCTCGGCGAGCCGGTAATAGAGCTGCCAGTTGAAGTCATACCTGGGCACGTCCAGGAGCGTGGTGCGTTTGCCGTCCGGCTCCACCAGTTCGTAGAGCGCGGCCTTCCCCCGGACGTGCATGTGGGGCATGAAGGAGAGGATGCGGACGGGAGCGGGCACGGGGATGCGGGCGGTCTCGGGATGATCCGGCGCGCCGGGCGGAATCGCCAATCGCAAGCCGGCGATGCCGGCGACCAGCACTTCGTGCTCCGGCGGCCCCGAGGCGAATCGCAACCCGATCCGAGTGCGGTCCTCCGTCGCCGTCCCGTTCGGGGTGTAGTGGATCTGGAATCGCAACCGGGTCCCCGCCGGCAGCCGCTTGGCATAACCGGGGGGATACCTGAGTGCTCCCATCCCCGGCACGTACGCACCGAAGAACCCCGAAATCTCTTCCAGGGCGCTTTCGAGACCGCGACTCTGGCCCGACCGGGCAAACACGAGCACGTGGTGGACGACTGCCCGGGCAGTGGGGACCACCTCGATCGCATTGACCCACCGGTCCTCCTTCAATTGCGTTTCCACCTCCCGCACGACGTAGGGCATCACGCCCTCAGCACGAACGGGGACCGGGGCTGGGAGTTCATAGACCACGTCCGGGGTGCCGATCTGCCAGCCGGCCACGTACCTGCGTGGCAGTGGCGCCTCCCGAGGGTCGCCGATCGGCGCCCCTCCGCCCAGCCATCCGATCAGGGTTCCCCGATCAGCCGCGGGCATCGTCCGATCATTGGCCCACCGGCTTTGCTCTCCGGCGGGTGTCGGTGCGGCGTACCAGGGCGGCATGCGGCCGGCCCGCACGACGGTCTCGATCATCTTGGCCCGGGCCGTCAGGTCCTCCGGCTTCTCCAATGCGAACGGGGCGATTCCTCCCTGTCGATGGCACTCCTGGCAGTGCGTCCGAACGATGCGGCTGATCTCACCGTGAAAGGTAGTCCGTCCGGAGACCGCGGCCTGGCGTTGGGGCGACATCACACAGCCGGGGGCGGTGGTGGCGGAGACGGCCGGTTCTTCCCCGGCGATCACCGCGCCGAGGGCATCCTTCAGAAAAGTGCGCCGGGGGGCAGGCAGCGACCAGGTGGGGCCATACTGGTCGCTCACCGCTCCCCGGTAAGCGAGCGTCCGCGTCCGGTCCAGCACAAAGACCTCAGTGGTCGACTTCGCCTGCAGCAGCGCGGCGATCTTGCCTCCGGGGTCCAGGCAAACGGGGCCGCGCAGCCGATGCTCTTGCGTCAGCGCGCGGAGGTCGGCCGGCGTATCGGTGGCCACGGCCGCGAGAAAGAGGAATGAGGCCTTGCCGTTGAACTCCGCCTCGAGATTGGCCAGCGACGCCGCCATCCGCCGCCCCACCGGGCAGGAGGAACTGACGAGGGCCACCACGAGAGGGCGGCCCGCGCGCAGCTCCGCCGTGCGCTGTGGCTTGCCGCTGAGATCCTGGAGTTCAAATTCCGGAACCAGTCGACCGACACCGGAATCGGCGACGGAAAGGGCATGCGGCCCCCCGGTGAGGAGAGCGTCGGCCTGCTCGACGGCGGCGGGCCTGGTCGTCTGCGGGGTGCTCTGCGCATGCGCAGTGCGGCCGAAGCGCCAGACGCCGACGACGCCGAGCGCCACCGGCATCACCAACCATCCATAGATTCGTGACATGCGCCCTCCTCAGCTTCGCGTCCGCAGGCATGGACGACGCCGCCGGGACCGAGTTCAGTACCGTCGCGTTCAGGTGGGATTCTAACGCCCGGGTTGCGAACAGGTCAGCGGTTACTTTTCGGACACCCTGTTGGACACCAGCCTCCGCCATGAACACTCCGCAACCCCGGCCTCGCTCCGCAGTTCTCGTCTCGGCGGTCCTGCTGCTCATGACCGCCGCGCTCCCCGCCGCCGTGGCGCGACCGCTGCGAGGACTTGTCCTCGCTCCCCTCCGGGCGACGCCGGACCGACTCCGCCGCCACGCCGCCGAGGGCGGAACGTCGGCGGTGTTGATGGTCGACGAAACCACGGTGGGGGACGTGTCGGGCGCCATCCGCCGTTGTCGGGCGGCCGGATTGGAGGTCGACTACTGGGTGGAAGTCGCCCGCTCTCCACGACTGGCGGACGAGCATCCCGAGTGGATGGCCAGCTTGCAGGGGCATCCGGAATGGCGTCGGTTGCACAAGAGCGCCCCGATCCCCGCCGAGGGAGAAGTGATCAAGACCTACCCCTGGGTACCCGTTCTCAATCGGGAGCCTTTCGCTGCCCAACGCGACCGGGTCCGTGGTCTGCTGGCCCGGATCCCCGCGGCAAGACGTGTCTTTCTGAACGACCTGCAGGCGGCGCCATCTGCGTGCGGATGCGGGAATCTGCTCTGCCGTTGGACGACTGACTACGGCCCGATCCGGACCGCCACGGACTACGGTCCGGGGGCGGCGGCGGCGTTCACGGCCGCTATCGCCGAGGCTGCCCGGCACTCCACGGTGGTGCCCGTCTGGGCGCCGGAGTGCGAGGCGGAAGAGCAGCCGAAGGGCCGGCACTGCGACGGCGTCGCCTGCTTCCCGGGGCAGTGTTGGAACACCTGGTCGTCCCAGCTCACGCCGGTCGCTGGCCGATCAACCACGATCGGGGTGCTGGCAATGTACCGGGCGCTGCAGCGGGACGATCGCATCTACGGCGGGGAGGCCGGCTGGGTGGCAAAGGCTGTTCGCAGCTTTGCGGAGATCCCCCCTCAGCGCGGCGGTCAGCCGGTGGCCGCTCAACGACTCGTAGCCATCCTGCAAGGCTGGGGAGTAACCGATGCACAACGGCAGGCGCAGATGGATCAGGCAGCCGCCTCCGGCGTCCGCGGCTGGCTGATGGCGGAAACTCCAATCGACCAGAGTTGGGAGCCGAGGCTGCTGCGCCCCCGACCCGGGCCGAAGCAGGGCCCCGTGAAGGAACTACCGCTAGCGATGGATCACAGCTCGGATCTCCGCCACGTTCACCACCCGTAGCGCATCGCTCCGGCGCGTAACCACGGTTCCTGGCGTAACCGTGACTCGTCCAGCGGTGGGTGCCTCCCGGGCCAAGGCGGGCGGGCGTCTACTGGACGGTAACCTGCCATTGGTCAAACAGGGCAACAGTGTCGCCCTGCGTCTGCAGGCCGAAGCGTCCGCCCTGGTAAGCCTGGAGGGAGCGGTCCAGCGCCGCGACCGGCTGTCCGTTGAGGCTGACCTTCACGTTCTTCCCGGCGACATCGACCTTCAGCACATGCCACTGCTTCAGTGGGGCGGAGGCGGGAGCCCGGCCCAGGAGGGCTCGCTGACCACCCTGCATCTCGTAGAGGACGATGTCGCGGGGTCCGACGCGGACGCCGTAGTAGCTCTGCGCGTTCCGGAATCCGAACACCACGCCCGCGCCCACTGCCCCTTTGCCCGAGACAATCTGGAGCCGAGCCTGAACAGAGCCATTCCGCACAAGGCCGGAGTTGTCGATGAGAAGCGGGAACTGGTTCTCACCCACAGCTTTCAGCGGCGAGAGGTAAATCGTTTTGCCAGTGGGGTCGGCCTGCACCGCCCAAGGAACGGTTTCATCCGCGCCCACGGTCAGGTCCACCCACTCCGCGGGGAGCTTACCGGCATCCGCGGGGGTCAACTTGAGAGTGCGCGACTTCGCGGCTGCTTCGATCCACTGGATCTCTCGCTTCGGGCGATTAAAGCTGTCCAGGTAGTTCAACACCGCCGTGAACTCCTGGGTGCTCAATGTCGCGCCACGGTTCTTGACCATGTCGGTGAGCACGGCGTCCCACTCCTTGCGGGTACGCTTGCGCTCCTCGGGGTCCGGCAGTTCGTGACACCCGACACAGTTGGTGCGAAATGCGTCGAAGCCGCTGAGGACCTGCGCCTGGACGGGCCGCGCCGACGGTCCCATCGCCACCAGGGCACCCACCAACCCACCGATTGCCCCAACCACCACGGCCGGGCGAACCCAGAGCTGCTTCATCAATGCTGGTTCCTCGTGACGCCAACGCCGAACGCGTGCAGTTTCATAGACAGGGACGGCGGCCACCGGGTTCAGTTTTCGGTCGGCCCCGGGAAGGTGTCAAGCCCTCTTGAGGATACTACGGCGGCGAGGCCCGCCGATGATCCGCCGGCTCTGCGCCCTCGCCGCTCCCACGGTCCATGATGCCGACGAAAGCCCGGGCGGCGTGGGAGAGCGCTCCTGCCCGCCAGACCACGGCCAGCGTGCGCGTCGGTTCCGGCGGGGCCAGCGTGAGTGCGCGGATGCCCGGGCGCTCCTCCACCGCCAGCCGCGGGAGCAGGGTCACACCGAGCCCGGCCGCCACCAGGGCCAGCACGCCCTGCACGCTGCCGCTCTCGCAAACCACTCGCGGGGCAAAACCCGCGGCCAGGCAGGCCGCCCAGAGCGGATGGGATGGCTCCTGGGCCTCGGTGACCCAAACCCAGTCTTCGTCGCGGGCGTCCGCCAGCACTACGTGAGCGCGGTGCGATAGCCTGTGATCGGCTGGCGCCACCAGCAAGAGCGGCTCGGTGAGAAGGGGACGCATCCGCAGGCCGCCTGCGTCCGCCGCGGGACAGGGGAGCTGCAGGAACCCCAGGTCGGCCTGGCCGTCCATCACCGCCTGCGCCACCGCCCGCGTGGGTCGCAGCTCGCGCACGCGTAGCTCAACGCCGGGAAAACGCCGCCGGTACGCCGCGAGCCAGGGAGGAAGCAGGTGCTGATCCAGGGCGGGAAGGGCGGCAATCGAAAGCCGACCCTGTTCGAGCCCCGCCACCTGTCGGACCAGCGCCCGGGCCTCCCCAGCCTGGATGAGCAACCGCTCGGCGGCGGGAAGCAACGCCGTGCCCGCGTCCGTCAATTCAACCCGCCGTCCTCGCCGGGCGAACAGGAGTGCGCCGAGATCCAGCTCCAGCCGGGCGATCTGTTGGGAGAGCGACGGCTGGGAGATCCCCACCTGCTCGGCAGCCCGCCCGAAGTGGAGCGCCCTCGCCGCGGCGACAAAGTATCGGAGTTGAGTCAGTTCCATAGGTGTTGCCTATCGTATTGATAATTGCACCGGGCTGGAATGCAGTAAAGACCTGTCGTAGACTTGCGGCGCGCCACGGGGCGTGCAGAAAGTGAACCGCGCCATGCCGAAGACCCTCTACGAGAAGATCTGGGCCTCCCATCTCGTCGCCGAACTGCCGGACGGCGACTCGCTGCTTTACATCGACCGCCACCTCGTTCACGAGGTGACCAGTGCGCAGGCCTTCGACGGACTCCGGCTCGCGGGGCGTGGCGTCCGGCGTCCGGACCTGACCTTCGCCACAGCCGACCACAACGTGCCGACGGACGCCTCGCGGTTCCACATCGTCGACCCGCTTTCTCGAGCGCAGATCGAGGCACTGTCGCGGAACTGCGCCGAGTTTGGTGTCACCTACTACGGACTGGACTCCGACCGGCAGGGCATCGTGCACATCATCGGCCCCGAGCTGGGCATCACGCTGCCGGGTCAGACGATCGTCTGCGGTGACAGCCACACGAGCACCCACGGTGCCTTCGGAAGCCTCGCTTACGGGATCGGGACCAGCGAGGTGGAGCATGTTCTGGCCACGCAGACTCTCCGCGCCAGCCGCTCACGAACCTACGCTGTCGAGGTCGAGGGCACCCTCCCCCCCGGCGTTACAGCGAAGGACCTCATCCTGCGCGTGATCGGCGATCGCGGCGCCGGCGGCGCGACGGGGCCCGTGATCGAGTACCGCGGCAGCGCCATCCGCGGGCTCGACATGGCCGGGCGCATGACCGTGTGCAACATGTCCATCGAAGGCGGAGCGAGGGCGGGATTGATCGCTCCAGATGAGGTGACATTCCGCTACGTCGCGGAAGGTGAGCGCCCCTTCGCGCCGCGAGGGCGGGAGCTGGACGCAGCGGTGGCGCGCTGGCGGGATCTGACCTCCGACGAAGGTGCCACCTTCGACGCCACCTACCGCCTGGCCGCCGCGACGCTGGCGCCCCAGGTAACCTGGGGAACGAGCCCGGCGATGACGGTAGAGATCGGCGGCCGCATTCCCCAGCCGGACGCCGTGCCGTTCCTTAGCACGGCCGATGTGGAACAAGCCCTCGCCTCCTTGGGGCTGCACGCCGGACAGGCCGTCGAGGACATCTCGGTGGACGTGGTCTTCATCGGCTCCTGCACCAACAGCCGGA
>CAZSRZ010000017.1:0-56390 GCA_964609085.1 uncultured bacterium | reverse complement strand
CCGAGTGCTTCTCCATGAACTCGGACATGTCCATGCGCACCATGGCCCGCTCGTCATCGAAGAGGAACTCCGCCAGCGCGCGGGCCAGTTCCGTCTTTCCGACGCCCGTCGGCCCAAGGAAGACGAAGCTGCCGATGGGTCGGTTGGGGTCCGAGATCCCGGCACGAGCCCGGCGGACCGCGTTGCTAACCACGCTGATTGCCGGATCCTGCCCAACCACGCGCCGCCGCAGGTTCTCGTCCATGTGCAGCAGCTTGTGCATCTCGCCCTCGAGCATCCGCGACACGGGGATGCCCGTCCACTTGGAGACGACTTCGGCGATGTCCTCGGCGTCCACTTCTTCCTTCAGCAACATGCCCGCTTTCTGCAGTTCCTGAAGGTCGGCGTTGGCCTGGTCGAGCTGACGTTGCAGGTCCGGCAACTCGCCATACTGCACGCGAGAGGCCTTCTCCCACTCCGCTCGTCGGCTGAGCTCCTGCAACTCCTGCTGGGCAGCCTCGATTTGTTCCTTGAGGTTGCTGGCGTTCTCGATGACCTGCTTCTCGTGGGTCCAGCGGGCCTTGAGCTGGTTGCTCTGCTCGCTCAGGTTTGCGAGCTCCGCCTCCAGGCGGTCCAGCCGCTCACGCGATGCGGCGTCTTTTTCTTTCCGCAGGGCCTCCCTCTCAATCTCGAGCTGGCGAAGGCGACGGTCGATCTCGTCGATCTCCTGCGGCATGCTGTCGATTTCGATGCGCAGGCGGCTGGCAGACTCGTCGATGAGATCGATCGCCTTGTCGGGCAGAAAGCGATCGGCGATGTACCGATGGGAAAGAGTCGCTGCGGCGACGATAGCGCTGTCGGTGATGCGGACCTTGTGGTGCGTCTCGTAACGCGGCTTCAGGCCGCGCAGGATCGCAATGGTGTCTTCCACGTTAGGCTCGTCCACCAGCACCGGTTGGAACCGCCGCTCCAGGGCGGCATCTTTTTCCACGTGCTTCCGGTACTCGTCCAGCGTGGTGGCGCCGACGCAGCGCAACTCTCCCCGCGCGAGCATGGGCTTCAGCATGTTCGAGGCGTCCATCGCCCCTTCAGCGGCCCCCGCGCCGACCAGAGTGTGCAACTCGTCGATGAAGCAGATCACCTGCCCCTCGCTCTCCGCAATCTCTCGAAGGACGGCCTTCAGCCGGTCCTCAAACTCGCCCCGGAACTTCGCTCCCGCCACCATCGCTCCGAGATCCAGCGCGACGACGCGCTTCTCCTTGAGGCCTTCGGGCACGTCCCCCGCGACGATTCGTTGGGCGAGTCCCTCCACGATAGCCGTCTTGCCGACGCCGGGCTCACCAATGAGGACCGGGTTGTTCTTGGTGCGCCGGGAGAGCACCTGGATGACTCGACGAATCTCCTCATCTCTCCCGATGACGGGATCGAGCTTGCCGCGTCTGGCGGAGTCAGTGAGGTCCCGGCCGTACTTCTCCAGCGCCTGGTACTTCTCTTCCGGGGACTGATCCGTCACCTGGGCACTGCCCCGTACCTCCACCAATGCTTGCAATACCCGTTCCCGGGTGACGCCCGCTGTCTTCAGCACGCGGGACGCGGCACCATCCCGCTCCGCGGCGATAGCCAGCAGGATGTGTTCTGTGGAGATGTACTGATCTTTGAGTTTTTCCGCCTCCTTCCAGGCCTGGTCCAGGCTTTCCCGAAGGCGCACAGAGGCGCGTTCCCCCCCGGGGACGCCGGTCACCTTCGGGAACCGATCCAGTTCCCGCATCAGGTCGGCGGCGACGGACTGTGGCTGCGTGCCGAGCTTTTGGAGGATCGGCGGCACGATGCCTCCATCCTGGGCAATGAGGGCGGCGAGCAGATGTTCGGAACCGATTTCCTGGTGGCCCATCTCCGACGCAAGCCGCTGCGCTGCCTCGATGGCCTCGGTCGCCTTAATGGTGAACTTATCGCGTGACATCCAAATCCCCTCACCCACCGGGACATCCCGCCCGATGCCAGTCGGGGAGCGGACATGCCGCGCGGGCTGTCCGCTCCCCTACTTCCATGCTTCCCCTCGCCGAAAGGACCGACGCGTTTGGCTAGCCGTCCACGGCCACGTCGATCTTGCGCGGCCGCAGTTCCGCCTTCTTGGGTAGGCGGATGGTCAGCGCGCCGTCCCGGAAGGTGGCGGTGACCCCGTCCGGCTCGATCGGCACGCCGAGGCGGAACACCCGCTGAAACTGCCCGAACGGACGCTCGCTATGGACGCACGTGCTGCTCTCCGGCTTCTCCCACCGGCGCTCTCCGCGAACGACCAACTCCTCCCCCGACAACTGGATGTCCAGCTTCGACCGGTCCACCTCAGGCACATCGAGCTTCAGCACCAGGGCGTCCTGATCCTCGAACAAATCGACGGCCGGACGCCAGATCCGACCCTCCTGAGTTGGGGCTGCTGAGGCACCCTCCACCATCCGGTCAATCTGCCGCCGAAGGTGCGTGAAGTCGGCAAACGGGTCGAAGACAGCAAGCTCTCGCATCGTTCTCTCCTTCCAAAGCCCCGCGATCGGGCGGGGTCTACGTCGGCGCTAGCTTATCTCTTGAGTGTTACGGTGTCAAGTAATCTGATGGCTATCAGCAAGTCTTTGCTTATGGCTATGCCGAAGAGATGCGGCGGAGCTTTGTCCACCCCCGCCGTCCATCCCTCGCCGGGAGGGACTTGCCCGGCCAGGGCGAAAGGAAGTCACACGAGTGCAGCAGCGGAGGTGTTGTGGAGAATCCCGGGAGGAAACCGGCCGTGCCGCGACCGGACTCGCTGCTGACCGCGGCGGTGAACGAGGCGCGAGCACTGCTGGCGGGCAAGGCTGGGCGTCGTCGGTGGGGCACCTTCGCCGGGATCGCCGCGATGGCGGGCATTGCCGGGGTGGGGGCGCCGCCGCCACCCGTCGGGTTGTTGATGCCCGCACTGGACACCCAGCCGGTTCGCGAGGCCCTCTCCTCGTCCCCGCTTCCGGCCGTGCTCCTCACCGCCCTCGGGGTGGTCCTCCTGGCCTTCGGAGCCGTTGCGCGAGCGTTTTCCTTTGCCCTGCTGACCGGTATGCGGTCGGGCAACCCGGCATGGACGGACTGGCGACGCCACCTGAAGGCGGGCACGGCCCACTACATCTGGGCGGGGCTGCTGTCCGCTCCATTCTACGCCCTGCTCTTCGCGGCGGAGGTCGCTGCAACTCACGGCCTTGGGACGCGAATCAGCGGCCAGTTGGAGACCGCCACGGACGAGTCCGCAGCGCAGTTGATGTGGACGGTGATCGGTGCCGTGTTACGGTTCTTCGCGGTGCTTGCGCCGTGGGTGCTGCTCACGCTCCCCCTCTTCGTCTTCCTGTACGAATTGGTGCTGGTGCTGCAGGAGCGGGACGGGCTGGGGCCGGTGGCGGCCGCCCGTGAGGTGCTCCGGATCGCCCGTCGTCCTGGCAACCAGCTGCGGACCTACCTGGGCTACCGGATACTGGTCCAGTTTGCCGCCGGTCCGATCAACCTGTTGGCGCTGCTGATCGCCGTCGTGTTGAGCGCGCTGCCCAGCGCGCTGCTGGGAGGGCTCGGCTACGTCCTGGCGACATACCTAGGTGGGCCTACATCCAGCGCGGGGGCCGGTGTGATGAGCTTCTTTGGGCTGCTCGCAGCCATCCCGCTCTATCTGGCACTCTGCCTGGTGTTGACGCCTCTGAGCCTGACGGTGTTTGGTCTCGCCCGCGCCGCTCTCGCCGAACCGCCCACTCCCCTCGAGTCCCGCGGGTAGTCCGGGCAGAGTGAAGCAGATGAAATCACCCCGTTGGCACTTTGGGCTGGGCGCATGGCTGCTGGGCGTCGCCATCGCATTCGCGATCGCGGGGGCCGCCCGGCCCCCCGACCCACTACCGCGGCAACTACGCGTCTCGTGGAGCGAGGATCCGCGCTCCACGATGACCGTGATGTGGCAGAACGGCGTGCCGGCCAAAGGGCCGGTGGTCGAGTATGGACCGACGCCGCGCCTGGGGCGAACTGCGAACGCCCGCTCGGTGACCTATGACCAGAAGACCGGATTCCTCTACGAGGCCACGTTGCGCGGCCTTCGTCCGGGGTCCGTCTGCTACTACCGCGCAGGCGACCCCGCCCTTGGCATGAGCGCTACGCGGTCGGCCCGTACTGCCCCGGACGGTATCGAGAGCTTCACTTTCACCGCATTCGGCGATCACGGCACGGGGCCGGTGAGCAAGCAAAACGTGGAGCGCATCACCGCCGAGCAGCCTGCCTTCCATCTGCTGCTGGGCGATCTCTCCTACGCGAACGGGAATCAACCGGTCTGGGACGAGTGGTTCACGCTCATCGAGCCGTTGGCGGCGACGATCCCGCTGATGCCGGCGATCGGAAACCACGAGAACGAGCGCATCGGTCTGAAGCGGATAGGCTACGCGTCCTACCTGGCGCGCCTGGCACTGCCTCCGCCCGAAACGTGGTACGCCTTCACCTACGCGAACACCCGCTTCGTCGCGTTCAACTCCGACGATTTCAAAAACCCGCAGCAGTTGGCGTGGCTCGACCTAACCCTGGGACGGGCACGGAGCGACCCCACGGTTCGCTGGCTGATCCTCTACATGCATCACCCCCTGTACAGCTCCAACGTCCGTCGGCTCAACAACGCCGAACTGATCTCCGTCCTCCGGCCCCGGCTGGAGCGCTTCGAGGTGGATCTGGTCCTGGCGGGTCACAATCACAATTACGAACGCAGCTACCCGCTCCGCGGCGATGCCGTTGCGCCGCGTGTCCGCTCACGATTCCGATACGGGCGGGGCCTGGGCGTGACGTACATCGTGAGCGGCGGCGGAGGTAAGTCGCTCTATCAGTTCACGCCGGAACTGCCTGCGATCACGGCCTACAGGGAGAGCACGCCGCATTATCTTCGAGTGCAGGTGCCGGTTGATGGCCCCCTCCAGGTCGAGGCGGTGCGAACGGCGGACCGGAGCGTGATGGATCGGGTAACCATCCAGGACTGATCCGCGCGAAGGAAGGGTGCCCTGGGACGGCGCACCTCGTTGATGGGACCCCACCAGAGTGTCCGGGGATCGTATGCACGCCTTCGAAGCCACCAATCAGTACCTCCGTCGGGCTTCGCACATCATGGAGCTCGGCTCGCGGGTGGAGCGCCTGCTGCTCACGCCTGAAGCGGAGCATGTTGTGAGCATCCCCATCGAGCGGGACAATGGCGAGCTCGCCGTCTTTACCGGCTACCGGATCCAGCACAACTCCGCGCGGGGGCCGATGAAGGGCGGCCTGCGCTACCACCCCACCGTCGACGCCGATGACGTACGGGCATTGGCGTCGCTGATGACCTGGAAGACGGCGCTGGTGAACATCCCCTACGGCGGTGCCAAGGGCGGGATCCAGTGCGACCCAGCAGACCTCTCGGAAGGTGAGCTGCAGCGGATGACCCGCAAGTTCGTGCAGCGGATCCACGACGTGGTCGGGCCTCAGGAAGACATCCCGGCACCGGATATGAACACGAACGCCCAGGTGATGGCCTGGTTCATGGATGAGTACTCCAAGTTCCATGGATTCAGCCCGGCCGTGGTCACCGGGAAGCCGCTGGAGTTGCACGGCAGCGAGGGGCGCGAGGCGGCGACAGGGCGCGGGGTCGTCTACGTTGCCGAGGAGTTTCTGAAAGACGCCGGCAAGAGTCTGGCCGGCGCCACACTGGCGATTCAGGGCTTCGGGAATGTGGGGTCGTACGTCGCCCGCTTCGCGCATGAGGCGGGCGCCCGTGTGCTTGCGCTGAGCGATGTCTCCGGGGCGATCCACCACCCTGCGGGATTGGACGTTCCCGCGCTGCTCGATCTCGCTCGCGCCCGTTCACCCCTCTCGAGCTACGCGGCCGATGGGGTACGCACCATCACTCAGGAAGAACTGCTGACGCAGGAAGTAGACCTGCTGGTCCCGGCGGCGCTAGGCGGCGTCATCACCCGGGAGATCGCGACCGAAGTCCGGGCCGGAGCGATTCTGGAGGCTGCCAACGCGCCGACGTCCCCGGAGGCGGATCAGGTGCTTGAGCAGCGAGGGATCCATGTCATCCCCGATATCCTGGCCAACGCAGGCGGGGTCACCGTCAGCTATTTCGAGTGGACCCAGAACATCCAGTGCTTCCGATGGACGGAAGCAGAGGTGAACGAGCGGTTGCGGCGGGTGATGACCAGCGGGTACGGCACCGTACGTGACCTCAAGCGACGCCGCAATCTGAGCTGGCGAACTGCCGCGTTCATTGTCGCCCTGGGCCGCGTCGCGCGGGCCGCGGTGCTGCGGGGCATCTGACGTCCGAGGCTGGGCGGGAGGGATCGGTGCGGGCATGGGTGATCGGGTGACACGGGCGCAAATCGAAGGCTTTCCGTGCTTCCGTGATCTTCGGGAAGCGGATTTCGCCGCGATCGAGCGAGTGATCCGCGTGATCCGCGTTCGGGATGGCGAGGCGCTGTTCCACCAGGACGACACCGGCGACGGCATGTACTTACTTCTGGCCGGCGAAGTGGAGATCAAGATTGATCTCCCGGGACCGGATGATCACCTGCTGGCGCGACTTAACCCAGGGACCATCTTCGGCGAGATCGCCCTGCTGCTCGACAGCCCCCGCACGGCCTCTGCTTTCGCCGTGGGAGAAACGACCCTACTCCTGATCACTCGGACTGACTTCCAGAAGGCGCTGGAGCGTGAGGCCCACTGGGCGACGGCGCTATTGAAGGCGGTAGCCGATGTGCTTGCGCTCCGACTCGCCACGCTGGACAGAGAGGTCGTCGCGCTAAGGGAGGAGCTCCGCGAGTGCGAGAGCACCCTTTCGGGCGGCGCCCGCCGTGCGGCCGAACTGGACGACCTGCGCAAGCGGCTCCTTGCGGAGTGGTCCTTCTGATCGGGACCGGGGCCTATCGGGGACGGGTTCGTCATCCAGTGGTCCCGAGTCGGGACCCGTATTGCCCACGGCCTTCGCCGAGGGACTCGCCCTCCGTCTTGTGACGGAGTCACGAGGCACTCGGGAGTCTTCGGCCACGTACGCCGGACGGGGCCATGGGTCGGGGCACGGTGCGTCAACGCCATGCGGGTGGGGACGCCCGCGCACCCAGGGCATCGAGCGGGAACGGGGCCGTGAACGCCATGCGGACGGGGATGACCGCGCACCCCGGGCGGGGTTCGTGAACGCCATGCGGACGGGGATAACCGCGCACCCCGGGCGGGGTTCGTGAACGCCATGCGGGCGGGGACGCCCGCGCACCCAGGCTGTCGCACCCAGGCCGTCGCGGACCGGGGGAATCGCGCACCGGGGGAATCGGCACTCCCACGGGCCGGCGGGGCCGGCCTGGTTATGGGCGGGTGCCGAGGACGTCGTACCCGCCGGACCTGTCGGATACCCAGGTCAGCATCCCATCGGGTCGCCAGGCGGGGCTGAAGTCGTAGCCGGGGTGCCGGCTCACATTCCGCGGGCCCTTCCCATCGGCATCCATCACGTAGATCTCGAAGTTACCATCGCGGTTGCTCACCCAGGCTATGCGACGTCCGTCCGGGGACCAGGCGGGGGCCACGTCGATGGAGGAATCGTCGGTGAGGCGCCGGATTTCGCCGCCCGCCGCCGGCATGCGGTACAGCTCGAAACCACCGTCCCGGCTGGAGGTGAAGAGGATGGACGCTCCGTCCGGGGACCACCGCGGGCACTGTTTCAACGACGGGTCGGAGGTGATCCGACGCAGGTTTTTACCGTCCGCATCGGCGGTGTAGATCTCCTGGGTCTTGTCGATTGTCGTGGTGAAGAGGAGCCGTTTCCCATCCGGCGACCAGGATGGATAGTTCTCGAAGCTCTTGCCGCCGGTATTCACGAGTTGCTTCCGGTCCGAGCCGTCCGCGGCCATGCTGTAGATATCGAGTTCGCCGTCTGTGCCGGATTGGGTGACGTGGACGAACGCCAACCGGGTGCCGTCCGGAGACCATGCCGGGCTCCGCTCCACGGGGTCGGTGGTCAGGATCTGCTGCTTGCCCGTGGCCGGATCGATGAGGGCAATGCCGATTCGGCCTCGCTGGTGATAGAGGCTGCATGCCAGCCGAGCGCCGTCGGGTGACCAGGCCAGGTCCTCTTTGCGCTTCCCGTCGCTCGTGAATGAGGTGATGCCCGCTTCGGCGCTCAGGGCGCAGGTCGCCAGGGTGCAGGCGAGCAAGAGCAGCCAGGGGCCGAACCACCGTCCTCCAGGTGCCGCCATGCCTAGAAGAGCTCCTCGATCACCTCCCCCTCCACGGGGAGGCCGAGGGCGAGAACGTCGGTGCGGGTTATGCCGAGGGTGTGGAGCATGCTGAGGCAGAGGTCCGACGGGGTGACGGGGCGTGAGGCCGGGTACTCGCCCCGCTCGTCGCTCTGACCGACCACCTGCCCCCCGCGAGTGCCGCCGCCCGAGAGGATGGCGCTGTAGCAACTCTGCCAGTGATCGCGGCCCGCGTTCTGGTTGATGCGGGGGGTGCGGCCGAACTCCCCAACGGCCACCACGAGTGTGCTCTGCAGCAGACCGCGATCGCGGAGGTCGTCCAGAAGGGCCGCGTACGCCTGATCGAAGAGGACGCACTGCCGCTCCGCGAGCATCTCGAAATTCCGGTAGTGGTTGTCCCAGCCGCCGTCTCCGGCGTCCTCCTCCGCCTCGACGTGCTGGCTCCAGTTCACCTGCACGAACGGCACGCCAGTCTCCACCAAACGCCGGGCAAGCAGGCAACTCTGACCAAACCGATGGCGCCCGTACCGCTCCCGCGTGGCGGGGGTCTCGTGCTCCAGATCGAAAACCCGGCGACCTTCGCTGCTCGTGATCAGTTCGAAGGCGCGATCGTAGAATCGGTCGAGCGCTCGGCTGTCTCGAGTTTCGGGGAGCAGGGCCTGCTCTTCCAGTGCGCGGTGCAACCGGACGCGACGTTCTGCCCGCAGGGCGTCGACTTGCTCCGGTCGCTGCACCTCACCCGGCATGAACCCGCGCTCGGGGTCGTACTCGACGCGGAACGGGTCGTAGACGGCGCCGAGCATCCCGCCGCCCTCGCCCTGGATGAGGCGATGCCCCTGCTTCAGCCTTTCGCCGACCGTCAGAAAGGCGGAGAGCGGTGCCTGAGCGCCGCGGAGACGCCCGACGACACTGCCGGCATGCGGGTAGACCTGACCGGCGGCCGGGTTCCGGCCCGTCATCGCAATCGTTCCGGCCAGCCCGTGGTCGCTGGTGCCGTGGTGGAGGGTGCGGATGAGCGAGCAGTCGGCCATTCGGGCGGCTAGCCGAGGCAGCAACTCCGTCACCTGGATTCCCGAGACGGCAGTTCCGATGGCGCGGTAGGGACCGCGGAACTCGGCCGGTGCGTCCGGTTTCGGGTCCACCGTGTCGAGATGCGGTGGACCGCCCCAGAGCCAAAGCAGGATCACTGACCGTGGCTGACTCGCCCTGGCGGCCAGCGCCGCCTGCGCCGGGAGGGATAGCCCGAGCGCGCTCATGCCCCCGGCCTCCAGCACTGCTCGCCGCGAAACGCCGCCGCAGTGCCCAGCTTCTATCCGACCCAGGTGGAGCATTTCGCCCGGACTCCCATCCCAGACTTCGAACCGCTGCGATTATACCGGTGTTCAGACGATACCCACCCCCCGAACTACGACCAATGGTGTCCCCGGGTCGCGCGAACCTCCATCGGTTGGATGACCTCACGCCCACCCTCCGTCAACCCGATAATCTCCGCGCAGCGAGTGCCGCGGGGTAGCCCCGCGCGGCCGAGCATTCGACGATCACAGGACGGTGCCGTGCGATCTGAATTTTTGGAATTCTGCAGAAACTCCCGCGCCCTGGTCCGGGGGGAGGGTGCACGTATTGCGTCCCCGATCATCCTGGTCGGCATCGCGAACGCCCTCCTCTTCTACTCGATCGACCGGTCGCGTCCGTCCGACCTGCTGACCGCAGGCCTCGGGATGCTGCTGATGGGGACGGTGCTCGTCCGCCAACTGGCCGCGATCCTGACGCTGCGATCTGAAGTGGCTGCCGGAATGGCCCAGGTCTCCGTCATCAGCGAAGTGATCTCGATCCTG
This sequence comes from uncultured bacterium, assembly GCA_964609085.1. Taxonomy (GTDB): domain Bacteria; phylum Armatimonadota; class SYMT01; order SYMT01; family SYMT01; genus JANPLG01. Next base: position 46,333 of record CAZSRZ010000017.1, on the reverse strand, counting down.
AACAGCTCGCCCAACGTCGGGAGCAACCTGGGTTCGGTGCTCGACAAGATCATGGGAACGCTGGATTCGCAGGTGGGTGCCATCTGGCTGCCCGCGGCCGAGAATCAGGACCGCGTGGTGCTCATCGAGCAGCGCGGTTTTCCCGGCGATGATGTCCCGGAGTCGCTCCTGGCAGAGTTGGGCGGGGCACTACCCGGTGGTGAGCAGCGCGTGGTTGCCCAACAGATCACCGTCGAGGGGCTGGGAACGCTCCACGCCGTCGCGGTGCGGATGGGCAGGGTCGGGGAGGATTTCGGCTACATGCTGCTGATGCGGCGCTACGGCAGCTACGGCCAGACTGCCCAGGCAATTCTCGCCGCGGTGGGCAGCGACATCGGCGGCGCACTTCGCAGCATCCGGCTGATCGGCGAGGCCCGCCGGCTGGCGGACCGCGATCCCGTCACAGGTCTATTCAACCATCGCAGCGCCTACCAGCGGCTCAACGCGGAAATCGAGCGCTCCACGACCAATGAGCGACCCTTCGCCGTGGTGATGATGGATCTCGACAACTTCAAGTTGTTCAACGACACCTACGGACACCTCGCTGGGGACGATGTGCTGAAGCGCGTCGCCGGGGTCCTCCGGCGCTCCTGCCGACAGACGGATATAGTCGCCAGATACGGCGGTGACGAGTTCATGCTGATCCTCCCGGACACAGGCCTGCCTCAGGCCGTCCGCTGTGCGGAGCGCATTCAGAGCAACCTTTCGCGGGAACGCTTCCGATGCGAGGGTTCGGCGACGCTGCCGATCGGCTTCAGCTATGGGATCTCCGTCTTCCCGACGGACAGTGTGGATGTGTTGGAGTTAGTCTCCGTCGCGGACGCCAACCTGTATCAATCCAAGACGCAGGGCGGCAACCGGATCACTGCCCGCAACAGCAAGGCCCAGTCCGGCCTGATCTACGTTCGGGGGCATGACCTCTTCTCATCGATGGTGCAGGCAATCGACAACAAGGACGGTTACACTCGCAAGCACAGCGAAGAGGTGACGGAATACTCCCTGGAGATCGGCCGCGCCATGAACCTGGGAGACGATGCGCTGCAGACGATCCAGGTCGCCGGCATCCTTCACGACGTGGGAAAGATCGGGGTGCCGGATGCCGTCTTGCGGAAGCCCGGTAGGCTCACGGACGAAGAGTTCGGGCAGATGCAGCAGCACCCCGTCTTCGGTGCCCTGATCGTCGGCGCCATCCCTGGGATGGAGCAGGTGGTGCACGGCGTGCGCAGCCACCACGAACGGTACGACGGCAAGGGCTACCCCGACCGGCTCATTGGCCAGGACATCCCTCTCCTCGGCCGCATCCTGGCCGTCGCCGACGCCTACTCGGCGATGACGACTACCCGTCCCTATCGCAAGGGGCTTACGGAGCGACAGGCGCTCGAGGAGATCGAACGAGGGCTGGGAACCCAGTTCGACCCCGAAATCGGACGAGTGTTCCTCGACTTGCGCCGCGCCGCGAGCGCAGCGAAGCCGACACGCAAACGTTCGAAGGCAGCCAGGGCGGATGAGCCGCAGACCGCCGTCGCCACCGAGAACGCCACGCTGGGGCTTCCCGCCGTGTCGGAATTCGACTCCGGGATCAGTCGCAGCATCATCGATGCGCTCGGGGAGGAGTCGGAGATCGACGGGGCCCGGCTCACCCGCACCCCGGACCAGCCCTGACTGCCTCGCTGCGGACGATAATGGCAACGGGTTGGGACTGCTGACGAGCGTCGCCCTCCGGCTGTGACACAATACCGGGGGGCGATTGCCGTATGGATGACAGCCAAAACGTGAGGGCATGCTGGGGGAGAGACCCCGAGCGCATCGACCCGGACGACTACCCTCCGGGCTCCCCTTTCGTCCGACAAATGACCTGGGCCGAGTGTGCCGCGTGCGCCATCCAGGTCCACATCCCGGTCCAGCAATTCCTCATGGCGGGGCTGCGGTGTCCTGGGTGCGGAGCCGGGTTGCTGGCGCCTCCCGAAGATCGCGAGGAGTGGCTTCAGCGCGTGCTCCGTGAAGAAGACGACCTGACTGAGCAACTCTGATGGCGAAAACCGATGCGACTTGACTACACACGCCAGACGCGCTGGGGCCACGATCCGGAGCCGGCAGACCCGCCCTGCGTCCCCCCCGGCACGATCTACGTGAAGCAGATCGTATGGGCGCCTTGCACCGAGTGCGATCTGCAAGTGCACTTCACCCTGTCGCAGGCCCTGGCCGGCGGGGTCGCCTGTCCTGTCTGCGGGGGGCGGCTGACGTCTCCGCGCGTCCTGGGTAACCCGGATGTGGCGGCCGCGCGCATTCTGGAGGTCGAAGAGATCCTCCGCGATGGGCTGTTCCAGGAATCCGCGTTCGCCGGAGAAGTGGAGTGATCGTACCGCCGGGTGCGGCCGAGCAAGTCACAGGGCGGCTTCCGGTCGCGCTGTGCGCCTTCGGCCTCACGTGGACTTGCGGCCTGGTGCCTTCCACCGAGACCATGGATGGCGAGGATCGCCTCGATCCGATTGGGCTGCTCAACTACGCCGCCGAGCTCGGGCTGTCAGGCGTCGAGATACCGCCCCGCCTCATCCAGCAGGCGCCAGGCGGGGTGCGGGCTCTCCGCGAGTCGGGCGAACGGCTCGGACTGGGCTTCGTGATCGGGGGTTCGCCCGTGCTGGCCGGGCGATTGTTGGACGAACTCGATCTGGCCAACGACCTCGGGGCGACGGTCGTCCGCTGCATCCTTTCGGACCTTCTCTGCGGGGACCGACGTCAGCGGACCTCGGCTGGGTTGCTGTGGCCCGATCAACTGCGGGCATGCCGGGCCGTGCTGGCCGAGGCGGCAGACCGGGCGGAGCGACTGGGGATCAGGATCGCGGTGGAGAATCATCAGGACGCCGACTCGGGGGATCTGCTGGAACTGTGTGACGAGATCGGCTCACCTGCCGTCGGGATCACCCTGGACACCGGAAACCCACTGGCGGTGATGGAAGAGCCAACCGCGTTCGCCCGCAGCGTCGCCCCCCATCTCCGGCACATGCACCTGAAAGATTACCGGCTCCATCCTGGCCCCAGGGGAGTTCGACTGGTTCGGTGCGCACTCGGCGAGGGAGTCATCGACTTTGCGGAGATGCTCGCCCTTGCCGAAGCGGCGCCGCACCCCGTCTCGTTAAGCCTCGAGTTGGCGGCGCACCATGCCCGGCTGATTCCCTGGCTGGATCGGGGCTGGTGGGCCGGGCATAGAGAGCGCCCGGTCATTGACCTACTGCCGGTGCTGCGGCTGCTGCAGGAGCAGACGCAGCCGCCCGAGGCACCCTGGCAGACGCCGGTCGAGGTGGGGATGCCGCCCGAGTCGGTGATGGAGTACGAGAGGAGTCAGTCCGTCGCAAGCGCTCGGCACCTGCATGCGCTGATGGGTGGTTTTCTGGCGGCCGGGTAGGTCGGTCCGCGTTTCAGGAGTCTCCGATGGAACTCGTCATGTTTTCCAAGCACCTGTGGCCGATGCCGGTCCGGGAAGCCGGCGAGGCGGCGCGTGGATTGGGGTTCGAAGGGCTGGACCTCACCGTTCGACCCGGCGGTCACGTGGAGCCCGCGGAGGTCGAGTCGGCGCTGCCATCGGCGGTGGCGGCGCTGGCGGCTTGCGGAATGACGCTCCCCATGATCACGACAGGATTGACGTCGTGCGAAGACGAGCACGCAGAGGCGGTGGTGGCGACCGCCGCTCGATGCGGCGTGCGGCGGCTGAAGCTAGGCTACTGGCGCTATTCCGGATTTGGCAACCTCCACGATCAGCTCAGTGCGGCTCGACGCCAGCTCGACGGCCTTGAGGCGCTCGCGCGGCGACACGACGTCCGCGTCTGCGTGCACACGCACTCCGACCGCTTCCTCAGCGCGACGGCTGCGGGGATGCTCGCCCTCTTGCAGGGGCGCGACCCGCGGTGGGTGGGAGCCTATCTCGACCCGGGCCACCTCACTCTGGAAGGTGCCGAGAGCGGGTGGATGCAGGCCATCGATCTACTGCAGGGATACCTGGCCATGGTGGCGGTGAAGAGCCTGGCGCCCTTCCGTGATGCCGCTTCCGGCCGGTGGGTTTACAAAATGGCACCCCTCGCCGACGGTATGGTGCGCTGGCCCGAGGTATTCGCCTGCCTGCACACCCTCGGCTGGAACGATGTGCTGAGTCTCCACAGTGAGTATCAGGGGGCCCATAGTTGGCGCGACCTGTGCACCGAGGAGTTGCTGGTGCAGACGCGTGCCGACCTGCTCTACCTGAGGCCTGTCGCCCTGCAGGCCGGGTACACGCAGTTCGGCCGGGCAGACCTGATGTAGGGGTCTGCCCGGCCGAGCCAGATGATGATGGGTGCGGGGGTGGGATTTGAACCCACGACCTCCAGGTTATGAGCCTGACGAGCTACCGGGCTGCTCTACCCCGCGACGTGGTGCGCGACCGGGTGGTCAACGGCTGTGAGATTAGCATTCGTGGGGGAGCGCGTCAAGCGGGACTTGCCCCATGCCGCGTCCTCCCGGGGGCCACCCCGTCCGGAATCCCTTCACCCCCTGGTCATCTCGGACAGGTGTCGACGAGATAATCACTCGTCGAACGCCCGGAAGTAGGCGAAACTTTGGCGGAGTGAGATTGGGAGCGGTCGAAGGGTTCGCCGTCGGTGGAGGGAACCCGCCCGGAAACGGTAACGTAACTAGGCCACAGGCAGCGCGCCTCCGAACCCCCATTCGCTGAAGCCGAACTCCTGACCCAGATGCCTGATCCAAATGCCTGATCCGAATGCCTGATCCGAATGCCTGAGAATGTGCCGAGTGGCGTCATCACCCTGGTGTTCACCGACATCCAGGGATCGACACAACTCTGGGAGCGGCTGGGGGACACCTTTCGGCCGATCCTGGACCGGCACAACGCATTGATTCGGGAACTGGTCGACCGCTGGGGCGGCTACGAAGTAAAAAGCGGCGGCGACTCCTTTATGCTCGCCTTCGCCCGCGGGACGGATGCCGTGCGCTGCGCGGTGGATATTCAGGCGGCCCTGCACGAGGAGAGCTGGCCGAACGGGGTGGACGAGATTCTGGTGCGCATCGGCATGCACACCGGCGAGCCGTTCCTGGGCTACGACCCCGCCGGCCGACCCGACTACTTCGGTCCCGTAGTGAATCGGGCCGCCCGAATCTCTTCCGCCGGACACGGCGGGCAGACACTGATCTCCGCCGCCACGATGGAGGTGATCCAGGGCGCACTGGGCGAGGATGTCCACTTCGAGGACCTTGGCACCCATCGACTGCGCGGGCTGGAAGACCAGCCCGAGAACATCCACGCCGTCCTTCACGCTCGTGTCCCCGCCCGTGAATTCCCTCCGATACGCACAGCCGAGTCCACCAGGACCAATCTCCCGGCACAGACAGGGACTTTCATCGGGCGGGCGACTGAAATCGCCGAACTCCGTAAACTGATCCAGCGACCCAGCACCCGACTGGTCACCCTCCTCGGCTTCGGCGGCATGGGGAAAACACGGCTGTCCCTCCAGTTGGGGGACCGGTCGCTCCACGACTATGAGCACGGGGTCTGGTGGGTCGAGGTGGAGGAGGCACGGACGGCGGACGCGATGTTCGACCGTATTGCGGCCGCGCTCTCCCTCAGTTTGCTCCCGCAGCAATCGGTCCGGCAGCAGGTGCTGAGTTTTCTCCGAGAGCGCGAGCTGCTGCTGATCCTGGACAACACGGAGCAGATGCCGGATGCGCCGCGCGGGATCAACGAGATCCTGCAAGCTGCCCCGCGCGTCCGCATCCTTGTCACTTCACGCAGGCCACTGGAGTTGCAGCTCGAACGAGTTGTCGAAATCCAGCCGCTGCCGCAGACCGACGGCGAGGTGCTCTTCGTCGAGCGGGCACGAAGCCGGAAGGCAGATTTCATCATCACGCCGGAGAACAGTCAGGATATCTCCGAGCTAGTCCGACGACTTGAGGGAGTCCCACTGGCCATCGAGCTCGCCGCAGGGCGAATCGTGGCGATGAGCCCCCGTGAGATCACGAGCCGCCTGAGTGAGCGGTTCCGCATCCTGCAGACCCGATCACCCGAGCTTCCGGACCGGCAGCGGGCGCTGCGAGGTGCCATTGACTGGTCCTACGATCTCCTGACCGAAGACGACCGCAGCCTCTTCGCGCAGGTCTCGGTGTTCTCCGGCGGATTCACGCTCGCCGACGCCGAGGAAGTCTGCGAGGCGTTCGACGTGCTGGAGGGCGTGATGGAATTGCGCCGGCAGTCCTTGCTCCGCACGGAAACCGACGCAGCCACCCAGGAGACGCGCTACCAGATGCTGGAGTACGTGCGCGAGTACGCCGCGGAAAAGCTCCAGGAGGTGGGATTGGATGCTGACGCAGTCCACCAACGACACGCCGATCACTTCGCCAAATTCGCCGAGAAACGTGCCGTGCGGATGCGGACGCGAGGCGAGGCGCAGGCGTTGGACGAACTGACCGCTTCCGTATTCAACCTGCTGGGGGCCTTGCACTACACCTCGGAGCGCGACGACCGTCGCCTGGCGCCCCGCCTGGCGCTGGCGCTGTACCAGTATCAGTACCGACGCGGGTTCTGGACTGAAGCTCGCGAGTCACTCGAAACGGGGCTGGCGACACTGACCTCGCCGCAGGGCGACGAGCGATCGCTTGCCGCCAGCCTGGAACTGGCTCTGGCGGGTCTGCTGCTGGACCAGGGGGAGCGTGAGCAGGCGGCTCGCTGCGCGGAGACGAGCCTGAGGCTCCGGCGTGAAGTTGGCGAACCCCGGGGCACCGCCGAGGCGCTGAACATGCTGGGGCTCCTGGCACTCGACGCGGGGGACGGGGATCGCGCCAACTCCCTCTTCAGCGAATCCCTGGAACTGCTCGACGCACGCGACCACTGGCGCCGGGGCCTGCCGCTGCACAATCTCGCGCGGGCAGCCGCCTCCCGCGGCGAATACCACGAAGCGGTGCGACTCTACGGCGAAGCCCTGCAGCACCGCCGTGCTGCGGGTGATGCACGCGGCGAGGCCGAAACGCTGGGCAACCTGGGCGTCCTCGCCCACCAGAGCAAAGATCTGGCCGAAGCACGGGAGCGCTACCTCGACTCCCTGAAGATCCATCGAGCCCTGCGCGACCGGTTCGGGATCGCCGTGATGTTGACAAACCTCGGTGAGGTCGCCGCTGCCGAGAAAGACGAATCCACCGCCCTCACGTTCTTCTCGCACGCCGCCAGGCTCTTCTCCAGCCTGCAGTCTCCCTACGAAGCCTACGTGCACGAGCAGACGGCCCTGCTGCGGGGGGGTCAAGATGACCTGGCATGGCGGGAGGTGTGTGCCGCGGCGGCCATGATCCCCTGGGAAGACCGGATCTAAGCGCCGATACGAGCCGAGGGCTTGCCTGTTACCGGTTTCACAGGCAGTTAGTGTGAGGGTGTGCGCCCGCCGTGGTAATATCGCGGCAGAGACCCCCTGCCCATCCCCCTTCGGGCGAGTGGAGTCGCGGCACCGCGTGTGGGCCGGAGGCTAACTTGATGAATCACTTTTCGCGCCCGGCTGTGCCGGGACTTATCCTGGCCTGCCTACCATTGCTTGCGCTGCCTGCCCTCGCCGCCAGACCGAGCGCAACGAAGCCTGTGGCCAGGCCCGGGTACATCTCCGGCATCGCGCCCCCCGCAAGCAGCGACGCCACCGCGGCTGCCGCGACCGGTCCGAGCCTCGCGCTGCAGGTCGGGCACAGTCGTGCGGTGTCATGCGTGGCCTGGTCCACCGATGGAAAGAGCCTCGCCACCGGGAGCGACGACCTGACTGCTCGAATCTGGGACGCCCAGACCGGCCAACTCCGGGCATCCCTCGTCGGCCACACTGCTCCGGTGATGGGCGTGGTGTTTGCCCAGAACAACAAGGTAGTGGTCACTGCCGGGCAGGATCGGACGATCCGCATGTGGGACGCGGGCACTGGCACGCAGATCCGCGTGCTTCGCGGCCACACGGCCCCAGTCTACGCCCTCGCGATTTCCCCAGACGGTCGCACTCTCGCCAGCGCCTCATGGGACTACACCGCGCGGTTGTGGGATGCCACGTCGGGCAAACCAGGTGCCGTCCTCAAGGGACATTCCAACGTCATTAGCACCGTGACCTTCTCTCCCAATGGCAAGTTCGTGGCCACGGGCAGCTCCGATGCCACGGCGCGCATCTGGAACGCACAGACCGGCCAGCCGGTCCGCGCCCTGGCGGGGCACGCCGGCCTGATCTGGAGCATTGCCTTCTCCCCGGACAGCGCCACGCTGGCGACGGGCAGCGGCGACAAGACCGCCCGCCTCTGGGATGTCCGCACCGGCAAGGTCATCCGCACGCTCACCGGGCACGAGCAGGCCGTCCAGACAGTCCGGTTCTCCCCCGACGGAAAACTGATCGCCACCGGCTCCTGGGACAAGACCGCCCGCCTCTGGGACGTGGCTACCGGTCAATCCACGGCGACGCTCGCGAGCCACACCGACCGACTGACGGAGATGGAGTTTTCGCCGGACGGCGCCACTCTCGCGACCGCCTCCTGGGACAATACCGCCCGGCTCTGGGACGTCGCACGGGCGCAGCTCCGCGCCACTCTCAGCGGCCACTCCACTCTCGTCTGGACCCTCGCCTTCTCTCCGGACGGCAAGAGCCTGGCGACCGGCAGCTACGACTCGACCGCCCGCATCTGGGATACCGCCTCCGGTGCGACACGCACCAGCCTTCGGGGCAATTCCGCGACGGTGCTGGCCAGTACCTTTACCCCGGACGGCAGCCGCCTCATCACCGGCGGCCTGGACTTCGCAGCCCGCGTCTGGGATGCGCAGGCAGGCAGCCTGCTCCTTACGCTGCGGGGCCACCTCAACTGGGTCACCGCGGTGGCGTCGTCGCCGGACGGCACTCTGTACGCGACGGGTAGCTGGGACAACAGCGTCAAGATTTGGGACTCGCGCACCGGCGTGATGAAGACCAGCACGCAGGCCGGCAGCCAGGGCGTGCAGTCCGTCGCCTTCTCGCGGGACGGCCGCCTGGTCGCCGCCGGCGGCGGTGACGGCACGACTCGCGTCTTCGATCTGGGGACCGGACAGCTCCGGGCAACGATGCTCGGCCACCAGGGTTGGGTCACCAGCGTCGCCTTCAGCCCGGACGGCTCCGTGCTGGCGACAGGCAGCCAGGACGGATCCGCCCGGCTCTGGGACGCACGCACGGGAATGCAGCGCCGCCAGCTCATCGGGCACGCCACCACGGTGGAGAGCATTGCCTTCTCCAACGACGGCAAGCGAGTGATCACCGGCGGAAGCGACTCCACCGCGCGGATCTGGGATGCCACGTCGGGGCTGCAGCGAGTGCTGCTCACCGTACCAAACATGTGGCTGACCGCGGTTAGCTTCTCCCAGGACGGCCGCCTAGCCGCCACGCGGACGATGACCGGTCGCGTGATCCTGTGGGACGTCGCGACGGCCCGACCGACCACCCTGGCGGGCGACGCCATGGGGCAGAGCTTTTCGGCGGACATCGTGAAACCCGTCTCCATCGCCGGAGCGGCGGTCTCCATCCACGACCCATCCAGCGGCAAGGTGCTGGCTACCTTGATGCCGATGCCGGAGATCGTGGGTGAGGGCGGCGCGCCAGGCAAGAAGTCCAGCGAGTGGTTTGTTGCCACCCCCCAGGGCTACTTCGACTGTTCGACCAACGCGGCCGCCTTCATCAAGTGGAACGTGAACGGCGTGCTCTATCCCTCCGAGCGCTACGTCAGCGAGTTCCGGCGGCCCGACGTCGTGCAACAGGCGCTTCGACGTGCGCCCATCACCGTTCGCGCCATCAGCAGCAGCGACATCCCGCCGGACGCCTGGTTTGCCGGCCTGAAGTCGGAGGACCCGGCCCGCTCGCGGATGATCACCTTGGTGGTTGAGGCCAGCGATGACAAGGACGTGCGCAGCGTGGAGATCCTGGTCAACGGCCGACCGATCCCGACCACGGAAGCGAAGCCGATCGAGGTCAACGCCAAGCCGATCGACCTGGGGGCCAAGGCACTTCAAATCGGCAACGCCGCAGCGATCGAGCTGCTGAAGCCGGTCGAAATCGTCGCGCAGCCGATGACGACTGACGGCAAATTCCGTGTGCTCGCGGACGGCAAGATACACGAGATGCTGCCGAAGCCGATCGACGTCGGGGCGAAACCGTTGGCCGTCGCAGCCAAACCGATTGAGCTGTCGGCCAAACCGATCGAACTGTCCGCGAAACCGATTGAGTTGTCGGCCAAGCCGATCGAACTCTCCGCGAAGCCGTTGGACTTCTCCGCCAAGCCGATCGAACTGGGGGCGAAGCCCATCGAGTTCCTCGCCAAGGACCTTGACGCAAATCACAAGGTGCTCAAGCGGTTCACCTTCCGCTTCCAGCCTCCCGATAGTGAGGAATCACGGATCACGGTGATCGCCCACGACGACAGCAACCTGCAGAGCAGTCCGGTTGACCTGGTGCTCAAGCGGGCGCAGTTGGAGACCGGGTCGACCCCCGGGAACCTCTATGTGCTGACCGTGGGCGTGAGCAAGTATCGCAACTCCGACGGAAAGGGATTCAAGGATCTGCGCTTCCCCGCCATCGACGCCCAGAGCCTGGCCGCCCGCTTCCAGAAGGAAGGGCCCCCGCTGTATGCGAGCGTGGTCTGCAAGTCCTACGTGAACGACCAGGCGACCTCGGCCAATCTGCGGTCCGGGCTGAAGTGGCTACAGGACAGCGTGCGACCGGGCAAAAAGGACACGGTTGTCATCTTCCTCAGCGGCCACGGCGTGAGCAAGGACGGGAAGTACTTCTTCGCCACGCATGACCTGGACCTGAAAGACATTCCACGCACCAGCCTCCCCGGCAGCGAGCTTCGAGACGCGCTCGGTGCCCAACTGGAGGCCAGGGCTGTCTTCCTCTTCGTGGACTCCTGCCACAGCGGCGGGCTCCAGGGGCGCAACGACGACCTCGCGATTGAGGTCGGCAACGGCGTCTTCTTGCTCGCATCCAGCGGTGCCAGGGAGTACTCCTACGAAGCGGAAGAGTGGGGACACGGGGCGTTCACCTACTCGCTGCTCAAGGCGCTGAACGACGAGAGTCTCGCCAAGGACGGCAACATCCACTTCAACGCACTCACGTTCGCCGTTCCGGACGGGGTTGCCGAGTTGATGAAGCAGGCGGGCCGCAATGAGGCGGAACAGGAACCATGCGTTCCTCTGGCCGCGCGGCGACTGCGGGTGCCCCTGGTGCAGCCGCGTCCGTAGCTCAATCCATCGCGGCGAGACGCCCTCCCGATGATTCTGGGAGGGCGTCTCGCCCAGAGCATCTCCCCCGCCGCGCGTGAAGCGGACGCAGTGACTATCGGGCGAGACTCTGCCCCAGGGCAAACTGATCACCGGCGCGGACAGGCCGACCGCCACGAAAGTCGACCTCGAGGACCTTCTCGCTCTGCATCTGTCGGCCGGTTTCGTCGCTCAGTCCCCGGATGACCTTGCGGGTGGCAACATCCACCACCTCCCCCGTGGAGGGCCAGGCGTGACGGCCGTCAATGCTGAAAGTGATCCACCCCGGCTGATCTCGCAACTTCACCTCGCCGATCTGCTTCGGCGGCATGCTTGTGGCGTCGAAGATGTGAAGCCGTTCGTTGAACGCGTCGGTCAGCCACAACTCCTTGCCGTCCGGGCGGAGGCCAATGCCATGGCTGGGACATCCGTGCCGCTTGGTTGGGCCAGGCTTGTAGCCGGCAACCTCCACGCGGGCCAGCTTTTTGCCGGTGACCAGGTTGCCGACCTCGAAGCCGAGCAGGTCGTTGATGTTGACGAAGCACGTCCGTTCGTCGCGGGTGATCGTGAACGGCCGGATCACCTGACTGAACGGCCCCACCTTTCGCGCGATCGTGTGTCCGGCTGTCTCGGCCACGAAGAGGTAGGGAGACTTCAGACCAGCCAGGTAAGCGTACTTGCCGCTGGGACCGTAGATGGTGTTGTGAGCCCCGGAGTTCGGCTCGACTCTGGCCGCCACATTGCCCGTGGCGCCGTCCACGACGTTCCAGAAGGGGCCCTCCAGCGACGGTACATAGAGCACGCTGCCGTCCGGGGAAATCGCCATCCGATCGCACCCGCCCGCGTATTCCCTTTGCCACAGCATGCGATCCGTATTGAGGTCGATGCACGCGAGCCTCTTGACCGTGCTCACGTAGAGACGCGCTGACCGCGCACTGGCGGCAATTCCCTTCACATTCTCCGGGGCAGCACCGGGCTGGTCGGCAAAGGTGGGGATTCTGCGGACGAAGCGATAGCTATCGTCCATGTCGTAGACGAGCACGCCGACCCCGCCATACTCCACGTAGTTCCGAACGCCCGGTTGCGCTACGTAAAGAAACCGCCGGAGTGGCTCGGCCGGTCGGGCCGTCCCCGCAGCCACCAGCACCAGAAGCAGCCCGAGCCTCACGTAACTCACTTCCCACCTCCCTCTCCCCGGGCGATCTCCGCGGCCAGCTTGCCCCAGAGTGCCGCCGACTGGCGGCTGCGCTCGTTGCGGAAGTAGCCGATCTCTGTGTCGATCTCCACGTGGATGAACTCTTCCTGATGGCGATGCGCCCGGATCACCATTTCGCCGTACGGATCAAGGAGGTAGCTGTCGCCATAGCCGACGCCATCCTGCCGAAACCCGGGGTCCCTCCCCTTCACCACGTTGTTGCCGCGCAAGAACCAGACCGCATTCTCGACCGCCCGAGCGATGTGGTCATTGCGGACGTGCTGAAAGTGGTTGATCAGGTAGTCCGCGCCGATGTAGTTGTAGTGCGGCGCGAAGATGACGCGGGCACCCTTCAACGCTAGGATCCGCGCCGGCTCCACGTAGCCGCCGTCCGCGCAGATGATGACCCCGAAGGTGAGGCCGCCTCGCCGAAAGACAGGGAACTCCTTCCCTCGGGTGTGGAAGGGCATGTAGGCGAACGTCTTGCTGTACAGCCCGAGCAGCTTCCCTCGCTCCGCCACCAGGGCCGTGTTAAAGATCTCCCGCCCACGCTCTTCCTGAAACCCCGCGATGACGGTCGCGCGGAAGTGGCCGGTCTGCTCCAGGAAGCTGCGGATTTCGGGCCCGTCTGCGCGGAGAGCATGTTTGCGTGTGGTTTCGGCGTCGTCGAAGTAGCCGGTGAGCCCGCACTCCGGAAAGCTGACGATCTCCACGCCGGCCTGGTCAGCACGTTCCAAGCCGGTCAGGGTCGTCTCAACGTTGGCCTTCAGGTCGCCCGGGCGAACCACACACTGAACGTGGCCGATGCGGATCTTCATGGCGCGTGCCTCCGATGCCGCTCCCGTGGCGGCATGGAGGGATTAGCCGCCCGCGAGTCCGCTTCCTTGTGCGAGTTCGGCCGGGCAATCGGCCACCGGCGATCACGACCGGCTGCGGACGCCCCTGTCAGTAGGCTCGCGCGAAGAGGACTCGGCGCTCCGCCGGGCGACCCGTGTAGACGCACGGACCATCCGGCTCGGGCGCATCCAACGGCATGCACCGGATGGTTGCCTTAGTCAACTCCTGCACCTTCTCCTCGGCAGCCCGGTCGCCGCACCAATTGGCCCAGACGAAGCCTCGCCTGCTGCCGTCCCTTGCTTCCTGTCCGGCCTCGCGCTCGGGGAAGATGTCAGTGAACTCGGCCCAGGTCGACACGGAGTGTGTGTTCTCCCCACGGTACTCCAGGGCCCGCGTGAAAAGCAGCTTCTGGATCTCGGCCAGAGCGGCGGGCACCACGGCTGCCAGTTCCGACAGTGGTACGACACTCTTTTGTCGGTCCAGGCGGCGCACCAGCATCACGCTGCCGTTAGCCACGTCGCGCGGCCCAATCTCCAAGCGAAGCGGCACCCCCTTCAGTTCGTACTCGTTGTACTTCCAGCCCGGGGTGTTGTTGTCGTCCGTGTCTGCCTGGATGCGGCAGACGGGGCGGAGTTCGGCGAGCACGCGATCGACCATCTCCAGCACCGCCACCTTATCGGCTTCCTTGCGCCAGATGGGAACCACGATCACCTGGATCGGGGCGACGTTGGGGGGGAGGTTGAGGCCGGCATCATCCCCGTGGCCCATGATCAGGGCGCCGACCAGCCGGGTGGAGACCCCCCAACTTGTCTGCCAGGCGTGCTTTCGCTGGCCGTCTCGGTCCTGGAAGGTGATGTCGAACACCCGCGCGAAGTGCTGCCCCAGGTTGTGGGAAGTCCCTGCCTGCAGCGCCTTGCCGTCGCGCATCAGAGCCTCAACGCAGTAGGTGCGCAGGGCGCCGGCGAACTTCTCCTTCTCCGTCTTCAGGCCATCCCAGATCGGGAGAGCTAACTCCGTCTCGATGAACTCCTTGTAGACACCGAGCATCTTCAGGGTTTCTTCCTCCGCCTCCGCCTCGGTCGCGTGAACCGTGTGCCCCTCCTGCCAGAGGAATTCAGACGTCCGGAGGAAGAGCCGGGTCACCTTTTCCCAGCGCATCACATTCGCCCACTGGTTGATGAGAATCGGCAGGTCCCGCCACGAGTCAACCCAGCGGCTGTAGCAGTCGCCGATGATCGCTTCCGACGTCGGCCGGATGCAGTAACGCTCCTCGAGTTTTTCGCGTCCCGCGTGAGTGACCCATGCCACTTCGGGCGCAAAGCCCTCTACGTGCTCGGCCTCCTTGTTCAAGAGGGCTTCCGGCACAAGCAGAGGGAAGTAGGCGTTGACGTGCCCGGTGGCCTTGATGCGCCGGTCGAGTGCTGCCTGCATGTTCTCCCAGAGGCCGTAGCCGTAGGGACGGATGACCATTGAACCCCGGACGGGGCTGTAATCGGCCAGCTTCGCCTTGCGGACGACTTCGTTGTACCAACGAGAAAAGTTGTCTTCCTGATCGGTTAGCTCTTGTACGAACTGCTCTTGCTCTGGCATCACGCTCCCCTTCCCGCGGTCGCGAAACTGTACCACCGCCCGGGGAGGGCGTCAATGGAACGCGTGAGCCTGAACTCGGCGCGTCGGGCGAGAGCTAGCCGGCGGCACCGAGGCGGGCCAGGTTCTTCTTCGCCTCGGCGTTGCTGGGGTCCACCTGGAGGGCGCGCTGGTAATTCTGGCGGGCCAACTCTTTTTGACCTGTGCGCTCGTAGCAGGCCCCAAGGTTGTTGTAGGCCACGGCGAGCCTGGGGTTGCTCTCGATGGCGGCCTTGTAGGCCAGGATCGCCTCGTTGATCTTCCCCAGCTTTTCGTAGGCATAACCGAGATTGTTCTGTGCGCCGGCGTCCCGTGGATCTCTGCGGACAATCTCGCCATACTCGGCTGCTGCTTCCGCGTACTTCCGCTGATTCAGGTAGGCCGAGCCGAGCATCGAGCGCGTGGCGTTGTCGGCGGGATCGAGCTTGAGGGCTTCCTTCCACGCCGCGATGGCCTCGGGAACCCGCCCAAGCCGGTCCAGAGCAAGGCCCAGGTTGGCGTGTGACGAGGCGTTATCCGGTGCAGACTTGACCGCCTGTCGATAGTACTTCTCCGCATCGTCGATGCGGTTGGCCTTGTAGCAGACATAGCCGAGCGCACTCAGGGCGCGGTGGTCGCTGGGGCGGATCTTGATCGCCTGCTGGAGCTGCGTCAACGCTTCGGCGTAGTTAGGGCTCGGAAGCCGAACCAGCAGCAGCCCCAGGTTGTAGCGAGGGACGAATTCGTTGGGGCGGAGTTGCGCCGCGATGCGGTACTCGGAGATGGACTGCGCGATCTGGTTGCCGTTCTGGAGCTCCTCGGCCAGGGCGACGTGACTGGCATAGTCCTTGGGATCAAGCTGGATCGCCCGACGGAGGGCCCGCAGCGCGAGCTCGGGCTGTCCCTGCATCTTCCTGGCAGCCAGACCCAGATTGCGAGCGAAGACTGGGCTGTTGGGGTCCAACTCGGTCGCGCGCTTATAGCGATCCACGGCGGCCGAGATCGGGTTCTGCTCCGGGTTCAGCGCGTGCTTGCGCTCGTAGAGGTAGCCCAGGTTGTTCTGCACCAGAGCGTCCTTCGGGTTCGCCTGTTCGGCTTTCAGGAAGGCTTGCAGTGCGTCGTCCAGGTCGCCCTTGCGGACGAGAGCGTTGCCCAGGTTGTAGTAGAGATCGCCGTGCTTCCCCGGCTGATCCTTGACCAGATCCACGGCCTGCCTGTATTGCTCTATGGCCGCCGCCAGGTCGCCCTTCGCGAGGTAGGCGTTGCCCAGGTTGTTGTAGGTGTCGGGGTTGCTGGCGTTGAGCTCCAGGGCCCGTCGCAGGCTGCGGATCGACTCGTCATAGCGCCGGGCGCGGAACAGAATGAAGCCCAGCCAGTTCTGGGTGACCGCATCCCGCGGGTCCGCTGCTTCGGCTTCGCGCAACGCGGTGATGGCTTCGTCGAGCTTGCCCTGTCGGAACAGCTCGAGGCCACGGGTGAAGGGGTCTTTCGGGCGCGCAGCGGCGGGGCCAGTCGGGCGACCGGAAGCCGGCTGCGCCGAGGCGGGCCGTATCGCGCTATGCCCGCAGACACACAACAGGGCCAGCAGCCAACCGGCGAGCCTGCGGCGGGTGCTCGGACTCGGGGGGAATGTTGGCGGCATGGTGCGTTCTCCTCCGCGTGCTTCCTTCATCGCAGTAATTCAAGCGCAACCGCGGCACTGCGTCCAGCGCTGGCGCGCAGCTCGGCTGCGCGCCGCAGCCGATGTTCTCGCCCGGGGGACCGGCTGTCCATGCTCGCCAGCGCGCTTCGGAGTTGCTCCCGGTCGAGCGCGTCCACTCGGCCCACGAGTGGCTGGTCGAGGCTGGCCAGCAGTGCATCCACCTTGGGATCATAGCTGATGCCCGCAACCGGCACAGCCCGGTTGGCGGCAAAGATGAGGGCGTGGAGGCGCATGGCGAGGACGCCCTGGGCGTGTTCGGCCAGGGCCACCCATTCGCCGGGTGACAGCCTGCAACGGACAACGCGCGCGTTGGGGATGCGGCCCGCCAGGCGTTCCGCGATCGGCAGGTCGGTTTCAGGTTGCAGCGCCCATAGCTGATAGGCGAGGTCTCGCGGGAGCTCCTCCGCCAGCGCGTCGAGCAGCCCGTCGGCTCCCGGCCAGGGCCGAAGCGCGATCGCGATCTCCGGCGTGGGGCCCAGGCATTCCCGAACGACAGGGGATTCCACGGGGGCCAGCGCAAAGACAGGATCAGCGGTCACTTCCGCCGTCAGGGCCGTCACGCCGATCTCCCGGAGCAGGGACGCGGATTCTTCGTCGCGCACCGTGATGGCGTCACACTGCCGCAGGACCGCCGCCACGGCTCGTCGCGATGCCGGGCGATCCAGGGGGCCAACACCCTGCGCCCAGATCATGGTGCGGGCTCCGGTCCGCCGTCCGAGCCAGAGGACGGCGAGGTAGTAGAAGAGCGATCGGACGCTGGTACGATCCTGGAGCAGACTGCCTCCACCGCTGAGTAGCAACCTGCTGGCGCGGCATGCGGCCAGAACTGAGCGCGGATGCATGCGCGGGTAGCTCTCGACGCCGAGATCGGCAGCAGTGGCGTTCGGCTCGCCGGAAAGCACGCGGATGGGCATCTCGCACACGGCGCGAAGCATTTGCACGCTGGCAGCCAGCACCGCCTCATCTCCTGCGTTGCCCATGCCGTAGAAGCCCGACAGTAGGACGCCGTCCCTCATGGGTACCCCGACGCCCCGGTCACGCCCCGGTCCCCGGAATCAGTCGGGCGACCACGGGTGTGAGGGAACACTCGCTGCCAGACCAACACCAGCGCCACACCCAACAGGCCTCCCGTCCACAGTCCATTCCAGGTGCGCAGTAGGGAGATTTTCAGTGGAGTGTGGAGGTGGCAGAAGGAGTTCAACATCCCCACCTGACCGATGATCCCGACCAGCAGCAGCGGAAGAACCAGCATCCGGTACCGCGCCTGGCCGACCAATACCAGACTCAGGATGAGAAGCGGGTGCCCAATCAGGAACTCCTTCGTTCGCGGCCGGACTCCGACAATCTGATCCAGGATCGAGCGGAACCTCAGCTCGAACGTGCTCACCCCCAAACCCGAGTCATTACCGCTGCGCGCCAGTAGGAGCGCCAGCAGCCCGACGCCGAGGATCACCGCCACGAAGTAGCCGACGCGGATCGGCTCGCTGATGATGGCCTGCAGGCGGCGCCGCATCGCAGCCCATTCCTCGCGCAGCGTGCCGTATTCCGGCCCCATCCCCGTGGCGTAGATCCAGCCGACCAGCAGAATCGGCGCCACGGTGGCAATCTTGATGCCGGCGAAGCTCCGGACCTTGAGGAAGTAGGCGACGTCGCACAGTGCCGCGGCCACGAAGAGCGCTCCGACGAGCGTGACGGCGCTGATGCGGATGAATACGAGGAGGGCGGTTGCAAGGCTCCGACGCCGTCCCTTCCCACCAGCAGGCTCCTCCGGCGCAAAGGCGGCCATCGCCTGCCGCTCGCGGACGAAGGCAAGTGTCGGGAAGGTGACCGCCGCCGCCAGGGCAACCAACTGCAGGACGAGCCCGCTACCGATGGCGGCCCCGAAACCGAGGGGCATCGCGAGCGCGATGCTCAGGATCGCCTGCCGGCTGCGTCTTACCGGGGCGATGCCTGCGAGCAGCAGCACCAGTCCGCCCGCAAGTCCAACCCCCAGCAGCGCCCGCAGCACCGGCGCCAAGAACGGCGTACTCCACGGTGTTTCGAAGAGTCGGGCAGCCCCGATGCCGAGCTTCGCCGCCACGAGTCGATGTGCCAGTTCACGGAGATACGCCAGGTTGTCTTCCAGGGTGTTGACTGAGGGCGTGGCCGGTAGACGGACGTAGAGCAGCCGGATGTTGCGTTCCACCGCCGCCCGGGTGTAGCGCTCAATCGCTTCCGCAGGGCTGAGGCGAGTCATCTCGGCTGCCGAGATGGAGTGCACCCGCAGCAACCGGTCGGTCAGCAACCGGCTCAGGGCCTCGTCGCCTCGCTGCTTCCCGAACTCTACACTGCCGTAGGTCAGGTCGGCATTGCGGATGGCAGCCGCGGTATCGCCGAGCAGCCGGTCATAGCCCATCACTTCCTCGCCGGCAAAGATGAGCGTCCGCACACCCTGGGCCCGAACCCGATGCAGCGACCAGAGGAGGCTGCCCAGCCGGAGGCCGAGGCTGTTGTTGAGCCTCCCCACGGGTTCCAAACCTGCGGCACGCACCTGCGCGACGGCCGCCCCATCGATGCCCGTCGGGGTGAGCCGGATGTCCTCAAACCTACCGGGCACCCAGAGCCGACGGCCGGCTCCCTCGAAGACGATGCACTCCCCCTTCGGCCGCGCCCGACGCGCCGAGGGAAGGAGCTGCTCGACCGCGGTGATGACCCGTTCGGCAGCGCGCGGATCAGCGAACGCGACTCGCTGTTCGGGGCCGCGATCGGTCGTTACGTGCTGCAGGTCGAGGGTGCCGTCCGTGTAGAGATCCGCCAACGTCTCCTCGCCCACGGCGACCCCGGTGACGGACGCGGCTCGCATCCGGCGGAGCACCGCCTCGAGCGGTGTGGCGGTGGCCGCGGCCAGTGTGCGCACCTGCGCGTAGTCGACAACCATCCCTACGGCCCGGGAGCGCCGCTCCACCCCGTAGCGGAGGGCCAGGGTACAGATCGCGGCGCCGAGGCCGATCCAGACGCAGAGTTGTGGAAGTCGATGGTATCGGAGCGCCATGTGGTTCGTCGCTGACGGGCCGTCACTACTACCTGTGCGACGGAGAGCCGCCCCGGTTCACTGTTACACAGCGCGGCGCTAACGCCACGTGTCGCGCCGCGGCTCGTCCGACCACTCGTCCATGACTGCGGGCCGACGCCGACGGCGGGGCGGGTCTCCCCGGTGCGCGGGAAGGACCAGCAGGCGTGCCAGGATGAGCCCCGTGATGAAGCCCCCCACGTGGGCCGCGTAGGCCACTCCGCCCGCCCGTTCGAACCCGAGTGAGGTGAGCCCGCGGACCAACTCCAACACGAACCAGAATCCCAGCACCACGACGGCGGGCAGCTCCGTGGTGATCAACAGGCCGATCGGGACCAGCGTGAGGACGCGGCTATGGGGGAAGAGGACGAGGTAGGCCCCCAGCACGCCCGCCACGGCCCCTGACGCGCCAATCATGGGGATGGACTGCGATCCTAACTGACTCAGCCCGATCTGGGCCGCCGCCGCCATCACCCCTGCGAAGAGGTAGAACCCGAGGTAGCGCCAGCGCCCCATCGCCTCCTCGACGTTGTTGCCGAAGATCCAGAGGAACCACATGTTGCCGATGATGTGCATCCACCCGCCGTGCGAAAACATCGAGGTGAATACGGTCAGCCAGGCGGGTTCCAGGTTGGTCACGCCGGTGCCCGGCGGCACACCGACTCCTCGGCCCGTGTAGATCACATCGACACCGCGGAGCAACTCCGCGGGAATCAAGCCGAAGCGGTAGGCGCTCGCGTTCAATCCGACGGAGATCTGAAAGAGGAAGAAGAGCAGGCACCCAACGATCAGGCTAATGGTCACGTAGGGTGTGGTGCGAGTTGGATTGTCGTCGTGGAGCGGAATCACCCAGGCGCCTCCGGTCGGCTGGGGCTATTCTATCCGGCCGTACGTCGAGCGATGCGAGGTAGGCGCCGGGAGAGCCGCGTCAGAATCTCGTAGGGGATAGTCCCCGCCGCCGCCGCCACGTCCTCCGCGAGGATGGTGGCTTCACCCTGTCGACCGATGAACACCGCCTCGTCCCCCACCCCGACATTTCGAACCGCCGTGACGTCGAGCACGAGCTGATCCATACAGATTCGGCCGCGGATGGGGACCTTGATTCCTCCGACGAGCGCGTGGCCCTTATTCGAGAGCGACCACGGCAGCCCATCCGCGTACCCGATGGGAGCCACCGCCAGCCGGCTCGGTGCGGCGGCGGTCCAGGAACCCCCATAGCTGACCCGGGCGCCGGGTGACACCTCGCTCACCTGCACCAATCGCGCCTTGACGGAAGCCGCGGGTCGGAGGGGAAACGGCGCGGGCGGTCCGGCAGGCGGTACCCCGTAGCTGACGATCCCCGCCCGTACCGCGTCGAGCCAGGTCTCCGGCCGCCAGAGCCCGGCGGCGCTGTTGGCCGCATGCAGCACAGGTCGGGGACTCAGACCCTGGGCGAGCTGCAGTACCGGCTCGAAGGCTGCCCACTGCGCGTCGGTCAGTGCCGCATCGCTCTCGACGGCGGCGAAGTGCGTGACGACTCCAGCCAGGCGCAGCCGGGGGCTACGCACGACCCGATCGATGAGCTGGATCGCATCATCGGGGACCGCCCCCAGGCGATTCATCCCTGTCTCAACCTTGATGTGGATGGCTGCCGAGGTATTCAGGCGCAGTGCGGCATCCTCAAATGCGTCGAGCTGCTCCTGCCTGGAGACGAGCGGCTCCAGGCAGGAGGCGAGGATCTCAACGGATTGCTCCGGCAGGCTCAGCCCCAACAGAAAGATCCGTCCCTCCACGCCCGCTTGCCTGAGCGCCAGTCCCTCCTCGGTCAACGCCACTCCGAAGGCCATCGCCCCGGCGCGTTCGGCGGCGGGACCACAGATATCCAGGCCGTGCCCATACGCGTTCGCCTTCACCACGGCGATCACAGGGCGCCCGGTGTACTCCGCGAGGTTGCGCAGGTTGGACTCATAGGCCCCGGTGTCGACCTCGATCCAGGCTGGTCGCATCGACGTGCTAACCGCCCACCGTCGCGGCATCCCGCTCCGCCTCGACCTGAGCGATGATCGGATCGTCCAGGGCGCAGGACAGCACCTTGCTGACGCCGCGCTCCTGCATCGTCACACCATAGAGAGTGTTCGCCCCCTCCATCGTGCCGCGGTTGTGGGTGACGACGATGAACTGCGTTTGCTGGGCGAACTCCTGCAGCACCTCTCGGAACCGGCCGACGTTGTGTTCGTCAAGCGGGGCGTCCACCTCATCCAACACGCAGAAGGGGCTGGGCCGCACCTTGAGCAAGGCGAAGAGCATCGCCGTGGCCGTTAGGGCTCGCTCGCCGCCTGAAAGCAGCAGCAAGTTCTGCTGCTTCTTCCCAGGCGGCTGGACAATGATGTCGATGCCGGTCTCGAGCACATCGGATGGGTCCGTCAGCCGCAGTTCTGTTTGTCCGCCGCCGAACAACTTCTTGAACATGAAGTCGAAGGCAGCAGCGATCTCCTCGAAGGCGCGCATGAAGGTCTCCCGGCTGGCGGCATCGACCTCGTGGATGACCTGCAGCAGTTGCTCGCGGGCTCGTTCAAGGTCGTCGCGCTGCGCCGTTAGGAACTCGAACCGCTCGGAGGCCTGGGCGAGTTGTTCGACGGCGTCGGGGTTGATCGCGCCGAGTGCTCGGATGGCCCGGCGGAGGCGGCCGATTTCGGCCTCGGGATCGACGCAGGCCGAAAGCACCGCTTCGGCGGCGCTCTGATCCCAGCTCTGGAGGAGCCCTTCGACGGTGAAGGAGAACGCCTCGTCCGATTCCACGACCTGCTCCGCTTCCAAATTGTGGGCCCCGGCGGCCGCATCCACCCACTCGCGCCCCGCCATCTCGCGCTGGGCCGTGAGGGAAGCGAGCTCCACCTCCGCCCGCTGGCAACGGTTCATCACCTCGCGCAGACGCTGGTAGAGTTCCCGTGCCTGGGCGGCTGTCGCACTCAACGCGGCCTCGCGCTCGCTGCGGCTGGACGCGATCTCCGCCTGAGCCACGCGAGACGCGACGGCGGCGGCCTCCGCCTCGGCGGCCTCACCGGCGATGAGGGTGAAGGAGATCGTCCGCTGCTCGCTCTCGGCGTTCAATCCGCGCTGCTCCAGCAGCCGCTCTTCCCTTTGCCGGTCGAGGAGGCTACCGCCCTCGACAGCGCGGCGGGATGCGGCCACCGCCGCCTGGTGTCGCTGTTCCTCGGCGGAAAGCGCGACGCGACACTCGGTCAGCGCGTTCTCTGCCTCCCTCCACGCTCGGTCCGCCCCGGCGAAACGGGTTTGCGCACCGGCCAGTGCCTCGTCCACAGCCGGGCCATCACCACCGGTCAAGCTCTCCAACTCCGCAGCGAGGGCAGCGGTGCTTTCGGTCAATGCGGCCGCCTGCTCCTGCAGCCGAGCACTCTCGGATCGGAGCCGGCTCAACTGCCGTTCAGCGCGATCCCGCTCCCCGTCCAGGCGGAGTGCCTCACGTCGCTGTCCCTCCACCTGGCCCCGGGCTGTCTCCAGTCTCGCCCGAGCCTCCGCACGGCTCGCCTCCGCTGCGCGCAAGGCGGACTCCGTCGCCGATCGGGTCTCAGCCGCCCTCTCGGCGGCTGCCTGGAGATCCGGGAGCTCCAACTCGAGGCGTTCAACCTCGCGTCGCCGCATGAGCATGGCGGAGGCGACGGGATCCGCGGTGTCGGGGGTGCGATAGGCGCCGTCGGCAGAGCGCCAGGCCCCCGTGGGGGTGATCCCCAACTCCGCGCGGGACGGCAGCGGCGCATCGAGCTCGGGCAGCAAGAACGCCGCCCCGAGCAGGTGCCCGGCCCACGCGGCCGCCCTCGAATCGCGGACGACGACCTGCGACGCCAGTGAGCCCGGCATCGAGGCTCGCGTCCCTCGGCATTCGTCGAGCAGCATCACGGCGACCGCAGCCGCTGTCGCCCAATCCAGAGCGGAACGGGGATCGGCCCCTTCGCTGCCCAGGAGGGCGTGTGCGTGGTCCCCGAGGGCGGTCGCCACAGCTCGCTCCAGACCCTGCGGCACCTCGATCCATTCGAGGAGGGGTCGCCATCCACCGGGGAGCTCGCCGGCCTGCACGGCTCGCAGCAACTTCCGGGCGCCCTCCGAGAAGCCCGCGGCCTCCGAGTCCAGCTCGCGCAGGGCCGTTAGCCGCGCCAACGCTCGTCCCGCCTCCGCAGCAGTCCGGCGCTCCGCCTCCCGGGTGCCCGGGAGGCTCCGAGCAATGCGCTGGACCGCCTCGTCGGATTGGAGACGGGCGACGGCGGCCTCCTGTTCGGCGCGGCTGCTCGCCTCGGACTCGCGGGCGAGGTGGCTCGCATCCTCCGCCAATTGCGCCGCGTGGCCCTCCGCCTCTTCGAGAGCGGCGAGCGTACGCCGACGATCTACTTCCATCGCGGCCAGCTTTTCCCGACCCGCCTGCAGTCGCGCCTCGACCGACGCGCGACGCTGGGCGCGCTGAGCCGCCTCCGTCCGCGCTTGATCCAGTTCAGCGAGCGCCACCTCCCGAGCCCGCGCAGCCGCTTCCCCGGCGGATTGGGTGGACGCAACGGCCGCCCGGGCGGACTCGAGAGCGTCTGCCAGCATCGCCTCGTCCCGGTGGGCCGCCTCCGTCCGCCGATTCTGATCCTCAATCCGTTGCTGGAGTTGGGCCAGGTCCGTGGCGATGGACTCCAGACGGCGGTGGATCTCGCCGGCCCGCTCGTCGGCGCGCGCCTTCTCCGCCTCTGCCGCCCCCACACGCTGCAGCGCGGCGGTCTCGGTCAGCCGCAGCCTCTCCAATTGAAGGTCGAGCTTGGTCACCTCGTCCCGAATGGACTTTTCTGCGTCCTGTGCCGCGGAGAGCTGAAGTTCCAGACTCTTGCGTTCTTCGGTCAGCCCGGAGACCAGGGTCTGGAGCGCTCGGCACTCCGTCCCAAGCCGTCGCAGTTTCTGGCCATAGTAGGCTTGCTCGATCTCTCGAAGCTGGACGGCCAACTCTCGATAGCGGCGGGCCGCACTCGCCTGTCGCTGCAGTGGGCCGAGCTGCATCTCGATCTCGGTGAGGATATCGGCCACACGGAGCAAGTTCTGGCGCGTGTCTTCGAGACGACGCTCTGTTTCCCGCTTGCGGACGCGGTACTTCTTGACTCCGGCAGCTTCCTCGAAGATCGCCCGGCGCTCCTCGGCGCGCACGCTGAGGATCTGGTCGATTTCCCCCTGGCCGATCATCGAGTAGGCATCGCGGCCCAGCCCCGTGTCCAGGAAGAGCTCGTAGATGTCACGCAGGCGGCACGCGACCTTGTTGATCAGGAAGTCACTCTCGCCAGACCGGTACACCCGTCGAGTGACCGTGATCTCGCTGAATTCCAGGGGCAACAGAGCCCGACTGTTGTCGATCGTCAGAGAGACCTCCGCCATCCCGAGCGGACGTCGTTGGTCGTTACCGGAAAAGATGACGTCCTGGGAGGTGGTTCCGCGAAGTGCTCGGACGCTGTTCTCGCCCAGCACCCAGGAGATCGCGTCGGCGATGTTGCTCTTGCCGGACCCGTTCGGCCCGACGATACACGTGATCCCCGAGTTGAAGACGACGTGCGTCTTCTCCGCAAAGGTCTTGAATCCGTGGATCTGGATCTGCTTGAGGTACACGATGCCGACAAAGAGAGACCGGGCGCCAGCCTGGCGCCCGGTCCGGTTCGACTAACTGTATCAGCCCTGAAGGCCCGGCGGAGTTCGCGGCTAGCTCTTTGTCTTGGCCTTCGCCGTGTTGCTCGGGTCTGACGTGCCCGAACCGTTGCGAGCCCTGATCCTGAAGGAGTACTTCGTATTCCGCCGCAGGCCACTCACGTTCGCGGCCACGGTGTCTGCGGGCACGGTGCCGATCTCCATGAAGGTGCTCCCCGGTGCCTTCATCTCAACAACAAAGACCGACTCATTTGGACTGTTGTCAGTCCACTTGATTCCGATCTTCGTCCTGGTCTTGGCCGCAGCCGTAAGATTGCTCGGCGGGTTCGGGAGTCCATCCTGTGTCCTGGCCTGCGCCTCGTTCGAGTATCCGCTGTTCTCCGAGTTGTTGTACGCGCGGACCTGGAAGAAATAGGTGGTCCCGGCAGAGAGCCCGTTGATGGTGACGGTGTTCGCGTTCGCCCCCAGGTTCAGTCCCCCTACCTCCTGGTAGGCTCCGCCCTGCATCTTCATCTCGACCTTGAAGCCGACCTCGTCGGTGGCGTTGTCGGTCCAGGTGAGCTGGATCGAGTTCGAGTTGAGCGGGACGGCTCCGAGACCGGAGGGTGCCGCCACGCCACCACCCCCACCGCCGAAGTCGCCGGAGCGACCGAACAGCACATACACGGGGATGGGCTGCGTGGCCCCACCCGTTTTCAGCGAGTACCCCGTCGCGGCGAAGTGGCCTGTGGCGGTCGGCTGGGGCCGACACGTGAGGTAGTCACCCCAGCGAGGCTGGCTGGGACTGGCAGCCCCACTAGTGGTTGCGATGAAGCCCGAGGTCCCGGTCAGCATACCAACGGCGCTCGCCGGGTGGAGTGAACTGGCTCCCCCGTAAGCGACGGACATCCCCACCTCACCGTTCCCGTTCGTCGCCAGGCCGGGATACGCGAAGGCGTAGCCGTTGTTGAAAATGACCGGTTGGGAGATCAGCGTCATGTTGGTGGAGTTGATCTTTACCACCTCGACGTAAGGGTGCGGCCTGTTTCCGGCGCCACCCCTGCCTGCCTGCCATGCCACCCAGATGTCCGTGCCGCTCTTGGTCGCGCCGGTAATCCGCTGGTCGGCGAAGCCCAGCCAGTCCTGCCCGCTTGGTGTGATGGAACTGTAGTCCGCCGTTGAGAACGTGGCGTGGTTGACGATGTTCGAGTTGACGGTCGTCGTCCCTTCGACCCAGGAGTAGATCTTCAGGCTGCTATTGGTCTCGTGGGTGACGAAGTAGCCCGTGGTCCCGAGGTTCTGCACCACGCGGAGGTTGAAGTTGCTGGTGACACTGAAGAAGAAGGTGTTCGCAGTGCTGCCCGCGGCGAGGCTGGCGAGGGGGATGCGGACGACCGACGACTTCTGCCAGAAGCCGGCGCTGTTGTAGACGTTGAAGTTGAGGTAGAGGCTGTTAGTCCCGATCGACACGTCGGGGAAGTCCATGTTCTGGCCGGTAAAGGAGAGCATTGCCGACGTAACATCGACGAAGGACCAACTGTTCGACGCGACCTGCGCGGTGGAGGCCATCATCAGCCGATAGCGGTTCTCGCCGTTGCCGCCCTCGATTCCCTGCAAGAGCCACACGAACCGGTCGATCGAAGGGATGTACTGGACCACCTGATCACAGCAGAAGCCACCGTCGACGTTGGCGGGGAGCGCAGCGAAGGGGTCCATCTGCGTCCAGGTCGAGCCGCCGTTGGTGGAGTAGGCCGCCCACCAGTTGCCGGTCATCACAACGGTGTTGCCGTTGACGGCGACGCTGGGTTCGTGCGTGGTGGACGCAAAGCCGTTCGGGATGTTGGTCACCTCGCGCGACTGCCCAATCACCACGGGGTCAGTGGCGGCCAGCTTCCCAAGCCGACCGGGCCGAGGCGCCTCGGTGGAAAGAGACGTTTCAGGGCTATCCTGTGCAACGGGGATGAAGGGGCCGTCCGGCAGCATGGGTGCCATGCGGAAGCTGGGGCCTCGATCGTCGATGCGACGAGCCCCCTGTCGCGGTGCCGGAACTCGCCCGCCCGGCTGGAAGAATCGCACGGGAAGCGGCTGCGCTAGCGCCGCGGGCTCTACCCCCGGAGCCCCGGTGGTGGGGCTCGCCGCAAACACGGCACACCCGACGAGCACGGCAAGGCTCACACCTGCGCGAAGTAGTCGCCCATCACTCATCTCGTCCTCCCCAAACTCAAAACCGCGATCTCCAAGTGGAATCTACGGGGAGTTGGGCTTCCGCGCAACCCCTGGACAGCCCATCTGCGCACGAGGCGTCAGTACCGAACGACGTAGCGGAAGCCCTTGTCCTGCCGCATCAGCGCGAACGCCTCGTTGATCTCTTCCAACTTGATCTCGCGGGTGACGAAGGAGTCGATGTCCAGCCGGCCGTCCATGTACCAATCCACGAGCCAGGGGAGCTGCGTGCGTCCCTTACAGTTCCCGAACGCAGTGCCAGTGAGCTGACGGCCGGCGATCAGCATCCGCGGGACGAGGTTCAGGACGTCCCCGGACTTGGCGACGCCGATGAGCACGCACTTGCCCCCGCCGTAGCGAACGGACGCAAACGCCTGCTCCATTACTTTCGTGTTGCCCGTGGCCTCAAAACTGAAATCGGCCCCGCCGGAGGTGAGTTCCTTGACGGCCTGAACGCCAGAGCCGCCGTGCTCCCCAGCGTTGATCAGATGCGTTGCGCCGAGTTTCTTCGCCAGCTCAAGGCGTTCCGGCTTCAGGTCCACTGCGATGATCATCGAGGCGTTGGCGAGCCGCGCCCCCTGGATGGCGTTCAGACCGATGGGGCCGCAGCCGAAGACGGCAACCCGGGCACCCACAGGCACATGCGCCTGCCAGAGAGCGGCGCCAACGCCGGTCGTGATCGCGCATCCAAGCAGGCAGACACGGTCCGACGGTGCGTCCGAACGCACCTTCGCAAGGGCGACTTCCGGCGCGACGGTGTAGTTCGAAAACGTCGATGTCCCCATGAAGTGATACAGGGGTTTGCCTCGCCACGTGAAGCGCGGCTTGCCGTCCGGCATCACGCCTTCGTAATAGCCCTTGTCGTCCAGATATGAGCAGAGATTCTGGTTGGGGTCCCGACACTCGTAACAGCTTCCACATTCGGCAATGTAGAGCGGTACGACCTTATCCCCTTCGCGCAAGGACTTGACTTCACGGCCGGCCTTCACCACCACGCCGGCACCCTCGTGCCCCAGGACCCGGGGGGAGAGGGTGTTGTAGTCGACGTTGTCGCCGCCGTCCATGTACCAGATCTCGGTGTGGCACAGGCCGGTCGCTTCCAGCTTCACCAGGCATTCGGTGGGGCCCGGGTCGCCGACCTCGATCTCGTCGACGATGAGTGGTTGGCCTATTCCCGTGAATATGGCTGCCTTCGACCTGGTCATCCGCTGCTCCTGAACCTGGCGCACTCGCGCGGCACCGACGCCCGATGCGTCGCCGCCCGGGTGAGAGGTTCGCCGATGAGCCGGTGCGCTCCTGCCGGATCTGCTCCGGCGAGGCGTGTCGCGGCCTCAGGCTTCCGCCGCTTCCGACCGCCGCCAGGCAACCCCTGCGATGATGACCGCCAGGAGCGCATTCAGCCAGAGCCACGGCAGGGCGTGTTCCGGGTAGACGCCCGCGAAGGGTGCTTGCCGCTGCACCGCATCCCAGCAGAGGTGAACCCCCATCCCCAGCCCCATCGCCGCCACGAACCGGTAGAGGGGCCGGTTGCCCACCTCCCACAAGAGGTAGAGCGGTATGAGAGCGCTATGGATGATCAGGTTGAACGGCGAACCGTAGCCGAGCCACGCGAACAGCAGATCGGGGCCGAGCAACCCCATCGCCAGCCCCACGGGCACAAACGGCAGCACCAGGAGTTGTTTGACACCGTGACGGACGATGCCAACCCCGAGGCCGGTCAGCCCGGCGAGCAATGTAACCATCATCCGCAGCAGAGAGTCTCGACCCGCGGTCTCGGCGATCGCGAGCGATCGCGCCGCGTCCAGCAGGCCCGCGCCGTAGTGAACGGCCGGTTCGCGCCGCGCCGCACCGTCCTGTAGGATGCGGCGCACGGTGGGAGCGTCCTTCACCCCACCGGCAAAGAGAAGCGCGGCCGTGGCTGCCACGTGCGGGCTCGCCATCGACGTCCCCTGGAAGGCACCGTAGGTGTCGGTCCAGCTTCCGTCATCCTCGGGGATCGAGACGTTTTGCAGGATGCCGCCGTCAGCCCCCCCGGAGGTGTCGCCGCCAGGCGCCGCGATCGCGATCTGCCTACCCACGGACGAGTAGCGGGTCAACTTTCCGGTTGGGCCTACAGCGCTCACCGCCAGGCACTCCGAGTACCCGGCGGGGTAACCGACCGGTCCACCCCCGCTGTTCCCCGCAGCGCAGACGATGAGCACGCCCTTTTTGGACGCGTAGGCACAGGCGCTCTGCAAGACCTGATCCGGCATCGGGCTGCCCAGGCTCATGTTGATGACCCGCGCCCCGTGATCAGCGGCGAAACGGATGGCATCCGCAATGTCGGCCGTCGTCCCGCGCCCGGATTCGTCCAGCACCTTGATCGGCATAATCACCGACTCGTGCGCAAGCCCGACCGCTCCTTCGCCGTTGTTGGTCGTCTCGGCGATGGTCCCGGCAACGTGAGTACCGTGACCGTGGTCGTCGTTGGGGTGCGCGTCGTCGTGGACGAAATCATAGCCGGCGACGAAGTTGGTGCCAGCCAGGTCGCGGTGTTGGTGGCCCCGATCCGACTCTTCGAAGCAGACGCCCGTGTCGATCACCGCGACGATGACCTTTGCGCCGCGGGAGCGGTTCCAGGCTGCTTCGGCACCAACCATCCGCATGTTCCATTGTTTCGGGTAGAGCGGATCGTTCGGGGTGCCGGACCGCGGACCGGCCAGGGATGAGACCACGCTTGATCGCTCCTCTCCGGCGGGCAGGGAGTACACGTAGCTCACCGACGCCGCTTCCAATTCCTTTTCGCGGCGGAGCCGTGCCAGGAGGGACGCCTCGGACCCGGGGGTGACGCGGGCGCGATAGAGCCTGGCGGCGTTGCTCTGCGGGCTGTTGCCGATGAGGGTGAGCCCGAAGGTCCGCGCCAACCGATCCACCTGGCTCTGCGACAGTCGATCCTGGAGATCCAGGACTACCTCCCCCGGGATCGACGTCGGCGTGCCCGAAGCGGCGGCCAGATGGGTAGCGCTCCACCAGTCGCTCAACAGCGTGGCGAGAATCGGCGTGGCGGAAATGACGAGCGCAGCCGCCATGACGCCTTGCGCCAGCCGAGCCGTTCGGATCTTCCTCATGGCCCTACCCCTTTCGCGCGGAGGTCCACCGGGAACCGGGTCACTCGCCGTCTCGAAGTTCCGGGTGTCGCTTCAAGATGTACTCGTATCGGTCCTGCCGTCGACCGGTCATCTCGTTGAACAGCGGCGTGCCGCCTACGTAGGCCGTGCCCGGTGGATCGCCGAACTCGTTTCGCCCCTGCTCCCGAACCCAGCGATCGATGCGTTGTCTGGTGCGATCGTCGATAGTCATCTCGCCTGCTCCCGCCTGGTTCCCCGGCCATTCCAGCGATGGTGCGACATGGAAATGAGACACCACCGGCGCCACCCGATAGCCGCCGTCAGGAAAGCAGAACGCGGCCGACATGGTCGGAGTACGCGTCCCACAGGCCCGTGAGTTGCAGTTCCGCGTCCCCCGGGGAGTACCGCTCTGCCGCGCCACTCGACTGAAGCCAATCCACCATCTCAAACACGGCATGGTCAAAGGGGGTGGCGGGACGGTAGCCGGTGTGTGCGTGGAGCAACTCCACCGAGTACATTCTGTGCTGGGCAAAGGGCGCCCGATCCGGAAAGGCCGCCACGAACAGCGGGGCTGGGAGTGGCTCAATCCGGGGCTCGCTGACGCCGACCGTGGCCGCGATCACTTCGTAGTATCGACGGGTGGTGACGCAATCAGGCCCGGCTACGTTGTAGACCTGCCCTCGGCAGTTCGACCTGCCGGCCACCGCCAGACAGGCAGCGGCGACGTCCCGGTGCAACACGGGCTGGATCAGAAGGGCTCCGCCGTCCAACAGCATGAGAGGGCCACCGCGCTCAAGCCTGTCGAGCAACATCGGGTCCCGCCCCGTCAGCGAACCTGTTCCCAGGTGGCCCCCCGCTCCCATGATGTGCGGAGGGCGGAGAATCGACACCGGGAACTCCTCTTCGATCCAGGCCTGGAGGAGTACTTCTTCCGCCGCAGCCTTCTGGCGGCCGTAGTGGTTCAACGCCTGGGTCGGGTCGGACTCGAGGGTCGGCAGTCGCCGGATGGGCCCGTAGACGAAATCAGTGCTGATGGCGACGTAATGCCCGACGCGTCCAGCGAGTGCTCGCAGGGCACCGTGGGCGTCCCCCGGGGAGTAGCAGATGGCGTCCACCACCAGATCGAACACCCGGCCCTGCAGGGCTTCGGAAAGTGCGTCCGCGTCACGACGGTTCGCCCGTAACTGGCTGCACTCGGGCGGCACGGGTCGTTCCCCCCGCGTGAGGACGGTGACGTCCCAGCCCGCCGTGCAAAGCGTTGTGGTGATGGCCGAGCTCAAGAATCCAGTTCCGCCCAGCACGAGCGCACGCACGGGCCTACCCTCGAACGTAGATTAGCGGGAGCCGGCAGTGCCGCCTGGCGCAAGCGGCGGGGTGCCCGCCGCCGCCGGAGTCGTCGGTGCCGGTCGCTCCGGTCCGCCGGGCGTCGTCGCCAATGGCGAACCACCGAGTGGAGTGCCCGGCTTTTTCGGGGATGCGTCCGCCACGCGAGACCCCACGCGCACAATCCCATCGAATGGGCGGTAGTAGTCCCGGCTAACCACCTCGCGCCGAAGCTCCACGCCGTCCCGCCTTACGATCCTGGTGAGGGTGACCCGCTGCCCGGAACGCGCCCGTTTTTCGACGACCCGCTTCCCCACGGGCAACCGCGGGTCCGCCACGGTGCTCATGCCGGCACCCACCAACGAAATCCCGCTCCGCTCCAGAACGA
Organism: uncultured bacterium; assembly: GCA_964609085.1. Lineage (GTDB taxonomy): Bacteria > Armatimonadota > SYMT01 > SYMT01 > SYMT01 > JANPLG01. The sequence goes on along the minus strand of CAZSRZ010000017.1, from coordinate 13,965 downwards.
CGTCCCGCTTCTCGTCCGGATGCCCGTAAACGTGGAACGTGACTCTGCCCCGGGTGGCTTTGGCGTCAATGGCGACCGGATACTTCAGTGAGTTCTTGAACCGGAAATCGATCGCGCCATCCACCACGGTGGCATCCTGCCCCGCGGGCAGGTAGTGCACGGGAAAGGCGTGGTGGCTTCGGCGCACGATCTGCAGATCCGCCAGGAGAATGGCATTGTAGAGGGTGCTGCTCACCTGGCAGATTCCCCCGCCCAGGCCCGGCTGTAACTCCCCGCGAATGATGACGGGCGCTTCCTTGAAGCCGGCTGAGGGTACTCGCGGTCCAACCACGTCGTTGTAGGAAAACACGTCCCCCGGCAGGAGAACAGTGCCGTCGATGGCCGCGCATGCGAGGCTGACGTTGTGCACCCGATTGCGGCTGCTGCCGCCCAGGCCAGTGGAGTAGCTGGCGAGTCTGGCTGTGATCGGCTTCAGTTCCTTCTCACCGATGCGCGGAGCCGCCGCCCGGGTCGGGGCAGTCAGGGACAGCGGGGCTCTCGACTTCAACCAGTCCCCGGTGTCGATCGTCAGGTCGAGCGACTCGGCCAGGCCCCTTCGCAGCTCGGGAGCGTCGAGCAATCCCTGGAGGCCGGTCGCCATTGCCGGGAAGTCCAGTTCCCTGCCGGGACGCGCGGGTGTTCGGACGAACTTGCCGTTCACCTTTGTCAGGCGCGCATCCCGAGACTCCAGTCCACAGCGTATGGCGAATCGTGTGAGGCCGCGGCGCAGTGCGGGCTCGGTCACCGTCAGGACCAGGGGCACGTCCGGCACCTCGGGCCGCGAAAACCGCTCGCGAAGCCGGTCGAAAAACCCGGCCGGCTGAACGATGGGCGCGAGTGCGGCCTTAACGGCAGCCTCCACATCGACTGCGGCGCCCAGATTACCCGGTGTCGTGGCCAGAGTGCGGGTGCCACACCGAACCGTCAGGGGATGCCGCAGCATCCGCTCCGACAACTCAGCCGCGATGATGCGCACCCCGTCCGCCGACTCTCCCGCGACCGGGATGCCCATGAGGGTGACGCCTTCGGGAACCAGACCCGGTTGTGAGGCAGGCGCGGGGCCGTTCAGCACGAGCACAGCGAGGATCACGCCGACGGTCGCACCTGCGGCTCCCCATCTCAATCCCCGTATCCAGCCCATGGACACGTCCAGCTCTGCGTGCTTCAGGCTCGCCGCCACGTTGAACCACCGCCTGGTCGATCTTCGACCACAATCCCCAGTTGAGTAAGTGCGTCCCGGAGGGCGTCTGAGCCCGCGTAATCCCTGGCGCCCCGAAGACTCTGCCGAGCCTTGAGGACCAGATCAACCAGGGGCTCAACAAGATCATTGTCGTTGCCGGCAGCGGCTGTGAAAAGCGTCAGCCCCAGCACTTCAGCGAGTTCGTCCATGGTTGCTGCGGCGGAGGTGACAGCTTCGGCCCCGGACCGGCCGCGCGCCGTGGCAGCAGCGGTGATCCGATTCATCTCCGAGGCGAGGCCAAACAGCGACGCAATCGCGCCGGGCGTGTTGAAGTCGTCGTCCATCGACTCCGTGAAGGAGCGGCGGCAGGCTGCTGTGGCCGCGACCAACTCGGTAACCGGCTCGGGGGGGTCCGCCCCACCCGACTCCGGCAGGCCGAGGTAGCGCTGGGCCTCGCGCCGAGCGGTCTGCAAGCGATCGAAGGCGCGCTTCGCGTCCTCCATCCCCAGGTCGGTGTAGTCCACTGGGCTGCGGTAGTGGCTAGTGAGAACCCAGTAACGCAGGACCATGGCGCCGTGACGCGCGATCTCGGACTCGATGGTCTTGAAGTTACCCTTGCTCTTGGACATCTTTTCGCCGCCCACGAGGATGGAGCCGTTGTGCATCCAGTAGCGGACGAAGGGTTTGCAGGTGGCGCATTCGCTCTGGGCGACTTCGCCTTCGTTGTGCGGGAAAATGTTGTCCACCCCAGCGCCGTGGATATCGAGGGTCTCCCCCAGGTACTTCATCGCCATTGCCGAGCATTCGATGTGCCAGCCCGGGTAGCCGACGCTCCACGGGGAGCGCCAGTTCATCAGGTGCCCGGAGCCCGTGGCGTTCTTCCAGAGGGCGAAGTCGGCCGGGTTGCGCTTGCCCGCCCCCGGTTCCACACGGCTGCCTGCCTCCTGGTCATCCAGGCGGCGGCGGGAGAGCCGACCGTAGTCAGGATCCGTCTCCACGCTGAAGTAGACGTTCCCGTCCGCCTCGTAGGCGTGACCGGCAGCGATGAGACGTTCGATGAGCTCAATCATCTCCGGGATATGGCCGGTGGCTCGCGGGGAGATATCAGGGCGCAGGACACCGAGGGAGTCCATCGCTTCGAAGTACTGCCGCGTGCAGGTCTCCACCAGCGCCATCGGCACGAGCCGACGCTCGCGGGCTCGCTTCTCCACCTTGCTCTCGCCCTCGTCGACGTCCCCGACGAGGTGCCCGACGTCCGTGATGTTCTGCACGTAGAGCACGTCGAATCCGACGTGTCGCAGATAGCGGACGACGATGTCGAACGAGATGTAGGACTTCGCGTGCCCGATGTGAGGCGCATCGTAGACGGTGGGGCCGCAGACGTAGATGTTCACCCGGCCATGCTGGATGGGGGTGAATTCTTCCTTCTCCCGGCTGAGGGTGTTGTAGATTCGCAGGCCCATTCGCTGGCTCGTCGGCGGTACTGAGAGGCCTAGCAGTATACCACGCGCACGCCTGTGAGGACGCCTCCCCTCGGATTGTTCGCCGCGGCCTAGCGCCCCCAGGCCCCCTCCTGCACCGCGAGCCGCTGCTTCAAGGGTCGCCACCACGCTTCGTTCGCCTGATACCAGGCAACCGTGCGCTCCATCCCTTCGGCGAAATCGACAGCCGGCGACCAGCCGAGTTCAGAGCGCACCTTCGAGCTATTCAGCAGGTAGCGTCGATCGTGCCCAGGGCGATCCGGGACGTAGGTCTTCAGTGAATCGGGCTTTCCAAGCAGCCGCAGGATGTGGTCGGTGATCTCCTCAACGCTGAGCTCGATCCCGCTGCCGATGTTGTACAGCTCACCGATGCGGCCTTGCTTCAGGATCAGGTCGATGGCGACACAGTGGTCGGTGACGTAGAGCCACTCCCGCCGGTTGGCGCTGCTCTTGTACAGGGGTAAAGGCCGGTCCTCCATGGCGTTGGTCGCGAAGAGCGGGATCAGCTTTTCCGGAAACTGGTAGGGACCGAAGTTGTTGGCGCAGGTGGAGATGGTCGCGGCCAGGCCAAAGGTCTCCTGGTAGCTGCGCACGACGAAATCGCCCCCTGCCTTTGCGGCGTTGTACGGTGTGCGCGGACGGTACGGATGCTCCTCGCTGAAGCTGTCAGGGCTATCGAGATCCAGATCTCCGAAGACTTCGCACGTGCTGACATGGTGAACGCGCGGCGTCTTCGCCAGGCGGCACGCCTCCATCAGCCCCTGGGTGCCGAGGACGTTGGTTTCGAAGAAGGCGGCAGGGCCGAGGACTGCCCGGCTGTTGTGGCTCTCGGCCGCGAAGTTCACGACGGCGTCAACGCCCCTCGAGCTGAGGAGGTGGACGAGCAGGTCGGTGTTCCGAATGTCCCCGCGGACGAAGGCGTACCGGTCACTGAAGCGCTCGACGACATCCGTCAGGCTCTCGAGATTCCCTGCGTAGGTGAGTAGGTCGTAGCCGATGACGGTGTCGTGCTCGTACTTCTCGAGCCAGTAGCGTACGAAGTTCGAACCGATAAACCCGGCGCTGCCGGTGACCAGGATGTTCATATACCCCGCTCTCTCGCGGCCCGCCGTCCGCCGGCCGCGGGCCTGCAGTTGTATCGCACGTGGATGAAGCTGCCCTCCCCTTGAACCCGGGCATGAGGGTTGGCTCGGACGTGATCGGAGGCGTCCGCGGAGCAGGAGCCGGCAGACCCGGCTTACAAGTGTTAGGCAGGCGTCCGGTTGGAGGTGCCGCCGATGAGGGATGTATGGACCTGAAGCTCGTTGCCGTCGATCTGGGAGCAAGTGGTGGCCGGGTGCTCACGGGCATCCTCTCGGGCGGAAAGAACGGCCTTGGGCTGGAACTCACCGAGGCGCACCGGTTCGACAACCTGCCGGTCTACATCCCTCATGACACCGGCCGTACGCTGCACTGGGACGCGCCGTCACTCTGGCGCGAGATTCTCACGGGCGTGCGTTCGTCCGTCGGCAGGCATGGCCGCCCCGCATCGATCGGCGTCGATACGTGGGGAGTCGACTATGCCCTTCTCGATGAGCACGGGCGATTGGTGGAGCTGCCGATCGCCTATCGCGACGCCCGGACGACCGGCGTACTCCCGAGTGCCTTCGCCCGAGTACCGCGGGCGGAGATCTTTGCGCGGACAGGCCTCCAGTTCATGGAGTTGAACACGTTGTTCCAACTCTTCGCCGCAACGCGCGACGATCCGGGATCTCTGCGGCGGGCGCAATGCCTGCTCCTGATGCCTGACCTGTTCCACTACTGGCTTTGCGGCAGCCGGACCATCGAGGCCACGAATGCCAGCACGACGCAGTTCGTTTCCGCCACGGAGGGGGGATGGGATCGCGACTTGCTCCGTCGGATGGCAGTGCCGGACCACTTTCTCCCCGAAATCGTGCCCGCCGCCACGGACTGCGGACCGCTGCGGCCGTCGGTGGCGGATGAGACCGGGTGTGGGGATGGCGTACGAATCATCTGCCCACCCACCCACGACACCGCCTCCGCCGTCGTGGCGACGCCGGGGCAGGGGTCGGACTGGGCCTTCCTGAGTACGGGCACGTGGTGCCTCTTTGGGGCGGAAGTCGCCCAGCCCTATCTCGATCCGTCCGTCCTTGACGCCGGATTCAGCAATGAGGGCGGCGTGCGCGGGACGACACGCCTCCTCCGCAACATCACGGGGCTGTGGCTGGTGCAGGAGTGCCGCCGGTATTGGCGAGAGCGGGGAGACGAGTTCACATGGGCGCAACTGGCGGCCCTTGCCGAGGGCGCTCAACCCCACGTTGCCTGCATCGACCCAGACGACGCCGCGTTCGCGCATCCGGGGCCGATGCCTGACCGGATTGTGGAGTACTGCCGCCGGTCCGGGCAGACGGTACCGAACGGGGCCGGCGAGATTGTCCGCACGGCACTCGAAGGGATCGCACTCACCGTGCGGCGCCGCTGGGACGAACTCCAATCCATCCTCGGTCGGCGCCTCAGAGTTCTGCACATGGTGGGCGGCGGCACGCAGAACCGGCTGTTATGCCGGCTTGTCGCGGAGGCGATCCGGGCACCGGTGATCGTGGGGCCGACCGAGGCCACGGCAATGGGGAACATTCTGGGGCAGGCTGTCGGTTTGGAACTCATCGACTTTGCCGAAGCACGGCTCGTCGTTCGCCGGTCTTGCGAACTACTGCAGTACGACCCTGCGGGGGGATCCGGGTGGGATGACGCCTACGCCCGATTCCGGACCGTCACGGGCTGAGGCCGGCATGCTGGATCTCCCAGCGGAGGCGCTGCTCCTGCCGCGGGGTTGCCGTGCGCTGGTCGCACTTTCGGGCGGAACCGACTCGCTCGCCTTGCTCCATCTGTTGGCCGGCCACCGAAGCGCGATGGAATGGGGGTTATGGGCGTGCCACGTCCACCATGGACAGAGGGCGGAGGCGGCGGACGACGACGTCCGATTCCTGCGCCAAGTGTGCGCAGGTCTGGGCGTGCCGCTCGAGGTGAGGCGGGTCGACGTCCCCGCGCTGGCGCGGCGGCGGCGACTCTCCCTGGAGGCTGCCGGGCGGGAGGCGCGACTGACGGCGCTGGGCGATGCCGCCACCGAACTCGGCTGCGAGTTGGTCGTTACCGGCCACCACGCGGACGACCAGCTAGAGACCATCCTCCTGCAGGGGATGAGGGGGACCGGACTGGCCGGCATCGTGGGGATGCGTGCAGCCCGCCAGCTCTCTCCCATCCACCCCGGCGTCGTCCTGGTGCGTCCGCTGCTGTCGACGACCCGGGCAGAACTCGCCGAGTACTGCGCCCACCATCGCCTCCTCCCACGACACGACGTCACCAACGACGATCCGTTCACACTGCGCCGCCGTGTCCGGAGTAGGATCGCGCCTCATCTGCGCTCGAGTGCGCCCGAGATTCTCGCCGAGATCCGCCAACTCAGCGATGAAGCGGCATCGGCACTAGCTCAACTCGATCTGGCGACAGCCGCCACGCTCGCCGGGCTGGAGGGCCGCTCGATACCCGGACTGAAGGCCGTGGAACTGCCACCGGCCGATCTGGAGCCGGGGGCGCTGGCTCGACTCTGCCGCGCGCTGCTCATCCCGTTGTGCCCGGGCACCGCCCCGGATCGCGCCGTGGTCGCACGACTGGCCGAGTCGATGCGGGGTGTACGTCGCCCGTTCAGCCTCCCGGGCGGACGGTGGCGGGCGGAGGTAGACGACCTGGTGCTCTGGTTCCGCGCCGTGCACTCGGAGGCGTCCCCACCACCCATTCAGCCCAATGCACACGGCGACTGTCGTCTGGAGAACGTGGGGCTCACCCTCTCCTTCCAGCCAGCGGCGGAGAGCGAACGGCGCGATGCGCTCACCGTTCGCACCGCCAAACCGGAATCATTGCACCTGCGTCATCCCCTCCCGGGCGATCGCATCCGCAGTGGGGGTGCCCGTCCCCGTCTCGTGAGCGACCTCTTTCAGGAGTCGCGCGTCCCGCCCCCGCTGCGCTCGGTCTGGCCGGTGCTGGTGGACGCCGACGGTCCGCTGTGCGTCGTGGGTTTGGCGGCGGCGACGCCGGGAGATGCGCATGCCGCCGAGGTGGTGATCCGCCTGGACGATGCATCCGCACCCGGCATCCAAGCTTGGGTGGACCGGCTCCGGGACCGGAAGCGGGAGGCTACCGGGACGCCCGCGCGACGAAGTGCGGATAGCCCTGATAGTGCATCGCCAGCAGGTCCATCCCAAAGTCGCCCTTGAAATCGCGCCAGACGGCGTGCACGTGGTTGGCGTTGTTCTGCGTGTTGTCGTACTCGATCAGGAAGGTCGGTCCCTGAACACGGTAGTAGTGCCCTTTGCCCGTCTCGATCGACCCCATCCAGGCGAACTTGACCTGATCCAGGCCGGCTTTGCGGATCTTCTCCACCCGCTCGCGAGCCAGGGCACTGGGCTGGACATCGGTGTACTCCCGGATGAGGCTCAAGAGCATCCCCTGCTGTGCCGTGCTCAGCCTGGCGTAGCTGATGCCCTTGTCTTCCTGGATGGCGGCCTGACGCTGTGCGCCGGTGATGATGTCCGACGGGGCGGTTGCGCTCAGGACGGCTTCCTTCTTCTGGCCCTCATCCAACGCGCTAACGAGCGCCCTCGCCAGGTCCTCTTCTCCCTTGAGGGCGCGGGTGCCACGCGGGGGGGCACCCGCGACGTCCACGCGTGCCTCGGCCGGGTTGCTGCCGAAAAACTGCGGGCTGCTGGCGACGGACTTTCCGTTCTGGATGGTCCAGTTCATGGCGCAATGGTGCCCTTCGTAACGCCAGGCCCAGGCGCCCTTGTCCGAGGGCTCACCGAACACCGTGAAAAAGTACTGATCCGGGTCGCGAACCGGTCCCTTGCCCATCTCGACGCTGAGCAGGATCCTTTCCAACTCCCGAATCATGGTTGCCTTCTCGTATCCCTTGTCACTCAGCCCCACGGCCAGGAGTTCCAGTGCGGCTTTGCGCTGGACTTCGGTCATCGCCTTCAGCGGCAGTCCCTTGCGCTCCCGGGGTATGAAGTGCCAGTTGAGCCGTTCGTCGGAATTGAACGGGAAGACGGCGCGAGTGCGTTGGTCCGGCTGGAGCGTGCCCAGGAACTTCGTCGCCGCGGTCTGCATCCGCGGGGCAGTGCGGGACATCTGCGCCGACACCATTGCGGCCCCCGCGCCGATCGTGACGGCTCCGATCAAAACCACGCGTCGCAACATCCCAATTCTCCTGACCCACGGGCTGGGAGGAAAACTCTCGCCACCCTGTCATACGGTATCATGCTGTCGAACTTTGAGGCTCGAGAGGGTTCCGATGGACCTGGCGAGGGCACGCACGTGGCAGGAGATGCGCGACGAGAGCGCCGCGCTCCTGCAGCGCAAGACCGGTGAACCGGTGGAGGTGTGGAAGGAACGGATCGCCGCTCTTGCCCCTCCGGACCGGGACTCGCTTCGGGCCTGGCTGGCTGCGCGCGACGTCACGGGATACGCGCAGAATCTGCTCGTGATGGAGCACTTCGGCTTCCCGGACTGGTTCACGGCCGACGCAGGATCGCTCATTGACGGGCAGTACGCCGGCCGAGAGCAACTACGGCCCATCCTTGACGCGGTCATCGCAGCGGCGCAGTCGTTCGGACCGGTGGTGGTGCAGGCCCGGAAGGGCTACGTCTCCCTGCTCACGCCGCGCCGCACGTTTGCGGTGGTCCGGCCGACCACCCGCACGCGCGTTGACCTGGGTGTAAGGATTGACGACCAGGCACCGGGCGGGCGTCTGCACGACGGCACCAGCATCGGCGCGTCCTCTATCAACCTGCGGATCCCACTCACTTCGGTGGCGGACCTGGACGAGGATGCGCTCGCGTGGCTGGAGCGCGCCTACTCGTTCAACAGCGGCTGATCCTTCCCGTCGGTTCCGGTGCCGGCCTGTGCTTTGTGCTGGTAACAGAACTCGGTGGGATCTGTAGTTGTACGGCGACACCGGGAGCCGCTCTTCGTCACCCCTCGACATTGGACACGCAGTGATGTCGTTGCCCGCTTGTCGGCGGGAGGCGTGGCCGTCGGCTTGGTGCCATGCTTGCGACAGTAGGCGAGACGGTGACCGTCTGTTTCGACCCAGCTCTCGACCGCCGCGCCGCAGACCATGCACGCAGCCAGACTGGTTGTCGACCCCTCGTCGGTGGTCGTCGGTCGTGATCGGGGGCTGCGCTCTGAATCCGAGGGGAGCGGTTCGAACGCCTCGTCCGGGAGCAACTGCGTCATGTCCCCACGGTCGTGCGGGACGGGGCGGCCGATCGGCCGGCCGACAGCGCCCGGCCAGACCCTCGGCGCCACCGGTGCCCGCTCCGGCTGTCCCTGGTCGCCGACTATCCGGGCATCGGGCGGAAGGCTTATCTTCGGGATGCCCCGCGCGGATCGCCGCGCGGGCGCAACCGGGCTCGTCCGAGAGAGCGGCGGCGGGACCGGACCTCGAGCAATGCCCGCGGGCAATCCGGAACGCCCCACGTGGAGGAACCAGGCGAGCGCCATCGCGAAGGCCGTGAAAAACCAGGAGATTCCCGCCAGAAACGGCACAGGGCGCATCGACCACCCTTCACGATACCGTCAACCCGGATCGCCTGGAAATGCGTCCGGGGCCACACTCACCGACTCGACAGTTCACCGCCCGCCTGAGGAGTTCCTTGTGGATCGTGGAGCCATACGGCAGCGAGCTTCCTCGCCGAGAGACTTGGGTCAGCCCTCGATCAGCATACGGAGGTACCATAGCTGGCCGAGATGGTACGCCTTGTGTCGGATCATCTGTTCCAGAAACCAGAGGGCATCCAGAGGCCCCTCCACCCGAGGTCCGAGCGGATACCACTCCCCCACCAATGGCCGCCGCAGGGTGTCAGGGGTCGAATGTTCGAACGCTCGCCGCACGTACTCGGCCGAGAGATCCAGCGCGCCGGTCGCCGCCACGCCATCCGGGACCTCCGGCGAAGGGCGAGTGCCTGGATCCTCCCCCAGCACCCGCAGCGCATACCCGCAATCTGCCCGCACAATGTGCTGCACGATCCATCCGACTGTGGTCCCGCCCGGCAGCGGTTGCCATCCGTAGCGGTCCGAAGGAATGCCGGTGAGACAGTCGCGAAGGGCGTCGTCGGTCTCCTGCCAGCGCCGCCAGACCTGTTCCAACTCGGCGATCATCGTCCGCTCATGGCATCGGAGACAGAGATCAGGTAGAGGGGCCTGAGCCCGGCCAGCTTCTGGAGAGCCCATGCCCGGAATCCGTCCGCACCGAGGTGCACGGCGTCGGCGGGTGACAACTGGACCCCGGCCGTGAACTTCAGCAGCTTCGTCTTCGCCAGGGCGTCCCCTATCCTGACCAGGCCGCCCGCGCCGAGAGAGGAAATGAGCGGGGCCCCCTCCACCGTCGTTACCCTGGCTTCGGGTTCGACCGCGAGGGCGTCCAGCAATTCGGCCGCCTGAAAGCGCAGACCGGTGGAGAGCGCCGGCTTGTCGTCCGCGTCGTCCTCGACGAAGACCTCTGCCGAGGCGCCCCCCAACCCGATCGAGATGCGGTAATGCACCCAGCGCTTGTAGCCGCGCTTGTCTCGCCCAAATGCCACCCAGGTTGCGACCGGCGGGTTGACCCGCCGGCGCATGTGCTGCGCCGCCTGGCTGTAGATCTCGTCCGAAACGATCTCCCCCACGGGCTCAGCGAGGTCTTCCCCCAAGGCGATGAGCTTTGGACGCAACTGGCTGCGGATGACAGCCATCCGACCGGGAAAGTCCGGAATCGAGAACGCCTCGAAATCGGAGGCGGTCCACCCCTCGAAGCTCGGCATGCTCCCGAAGCCTCAGGCCGCCCTAGCCGACGGCCGGCGCTTCAGCGCCGTCGCCGAGCTCGGCCCGAAGTTCGATTTGCTTCTTCGTGTAAGCTTCGCGGCCGGCTTCGACGCCCGCCTTGACCGCACCGACCTGTCCCTCCACGGCGTGCTTGACGGTCTCGATCGTCCCGTGTACCTGGGTCGTGACTTCCGTCGCCCGGTGCTGGACGGTCTGGGCGATCTCGGTCCCCTTCCGCCGGGCGGCCTCCGCGGCCTGCAGCGACCTCTGCTTTGCTTCTTCGGCGAGTTCCGCCGCTCGTCGCGCGGTCTCGTCCGTCTTCTCCTTCAGCATTCGCCGCGTCTCCTTGCCGGAGCTTGGCGCGTAGAGCAGTGCTGCGGCGCCACCCAGGACGCTACCAACCAGCACGCCGATCAGGAAATCTCGTGTGTCTGACATCGAAGTGATTCTCAACCTTTCCGGCGTTCATCCGCCGACCCTGCCGGTGCGTCTGCCTCGTCCGCGGCGGACTGGCCCGGCCTCTCTACCATAGTTCGGATGCCCTGGTTGATCCCGGCCATCACGCTGGCCGCGCCGATCAGGGGCTCCACGGCGGCATTCTCCGCAGCGGTCGAAATCGTCTCCAGTCGATCGCTGACGCGGTCGACCGTCCGGGTTGCGCGCCCGAGCATCTGTTCCATACTACCTTGGAGACGGACCGATGTCGTTTCGATCTCGCGGAGGGTCTTCTCCGCCTGGGCGAGCAGGGGGCCAGCCTGGCCAAGCCCCTCATCCAGCTTACGTCGGACCAGAAAGAGCGTGACCGCCATTCCGGCCAGGAAGATCGTATTGAGCGAGACGATCACCACCAGAGCCCAGATTGCCGCGTCCGTTATCAATCGATTCTCCCGGCGCCAACGAGGCGCGGGATGTGCGCGGCCGCGCTCGTACACTCGGAGTCTAACCGATGGTGCAACCAATTCGCCAGCCGCTCGTTATCCAGTGAGTGTGCCGGCGGCTCGGGCGTCGGCCGGCGTGTGGCGGGCCTACTGGCCTGGGTGCTATAATGCCCGGAAGTTTGTGACGCGTGGGCGGCCGGCAAACGAAAGATTATCTCCTAAGTGAGGGAGGCAACACATGGGTATCTTTGCCCGGATCTGGCGGGTAATCAAGGGCTGGCTGCTCATCGGCGTTGAGAAGGCAGAGGATCCGGAAGTGATCCTGGCTGAAGCCCAGGACTCGATGCGGCGTGAGCTGGACAAGGCGAAGGAGAGCGCCGTACAGGCCATCGCCGCTCGCAACCAGCTCCGACAGGTCTTGCAAGACATTCAGAACAAGAGCGCCACGCTGGAGGCGAAGGCTCGTCTAGCGTTGAAGAGCGGCGACGAAGAGCTCGCCCGCCAGTTGCTCGTGGAGAAGTCGACCTACGACAGCCAGGTTGACAGCCTGCGGGCGCAGCTCGCGCAGGCCGAGCAGGCCGCGGAGAACGTGAAGGCCAGCATCAAGACCATGGAGATGCAGGTCCGCCAGCGTGCCGCTGAGCAGTTGGCGCTGAAGGCCGGTTGGCGGCAGGCAAAGATTCAGGAGCAGCTCAGCAAGGCGCTCGACAACATGTCGCTGGACAGCCAGAACCAGGCATTCAACCGGGCCGAGGAGCGCATCCGCGAGATGCAGTCCCGTGTGGATGCACGGTCCGAGTTGGCGGAAGGCGGCCTCAACCAGCGGATGGCGAAGCTCGACCAGGCAGTGACCAACGAGCGCGCCGAAGCGGCCCTGGACGCGTTGAAAGCCGAGATGGGCATGGCTCCCGCCACTCAAGACGACGCTCTGCTGCGGTTGAAGGATCAGATCGCCCAGGAGGCTGCCCGCAAGGAAGTCCAGGAGCAGCAGGTCGGGCAGGGTGAGGGCGGCGGCGGAGGTCGCACCCTGGAGCTGTAGGCGATGGTCCGGGTTGAGCACCGCGACCGATTGTTCCGCAGCGTGATCCGAGAGGCCGTCACTGCGCCTCTCTCCATCTTCCTGTCGGCCAGCGGGGTTCTCCTCGTGCCCAGCCATCTATGGTGGCTGGGGCTCGGTGCCCTCGGGGCCGAAGGGCTGTACCTCTGGATGCGAATCCGCGATCCCGAGCAGGCCCGCCTCAGCCAGGACGCGCTTCAGGAACGCCACTGGCGGGAGCTGATCCGTCGGGTCGAAGAGGCGATGACCCGATCCGACGCCGAGATGGGTCGAGTCCTGGCAGGGATTCTGGAGTCTCAGGACCGTCTGGTCGCCGTGTATGGTGGGAATCATTCGGTCGGTGCCCCCATCCGGCGCGAGCTGGTCGGGCTGCTCGAAAAGTGTCTCTCTCTGGGCGAGCGCCGGGATGAGATCCGGGGATACCTCGCCTCGTTCCATCCGGTCGAAGTGCAGCGGGAAGTCTATGAGCTGGAGCTGCGCACCGAGCGAACGGGCGATGCGGTGGCGCGAGGCCTGCTCGAGCAGGCACTTGACCAGAAGCGCCGGGAACTTACCAACTTCACCCGGCTGGAGGAGGCCGTTGCGCGGATCGACAGCCAGCTCGTCGCCGTGCGCTGTACCTTCGACAACATGGTGAGCGTTGTTGTCCGGATGCGGAACGGCGAGCCGGCCGCGGCAGACGCGGAACAGGATCCGGTGTTCACCGAACTGGGCGACCTGGCGAGGAATGTCGCCGCGATGGAAGCTACCCTGGCCGAGACCCTGACCCTCCGGGGCCGCGCCGGCTAACTCCGGTTATTCGACGGGTCCGGAGGACGGCGTGAGATCCCCCGTCGCAGGCACCCGCCAGGTGATCGCCGCCTTCGTGTAGGACCCGCTGCCCGCAGCCCAGTGGCACGAGGTGCAGCGCCCCCCGAGCTGAACGGAAGTGGCTATCCGCAGGTAGCCACCCTGAAGCTCCTCGATGCGGTCCTCGCCCGCAGCGAGTCGACGACGGGCCGCAGCCTCCCAGGCATCATGCGCCCTGTGGTCCGGGTTCATCAGGATGGCATTCACGCCGAGGAAGTGCGAGTTTGGCCAGCCGCGAGCGTTCATGGCCATCTGAACCTTCCGCACCAGGGTAGCGGCGACCGGCGCGCGACCACCCTCGGTCGGGTAGGCGTCATGCACCGCGCGGAGGATGCTCTTGTAGCCGTCGTCCAGGATGTTGACAGCCAGCCGGGCGTCGTCGGCCGACATCACGGACCGGGGCACGACGCGGCCATCGCCTCCGTGCCCCTGTCCACCCGAGTAGGCGGGCCTGACAGCTTCCGCAACGACGCAGACGAGGAGTACGGAGGCGAAGACATGCGATCTGTTGGGCATCGACATCACAGGTGCGCTCGGGACGGCTGGAGTTGTAGTGAGCTTACCCCGGCGCCCCGGCCACGAGGTTGAGATTGTGAGGCCAGGGTTAGGAGTTAGGAGTTAGGAGTT
>CAZSRZ010000016.1:0-57901 GCA_964609085.1 uncultured bacterium | reverse complement strand
CAACGCCAAACACGCGAGCTTCAACCTCGGAGAGATCGGGGCAGTGCTCGCGTGGTTGGACAAGTGGCTGAAGGCGCCGCCTCCAGGTCTCTGACTCGGTCGGGGACGGGGTTCGTGGGGGCCATGCGGGCGGGGACGCCCGCGCACCCAGGTCATCCCGATCAGGTGGGCGAGAGCGGGTTCGTGGAGCCCATGCGGGCGGGGACGCCCGCGCACCCAGGTTATCCCCGTCCGGTGGGCGAGAGCGGGTTCGTGGGGGCCATGCGGGCGGGGACGCCCGCGCACCCAGGTCATCCCCGTCCGGTGGGCGAGGGCGGCTTCGGGGGCCGTGCGGGCGGGGACGCCCGCGCACCCAGGTTATCCCCGTCCGGTGGGCGAAAGCGGGCCATGCGGGCGGGGACGCACGCGCACCCAGGTTATCCCCGTCCGGTGGGCGAGAGCGGGTTCGTGGGGGCCATGCGGGAGCTAGAGCGACCACCCCTCTCGGTATTCACGTGCCACGAATTGGGCGGCCTCCGCGCAGTTGGTCACGCGCACCTTGCGGGCGTCCCAGAGGATCTTGTGTCCCGCTCGAAAGGCGACGTTGCCCAGGAGGACCATCTCCGTCAGCCCGGTTGCGTACTTGAAGTTGCTGCCGGTGGGGCTGCCCGTCTTGCACGCGAGCAACCACTCAGCGTGGTGGCCGATGGAGTTCGGGATGGTGGGTGCCGGGGGCTGGAACCCCTCGAATTGCTTCTCCGGGAGTAGTACGAAGGTGCTACCGTAGGGGTCCGGGAGCAGGATCTTGCCCTTGTCCCCGATCAGCAGCGTGCCGTTGTCCGGGTAGGGCTTGCCGCCGAGAAACTCCGAGGCAGGCTTCTTGCCGCCGTCGTACCACGTGAGGCTCATCGGCGGCATTTCCCCCCGCGCGCCGAATTCGTAGCGGATGACGCTGGACCGAGGCGCGGAATCCGGATGGTGCGGTTCACCCCAGGCTTCCACGCTCTTCGGCGCACCGAGCTCGAGCGCCCAATAGGCGGTGTCCATGACGTGACACGCCATGTCGCCGAGCGCACCGGTACCGAAATCCCACCACCCTCGCCAGGCGAAGGGGTGATACCCGGCGGCGTGGGGGCGCACGGGCGCGGGCCCCAGCCAGAGATCCCAGTGCAGGGAGGAAGGCGCCGGGCTCGGCGCCGGTCGGTCGCCCCCCTGGGGCCAGATAGGGCGATCGGTCCAACAGTGGGCCTCACGGATGGGGCCGACGGCGCCGGCGCGCACGAGTTCCACCACGCGCCGAGTCCCGTCGTTGGAGTGGCCCTGGTTGCCCATCTGCGTCGCGACTCGAGCGTGCTTCGCGAGCTTTGCCAGCGCGCGCGCCTCGGCGATGGAGTGCGTCAACGGCTTCTCGCAGTAGACGTGCTTCTTCATCCGCAGCGCCATTGAAGCCGCGGGGGCATGGTGATGATCCGGTGTGCTCACCATCACGGCATCGATGTCCGGTCGCGAAAACAGCCGGCGGTAGTCCGTCTCGCGATGAGCCTGTGGGAAACGAGCGCCAACCCTGGCCAGCTTTTCCTCATCGACATCACACAGGGCGACGATGTTCTCGGTGGGGGCTACGGCCGCAAGGTTCGCGGCCCCACGGCCATCGATCCCGATGATGGCGATGTTTAGCTTCTCATTGGGGGAATCCGCAGCCCGGGCCACGTCTGTCCCCACCCAAACCCCGGCCCCGACCAGCAGGGAATCCCGCAGCAGTCCTCGTCGCGTGATGGCGGTCATGCGCTTCGCGTCCTCCGTCACCTCAGTTCGGCGGGCGGGCGAGACTCCCTCTGCCCCCTCCGCGAATCAAGACCACAGGCACGCTGCACGGTAGGCGACCGCAATGTTTAACGCATTCTAACGGCACGCTGCCCTCCGGTTGAGTAGATTAGCTCCAGCCCACGGGCACCGTCGCTCGGTCTACCGCGCACCGGTCCCGGACGGTCTGCTCTTCTCCACTCAACCAAGGCGGCTGAGAACCGACCGAATGAAGAATCAACCAACCCGGCGGGGTTTCACGCTGATCGAACTGCTGGTGGTGATCGCCATCATCGCCATCCTGGCGGCGATCCTGTTCCCGGTCTTCGCGCAGGCCCGGGAGTCCGCCCGCAAGGCGTCCTGTACCTCCAACCTCAAGCAGGTGGGGCTGGCCATCCTGATGTACACCGGCGACTACGACGAGACGCTGCCCTGGTCCGCCTCGAACGCGGTAACCCCGACGATGACCTGGTACGACCTCGTGGAGCCGTACGTAAAGGTTGGAGCACAGGGGTTTGGATTCGCGGGGAGCCCGGTGAAAACGTTCTACACGTGTCCCAGCTTCCCGAACACCTCGGTGCCGGCGCGGGCAGGCGATCCCGCCCCACCGAGCTTCACGGCGGCGCAGATCACCCCGGCAATGAGCTACGCGGCCAACGGCAACATTATGCCCATGGGGAATCGTAGCTTCCCGGGATTCTGGTTTCCGGGGCTGATCACGATTCTGGCGCAACTCGGCGCACCGGCCAACGTAGTGCTTGCCACCCACGCCATGGGAACGCGCCCAGCCGTGGCCGGCGACGACACCACCACCGGCTGCACGGGTAATGAATCCGGGACACCGCCCGGCGCACCGGCTCCCCAGGGTGGGGCAGGGGTCTACTGCGCCGCGCGCTACAAGCACAACGGAGGTTCCGTCTACCTGCTTGCGGACGGCCACGCGAAGTGGTTCCGTGGACCGGACTCGTGGCGAGACCGGGGCTCAGCGGTCGCTTATCGCAAATCGCTTTCCCCCAACGCGCAGGCGTGGTTCCGAGAGGACTGAACCCATGCATGGCTTCCTGGCCGTTACGGCTGTCTTGCCTCTGCTGATGCTCGGCGCCCCTGGGAAAGGGGCGCCGGCTCAGGCGGGGGCCGCACTTCCCCCCGGAGTGGTTTCTCGCGGTGCGGAGGTGGTCCTCATCCGCAACCTGGCACCGGAGCAGCCCACGATCTTCGTCTTCACCCGGCCGAACAGCACCATCGAACGTACCTTCGTGGAAGGGTTGAAGACGGCGGTTGGCCCGAGGGCGCAGCTCCGGTTGATCCACCTGGCCACCGGCGAAGAGCCGGTTGCCCGGCAGTACCAGGTCACCGAGACCCCCACGGCGATGGTCTACGACCGCCGCGGGCGCCTGGTGGTGCGCAGCAGCGATGCCGCCGCGATCGAGGCGGCGGCCCGCAAGGCCGCCGGGGTGATGCGGATCGACTGGGCAGAGGAAGGCGACCCTCGCTTCGAGGCAGCGACCCGCATCCTGGGGCGCAAACCGAACCCGGGAATCATCCGCACCATGAGCCTGCAGCCGGAATGGATGGGCGCCATCAACGCCCTGGCCCGGCAGGCCCACTTCAGCGACACGTCCCTCACGCGCCGAACAAAGGAGATGATAGCCTCCTATGTCTCGGCGCTGAATAAGTGCAAATTCTGACTGGGCGCGCACGCGCGGAACCTGCAGTTGGCAGGTCAAGAAGCTTCAGATGTAGATGCACTGGCGGCGGGGGATCTCACTCGCTTCGCCGAGAAGGACAAGGCGCTGCTGGCCTTCGTCAAGGTCGTGACGATCGAACCGGCGAAGACACGAGACG
The DNA here is from genome assembly GCA_964609085.1 of uncultured bacterium. Classification (GTDB taxonomy): domain Bacteria; phylum Armatimonadota; class SYMT01; order SYMT01; family SYMT01; genus JANPLG01. The sequence continues at coordinate 54,274 of CAZSRZ010000016.1, read as the reverse complement.
CGGACGTCGAGCGCATGCGGCGCGCCGGATGGAAGGATGAGGAGATCTTCGAGGCAAGTTTCATCACCTCACTCTTCGCCTTCTTCAACCGCATGGCGGACGCTTACGGGCTGGATTACCCCGCGGCGGGCTGGTTCCCGCCGGAACTCCGGGCTACCGGGCAATCTCCGGTGCCGCCGAAGCGGTGACACCCTGAGTCCCCTGGGTCAGTCAACCGTCGTGGGGGTCGGCATTCGATCCCCACGACGGTTCGATGACCCACTCGCGCCCGTTCGCCGCCGACGTCCTCCTCACCGCCCCGGTCAGGTGCGGGACGAGGGCAGGAATCCGGACGGGTCCGCCTGCAATAGACTGGCGCAGCTCGGGAACGGCCCTTGAGCAGTTCGGACACGCCACTCATGCAGCAACCTCGCATCGGATTCATCGGCCTCGGCATCATGGGCAAGCCCATGTGTGCCAACCTGCTCAAGGCAGGCTACTCGCTCACCGTCTGGAACCGTAGCCAGGCGGCCATCGACACGGTGGTCGGGTACGGCGCGGCGCCGGGAGCATCACCGGCCGACGTGGCCGCGAAGAGTGATGTGATCATCACGATGGTCACCGACAGCCCGGACGTGGAGCGCGTCGTGCTGGGACCCGCGGGAGTCATCGAGGGGGCGGCGTCAGGCTCACTGGTCATCGACATGACCACGATGTCACCGTCGATCACGCGCAAGATCGCGGCCGCGCTGGCCGAGAGGGGGGTCGACATGCTCGACGCCCCGGTCAGCGGCGGCGATGTGGGAGCGAAGGCGGGCACGCTCTCGATCATGGTGGGGGGTTCGCCGATCGCCTTCGAGCGTGCCCTGCCTGTGTTCCAGTCCATGGGCAAGAACATCATCCACATCGGCGACCACGGAGCGGGTCAGGTTTGCAAGCTCTGCAATCAGATCGCCGTGGCGGTCAACATGCTTGCCGGCTGCGAGGCGATCATGTTCGCCAGCAAGAACGGCATCGACCCGGCGAAGATGCTCCAGGCGATCTCCGCCGGAGCCGCCGGCTCGTGGATGCTCTCCAACCTCGCGCCGCGGATTGTGAACCGGGACTTCGCACCGGGGTTCATGGTGCGGCTTGCGCAGAAGGATCTCCGGCTGGTGCTTGAGGCCGCGGGCGAGGCTGATCTGCCGCTGCCGGGCACGGCGTTGATGAACCAGGTGTGGCGCGCGGTGCAGGCGGACGGCGGGGGGGATCTTGGCACGCAGGCTGCGATCCTGCCGCTCGAGAAGTGGGCCTGTCACCAACTCCCGGACCCCAAAGCGTGACCGCGCGTAGTCGAGGGGACAGCCGATGCGACTGATCACCGCAGGGGAAATCGCGGCGTTTGATCGCGATGGGTTTGTCATCTGTCGCGGGGTTCTCGCCGAAGATGAGCTCGCCAACTTTCGCTCGGAATCGCAGCGGCTGATCGACGAGGTCCTGCGCGGCGGTCCGGCGGATCTCTGGTGCAACCGCGGTCCGGAAGGCGTCCCCTACTACCTGAACTACCTGCACGCACACCCCAACACCTTCTCCCTGCGATTGCTGGCGCACCCCTTCATCGGCGACCTGCTGATGCGGATGGTAGGGCCCGACTTCATTCCCTGCTACGAGTCCCTGGTGTTCAAGCTCCCGAACAACGGATCATCCGTGCCGTGGCACCGGGACGGCAACGCGCTGATCGGGGACGAACGCGTCTTCAACATCGATCTGTATCCGGACCGGTCAACAGTGGCGAACAGTTGCGTCTGGGCGATACCGGGCAGCCACCTGTGGCCCCATGAGGAGGCGATGGAGTGGGTCCGACGCGGGCGAGAGGAGTTCGCTTTGCCCGGGGCGGTCCCGGCGGAAATGGATCCCGGGGATGTGTTGCTGCACCACGTCAAGGTGCTCCATGGCAGTGCCGTCAACCAGGTCCCCGAGTTGCGGCGCGTGGTCTACTTCGACAACCGCGCTTATTCCTGGAACGAGAAATACGGCTGGTTCCCTCCCCACGTGATGGCCCGGCGCTGCCGGCTCTACCAGCACGCGCTGCACCTGCGTCAGACGGACCCGTACCCCAGTGACGACGCCACGCTCGACTACACGCCGCCGCCCGGGCTGCCGCGATGGGAGCCGGGCGACTCCGTAGATCTCCTCTGTCGGCGGGAGGGATAGTCCCCGGCGTCCGGTGTTGAACAGAGCGTGTGACGCGAACCCGACGCGAACCCGCACAGGTCGGAGCCGTCACTACAATCGGACATGCGCCGCGGAGGACCGAACATGCGGGGATTGAGAATCGCTCTGCTGGGCCTGCTCGCCGGCTCTGCTTCGCTCGCGGGAGCCGCCCAGACTCCGCCGCCCACGCCTGCGGCCGAGAAGCCCGCGATGGAGGCGATGCGCGAGGAGATCCGGCTCAAGCGCAGCCTGCCGGGCCCCATCCAGGGCAACGCGACCGTACAATCACTGCTGGCGGAGGTGACCCGAGCCACGGGCGTCCGTCTGGGAGCCGACGGCCGCGCCGGCGCCGTGATGCTGCAAGCAACCCGGTCCGCGACAACCGCAATCGACCTGATCGGCGCGCTGGCACCCCTTACCGGCGCTTCCTGGGTCCGCGCCGGGGACGGCTACCTTCTGGTGGGCACGCCCGCATGGGGCAAGCTGCTCACCCTGTCCACCGATGAAGCGACGGCCGGGATGGCGGTCGTCTGGAAGAAGCTCTGGCGGTCCCTGAGCCCGGGTCAATCGAGAGACCTTCTCCGCGACGGTCGGCTGGTACTCACGGCCGGCTCGCTCAAGCCGCCTCAGCGCGGCTACGTGCAGGATATGTGGTTCCACCTCGTCAGCCGCACCCCCGGCCTCGCACCCGCGGAGCGACTCGGCGACGCCGAGTTTCTGGTCGAGTTGCGGCGAACGCGGCAGACAGAAACGGTGAGCCTGCAGGCCTCCGGATGGTTCACCCAACAGACCCTGTTCTCCGGCCCGACGGCGGCCATCAGCGCCACCGCCGGCGAGATCACGCCGGAGGAGGAGAAGCTAGCCGCCAAGCTCCACCTCACCGAGCTCCCCGTCCACCGCCGGCCAGCCGCGCCGGAATCCCGGCCAAGCGGTCCCCGCCCGCCGGGGCCCTATCGGGATGACCCCCGGTTTCGAGCCGCCGCCGGCACGTCGGGGGTGCAGTACGCAGGGGCGAATCTCCTCGGTGAGATCGGGCGCGTGACCGGCGCCACGCTCCTCGCATCGACCGGTGTCCCGATCCGAACCGTCCCCGCCGAGCTGATCGGACGCCCGGCCACCGAATGGATGGCTCACCTCTCGACCTCGCTACAGGCGACCTGGATCCGACTGGGGGATGCGTACGCACTGCAGCTTCCCGAAGCACTCCTGGAGATGGCCGAGCCGGCCCGCACCGTCCAACCGACCGTCAAGTCCCGGTACTACCTCCGGCAGTTGTGGACGGAGATGACCGTGTTTCAGAAGCGGCGCCTGGAACAGGGTGAGGTGATCACCTTCCAGACGCTGCGGCAGGCACCGGGGTTGGAGACGTACCTGGCCTACCTGGGCGCGGGGGCCTTCCTCTCCCAGCGATTGGCGGACCCCGGCGGCGTGTTGTCCGGCAAGGAACTCGCCCTACGGGCGACGATCGTCCGCCGGCGAGGACGGCTCATGCTGCTGCACACCCCCGGGGAGGGGCAGCCCGTGCTGCTGGAGGAAATCCCGCTCTGACCGGCGACCGCCGGCAGACTCTGAAGTGGGACCGCTACCGCGAGAGCGGCGTGTAGAAGGCCCAGAGATGGCCATCGGGGTCGGCGACGATCGCTTGCCGCCATCCCCACGGCTGGTCCGTCGGATCCGTGGCCTCGCCCCCGCGCGCTCGAATGGCGCCGACGCAGGCATCGATATCGGCTACCTTGAGGTGGTAGACAGCACCACCGCCAGTGTGAGCCGGATCGTCCGTCAGGTGAAGCGCGATCGGCTGCTCACCGGCCCGCATCGCGCAGTAGGCAACCTGCTCCCCCGCCCTGGGCTCTGAGGTGTATTGATGGGTGGCGTCATCCCACCAGCCTTCGATGGTGAAGCCCAGGACGTCGCGGTAGAACCGGCAGCTTCGAACCACATCCGTGACGTAAAGCATCGCGTCAAAACAGCCCTGAAACATGGGTGACCCCCTCGACCAAAGCCGGCCGCGCGCCAGGTCCGCCTAGAAGCGACGGATGCTGAGGATTACCTTCCCCAAGACCTCGCACTCCGTTGTTTCGATCGGATCGTAGGCGGGGTTTTCGGCCACCAGCCGGATCTTGCGTCCGTCCCGGAAGAAGCGCTTGACGGTGGCCTCGTTTTCGATGAGCGCGGCGACGATTTCGCCGTTGCGCGCGGTCTGCTGCCGCCGGATCGCCACCAGGTCCCCGTCATAGATGCCGACGCCGATCATGCTGTCGCCCTTGATCCGGAGCATGAAGACGTCTTCGTCCCCGGCGATGTCGAAGGGGAGAGGAAAGGTATCCTCGGCATTCTGCTCGGCGAGGATGGGTGCGCCAGCGGCGATGTGGCCCAGGATCGGCACATTGACGGCGCGAGTATAGGGCTGGATCGGCATGTCCGCGAGTTCAATCGAGCGGTACTTGTAGCGGTCCCGCCGAATGAAGCCCTTCTTCTCCAGCGCATCGAGATGCCGCTGAACGGTGCAGCTTGACAGCACACCGATTTCCTTGCCGATCTCGCGAACCGTGGGCGGCTGGCCGCGATCGCGCAGAGCCAGACGGATGACGTCCAGCACGCGCTGCTGTTTCCCGGTGAGTCCCTTCATGCGGGTGTTCTCCTCAGGCGGTTTGTAACACGAACATCCGTTCCGTGTCAAACAAATGTTGGCTGTGGCCCCGCCAGTTGCGGTCCCGCGCGGGTGCCGCGGTTCAGGGTCCGCCGAGTTCGGCCGCCAGCGTATCGGTTTCCGGGGCGAAACCGCGTCGGATGGTGTTCTCCGTGACGACGCGTGGCTCCACGAACTGCAGGAGGTAGTCCGGTCCGCCGGCCTTGCTCCCGACGCCTGACATCTTGAACCCGCCGAACGGTTGGCGGTTGACGATCGCGCCGGTGATCTTGCGGTTGAGGTAGAGGTTGCCGACTCGGAACTCTTCGCGCGCACGCTGCAGGTTTTCGGGGCTCCGGCTGTAGACGCCGCCGGTGAGAGCATATTCGGTGCCGTTGGCGAGGGCGAGCGCTTCGCCGATCTCCTTCGCTCGAAAGGCCGCGATCACCGGGCCAAAGATCTCCTCTCGGGCCAGCGGGCTGTCGGGCGACACATCGGTAAAGACCGTGGGGCCGACGAAGTAGCCGTCACCGAGATCGGCAACGTCCCGTTCGACGAGGACCTTGCCGGCGGCGCGACCCGCCTCCACCGCGGCGCGGATGCGATCTCGCGCCAGGTCGCTGATCACCGGGCCGGTCAGCACCCCGGGGTCCTCCGGACTGCCGACACGGATGCTCCGTGTGGCTTCGGCGAGCCGACCGAGGAACTCCTCGTAGGCGCTGCCCACGATGATGACCCGGCTGGCCGCGCTGCACTTCTGTCCCGCGAAGCCGAACGCGCTGACGGAGGTGCCGACGACCGCATCGTCGAGGTCGGCGTCGCTGTCGACGATGATCGCGTTTTTTCCGCCCATCTCCGCCACCACACGCTTGAGGTGGTCCTGCCCGGGAGGAGTTTGGGCCGCGAGCTCGTAGATGCGCGTACCGACCCGCCGGGAGCCGGTGAAGGCGATGAGATCGACGCCCGGGTGCCGGACGAGGTACTCGCCCACATCGGCCCCGCGACCGGGGAGGAAGTTCAGCACGCCGTCCGGAAGCCCGCTCTCCCGGAGCACGCGCACAAAGCGGGCGGCGATGACGGAACTGAGTTCACTGGGTTTCAAGAGGACGGCGTTGCCCGTCACCAGCGCCGCCGTCGTCATACCCGCCATGATCGCCAGGGGGAAGTTCCACGGTGGCAGCACGACGCAGACACCTCTCGGCACGTAGGAGTAGTCGTTCCGCTCCCCGGGGGCATGAAGTGGGAGACCGGTTCCCAGCCTCAGTCCTTCGCGCCCGTAGTACTCCAGGAAATCGATCGCCTCGCAAACGTCGGCGTCCGCTTCTCGCCACGGCTTCCCGCACTCCAACACCTGCCACGCAGCGTGTTCGTCACGGGTCGAACGCAGCACCGCTGCGGCGCGAAACAGCACCTCTGCCCGTTGCTGCGGCGTTCGGCGCGACCACGCCGGCAGCGCCGCGCGGGCTGAGCGGATGGCGGCCTCGGCGTCGGCCTGGGTGACCTCCGCCACGCGGCCCACCACCTCGGCGGGGGCGGCAGGGTTGAGCGACGTGATCCACTTCCCCGTCACCTGGTCCCGACCGTGCAGCACCGCCGGGTAATCCTGCCCCATCTCGCCGCGCACCCGGCTGATCGCCTCCGCGAAACGGGTGCGCTCGCCGGCATCGGTGAATCGGCGTACGGGTTCGTTTTCGAACCGCAGCTCAGCTCCCCGATCCGAAGAGGAGGCTGGCGTGATCGTCGGCCGGGGCGCGGGGAGTCCGGGATTGGGCGGACTGTCCGGCGGAGCGGCCAGCAGGACCTCCGGCGCGGCATCCTCCGCGAATCCCATCCGCAGAAAGCTCTGGCTCGCGGTGTTCTCCAGCAGGCGCCGGACGAGGTAAGCCATGCCGGGAATCAGCTCTCCGAAGGGGACGTAGACCCGAAGTCGGCGGCCCATGCGGGAAACGGCGTCCTTCAGCGGGTCGGCCATCCCATAGAGCATCTGGATCTCGAATTGGTCCGGATTGAGCCCACGCTCCTCGGCGACCGCCATCCCCAGGGCCAGCGACCGGACGTTGTGCGTGGCGATCGCCGTTTCGATGACCGGGTGATTCTCCAGGAGCAGCCGGAGGCACCGTTCGTAGCACCGATCCGTGTCGACCTTGCGCGTCCAGACGGGAACCGGCCAGTCGTTCTGCCGGGCGATCACCGTTTCGTAGTCCCAGTAGGCCCCGCGCACGAGCCGGACGGTGATCGGTGCCCCACGCTCGCGGCACCACCGGATCAGTTCCCGAATATCGGCCTCGGTCTCGCGGAGGTAGGCCTGCATCGCCAGCCCACCATCCGGCCAATTGCGGAACTCGGGCTCCTGCAACAACTCGCGGAAGACCCGCAGCACGATGTGTTTGAAGTCGTACTGCTCCATGTCCAGACAGACGAACGCTCCTTGGGACCGGGCGCGCTGCAGCACCGGTCGCAGGCGGGCCTTCACCGCCTCGGCGCTGCCGGCGGGGTCAACGGGGTTGAACTGGGAGTAGAGCGAGGAGACCTTTACGGACAGATTGAACCGCGGCGCCGTGCGACCATTCACGGTGTCCAGGAGCGGATTCGGTTTCCAGCGTGCGACGCGCGGCGGGAACGCCTCCAGCAGGTGCATGTAGCGATCGAGGTATTGCGCCGACTCCGCCTCACTCACCGCCGCTTCCCCGAGGAGGTCGAGCGTGAAGGCCATCCCTTCTTTACGGAGACCTTCGACGGCCCGCGTGGCTTCCCGCACATCCGCGCCGCCGATGAACTTCCCGGCCATGGTCTGGATGCCCGTGCGGACCGCACCGGCGGCCAGGCCGGCGCCGAGGCCGCCGCGAGTCACATCCAGGCCCCAGCGAGCCAGTCCGGGCAGAGGAAGCTCCTCGTCGCCGAAATACTCGCGCAGGTGGCGGAGCACCTCCTCGTCCGTGCGGAGGGCCGGCAATACGTCGACAAAGCGCAGGGCCTGGACGCGGAACGGACCGCTGTCCATCAGCTTCCGCAGCATCGACTCTTCCCAGCGCTCCCGCGCCCAGAAGCCACTCTTGCGCTCCCGGCCTTCCGCCAGCAACCTGCGCCCGATCTCCAGCGCCCGATCTTCCGTCTGCATTCACCCCACCCGTCGATCCGGCCACGAAGGCCACCCATCGGCCGGGCTATTATGTTCCCAGTAGCCCGGCCGGGCGATCAACACGGCGGCTCTGTCCAATTCAGCCGGCTACTCAGCGGCGGCGAGCGCGTTCTTCTCGGCGGCCGCCGACAGCGCTGCGTCGAGTTTTCGCTGCAGCGCTCCCACTTCGTCCTGCAGACGTTCCAACGTCGCCACATCCGCGGGCACCGGAGCCGACGGCGATGAGACGGGAACCCTGCCCACGGCCAGTCCATCCACGCGGGCACGAAGGGCACCGATCTCGTCCACCAGGGCGGCGATCTCCGCCCGTAACTCGGGCTCCCCCCGGGCTTCTCGGCCGGCCAGTTCCGTCAGCTTTTCATCCAGCGATTTCAGATGGGCGGTCACCTCCTCCTGAGCCGCGGCAAGAACGGCAACCTGGTCGAGGCGCTGGCGGCTGTCGGCGTCCAGCTCCTCTGCGGGCACGACGATCAGCAACACCCGCTCCGTCTCCGGCATCTCCGCCGCGCCGCTGCGCCAGGGGACCTCGTAGCGGATCTTTCCGGCTGCGGGCAGTCGATAGCAGAGAACCCGCGACCCGTGAACGAGAGCCAGAACACGATCCTCGCCAGCCGGCCGGAGCTTCTCCGGCAGCAGGCGGCTGATCTCGCCACCGATCGACCCTTCGATCCCAAAGGAACCGACGTAGGGAATGCTCAGCTCCTTGGGCTCGATTGCCATGCCGGCTTCGCCGGAGACGATGTCCCAGTAGATCTTCACCAGCCCCAGGACGAGGCCGGGCCGCCACGAGACCACGATCCCCGGCTGGAGCGCCGACGGAGCATTGGTCGGCGAATTCCCCGCAGCGTCGGTGCCGCCGGTGGGGGCACATCCGGCAGATGAGATGGAGAGGAGAAGAGCGCACGCGGTCGGAAGACTACGGATGGTCATCACGATTCTCGGAAAGTGATCGGCGACGCGGCATGAGCCTGCCGGCCGAACCGGGGAGGCAGGAGTTCGACCAGACCCGGCGCGAGGCGGTTGGTTCCCCTTCAGGCAATCAGAACGGGTGAGCTGAACAAAACTCGCGGCGAGCCCATGGGGTTCGCGGGAGGAAGCAGCATGCGACGAACGGGCCCATGGCGGGCATTGCAGGAATGGCGAGCGTGGTGGGGAGTGCTGACGGTGGGCGCGGCGGTCGGCTGCGTGGTGACGCTGGCCGTGGGGCGAGTGGCTGCACAGGATCCCGCAGCGGAGAAGCAGCAGACGCAGAAGGAGCTGGCGGCGGGTATGCAGCAGCTCACCGAGCTGCGCAAGAAGCAAACCGAGTTGAAGCGCCGCCTCGGAAAGCGAGATCTGGCTGATATCCACCTCACCGGCGCCGATGGGAAGCCGGTCCGCCTCTCCGCCCTCTTTGGGGAGAAACAGGACATGCTCCTCATCCACAACATGGGAACCAGTTGCGCTTACTGCACCCTGTGGGCCGACGGCCTGAAGGGCCTGCAGCGGCACCTGGAAGGGCGGGCGGCGCTGGTGGTCGAGACCCCGGATGCACCCATGGAACAGGCGAAGTTTGCCGCCGCGCGGGGGTGGCGCTTCCGCATGGTCTCCAGCAAGGGCACGACGCTGCTGAAGGACACCGGCTTCCAATTGGGAGGCGGGGTGATGCCCGGCGTCTCGGCCCTCCACAAGGACGCGGATGGAAAGATCCGACAAGTGGCCATCGACTTCTTCGGACCAGGTGACGATTACTGCGCCGCCTGGCCGCTGATGGAGTTGCTCGAAGGCGGGGTGAACGGCTGGGTGCCGACGCTGAAGTGAGCCTTCAGCAGGGGCACCACGGTCGCCCGCCTGTTCGTGCACCCGGCCCACCGCCATCGGTCGCGTATACTCTGCGCATGCGCCGGTAGCGATGCAGTGGGCGCGGGATCTGGAGTCGACGATGCCGGTGATGGAGTTCATCACGGAGTGCCCGGTCCCGGTGGAGGCTCTCTTCGAGTGGCACGACCGCCCCGGAGCCTTCGAACGACTCTCTCCCCCCTGGGAAGCGGTGCGTGTGATCGAAAGGTCCGGCACCATCCGCGACGGGGATCGGTTGGTGATGGCCATGCGCGTGGGGCCGATCCCGGCCACCTGGGAAGCGCGGCACGAAGGCTGGGAAGCCGGGTGCTGCTTTCGCGACGTGATGGTCCGGGGTCCCTTCGCCCGCTGGCGGCACGACCACCTCTTCGAATCGTACGCCGGAGGCAGCCGACTGACGGATCGGCTCGACTTCGCCCTGCCGCTCGGTCCCCTCGGGGAGGCGGTGGCGGGCGGCTTCACTCGAAACAAGCTTCGCCGTGTCTTCGCGTTCCGCGGGCGTCGCCTGCTCGCCGACCTGGAGCGACAGGCGGAAGCTCGCGCTCGGCCCGCCTGGAAGCCGTGGCGAATCGCGGTCACCGGTGCCTCCGGGATGGTGGCGAGTGCGCTCACCGCGTTTCTCACCACGGCGGGACACACGGTGATCCCGTTCGTCCGCCAGCGCGGCAGGACCGGTATCTTCTGGAATCCGGACGCGGGTGAGGTGGACCGCCGCGCGCTGGAGGGCGTCGACGCGGTGGTGCATCTCGCGGGGGCGCCGATCGCGGGGGCCCGGTGGACGCCCAGCCGCAAGCAGGTCATCCTCACCAGCCGCCAGCGCAGCACAGCCGTGCTCTCGCAGGCCCTGGCCGATCTCACGCATCGGCCCCAAGTGCTGGTGAGCGCCAGCGGCATCGGGATCTACGGCGATCGCGGGGATGAAATCTTGACGCCGGAAAGTCCGGCCGGGGTCGGTTTTCTGGCGCAGGTAGCGACTGCCTGGGAAGAAGCGACTGCCCCCGCGGCCGCTGCCGGTATCCGCGTGGTCATCCCACGCATCGGTCCGGTGATGAGCGCGTCGGGCGGCATGCTCCGTGCACTCCGCGTGCCTTTTCTGCTGGGGCTGGGGGGACCCGTGGGCAGCGGCCGGCAGTGGCTGCCCTGGATCGCCCTGGACGACGTGGTGGGGTTGCTCCACCACCTGCTCTGGGCCGACGAGATTCACGGGCCGATCCACGCGGTGGCACCGAATCCGGTCACCAATGCCGGGTTCGCGCGCAACCTTGGCACCGTTCTGCACCGGCCGGCGTTCATGCCCCTGCCGACCTTTGCCGTTCGGCTGATCTTCGGGGAGATGGGCGAAGAGCTGCTCCTGGCCGGACAGCGGGCGGCTGCCACGGATACCGGGTACCGCTTCCGTTATTCCGATCTGCGCGCGGCGCTTGAGGATGAACTGGGAAGGTGATGGGGACGGTCGCCCATCCTCACGTTCCCAAGCCGGATAGGGGCAGCCGCACGGGTCGCGGCTGAGCATTGACGAGGAACCGCAGCAGGCCTGCCTGTTTTCCCGCAGTGAGCGGGTGGAAAGCGATCGTCAGGTGGACGCTCTGACCCCCGCGCAGGGTGAACTCGGCCGGGCCGGAGACCACCCGATAGGGTCCATCCACTGTGCCCACCCGGCCGGTGAGCGTCCCGCCCCCGATGTTCCACACCCGAATGATTTGTAGGCTCTCCTGCCCGGCGGTCACGGAGCCGAACCGTACAGCCTTCTTGTCGACCGCCAGCGCTGCCGGTGGGCGTCGCCGCGGGACGAGGCGCGACACAAACGGTCGCTGCGTGAAGCGCCGCCTTCGGGCCGCGACAGCGTCGCCGCCGCGCTCCGCGCCCAGGTAGCCGAACTCGCCGGCGATGCTGTTCCCCGCGACGAAGATCCCTCCCCCGGAGTCCACCGCCAGCCCGCGCCCTTCGTCCGCATACTGGGTGCCGAGGAAGGTCGAATAGGCCAGACCGGTCCCGTCCCGCTCCATCTTGGTCACGAAGCCCTCGGTCGTGGGAATCGTCCGTTCGGCATCGAAGTAGTGGATCTCGGGCTGATCCGGGGCGACGGTCGGGTAATCCCCGGAGGCCGTTCTGCCGGTCATCGTCGGACGCCCCGCCCCATCCAGGGTGATGGCAAGGGGGAACTCCGTGCCGACGCCGCCCAGATACGTGGACCACGGCACCGTGCCGTCCGGCTCGATCCGCAAGAGGAACCCGTCCTCCAGGTAGCCGCCCCATCCCTGAAGTGCCCCCCCATTGCGCGGTTGGTAGGCGTTGACGGTTGGGAAGTCACCGGAAGCTGTCCAGCCAGTCACGTAGGCGGACCCGCTCTCATCCACCGCCACCCCGCGGGCCATCTCCCAGAACGCCCCGCCCAGTTGGGTGCTGTAGGTCAACGCGGTGCCCTCGGGGTTGAACCGGGCCGCAAAAGCGTTGCTCCAGACATCACCAGGCACCGGCTCGGGCTGGAAGGCGTTGACGGAGGGGAACCCGGGACCGCCCCCAGCTCCCGCGACGCAAGCAGCGCCGGATCCGTCCACGGCAACACCGGCGATGGTGTAGGTCCCTGCAAAGAGCGTGCTGTACACGACCGCCCCATTGCGGGCAATCTTGGTCAGGTATCCCGAGACGGGCAGGTAGTCCGGATTGCCGCTGGAAGGGTAGAGGGCGTTCAGGGTGGGGAAGTCACCACTCTCGGTGTCCCCCGCCACATATGCGTTGCCGGCGCTGTCGACCGCCACATCGCCCCAGGTGAGACCGTTCTCGATCCAGTGGCCTCCGAGATAGGTGGCGTAGGCGATGGCATCCCCCGTGGGGTTGACCCGCACCAGAAATGCGTCCGTCGTTGTCGGCTGATCGCCCGGCTCTTCGGGCGTCCAGCTAAGGTCCGGCTGAAAGGCATTTCGGGTCACCGGGAAGTCGGGTGAGGAGGTGTTGCCGGTGAGATAGGCGGAGCCGTCAGCCCCCACGGCGACTCCCCCCGAGGTCTCTTCGCCCTCGCCCCCGATGTAGAGCGAGTAGATGATCTGGCTGCCGTCGCGGGTGAACTTCGTGATGAAGGCGTCGAAGCCGCCGCCGGGGCCGAACGTTTCTCCGGCCAGATATGGGAACCCCGCGCCGTCCACGGCCACGTCGCTGGTGATGGCGGATTGGTCGGCGAAGTAGTGGATAGCGGGATCAATGACCAGCGGGCGGGAGCGATCGTACTCGCCTACCGCAAGGCGGACCTGAACCCCGCCTGCCCTCGGCGCCTCCAGAACATAGCGGACGGCGACGGGAGCCCGGCTTCCCTTGTTCTCCTGGTAGGCTATCGGGCTTGTCTGCCGAACCGGGCCGTCGGGCGTCGGTATCACCAGATCGCCGTTTTCCAGACGGGTGCCCGGGCGGCAGGCGATTGCGAGCCTTATTTGTCCAGGGTCGGCTCGCGGGGCCACGATGAAGTCGTACTCGAGGCCGCTGCCCTGACGATAGTAGGCCACGTCTACACCCGGGTAGACGTTGGTGTAACGCACCCGCCCAAATGTCGGGAGGGCGGTCCGCCATCGGCCGGTATCTCGCCCCGAGGCATAGGTTATCCGCCCCGGCAGCCGCAGCTCCCCTCGCCCCGAAGCGTTCTTGCGGGCGGAGACGAGGCGGACTCGCAGCGCCACTCGTCCGGTCCGGGCACTGCGGAGCGTCATCTCATCCGGTCGCAGCTCGACGAGGCCGGAGCCGCCGCGCCCGACGAAACGGTTGGGACTCACCCCGGGTTCGAAGCGATACGCAGCAGCCGGCACGACTGCTCCGCCGGGCTGACTCGCTCGCGCAGAGCCAGCGGAGAGAGCAGCTCGGCCTGACAGAAGCACCGTCGCGACGGCGACAGAGCTGAGGAGCAGACCGGCATTGGGGACAGACATAGGGTTCTCCGGGGCGGCGGTGACGCCATCTCTGATAGCCTCAGCCTACCCCGATTGATACCCCTACCTTTCTCCCCGCTTCACCTCGCGGAGGTCGGTGGCGGCATGGCGATCGCGCCGGCGATCTCCTGGCGGCGGCGAATTCCAAGGCGGAGGGCGACGTCGTAGAACGGCGGCTGATCCCACACGCTCCAGCTTTCCCAACGCACCCGACGCAGCAGGGCGGCCGCGCCGGGGAGGGCCAACAGCGTACCGAGGACGAACGACGCCGGAATCAACAGCGCCCGACGGGCGGCCGCGAAGCCGATGGGGCAGTCGGCGGTGAGCACGGTCCCATCCGGACGGCGATAGAAGCGACCGCACAGATCCGCGCCCCGTTCTCGCAGTAGCCCCTCCGCCTGCACGCTCGTCAACGCCGAGAGATTGTAGACGTGTTTGCGGCACGAGGAACAAAAGCGAACGCGCTCGTTCCCTTCCATTTCGTCCCATCGGGCGGAGCAGGGCGACGCGACTCGCACCTGGTTCAAGATCGGAATGGAGTCGGACATGACAGGCCTCCCAGGTACAGAGGATCCGGCAACCGGACCGGAGACATGCGTTGGTTGCGGGTTGCGTCCGGAGGGTTCGCTCTATCGGCGCCTCGGCTCCACTAGAGGGAGTGGCACGTCCCCCTACTCCGCGGCCACACCCCGGGGTCGCGCGGGAGTCGAACAGCCCCTTCATGGCAGGGCCAGAGCGTGGTTGTGCCCGGCGTGCGCCTGGCCTCCCCACATGTCCCGCGGCCGTGATAGCGTTGGCTCTGGTGCGGACCGCGACCGGAGTCGCGACGCCGCGAGCCGCCAACGCAGTCGGTGCCGCCGCAACCGGGGGGGACATGCCTTCCTTCGACGTACAACGCCACATCGCCCTCGGTCGTGTTCAGGCCGTCGTCCCGTCTCCCTGCGGCGCGTGGGCCGCCGTAGAGGTCGCCCGCCTGGATGCGGACGGGGCGAAGTTCATCGCCGATCTCTGGAAGGTTCCGCTCGACGGCGGTCCGGCAGTCCAGTTGACACGCGGCCCGTCGAACGATCGCGCCCCATGCTTCCGTCGAGACGGAGCGCTCGGTTTCCTCTCCAACCGCAACCCTCGCGAGGGGAAGCCGGAGGACGGCGACGACGAACGCAGCCAGGTCTGGATCCTTCCCACCGAGGGCGGCGAACCACAACCGCTGACCGACGAGCCTCTCGGAGTGGCGGCGTTCCGATTTGCCACGGCCGGCAATCGGATGCTGTTGACCACGAGCGTCTTCCCCGGGATCGAGCACGACAAGCAAAGGGAACATGCGGCTGATCGGCGCAAGAACGGCCCCTCGGGAATCCTCTACACGCGCACCCCGATCCGCTTCTGGGACTACTGGCTCCCCGAAGCCCAGGTCCATCTGATCGCCTATCGCGAGGACGGTTCGGAGCGGCGGGACCTGACTCCCGACGCGGTTCGGGACCACTGGAGCGCGGACTGGGACGTCTCCGCAGACGGAACCCAGGCCGTGATCACCCGCGGGGTGGTCGGCGTCGATCGCATGGAAGACGACGACCTGGTGGTCATCGACATCGACGGGGGTGGGCAGCGTATTCTGGGGACCGCCTCCCTCACCAGCCTGGGCTCGCCGCGGTTCTCGCCGGACGGGCGGCGTATCGCCTGCATCCACCGTCGACGCGGTCCGGAGCGCGTCGGCAAGGTCGATTTGATGGTGCTGGAGTTGGCGTCGGGCGCGTCCAAGATGCTCACGGAAGAGTGGGACTACTGGCCCAACTTGCAGGATTGGTTCCCCGACGGTGGGTCGGTGCTGGTCGCCGCCGACGAGCGTGCCGCCACCGCCCTCTTCCGCATCGACACCGAGTGCGGCGATGTC
The DNA here is from genome assembly GCA_964609085.1 of uncultured bacterium. Lineage (GTDB taxonomy): Bacteria > Armatimonadota > SYMT01 > SYMT01 > SYMT01 > JANPLG01. The sequence goes on along the minus strand of CAZSRZ010000016.1, from coordinate 38,690 downwards.
ACCCGGCTGACCGAGCCCGGCACCGGCGGCACGCACGGAAGCGTGTGGATCGTCCCGGGGCGCGATCTGGCAGTCGGATGGAGATCCCACACGACCCATCCGCCGGAGCCGTGCGTGTTCGAACTGGAACGCGCATCACCCCCGCGATTGCTGGCCCCCATGAGCGGGCTCACCGGAGCAGAAGGAGCGGCACTGGTGCAGTGCGAGCACCGGCACGCCGTCTCGGATGACGGCGCGGAAATCCAGTACCTGGTGGTGCGTCCTGCCGACCACACGGCGGCAAGTGAGCCCCTCCCAACGCTGCTCTGGATCCATGGCGGTCCGGTTGGGAACTGGCCGGAGGGTTGGATCTGGCGCTGGAACCCGATGCTGGCAGCGGCCCGCGGCTATTGCGTCCTGCTCCCCAATCCACGCGCCAGCACCGGGTTCGGTCAGAAGTTCGTCGAGGGCATCTGGCACGATTGGGGTGGGCAGGTTTACCGCGACCTCCAGGCCGTCGTCGCGGACGCCCGCTCCCTGCCCTACGTGGATAGCGCTCGGATGGCGGCCATGGGCGGCTCGTTCGGTGGCTACATGACCAACTGGATAGGCGGTCAGCCCCATGATTTCCGTTGCCTCATCACGCACGCCAGCCTTTTTGCGCTCGCCTTCTTCTACGGCACCACCGATATACCGGGCTGGTTCGGCTACAACATGGGCGGCACACCCTGGGATCGGCCGGAGGTGTTTGAGAGACATTCCCCCCACCTCAACGTGGCGGCCTGGAAGACACCCACGCTCATCATCCACGGTGAGAAGGACTACCGCGTCCCCGTCACCGAAGGGCTGATGCTCTTCGAGGCGCTGCAGCACCAGGGCGTGCCGTCCGAGATCCTGATCTTCCCGGACGAGAACCACTGGATCATGAAGCCGAGAAACATCCGGGTCTGGTACGACAACGTCTTCCGGTTCCTGGATCGTTATCTGAAGGACTGATCCGGCCGCCGAGCCCCACGGGTGTGACGAGGAGGCCGCGAGCGTGCGGGTGCTCTGGCAGCGGTGGGTGGAGGAGAACCCGTTCTTCTGGCGGGAGCTGCGCACCCGCCGACGTGTCCCCATCGGGCTACCCGCGGCCATCCGCACGTTGCTCTTCTCCTTGCTCACGTGCGGGGCGGTGTTGATTGCACTCCAGTTACTGCACGTACGCCTGGATGCCTGGTCAAAGCCACGATTGGGAGCGCTCGTCTTTCTCGCGCTCGCCGTGCCCCACCTCATCCTGTTCCGGCGCTACACCTCGGGCGGGATCGCACTCGCCACGGAAAGCGTTGCCGGGCGATTGGACTTCCTCAGACTCGTCCCCCTCTCGGGGCCGGAGTTCCTTTTCATGCTCGGGGTCGCGGGCCTCGCGCGGCGGATCCTGACCACGATCGTCCTCTTTCCGGCCTACATCACCGCGACGATCTACGGCGGGATCTCGCAGGCGGAAGTCGCGACCGGGGCAACCCTCCTGTTGCTGTACGCCTGGCAAACTCCCGCGCCGATTGGTCCATCCCCGGACGGCGAGACCGAGGATGACGAACACGAGGGCGAGGGGGGCGGGGAGGGCCGAGACAAGATTCGGGGTGAGGCGGAAGTTCCAACCCCGGCGCACGTTCCCGGGGCCGCGCTGAAGGGCGCCGTCTCCGCCGTCGGTTGTCTGATGAACCTCGCGGCCGCGGCAATCCTGGTCGCGGTGCTCGGCCAGACACTGTTCAGACCCCTGTTGTCCGGCGTGGTGAGAACGTCTTTCCAACGCGCCGGCGCCGAGTGGGGGCCGCTCTTCTTCCTGGGCCTCCCTCAACTACTTCTGCGAACACTGGCGGAGCCGCAGCCGATCTTCGGCATGCGGTTGCCGCCGATCATGGCGATACTCCTGCTGCGGCCGCTCGGCGTGTGGATGGGATTCCGCCAGGCGGTCCGCGTCTGGCGGGGGGACGAGTCCGAACTACCCCGATGGGAGCGCGCCGTTCGCAGGGTTCACGGCCTGGTGGCCTGTGCGATCATCGTCGGGTTCCTGCTTCCAACCCTGGGGACGGGCCCGCTGGAGAGACTGTCCGGAGTGACCGGACCGCAGGGTGTGCTGGTGGCCCTCATGGGGTTGATCGGCATCCCGGCGGCGGTGGCGGCGGCGACGATGCCTCGTCCCAATCCCGGCAGCGAGACGGACTGGGGGACGTGCCTGGCCGTCTGGCTCCCGCCGCAGGTGGCGGCGGTAGCGCTACCCGCCTTGCTCGGGCTGGTCGTCGGATCGCCTCCGGATGGCCGATATCTGGAGCGTGCCCTGCTGCAGGGGATGGCCGCGCTGGTGTTAGCCACGGTCTGGTTGGCGCGGACGCTATCCGTTGACTCGGAAGAGGCAGCCCATCCTCTGGATGTCATCTGGTCCTGCCGGCATCTACTGCCCGCCCTGCTTCTCACCCCGCTCGCCCAATTCGAGGCGGTACGCTGGGCCGCGTGCTTCTCGCCCGTTACCCTCTGGCTGCGGGTCCTGCCCGGAACCATCCACCAGGGGCACGTCCCGGAGGTTGCTGCCTGCCTCGCCGGCGCCGCGATCATCGCGCTGCTCTACGCGACTTTCCGCTTCCGAGTGGCGCCAGTCGTCGAACGGGAGGGGCCACCCCGTGTCCTGCCGATTCCAAGGCTGGACGCGCGGGTCCGCCCGCCCCTGGAAGCGCAGGACAACCCGTTCCTCAACCACTGGCTGCGTCGCCACCGCGACTCCCTGGGAGTGACCGCCGGTATCCGGACCGCCACCGTCGCCATGGCAGTGGTGATCGTGGCGTGTTGCGTATTCGCGGCCGCCGGATCTCAGGCTGTGTCCTGGCAGGGCGGTCTGGTGCTCGCGCCGGGCCGACTGTCCGGCCTCTCACGCCTCGCTGAACTGATCCTAATCGTGAGTTGCGTAGCCCAGGTGCTGACCTCGCTGATCACCCCCTTCGCCTTGCACGACGCGGTTCACTCCCACGAGCGTGCGCAGCGGGAGGCGGGGCTATGGACGGCGACATTCATCTCCGGCGCCTCGGATCGGGACTTCGTGCTGGGAATCCTGATTCCGAAGGCGCTCCTGGCGGCCACTGCAGTCATCGGCATTACCGCCGCCCACGTCGGGCTTCTCGTTTCGGCCATCGCGGCGGGAGTCTCTCCTCTGTGGGCGGTTGCCGGGGCGGGGGGGATGGTCGCCGTGGCGGGCTCGACGGCCTGTGTAGGCCTGCTCGGCTTCAACGGCTGGTGTCGGGAACGGCGACGGCCCGACCGTCGCGGACCGGGGGACGGCATCGTCGCTGCCGCCTGCGTGACAACAGCGTTGATGGTCCTGGTGAACCCGGCCATCGCGATCTACCTGGTGACGGGAGTGCAGAACCAGCACCTGGCGGCACTTGCCCTGACAGCGGCCTCGCTGGCCGAGGCCGCGATCTTCATCCTGCTCGTGCGACCACTCTTCGCGCACGCGGTCGAGAGCATCCGCCTGGTGCGCAGCGAATCCGACCTGGAATACGACGCTTCAGAGTGAGCGACTTGAACTTGCGTTACAGACCCAGATCCGAGAGGCCAGGATGGTCGTCGGGACGCCGACCAAGCGGCCAGTGGAACTTTCTGGCCGACGCGGCGATCGGCAGGTCGTTGTTGCTGGCGATGCGGCGTTTCATCAGTCCCTGGGCGTCGAACTCCCAGTTCTCGTTTCCGTAGGCGCGAAACCAATTGTCGTTGTCGTCTTGCCACTCATAACAGAAGCGCACAGCGATGCGATTCCCGTCGCTGGCCCAGAGTTCCTTGATCAGCCGATACTCCAGCTCTCGGGCCCATTTGCGTTGCAGGAAGGCACGGATCTCCGCCCGGCCGAACAGGAATTCCGCCCGATTGCGCCAGACGCTGTCCGGCGTGTAAGCGAGCACGACTCGATCGGGATCGCGCGAGTTCCACGCGTCCTCTGCGAGACGCACTTTTGCTGCTGCGGATTCATGGTCGAAGGGTGGGTAGGGAGGTCGCCCTGGGGCATCCATCATCGAACTCCAGACTGGCTCATTTGGTCGTAGCGCCGGGCACCTCGACCACCGAAGTCGTTCCATTCAATCGGAGGCGGACGCTTCCGTTCCGATAGCGGTGGGGGCGCTTCCCCGCGGGGGTCTCGGGTGGGCAGCACTCGGCGACGATGCTCTCCGGGAGGGTGGTCAGAGAGGGCCGGCGGTAGGTGAACAAGGCTCCTGTCTTGCAACAGCGGACCACCTCCGTGCTGTCCAGGTAGCGACGCTCCAGCAACTCTTCCAGCGTACGGGGGTAGGAACGATGGTCCTCCACGTAGAGCCGCAGCGCGATTCCCACCTGAGCCAGCCGCGCCTTGCACGTCCCCACGCGGGATTCGTCCTGCAGGGCGGGCAACAGCGGCATCGTGGCCGCCATCAGAATGGCGATGATCGCGATCACCACCAACAATTCGATGAGGGTGAAGGCCCGCGCGGCTCGGCGGTGCTGCTTCATGGCGTGGGCTCCAGGGTGGTGCGAGGGGAGCTCAACCCGATGACTGCACCATCGAGCCGGACGGCTAGCCGACCTCCATGCCGCGGCAAGTCATCCCAGGCGAGCTGGTTTTGCGGCGCATCATCATCCGCCAGCCCGGGCTGGTAAAGGTAGGAGGTGCTGTATAGCTCAGGCACCGCTCCCTCTAGAGGCAACGAGCTTGACGCGGGCGTTCGCCCATCGAGGGGGCAATGGAAGATCCCCAGGTTCTTCGCGTACTCCGCGCTGAGCCCGAGATCTCCCGGTCCCGGTGGGAACCACCCGTCATGGTCGGCGGCGTAGAGGTGGAGCGCGACGCCGACCTGGTTCAAGTTGCTGGCGCAACTGGTTCCCTTCGCCCGATCCCGGGCCTGCCTAAGGGCCGGCGCGAAAAGCGATGCCAGAAGGAGGATCACCGCCAGGACGATCGTCAGCTCCAGCATGGAGTAGCCGCGGGACGCCCTGAGAGATCGATTCATCGTCATCTGCCTGCCCCCGGCTCGGAGAACTGACCAAGGCTCGTGGGACGGTAGCCTGATGGAAGAGTGGTCCCCGCCGCCAGCGGTCGCGACGCGGTGGGCACCGGCCAGTTCACGGGACGAATCCAGCGCGTGCGCCCGTCCAGGTAGAGCACGTAGCCTCCCTCGTTGTGGCAGAAGCTCCAGTCGGCCATCACGGCGGAGCTGAGGTCGAGGTCGAGTGCCAGCCCCGACACGTACTGGTAGCTTCCCGGGACCCCCGCATGACTGAGGGGGTCAGACGGACAGAAGAACAGACTTGGGTCGGCTCCGGAACGACCGAGCACCGCTGCCCGCAGGGAGCGGGCGCTCGGCGGCAAGAGACCCCCGTTGTCCTGGGCGTAGAGGTGCAGCCCCATGCCTATCTGCGCTAGGTGCGCTTCGCAGGCCACGGCCTTTGCCTTTGCGGTCGCCTGGCCAAACACCGGAAAGAGGATCCCCGCCAGGACCAGTAACACGCAAGCCACGACCACCAGTTCGATGAACGTAAAGCCCGGCCGCACCCGTTGGAGCCGGGGCATCATGACCGCTCCTCCCATGCCTGGATGACGCCTGTTGGGCTGACGCGGACGAGGAGCCGACAGCGGATCACGAGGCCGCTTCCGGAGGCGGCCTCACCGGTGGCCGTGACGACCTGCCCACGGCCATCCGCGGCGACCGACCATCCGTATCGCCCGGCACCGAGGGGACGAGCGGCATGCGGCGCTGCACCGGCCCGAAACTCCTCGATGCCGGCCTCCGCGAGCCAGCGTGCCTGCGAGCGGAGGTACTCGCGCGATGCCGCGGCGTGACCGGCCACCGCCACGGTCACCGCCCCGAGGAGCATTGCCACCAGAGCCATGTACAGTCCAACGACGAGCGCCAGCGTCGCTCCCCTACGCCCTCTCACTCGCCTGCCCTCCGTGAAGTGCTGCAAACTACGCTCCGAACCACCTCTCGCTTGCCGACGGCCAGCGCACACGTCAGATCCACCCGCAGGCTGCGTCCGTCCGTCGTCCACTTCACAGACCGAAAGTGGTCGGCGCACACACGTCGCTCCACCACTCGTCCACCGGAGCGCACCACGCGCAGCAATCCGGCCGCGGTGGGCCGGTACTCTACCTGCAACAGCCGGCCGTCCACCCGGCGTTGCTCCAGTAGCAACCGGCCGGTCTCTGTGGAGATCCGGGCGGCAGACCGAACGTCGGCCTCTATCCAGTGAGTTCCGGACCGCAGCGCCTCGCTGACCCGAACTTGCGCCACCCGCAGAGCCGCGGTTCGCCGCGCTGTCTCGTAGACGGTCCCGGCGAGATTCAACACCATCGCTCCCACCGCTATCGCCCAGATCAACTGGATCAGGGTTGCTCCCCTCCGCGCCCTCATCGACGGACCCCCTGTCGCATCAGGGTGCTCATGGAGGTCCGGCCCTGCGGACCTGCCTCGTCCCAGGTCAGCAGCAGCGTCACCTCGACTAACCCCGCCGCTCGCTTCGACACCTGTACCTCTCCGCGCCCATTCGGCAGCTCCCGCGCCAGGAAGGTGCCGGGGGCGGGTCCTGCTCGACGAAGCCGCTCCAGTTCGGCGTCGGCGCGGCGGGTGGCCAGCAGCCGATGCGCGGAGCGAACGCTTGCGAAGGAGAGGCCGCGGCAGAGCGTGATGAGTACCGGCAGCATCGCGACGGCGATCAGGATCGAGGCGACCGTCCACGACAGCGTCACCCCCCTTCGGCGCCCGGCCAGGCGCGCCATCAGTAGGTGAGCGGACCGCGTTGCCATGGCATCGGTTCCGTGATCCGGCGCTTGCGACGAGCCCGCGGACCGCACATCAGTGGGACTCGGGGCCAGGCCGGCAGATCGGGGACGGTGTCGCGGAGCGGCTGCCAGCGAATCACCGTCAGCAGGGCGATGAGATCGAACACCAGGAGGCTAATCCCGCCGACACAGGCAAGGAGGAGCCACAGGCCGAAGTAGAGCCCAAACCAGTCCGCATACCGACGCCCGGCGACCTGAGCGACCTGGACAAAGCGCCAGAGCACCGCCAGCAGGCATGCGACCGACACGCCGAGCAGGCCGACGACTTCCATCAGCGTGAGCCCTCCCCTGGTCCGATCACTCGCTCCACCTCGGACAGGGAGACCCGCCCAGCGGCGGCCAGGCGGATAGCTTCGCGCCGAAGCCCATCGCCGCCGGTCATCTCCTGAATCGCGGCCGCGGACCGCCCGGCGATGACGGCCTCTGACAGCGCGGCATCCATGCGGATGAGGTGGAAAACGCCGGTCCGCCCCCGGTGACCGGTGCCGTCGCATTCGGCGCAGCCTGCGGCTTCCCGCCATGCGCCGTCCTCAGTCGCGCCCGCCTTTCGCCACCGCGCGGGCTCCACGTTGACCGGTCGGCTGCACTCAGGGCAGAGGGTGCGCACCAACCGCTGCGCCATCACGCCTGTGACCGCGCTGGCAACCAGGTACGGCTCCACGCCGAGGTCGATCAACCGCGCAAAGACGCCCCCGGCCGTGCGCGCGTGGACGGTGCTGAGGATGAGGTGCCCGGTCAACCCGGCGCGTACGGCGATTCCGGCGGTTTCCTCATCCCGGACCTCGCCGACCATGATCACTTCGGGATCTTGACGGAGCACGGTGCGCAGGCCCGCAGCGAACGTCAACCCTACAGCGTTGTTCACCTGTGTCTGGTTGATCAATCGGAGATCGTGCTCGATCGGATCCTCCACTGTGCAGAGGCTGCTCAGATCCCGCCGGGTGGTGTGCAGGTGGATCAGGCTGGCGTAGAGCGTGGTCGTCTTGCCGTGGCTGCTCGGCCCGGTCAGCAGCAGCATCCCTTGAGGGGTATCCAGCGCCGCCCGCCAGGCTGCCTCTACTTCCGGATTCATGCCCAGACCATCCAGGGCGAGGCGAGAACGCGCGGGATCGAAGAGCCTTAGCACCGCCTTTTCCCCGTGGAGCGTGGGAAGCAGCGACAGCCGGATATCGACGGAGCGATCACCGAGGCGCAAGCAGATCCGACCTTCCTGGGGCACGTCCGAGCGGTAGACCGCCAGATTGGCCAGCACCTTCAGCCGAGCCAGGAAGCGTGGGAGCCAGAGTGTCGGGATGGCGGCCACATCATGGAGCACTCCGTCCACACGAAACCGGATGCGGAACTCCGAGGGGTACGGCTCCAGATGCAGGTCGCTGGCTCCATGCATGGTGGCTTGCGCCAGGAGGAAGTCGACCGACTGGACCACCCCGAGCTCCGCTGTCGCGAGGAACGAAGTGATCTCCGGGCCGACCTCGGCAAGCGGCCTGCGCTCGTTGAACGCGGGCAGCGCGCGGCGCCGCAGCGCGGCCAGTTGTTCCTGGATCAGGTCGGCGCCGAAGCGGGCCTGGAGGGGATGGAGAAAGCGAAGCGTCCATGAGCGCTCCGCGAGGGCGATGTGGAGGCTGGCCGACCGGTGTGCCAACGTGAAGCTGGCGTCGGTGACCGACTCATACGGGGCTGAGGCCAGGAGCAACCCATCCCGGTCCACCAACGCCAGACCCTCCGGCGCCACGTGCAGCCGGACGCGGCCGTGCGGGGTACAAACTCCGTCGACGATCGCTTCCATCAATCACCTCCGCTGAGGCTCTGGATCACAGTGAGAATCGGGACGAAGGTGCCCGTGACCATCCAGGCAACGATGAGGCCGACCGCCCCCACGAAGATCGGCTCGAGCACGGCACCCACTCGGGCAGCCATGTAGTCGATCTGCTCGCCGTACCAGCGTCCCATACGACCGAGCGCGCCGCTCAGATCTCCCGCGGATTCGCCGGCGGCAAGCTGCCCCACGAACGTGGCCGGCAGGATCGCCGAGGAGGAAAGGGCCTGGGACAGGCTTTCCCCGCGAGCCACGCGGGGGATCGCGTCCCACATGGCCGCCTGCAGCAGCGGATTCTCGGCCCCCTGTCCGGCGAGACGCAGGCTCTCCAGCAGCGGCACACCGGCGTCGATCAGGGCCGCCAGCAGACGCGTCAGCCGGAACAAGGCAAGGGCCGAGTAGAGCCCGCCGATTACCGGCAGGCGGCATCGGACATAACTCCAGCCGGGGTGCAGCGTTCGCCCGCCCCATTCCCCAACGGCCCACAGGCCGACGGCCCCCACGGGGAGCAGCACCCCCAGGATGGGCGCGATGACCGCGCCAAAGAACTGGACAGCACGGGGATACCAGGGGAGATCTTCGGGCCCGACGCCCATCTCAGCAATCATCCGGAAAAAGGCGGGCTGGATGAACATCGCCGCGAGCAGGGTCACAGTGAGAGCCACGATCCCTATGACCTGGGGGTAGACCAGCGCCGTGCGGATCCGCATGGCGACCTGGGCGGTACGCTCCGTGTGATCGGCGAGTTGCTTCATCGCCTCGGAGAGACTGTTGCCCGCCTCCGCTGCCTCGATCATCCGGGTATGGATGGGCGAGAAGACGGTCGGAAACGCCTCCAGCGTGCTGGAGAGATCCGCGCCCTGCCTGAGCCCGCGCAGGATCGACGTCAGTATCAGACGCAACCCGGGGGAACCCGCCTCGCGCCGCTGCGCCTCCACGGCCTCCGGGAGCGAGACGCCATTCTCAAGCTGGATTGCGAGCTGGCGATAGAAGTGCGCGAGCGCACTCTCGCTGACCCGCACCCGTTGGAGCGCGGCCGCCGACGGTTCCGCCCCGGGGAGCACGCGCTGCGCCTGCAGGCCCTGGGCCGCAAGTTGCTGCACCAACCCGGGGAGACTCCGAGCCGTCAGCGAAAGTTCAACCGAGGCACCGACAGCGTCCCGGCAGTAGACGCGATACGAGGGCATGGCAGAGGAAGGTGAGGGGAGGGATCGTTACCCAGTGTATCAACCGGCGATTCGGGAAATGGTTGCGGTGAGGTCGCGCGGGGTTCTCGGCAATGCACCTCCCGATCCCTCGGGGATCGGCCTCTACACAGCGTCCATGCTTTCGGCCCGCACTTGCAGGCACACCAAGGCCGTGCCGCCGTCTCTTCAGGGCGCCTCCAGAAAGTCCCTACTCTTGGAGTGATGGGGGTAGCCGGCGGTGGTCGCGCTGAGAATTACGCCGGTATCGCAGAGGAATCTATCCGACATGGGTCTCCCTCCAGCCCGGGCGGATTCTCTTCATAGAAACTGGAACGCATGAAGGCAGACTCCGACAGCGGAGGCACGTCGCGGTTGAGCGCTTGCGCGCGCCCGAGTGCCTTTTTCCGCTCCGAGAGAGTAAACACCTCCAGCGCTCGGAGTACCTGCGCGATCCCGTCTCCGTGCGACTCCTCCCCATCCGAAGGGGGTGGCGGGGCATCCGCACGGAGAACCTGCCAGTAACACGTCAGGTCGCCCTGGCCGTCGATGCGACTGATCCTGGCGTAGTCCCCCAACTCCCAGCGAAGCACCAGGCCACGACGACCATCTCCCTCGACCTGCGGTGATGGCCAGAGCAGGTACGCCGAACGTGCTTCCTCCAGCAGCCGATCGAGAAACTCTACGGCGGTGCGGACCGACTTCGAAGAGGCGGATAGGGCCTCGATGGCTGCGCGGGCTGCGCGCGAATCCGCGCGGCGGGCGGGCACGACGGGTGAAGCGTCCACATTCATTCAACTCTGCCCTCTGGATAGGCGCGACCCGGGGGACCCGCAGCGCGGGTGCCCGTCGGGGCAGTCCTTTTATCGCCGTGACCAGACCGACGCCCATCCGGTTCCGGCTGATATGACTCATTCAGTGGACCCGTCCGACCTGTCCGACCCGTTCGGTCCGTCCGACCCGCCTGCCTGGAGAAACGGTGATGCTGGATCGACGAATGCTGCTGGCTGCTGCCGGCGCCGGGCTCGCCGGAGCGGGTGCAGGTGCTGCGGATCGGCGTGTCTTCACTGCCTGCTACTACTTCCCCAACTACCATCCGGGCGATCCGCGCAACGCGGAGCTGAAGGGGAAGGGGTGGGACGAGTGGCAGCTCGTTCGCGAGGCTCGCCCGCGGTTTCCGGGGCACCATCAGCCGAACGTGCCGCTGTGGGGCTACACGAATGAAGCCGATCCTCGCGAGATGGCACGGAAGATCACCGCGGCCGCTGACCACGGCATCGATGCGTTTCTGTTCGACTGGTACTACTACGAGGACGGCCCGTTCCTCCACCGCTGCCTCGATGAGGGATTCCTCAAGGCCCGGAATCGAGACCGTCTCAAGTTCGCCCTGATGTGGGCAAACCACGACTGGATCGACATCCATCCGTATAAGCGGGGAGCTCCCGCTCCCCTGCTCTACCCGGGTCAGGTTTCGCCCATTGGGTTCGAGAGAATCGCCGGGGTGGTGGTCGATCGGTACTTCAGCCGGTCGAACTACTGGCGGATCGACGGTGCGCCCTACTTCTCGATCTACGAAGTCAACAAGCTGATCGAGGGATTCGGCGGAGTTGCCGCCACGCGGAAGGCGCTGGATGGGTTCCGCGAGCGTACGCGCCGGGCCGGCCATGCGGGGCTGCATCTGAACGTGGTCATCTGGGGTCGCACCATTCTTCCTGGGGAAACCCAACCTGCCGACCCGGCACGGGTCGTGCGAGAGCTGGGGTTCGACTCGGTGACGTCCTACGTCTGGATCCACCACGTCGGGCTACCGCGCATGCAGACGGACTATCAGGAGGTGCGGGACGCGTATTTCCGCTACTGGGACTCTGCCGAGAAGCAGTTCGGGGTTCCCTATTACCCCAACGTCACCATGGGCTGGGACTCCAGCCCCCGCGCGCATCAGGCGGACGCCTTCGGGAATTTCGGATACCCGTTCATGCACACCATCAGCGGAAATACTCCGGAGCGCTTCCGCGAAGCCCTGCTGAAGACCCGGGAGCGATTGCTCTCCGTGCCACACGGGCCCCGGATCCTCAACATCAACTGCTGGAATGAGTGGACCGAAGGCAGCTACCTGGAACCCGACACCGTGCACAAGATGGCCTACCTGGAAGCCGTGCGCGACGTGATGCGTCCACGGAAGTAGCATTCAGGGACTCCGGGCGATCCTGATGCGCTTCGGACAACCGGTTTTCGCGAAGTGCCGTATCTCCCGGTGATGCCCTGCAATCTTCGAGGGTCGTGTCGTAGGCCCGATCGGCGGCCCACCATTGCCAACCCACTCACCATCGATCGCGGGGGAATTCCCGGGGCCCAGTTGGGGGACGGAGTCGGACCGCCGTGCACGCCGAACCCGGCGCATGTCAGGCGAGAATTGGCTGCATCACCACGCCGCTGACGTCGGTCAGCCGCATGTTGCGGCCGCCGTAGTGGTAGGTGAGCCGGGTGTGATCGAGGCCCATCAAGTGGAGCAGGGTGGCGTTCAGATCGTAAACGGTCTGCACGTTCTCGACCGCGTGATGCCCGATCTCATCCGTCGCACCGAAGAGAGTGCCGCCCTTGATGCCGGCGCCGGCCAGCCAGACGCTGAAGCCCCGCGGGTTGTGGTCTCGGCCGGTGCTGCCTTCCGTGAAGGGCATCCGGCCGAACTCGGTGTGGAAGATGACGAGCGTATCATCGAGTAACCCGCGCTGCGCGAGATCGATGAGCAGGCCGGCGATGGGTTTGTCCACCTCGCGGGCATGCAGCTCGTGGTTGCGCTTGATGCCATTGTGGGCATCCCAGTTCTGATCGAAGACACCGCCGCCGCTGAAGAGCTGGACCATCCGCACTCCGCGCTCCACCAGCCGCCGGGCGAGCAGGCACTGGCGGCCAAAGATCTCCGTCTCCGGCGCGTCCATTCCATAGAGCGCCTGGGTTCGAACGGACTCGCTCGACAGATCCACGGCTTCCGTGGCCTCCGACTGCATCCGGTAGGCCAATTCGTAGGTGCGCAGGCGCGCTGCGAGGTCGCCCTCGGCCGGATGCTCGCGGGTGAACCGGTCGTTCAGGCGGGCAATCAGGTCCAACTGTTCGCGCCGGCGCTCAGGAGGCAGATCGGTGGGCGGCTGGAGGTTCAGGATCGGCAGCCCGCTGCTGCGGAACTGCACTCCCTGAAAGCTGGAGGGGAGGAAGCCGGAGCTCCAGTTGGAGGCACCTCCGCCCACGAGGGCACGCGGATCGGTCATCACCACAAACGCCGGCAGATTCTGATTCTCCGTGCCCAACCCGTAGGTGACCCAGGAGCCAAGTCCGGGCCGACCGCCGAAGGCTGAGCCGGTCAGGATGTGGTAAACGGCTGGGACGTGATTGTTGCTTTCGCTCTTCATCGAGCGGACGATCGCCAGCCGGTCAGCCTGAGCACGAATGTGAGGGAAGAGGTCGGAGACGGGATGGCCGCACGCACCCCCCGGCTGAAATGCCCAGGGGCTGCGCATCAGCTTGCCGGGTGCTGAGCGCCCCATCGTGTCGAATCCCGGTCGGCCGGCCACGGAAACGCCGTCCTGGCGGTCGAGCTCGGGCTTCGGATCAAAACTGTCGACGTGGCTGACGCCGCCGAACATGAAGAGCGAGATGACGCGCTTCGCCCGGGGGACAAAGTGGGCCGGCGCCGCTGACAGAGGATTGGCTCCACTCGCCGCCTCGGCCTGCCCCAGCAGCCCCTGCTCAGCCAGAAGCGCGGTCAGCGCCAAACCACCGATACCGCCCCCCGCCCGGGAGAGGAATTCCCTCCGCACCATCATCGACATCTGGATGGGCGGGCCGGAGACCCGCGCACCCGGCGAGTCGATTTGGGAGAATCGTGGGTCAGGTGTCGACATCGAGCCCGGCTGCCACCAAGGGACACTCGCGCCGAAGCGCGCTAAAGAGTGTGCTTAGACTACCATGATAAGGATGAGTTGCCGTGAGCTCCGCCTGCGCCCTGACGACGTCGGGAACCACCGGCGGGCGTTGGGCTTCAGGGGGCAATCCGGTTACTCTTGGAAGCAAGGCCGCGAGGTCTTGCCGTGGGCGCAACTACGCGGGCCGGTCGACCTCCGCCCATGACCGTACGCGAGAGTGCTGCGCCCTGTCCGTCCTGAAGTAGTTTTCATGCAATCACCCGTGCCCCACGGCCATCCGACCGCCGAGCTCAATCTCCGGGACTATCTCTCCATCCTGCGCAAGCGGCGGATGCTGTTCGCCCAGGTATTCGCGGTCGTCTTCGTCGTGTGCGTGGTGGTGACGTTTCTCAGCAAGCCTGTCTACCAGACTTCCGCGAAAGTGCTCGTGCAGGCCGGCAGCACCTCTGTGAACCTGGTGGACGCCAGCAACCCCATCGCCACCATGCTGCAGGCTGCGCAGCCGGAAAGCGTTTCGACCCAGCTCCAGCGCCTGCAGAGTTCGGAATTCCTCTCGATGGCGACGAAAAACGCCGCGCTCCCCCCGCGTCCAGGAGTGATGTCGCCTTCCATCCGCGTGGAAGCAATCGAGAACACCAACGTCATCCGCGTCACCGGCGAGGGCGGGCACCCCGAGGATACGGCCCGCCTGGTGAATGCCGTCGCCGTGGCCCACGTCAAGTGGATGAACGGCGATCCGGCCGGGCAGCTCCGGGACACCACGGAGTTCGTGCGCCGCCAGAAGGACAAGGCGGCGAGGGCCCTGGCGGATGCCGAACGACGTCTTCTTCAGTTCCGCAAAGAGCATCGGCTGATCCAACTGGAGGCCGACCAGCAGGCGCAGGCACGGGAGTACGTCGCACTGCAGGCCCGCGTGGATGAGGCCGGGAGCAACATCACCACCACTCGGGCGCAGCTCCAGGAGCTTCAGCGCCGGTTGGACCAGGAGCCGCTCGAGATCATCCAGGAGACGCGACGGGAGAACCCGCGGCTGGCCAAACTCCAGGAGCGCCGCGACGACCTGAAGCTGGATCGCGCCGATCTGCTTCGCGAGTTCAAGCCCACGAGCCCGCAGGTGCGCGGGATCGATACGCAGATTGAAGCCCTGGAAGCACAGATCCAGAGCATGCCCGCCGAACTGACCGTGCGGAACCACCTGCCGAACGAGCGCCGAGGCCCCCTTCAGAGTAAGCTGGCGGAACTGGAAGCCGTCCTCCGGGGACACCAGGCCGAGTTCAATGCGGCGAGGGCGAGGTTTCAGGCCCGCAAAGGGCTGGTGGACAACCTGGGGCCGTGGGAGGTTCAGCAGAGCCGGCTTCAACACGATCGTGACGCCTTCCAGGAGGCCTACACGATGCTCTCCAACCGCCTGCGCGACCTGGAGATCCGAGCGAATGCTCGGGTCAAGATGGCGGACATCCTGGAGTTCGCGGCCGCTCCCGGCGCGCCCGTCCGACCGAACAAGACGACGAACATCATCTTCTCCCTGGTCCTGGCCCTCTGCCTGGCGGCCGGTCTGGCCTTCCTCCAGGAATACCTGGACGACCGCATCAACTCGCCCGAAGAGTCCGAGCGGGTGACGACCCTCCCCTCCCTGGGGCAGGTGCCGATGCTGGAATCGGGGCAACCGCAGCTCGTGGCCGAGCTTCCCGGTAACGGACGGGTGGTGGAGTCATTCCGGGCCTTGCGCTCCAGCATCAGCTTCGCCGGGGTGGACACCCCCCTGCGGCGCATCCTGATCACCAGCGCCGCACCGGGTGAGGGCAAGACGGTGACCGCCTCCAACCTGGCCCAGGCGATGGCGATGGACGGCAAGCACGTGATCCTCGTGGATGCGGACATGCGCCGCCCGACCATCGCCCGGGTGTTGGACGTGGCGCCCTCTCCCGGATTGGCCGAGGTGCTCGTCGGCCAGAGCACGATTGACGATGTGCTGCAGCATACGACCACCGAGAACCTGCGCGTCGTTTCGTCCGGTGCCATCCCCCCTAATCCCTCCGAACTTCTGGGATCCCGCTCCTTCGAGCAGGTGCTCGAGCAACTTGAGGCGCGGTGCGACGTTGTGCTGATCGACTCGCCGCCCTGCCTGCCCGTCACCGATCCCCTCATCATTGCCCGGCGCGCCGACGGGGTGGTGCTGGTGGTACAGGTCGGCCGCACCAAGAAGGCGGAATTGCGACAGATGGAGCGGCTGTTGACCCAGGCCCATGCCCGTATCATCGGGGTGGTCTTCAACCGGGTAAGCAACCGCCATGGCCGGCAGCGGTACTACGGCAGCTACTACTATTACTACGAGACCGGCGGCGGATCTAGCCGGAACGGCAGCAATGGCAGCGGCGGTCGACGAGGGCTTCACGCCGGGGACGCAGGCACGAAACGTGAGCAGGAGAGCAACCGATGAAGCAGGTCCTGGCCGTCTCTCTCCGTCTGGCCCTGCCCGTCTTCGCCCTGCTGGCGTTGTCGTCGGCGTCGTTGTTCGCCGCCGAGCCAGCCGGGCCATACCGCCTGCAACCCGGCGATGAAATCGCTGTGGGCGTCAGCCCGCAGAAGGGGTTCGACGCTGCCGGCATCCTCCTGCCGGATGGGTTCATCTATCTGAAAAACGTCGGCAAACTGAAGGCCGCCGGGTTGACCATCGACGAACTGACCGAACTGGTCCGCAAGGCGCTGGAGGTGGACCTCGTCGAGCCGCGGGTGATCGTCTCCCTGGTGAAGACGGCCCCGCCGCCGAACGAGAAGCCGGTCCGGCAGGGCCAGATCACCGTCGTGGGCGCGGTGGCGAAGACGGGCCCTATGGCGCTCGAACAGGGCCTGCGCGTGCGCAAGGCGATCGATCTGGCAGGCGGTGTGCTCAAGGACGCGGATCTGAAGGCCATCGTGATCTTCCACGCCGACCTCACGCGAACGATCGTCGATCTGTCGACAGACGAACGGATCGGCGATCCCCGGCACAACCGGACGCTCCAGGACGGCGACTCCGTGGAGGTCCGCCTGCTTCCCGCGCGTGTGGATCGTCCGGTTCGCATCGGCGGCGCCGTCATCAACCCCGGACTTTACGAGCTAAAGCCCGGCATGACGCTGGAGGATCTGATTGTCACCGCCGGCAAGCTGAACTCGCTCGCAGACATCGAGCGCATCGACTTTCGTCGCGAGGGCATGCTGCCGGAGAGGGTCAATCTGGTCGAGCGCCAGAAGCTCGGGCTCGGCGGTAAGCTGACGCTGCAGCCCGGCGATGAATTCTTCGTACCGGAACAGCGTGACCGCCTCATCCTCATCGGCGCCGTGCCGAGGCCCGGTCCACAGGCACTGAAGCCCGGGACCCGGCTCGTGGACTTCTTCCTTCACGGTGGGCCAGAACTGGCCGGTGCCCTCAATACCGCGACCGCCGAGCTGGAGCAGGTCGAGCTGATCCGGCCCGGGCAGGTGAGCCGAAAGCTGAACCTGCGCCAGGCACTGAAGCAGATGGGCCACAGAGACAACATCGAGCTGTCGGCCGGCGACGTGCTCTTCCTTCCGCCCAAGAAGGCCGCCCGACGAGGGCCGCTCGAGTACCTGAGCCAGCTTGGGCCGCTCGGGTTCCTGTTTGGGCTCCTCTAACCGTTCCACTGGGAACGCGCCGCGCGTCAGCGTGGTGATCCCCACGTACAACCGGGCGTGGGGGGTGATCCCGGCAGTCGAGAGCGTCCTCTGCCAGGCCGATACCTCGCTCGAGGTGATTGTGGCGGACGACGCCGGCACGGATGAGACGGCCGAATTGCTGGCGAGGATCCGCGATCCCCGGCTCGTGGTCCATCGACAGCCTCGGAATTTGGGCATTGCAGCGAATTGGGGAGCGGGGCTACACCTGGCTCGCGGCGAGTTCATCGCCTTCCTGATGGACGACGACCGGCACGGGCCCGGCTTCCTATCGCGGCGCGTGGAAGCCCTGGACGCATGCCCGAGGGCGGCGGTCGTCTTCTCACCCCGGCGGGAGTTCTCGCCGGCCACCGAGCCCCCGACGCTGTTGCCGCTAGCCCACAGACCTTACACCGAGATCCCCGCGAGAGGGCTCATGCGGGCCGTGCTCGATCGATCCTGGTTCATCGGCACTGCGCTCTATCGCCGCTCACCGCTGCTCGCGTGTTGGGAGGCGGCGGCCGGTGACGACCTGGTTATCGACTTTGGCGTGAACCTGGAGCTCGCCCGTCGCGGCCATGTGGGAATCCGGCTGGAAGGGCCTGACTTCCTGATGGCGGTGCACCAGGGGCAAAACAGCCGTTGTCGGGAGGCCGAGGTATTCGCCCAGACGGAGGCAGTCCTCGATCGCCACCTGCGTGGACCGGCACCCGCGGGCTGGCGTGCCGACCTGCGACGCGAACTCAGCGACTGGCGAGTGCTGCGCGCCCGGCGGATGGTGTCCGACGCCGGATTGCCGTTCGCCCGGCGGCTTCTCTGGCACGCGGCCCGGACAGATCCAGCCAACCCCTGGGCCTGGAAGCAGTTGGCCGCGTGCCTGCTGACCCCGCGGCGCTGGACCCGGGAATCGTCGGGATGAAGGTTGCGATCGTGGTTCCCATCCCATGGGAAAGCGCCGGGTGGACATTCGATATCCGAATCCTGGCGCGCGCCTTTCGCGATCTGGGTTGCAGCCCCACCGTCGTCTGCCGCGACCGGTTCGACGTGGAGGCGGACTTCCCCGTCCGGACCGCCTCGGCGGCGGAGATGGAGAATCCATCTTACTGGCGGACGGTCGCGCCTGATTTTGCCTATGTCTTCACGTGGCTGGGACGGTCGGCGATCCTGGCGTCGCTGCGGGAGGCCGGCGTCCCGACTCTTTCGCGGGCCGACACCGACGGCATGGTGAGCATCCGCACCTTTCCGCGTGCTCAGTGGAACCGCATGGTGCTCGCCCCCGGGGACCCGATCGGACGGGCGCGTGCCGCCTGGCACTGGCTGCGGCGATGGACGCAACTCTACCGCGCGGAAGAGGCGGAGATGTTCGACAGTCTCCTCGCTGCGAGTGTGGTACTGGTTGAGACGGAGCCGGCGCGCCGGAACATCGTCCGCTGGCTAACCGGTCAGGGGAAAGCGGCGTTGGCGGAGAAGCTGGCGGTGATGCCGCATCCCGTCCACCCCGCGTTCCTCGCCGCTCCTGTCCCCCCAACACGGGAGCGGCACGTGATTGCCGTTGGCCGGTGGTACGACGCAGCCAAGGACGCGGCACTGCTGGCGCGGGGGCTGGAACGGTACCTGGAGTCGACACCCAACGCCCGAGCAACAGTCGTCGGTCGAGGTGGCGAGGGCGCATTCCTCCGCCTCCGAGGACGGGCTGCGGTACGGATTACGGGTGTGGTGCCACAGAATCAACTTCCCGCGTTGCTGGGCGAGGCACGGATGCTCCTGATGACCTCTCGCTGGGAGGGATCCCCCAGTGCCGCCTCCGAGGCGCTGTGCATGGGATGCAGCGTCGTCGGCACCGACCTCCCCGGCCTGATGGCAATCCCGGAGGCCGGCCCGTTCGGACGGACATTCAGCGCCCGGACCTCGCATGCGGTGGCTTCCGCTCTGCGGGAAGAGGATGGGGCGTGGGAGTCTGGAGAGCGCCAGGCCGAGACAATCGCCGGATTCTGGAGGCACCGCCTGGATCCCCGCGAACTTTGCGCCCAGATGCTGCGGCTCTCGTCGACGGCATCGGTGTCGGAGTCGGGATCCTGAGCACCCGCCCGGAGTCGGTGCCTCCCACGACGGAACTGCGCCGTCGGGCGTGGGCAGGCGTGCGCATCCTCTTCGGCCGCCAGGTGGTCAACCAGGTCATGGGGATGGCTGCGGGCGTCGCCCTGGCGCGACTGCTCACACCGGCCGAGTTTGGCACCTACGCCATCGTGACGTTCCTCGTCACCATTTTCGCCGTGCTGGGCGATTTCGGCCTGGGCGCGTCCTACATTCAGCGCCAGGAAGAGATCACCGAGCGCAACCTGCGTCTCTCGTTCACGCTGCAGTTCATCTCCGCGGCCGTGGTTGTAGCCGTCGTGTGGGTCACCGCGCCCCTGGTCTTGCGACTCTACCCGAGGCTCCCGGTGGAGCTGGCGTGGGCGGCGAGGATCTTTGCCCTCACGCTTTTCCCTCCGGCGATCCGATCGGTGAGCGCGGTGCGGCTGGAGCGAGCCCTCACCTACGGACCCATCGCCCGGGCGGAAATCGCGGAGAGTTTTACCTACCATGCCTGCTCCGTCACGCTGGCGCTGTTCGGCCACGGCGTGTGGAGCTTCGTCTACGCGGCCCTGGCACGAAGCCTGGTTGGGGTGATCGTGCTTTACGCAGCCGCCCCGTGGCCACTGCGCTTCTACCTCGAACCCCACGAAGCCAGGGCGACCCTGGCGTACGGCATCTCGTTCCAGGCCGGCGGCGTGCTGAAGGCACTGGGTGGGTGGGCGACGCCCGCTTTCGTCGGCACCCTCGTGGGGCAGGATGCGGTCGGCTTCCTTGGACTCGCGGCAAACAACGCCCGGCGGCCTCTCGCGGTTGTGGACGCCGTGATGCGGGTCAGCTTTCCCCACTTCTCCCGGCTGCAGGGAGATGACGCCGAATTGCGAGCGACGGTCACAAGCTACCTCGTTCGCTTCCTGACGGTGAGCGGGCTCTGGATCGCCGTGATGCTGGCAGCCGGGGGGCCGCTGGTGGAGGTCATCTATAGCTCTAGATGGGCGCCTGCCGTCCCACTGCTAATGATCTATGCGCTGGCCCTACCCCTCGATATGGTCCAATGGACATTGGGCATCGCCTACGCCGCGGTGAACCGGAACTGGCAGGCCGTGGGCATCGTCGGGACGGGTTCGTTGCTGACGCTGCTGCTCTCGGGGCTGGCAGTGCCACGCTTCGGGGCCATTGCGATCCCGTGGAGCTATCTGATCGCGGAGTCCGTGGTGTCACTCTGGTTGCTGTGCGGTTTCCGCCCAGGGTTCGCGACGCAGGTGGGGAGGCGAGCCGTCTGGCTGGTGGTGCCGACGGCGTCGGGGGTGCTGCTGGGGCGGGGTCTGGGTCTGCTCACGCCGACGGAGGGCTCCTGGCGGGCAGTGGCCGCGCTGGGGCTGACCGGTTCGGGTGCCGTAGTCGGCTTCCTCGTTGGGGCCTTCCTCACCGCTCCGAGACCGGATCGCGAGGCCGCAATCGGCTGGCTCGGTCGTCGGCTGGGACGGACCGAGGGATGAGTTCCGGGCTGACCGTGGTGACCTGTCCCGCCCCCTACGGGTCGGGCGGGCTTGGGCGTCACCTCGAGGTGGTGGTGCAGGCCCTCCGCGCGGAGGGCCGCAGGGTTCGCTACCTCGCCACGGCCGTGCCCGAGCACGATCCGGACGGCGTCGCTGTCCCCCTGCCCGCCTTCTCGCGGACGCCCTTCCGGTTCCACCCAGGATGTCTGGCCTGGCTGGGAAACGAGGCGTTCGACCGCGCCGTAGCTCGCCGCCTCCACTCCCTGGGCGAGATCGAGTCGCTCATCGTCTTCAGCGGGGCGGCCCGGTGGACGCTCCGGCGCGCCGGGGCCGAGGTGGAGACGCTGCTGGAATCGCCGACCGTCCACATCGATCGCGCGGCGGCGCTCTTCCGGCAGGCGCGCCGACACCACCCGGTGGAGCCGATCTGGCTCTCTCCCCTCCTCCGCATGAAGATGCGGGCGGAGTACCGCCTCGCCCGGTCGATCTCGGTGGCGTCCGAGCTCGCCCGGGACTCCTTTCTCACCGCTGGCGTGCCGGTCGGTCGCTTGCGGCGGCGGCGACTGACTTCGGCCCCGCGATTTCAACCACGAAGACCCCACGAAGCTCACCGCGGCCTGCGGGTGGTCGCGGTCGGCTCGATCTCTGTGCCCAAGGGGGTGCCTGTTCTGCTGGATGCGTTCGCCCGGGTGACTGACCCAGAGGCATGCCTCACCCTGGTGGGCGGTTGGACCAACCCCTGGATGCGGCGGTACATCGAGCATCGGCTTCGGGCCGACCCTCGCCTCCGCGTCGCCCCGGGCGATCCCCTCCCGCACCTGCTGGACGCGGACATCCTGGTGCATCCAAGCTATTCCGACGGGTTCGGGCTGGCGGTTGCCGAGGCCCTCGCCGTCGGCGTCCCCGTGCTGGTAACCGTTGAGACGGGGGCGAAGGAGCTGATCGAGGACCCGGCGGCCGTCGTACCCGTGGCGGCCGCAGAGGACATGCGGCAGCGGCTGCAAGCCCTGGCGGAAGGGAACCGCTAATCGTGCGCATCGGCCACTATTGCCCGGGATCGCAGGCGCCGGGGGGGATGGCGAGCTACCTTCGCGCCGTGCTCCCGGCCCAGAGACGGCTGGGCCACGAAGTTTTCTGCCTGGATCACGCGGACCGCGTGGGCGGCGCGCCCGCGACAACTAACCTCGAACTACTTGCTAACGAGAGCGAACTGGCTGGCCGCGTCGCGTCACTCGGGCTGGACGTGCTTCATCTGCACGCCGCGATCGAGGGCGAGTTGCCGTCCGGCATCCCCCTGGTGCGGACGGTCCACAACCACGGGCCCTACTGCCCGAGCGGTACGCGCTATCTCGCCTGGCCGGGACGCGCCTGCCCCCGGCGGTACTCCGTTGCCGGATGTGGTTGGGGACACTTCGCTCAACACTGCGGCAGCGTCAGACCCGGGCCGATGTTCGCCGGTTTCGCCCGAGTCCGGAGAGAGCTCCTGACCCTGCCGGGCTTGCAATCGATCGCTGTGAGCGCCTTCGTACGCGGAGAGATGTTGCGCTCGGGCTATCCTGCAAAGGGGCTCCACGTGGTTCACCCGCCTGCACCGGACGTGGTCGCAACCGGGGTATCGCGGCCCGGCAGGCCCACGTTTGTCTTCGCAGGCAGGCTCACGCCGGAGAAAGGCGCCGACTGGCTGCTCCGAGCCGTCGCGTTGATGAGGACGGAGGTGTCGGTGGAGATCGCGGGGATCGGGCCGGAGGAGCCCGGCCTGCGACGGCTAGCCAGGACACTGGGGCTCGACTCCCGTGCGCGATTCCACGGCTGGCTACCGGCACCGGCGCTCGAGGAACTGATTGAGGCGGCGCGGGCGCTGGTCTTCCCATCGCTCTGGCCCGAACCGGCCGGACTGGCCCCCCTTGAGGCCATGGCGCGCGGCCGGGCAGTCGTCGCATCGCGGTGCGGGGGAATCCCGGAGATCGTCGAGGACGGAGTCACCGGCGTGCTCGTTTCGCCCGGCAGCGTGGAGGAGATGGCGAGGGCGCTCGACCGACTTGCCTCGGAGCCCGACCTGGCTCTCTCCCTGGGTGCGGCAGGTCAGGTGCGAGCAGCGGAGCACTTCTCGCTGGAGCGGCACCTGGATGCAGTGCTGCGGGTCTACGTCGTGGCCGGCGCCGATGCCGCCCCCCGATGGGCCCTCCGGTCGGAAAGGTCCGGCTCCGCGCGATGAATCGTCCAGCCGCCGAACATGGTCCGGACGGGCTCCGGGTGATCTCCCTCGAATGCCTCCTGCGCGAGCGCTGGGATGCCGATCTCACCGTGACGACTCTGGCGGCGGCGGACGCCGTCAACGCGCGGGAGCACCGGCTGCGGCGGTGGCTACCCTCCCCCGTGATCCGTCGCCTCGACCGCTGTATGGCACGTTCGCTTCCCGTCCATCCGGACACCGGTCGCGCCCTTTATGCGATCGCTCTGGCGGCGGGCGCTCGTCGGATCCTGGAAACGGGCACCTACTGGGGGTACTCCACCGCTTACCTTGCCGCCGCGGCTCGAGCCGCCGGCGCGGACCCATCCCGCGGGGAGGGCGTGCGGACATTCGACCTGCTGCCGGATTCCGGGTGTCACCTGCCCGCCGCCCTGGCCCCGTGGGTGCAGTTTCACCGGGGGCGACCCGCGGCCGAAGCCCTGCCTGAGTGCCTGCCCGATTGGCAGCCTCAGCTCTTCTTCCAGGACAGCGTGCACGACTACGATGGAGTCCTTGCGGAGTTGATCGCCGCCGCAAACTGGCTGACCGTCGGCGCGCCGGTGCTGCTGCATGACTTTGTCGAGCCGGCTGTGCGGCGGGCGGCGGCCGACGCCCTGCCCAACTACCAACTCCTGCGGCTGGAGACCGCCGACCCGCAGCAGTTGGGGATCGCACTCCCACGATGAAACCCCTCCGCGTGTTGCGCATCGCCGATGTGCCGGACAACCGCTCCGGCGGCATGTCGCGCGCGATGTATGGAACCGGGGATGAACTGGCGGCCGCCGGCCACGCGGTGGAATACCTCTTCCGCGATCAGCTCCGCTCGCCAGGGCCGGAGCAACTTCGGCGATTTCGGATCCCTGCGTTACTCACACGAATGGTTCTGGCACGCATACGGGCCGGCAGGCATTACGACGTGGTGGAGATCCACGAGCCCATTGCCGCTGCCTACTGCCTGGTCCGCCGTTTCCGGCCGGAGCTACCACCCGCCGTGCTCTTTTCGCACGGACTGGAAGAGCGCGCTCACGCCGCAGACCTGCGGGCGCGCCTGCAGGAGGGCATGCCGGTTTCGATCAAGCGGCGATTCAGCCCCCTCACCGTGGTCAAGCAAGCCCAATGGGCGGTGCGGCACGCCGATCACGTGCTCTGCTGCAGTCGCGAGGACGTGGAATATCTCCGCTCTCACGGCGTTCCGGATTCTCGCCTCACCCAGCACTTCAACGGTGTCTCCGAAGCGTTTCTGGCAGCGGGCCTCGACCACCCGCCGCCTGCTCCGGGCAGCGTGCTGTTCCTCGGCTCATGGTTGGAGCGTAAGGGGATCCGCACCTTGATCCCCGCCATGAGCGAGGTGCTGCGGAGGGAGCCCAACGTCACTCTCACAGTGGCCGGCTGTGGTGTGCCGCGAGAGGTCGTGGCGCGGGCTTTCCCGGAGGATGTGGCGGAGCGGGTCAAGATAGTGCCGCGGTTGGAGGGGGACGCGGCGCTCGTGGAGGTCTATCAAGGGCATTCCATCCTGGTGCTGCCCTCGATCTACGAGGGCTATCCGCTGGTCATGTTGGAGGCGGCCGCAGTCGGGCTGGCGATTGTTACCACCGGCATCTGCGGGATGGCTGACTTCGTTGAAGAGGGGATCACGGGTCTGTGTATCCCTGTCGGGGATGCCCCGGCACTGCGGGAGGCCGTCTTGCGGCTGGTGCGGGATCCGGACCTGACGCACCGCCTGGGGGCGGCGGCGCATGTGCTCGCCGCCTCGCGGACGTGGAAAGCTTCGGCACACGGCGTGGCCACCGCCTATCGGGCCGCCAGTAGTAAGCGAACTGATTGCGAAACGCATATCCAGACTCGCGGAATCGTGGATGCATACTCTATCGGCAGAAATTCATATCCATCCGACGATCCGCTGCGGATTCTGCTGGTGGTTCATCACGACCTGGACCTCGATTCGGGAGCCGCCGGCTCCACCCTGGCACTGGCGGAGGCGTACCGGCGCCGGGGGCACATCGTCGAGGTCTACAGTCAGGACCGCCTGCCGAGGCGCCTCTCCCTCCGCATGCGCAACCTGCTCTTCCCACACTACGTTCGGCAACAGCTTCGATGGATGGAGCAGGGCGGGATCCTGCCGGATGTGGTGGACGCCACGACCGGCGATCTCTGGTGCGTGAGGCGTCCCGGCGGCGGCCCACTGTTGGTCACCCGCAGCACGGGGTTGGAGCACCTGGTCGATCAGGCCTTTCGCGACGAATCGGCGCGGGGTGGCGAACCCGTCAGTTGGCGCTACCCGCTCTACAACGGGGGGTGGCGGCTATGGGAGGTTGCCCGATCACTCCGTCGTTCGGATCTCGTCTGCTTCCTGAATGCGGTCGACCGTGCCTTCGCGGTGGAGAACCTGGGAATTGACCCCAAACGGACGGTGATTGTGGACAACGGGATTCCCGAAGAGTTGGTGGGCATTCCGCTGGCCCCGACCGCTTCGGAACCAGGCATCGCCGTGCTCGGCTCGGCGATCAGCCGGAAAGGGTTTCGCTACACCCAGGCCGCGGTGGCGACGCTGCTGGCGCGCCATCCCCGGCTGCGAGTCTCGATGCTTGGGACAGGGGTCGAATCAGCGGAGATCGCCGCGGGCGTGGAGCCCCACCTGCGTTCCCGATTGACGGTGATTCCCCACTATCAGCGCTCTCAGCTACGCGAATTGCTCTGCGGGCACGAGGTGCTCCTCCACCCCAGCCTGTACGAGGGTTACGGGAAAACGCTGGTGGAGGGGATGGCTTGCGGTCTGGCGCCGATATCGACCGCCGCCGGGTGTGCGCCGAGTTTGCTTCAAGACGAAGTCAACGCACTGTTGGTACCCTACCGCGATGCCCCGGCGCTGGTCGAGTCTGCGGAGAGGTTATTGGGTGATGCGCCCCTCCGTGATCGCCTCCGGCGTGCAGCGTGGGCAACGGCGCAGAAACACTCCTGGGATGCGGCTGCGGAGCATCGCCTGACGGCTTACCGCGCAGCTCTCTCGAGGAGCATAGACGTATGCGGCTTCTGATGATCTCCGCCGCCCTCCCGCCACGACTGGATGGAATCGGCGACCATACCGCGTGCCTCGCGGCCGCCCTGCGAGATCGAGGCGTCCAGGTCACCATCTGCACCGCGCGCGAAACGAGCGCCGATCCGATTCCCGGGGTCACCCTCCGCCAGGGGTTCTCCGAGCGGGAGCCGTCGAGCTGGGCGCGGTTCGACTTCGCGGCCGGCGGCGATGCGCCCGACTGGATCCTGCTTCAGTACAACCCATTCTGCTATGGACCCAGGGGGTGGCACCCGATGCTCCCGATGGCGATGCGGCGCAGACCGGCGAGCACGCGCCTGGCGCTGCTGGTGCACGAGCCGTTCGTTCCCCCGGAGGGGTGGCGTTTCCGCGTGATGGGGATCTGGCAACGTCCGCAGTTCGTATCACTGTGTCGGACCGCCGACTTGCTCGTTTTCGCCATCACCGCCGCCCTCGACCGATTCGGCCCCTGGTTTCCGGATACCCCCAGCCTGCACCTACCGGTCGGATCGGCGATCCCGCGGATGGAGGTAGCGCGTGCCGAGGCGCGGGCGGCATTGGGCATCGACGGGCGGACGCTGGTGCTCGGACTCTTCGGCACCGCGCATCCATCGCGCGATCTAGGACTGGTCGCCGCCGCCGCGCGCGGTCTGGCGGCGGCCGGGTTCTCGCCGCTCGTGCTCGCTCTGGGCCCAAACGGCGCGGCGACCAGCGCCGCACTGCCGGGCATCCCCCTGCGGGCGGAAGGCCCGCTTAGCCCGCCGGAGATCTCGCGCCGCCTCGCCGCGGTGGATCTCTACCTGTCCCCCTTCACCGACGGTGTCTCGACCCGCCGCAGCTCCTTCGTCACCGGTCTGGAGCACGCGTTGGCGATTCTCGGCACGGACGGCCCGCTCACGGATCCGCTCCTGCGCGAGCGGGACGGGGACGCCCTGCTGCTGAGCCCCGCGGGCGACCAGGCGGCATTTGCGGCCGCGGCCGTCCGCCTGGCTGGAGATGCCGTTCTCCGTTCCAGATTGGCCGACGGCGCTTCCGCGCTCTACTCAGAGGTGTTCGCCTGGCCGCACATCGCCGGACGATTGCTCGACGCGCTCTCCGGAGCCGGAAACCGATGACACGGACGCCGGTCCTGTTCCTCAATCCGGTCGGCGAAAAGGGCGGGGCCGATGCCGTGCTGCTGGAGCTGATCCGAACCCTGTGCACCACCCACGCCGACGCGGGATTCACGCCGCACCTGATCTGCCTGCGTGATGGTCCCGTGGTGGATTTGGCCCGGAAGCTGGGGGCGAAGTGTCACGCGATCCGCCCTCACCGCGTGCGCCAACTCCATCGCCTGGCGGGAGCTGTGCGGGATATCGCGGGGGTCGTTCGGCGCGAAGGGATCGCCCTGATCCACTGCAGCGGCCCGACGATGCTGGCCTACGGGGCCACGGCGGCCCGCGGGACAGGGGCCCGCTGCATCTGGCACGTCTTCGACCCGCTGGAAAGCGGCGATCTCTGGACGCGATGCTTCACAGCGTACCAGCGCCGGCTTCGGCCCGCCGCCACGGTTTTCGGTACCCGCAGCGTCGCCTCCAGTTACCTGGCAATCTACCCATATCTGTCTGACCCATCCCGGGGGTGCTACCGGACGATCCTCCCCGGGGTGGAGACCGAGACGCTGATGGACGGAGCGGAGGCGGACCGGGCCAGACGCCGGCACCAGCTCGCGCCGGAGGACCGGGTTGCGGTGATGCTGGCGCGGATGCAGCGCTACAAAGGGGCACACGATCTGATCGATGCCGCCGCGTTGGTGGTCGATCGCCTGCCGGCTGCGAAGTTCCTCATCTGCGGAGGCGTGCTCCACGGGGTGGAGCCCAAGCTGCCCGAAGATCTACGGAGCCGCATCGCATCACTTGGGTTGGAGGCCAACGTGCATCTGACCGGGTATCTGACGGACCAGGAAAGGGCCGACCTCCTGGCGGCGGCTCACGTGCTGGTCCACCCGGCCCACTTTGAGCCGTTCGGAGTTGCCCTCATCGAGGGGATGGCGGCCGGCCTGCCGGTGGTCGCGACGGATTGCGAGGGGCCCCGAGAGATTGTGGTCGACGGCGAGACCGGCCTGATTGTGCCGAAGCGGGAGATCCCGGCGCTCGCGGGGGCCATCGCGTCGCTCCTCGGCGACCCACCGCGGGCGACGGCGATGGGCCTGATGGGGAAGGAGCGCGCCAATCGCGTCTTCAGCGTGGAGACCATGGCCGACAGTATCGTAGACCTCTACCGCGAGGTTCTCGCGCGATGAGCCGGCCGCGGGTAGAGATCGTGATGCCGCTGGCGACGCAGCGGGGAGGCGCTGAGCAACTCCTCCGCATCCTCATCGCCCACGCCCGGCCGGACGACACGTGCGATTGGTCACTGGTCAGCCTCGAGGACGGGCCGATGGTCCAGGAGGCAGCGGCTGCGGGATGGGCGACGAGCGTCGTGCCGGTCGGCCGGCTGCGACGACCGGACGACCTCCTCCGGGGTGTGGCTCGGCTCGCCCGGCGCTGGCGAACGGATCGCCCGAGTGCCGTCCTTAGCTGGATGACCAAGGCCCATCTCTATGCTGCACCCGCCGCCGCGAGGTCTCGGCTCCCGGCGGGCTTCTACCAGCATGCCTTCCCCAGAGGCGGCATCGATCGGCTGGCTTCAAGGCTGCCTGGAGTGGGAACTCTCTGCTGCTCCGACAGTGTGGCTGCGGCGCAGCGTCGGTTCGCCCCGCACCTGGCTACGCAAGTGGTGCGGCCGTGCGTAGACACGCGGCGTTTCAATCCCGCGCGACTTCCCCTGCCAGCCGAAATCCGTCGCGAACTTGGCCTGGATGGCGCGCCCGTCATCGGTCTCTTCGCCCGATTGCAGCGGTGGAAGGGGGTGTTCGTGTTTGTGGACGCCTGCGCACGACTCCTCACCCTGCTGCCGACGGCCCAGTTTGTGGTGGTGGGCGGTGAACACGCGCTCGAACCCGGCGTGGAGGCAGAGTTGCGACGCCACGGCGAGGAGGCCGGGCTGGGCCGCCGTCTGCACCTGCCCGGGCACCAGTCGGAGCCCGAACGCTGGATGCATGCCTGCGACCTCGTGGTGCATGCTTCGATCGAACCGGAGCCCTTCGGGATGGTGGTGCTGGAAGGGCTCGCCATGGGGAAGCCGGTCATCGCCTCCGACGCGGGCGGACCAGCGGAGATCCTCGCGGGCGCCGACGCCGGCCTCGCCACCCTGGTGACTGCCGGGGACGCCGGGAGGCTGGCGGCGGCGGTCCTCGAGCAACTTGCCGAGCCTCGGACGGACCTGGCAGTTCGACGAAGGGAACTGGCGACGCGATTCGACGCGAGCGTCTTCGTGGCCTCCCTCGGGGAGGCCATGGGAAACTGGCTGCAACCATGACGCGCCCACCGCGGCTCCGGCTGGTGACCCACAACGTCACGCGAGGGGACGGCCAGGGACGGGTGAATCTCGAGATCGCCCTCGCTGCCGCGAACGCGGGGTGGGAGGTCCACCTCTACGCCGACCGCATCGACGGTGATCTACCGGCCGCGATCCGGCGCCACTGGATTCATCCGTGGCCGTCCCGCCCCGTACTCCTCAAGATAGCTGCCTTCAGCCGGAAGGCGACGCGCCAACTTCAGGGTGAAACGCAGGCGGGTGTGCTCCACGCCTGCGGGTACACTCTGGATCGGGTACACACCTTGAACGCCGTGCACTATCTGCACAGAGCAGAGCCGCCGCCTCGGGGAAACGACGCCCGATCCACATACCGCCGTCTCTACCGGCGACTCAACGCTATTTGGGAGCGACGAGCCCTGAATCAGGCAGCCTGTGTCGTCGCCGTCTCCTCGCTGGTGCGCAGCCAGTTGGTCAGCCTCGGGATTCCAGATGATCGGGTGCTCGTGATCCACAACGGCGTCGATCTGGAAGAGTTCCGGCCGCGGTCGGTAGATCGCCGGGAGTTCGGGCTGCCCGTCGATGCTCCGCTGGCCCTATTCGTCGGCGATCTCCGCACCCCGCGCAAGAACCTGGACACCGTGTTGCGCGCCCTCACCGGCGTGCCGGGGCTGCGGCTGGCGATCGCGGGAGCAGTCAATGGCAGCCCCTACCCCGCGCTCGCAACGTCGCTCGGCATCGCGGCTCGCTGCCACTTTCTCGGCCATCGCCGTGATCTGGCACATCTGATGGGCGCCGCCGACTTCCTGGTGGCACCGTCCCGATATGAGCCCTTCTCGCTCGTCTGCCTGGAGGCGGCCGCGTGCGGCATCCCCGTCATCACCACGGAAACGGTCGGTGCGGCCGAATTGCTCTCGGCTGGAGCCGGTATCGTGCTGCAGGATCCGGAGGATACCCCGAGCCTCCGGCGCGCCATGCAGTCGCTGGTGGATAATCCCGCCCAACGGCGAGCTTTGGGCGCAGCGGCGCGCCACGCGGCGGAGGCACGCCCCTGGTCCGCGACGGCGAACGAATACCTGACCACCTATGAGCGGCTGGCGGAGGCCGGAGGATGAAGGTCCTGGCCGTCAGCCATTCCGCGGTCGTAGGGCCCAACCGGCTCCTGTACTCCTGCATGGCGAGCCGCTGCGATGCGGAGGTGGCGGTGGTGATGCCTGCCTCGTGGCCAAGCGAGTACGGCGGGCCGTCGCTACGCGCCCCAATGTCGGACGGGGGCCTGACGCTTCACCCCATGCCAGTGCGGCTGGCGGGAAGCATCCCCCTGCATCACTATGTTCGAGGCGTCCGCCGGCTGATGCGTGACGTGCGCCCGGACGTGCTGTTCATCGATGAGGAACCCTACTCCGTGGCTGCGGCTCAATGGTGCGCCGCCGCCGGACGAGTTCCGGTGGTGCTCTGCACCAAGCAGAACATCCTCAAGCGGTATCCGGTCCCGTTCAGGATCGTGGAGCGCTGGATTCACAAACGCGTCGCCGCCATCGCGGTGGTGTCGGATGAAGTGCGGGACGTGCTCCAGGCCCGGGGATACCCTGGCCCCACGCCGCTGCTGGACTTTGCCGTCGACCTCGCCGCCTTCAGCCCGGATGGTCCCGCACTCCCCCACTCGCTGTCGGGACCAGTGATCGGCTACCTCGGCCGCCTGACAGAAGCCAAGGGGGTAGACCTGGTCCTGGAGGCGGTCGCGGCATTGCCAGGAGATCTTGCCTCGGTGCTGCTGGTCGGTGCCGGGCCGGCCGAATCGGCGCTTCGGGCACAGGCCGTGAGGTTGGGGCTGGAGTCGCGCACCCGATTTGCCGGACCGGTCGACCACACCGAAGCGGCCACCGCGTTGCGGGCGATGGACCTGCTGGTGGTCCCGTCGCGCACCACGCCGACATGGAAGGAGCAATTCGGCAGGGTCATCATCGAGGCGATGGCGTGCGGCGTACCTGTTGTTGGGAGCGACAGTGGGCACATCCCGCACCTGATCCGGGAGACCGGCGGGGGGGAGGTCTTCCCCGAAGGGGACTCAACTGCGCTCGCCGCCTGCCTGCATCGGTTGTTGCAGGACCCCAATCGGCGACATGAACTCGGCGTGGCCGGCCGCAACGCCGTCACCACGCGTTACGCTTATGAACGAGTCGCCACAGCGCTCCACGACCTCCTCGTGGTCGCCGCTGCGGGGAGTGGGTCTGACGGCCCACGGTGATGATTCAGAACCCATGATCCAGAATCCCGCCTCCTCGGGCCAGGGAGACCCTTCCTTCAGGCTGATCGCCGCCGCGCTGCCCCTGGCAGCGCTCGCCGCACTTCTGGGAGGGGTGCTGGTTTTCGGGCCGGAGCGGATGACGTCGGCTGGCGTGGGGATGGCGGTCATACTGGTGGGGCTGATCGCCACGCTCCGATTCGGCCCGCAACTGCCGCTGCTGGTGCTGCTGGTGGCAGGATACTTGTCCGGTTATGTGAAGCTGCGCTATGGCTCCATGCTGGGCTACGTGGTGCCGGAAGGGCTGTGCCTGCTGCTCGTCGGCTACGCGGTCTTCGGCAGGGCCGGGCGCAGCCTGCCATTGCCACGCAATGCCGTGACGGGGACGATATTGGCGCTCACGGCCTGGTGCGTGCTCGAGCTCCTCAACCCCGAGGCTCCGCTGATCCGGAGCCTGGCGGGATTGCGGAGCTGGGTGCTCTACCTCTGGCTCACCTTCGCCGGCTACGAGATGCTGAAAGACGCGCGCCAGATCCGCCAGGTCTGCATCGTGATGTTGGTAATGTCGATTCTCACGGCCCTCTACGGGATCTACCAGTGGCGGCAGGGGCCGGTGGCACTGGTCGGCCACTCCGACGTGCTGAACGACTACGCCCGCAATATGCGGTTCGAAGACGCCAGCGGCCATCGGCACTTTCGGGCGTTCTCCACCTACGTCTTGCCGAGCACGTACGGGACGAACATGATGATCGGCCTGCTGGTGGGCTTCGTCCTGATCACGGCGCGCACCTGCCCTCGATGGTTGAAAGGTCTCGCCATCGTCGGCTCTCCGTTGATGGCGGCGGGCATCCTTACATCGGGGTCACGAGGGCCGTTGGTCACCTTGCTTGTAGCCGCGATCGTTGTGCTGCTGCTGCGGCGCCTGCGCGGCGCGGTCCCCGTGCTGGCGGTCGGGATCGGCGGGCTGTCCGTGGCCGTCACGCTGACAACGGCAGCAGTCATCAGCCGATTTGCGTCCGGGTTTGACCCCGACTTGCTGGTGAACAAGTGGATGGTCCCCCTCCAGATTGGCCTGAAGGTGGGGTGGGAGTATCCCTTCGGTCGCGGCCTGGGTTACACCGCCGGTGTTCCCAGTCTGGGGGCCTTTCGGGAGGCCGCGCGGGGATTCAACCAGTTCAATATTGATAGCGGCGTGGGTGCGGCCGCCGCTGAATTGGGTCTCTTCGGCATGCTGCTCTACCTGGGGTTGGTGGCCGCAGTGGCCGTGGTGCCGCTCCGCGTATGGCGCCGCCTTCCCGAGGGCCAGATGCGGGACGACCTGCTGGTGGCGGTGATGCTCGGTCTGATCTTCGCCTTCACCTGCGTGATCGCGGTGCCCCACGCGTCCCTGCCGTGGAGCGTCTACCTCTGGGTGCTGCTAGGCATGTTGTTCAAGGCTCCCCAGCTCCTGGTCGCTCGGGAGGCTACCCCGATGGTTGAACTCATGGAGCTTCCTCCGCGGGTCCGATCGGCTGACGCGACCGAGCCGACACCCCCCGAGCCCCGCTGAGCCGACCCACAGCGCGGGCGGCAAGGAGCTATCGAAGATATCGATCGGATCCATCAACTCTTTTGCAGAACTTCTATGCACCGGCGCCGTCAACATGAGGTGCCCCGCAGGCAGCCGCCTGAGGGGAGTCACCCAACCCGCCATCCGGCGGACTGGAGATCTCCACAGTGATGAAGAAGTTCGGTCTTGCCCTCGCCGCCATCGGCGTGGCGACGACCGCCGCCGTCGGCGCGGACATCGAGTCGGGCCTCAAGCCCGGCGAGAGGGTCAGCGCCTTCCAGGTGGTGGACGTTTCGGGGCCCTTTAAGGGACAGCAACTCTGCTACGTATGAAACAGTGGTGTACGGCCGGTTGTCATGGCATTCGTCAAGGACACTCCGGCTGAGGCTGCCAGTTTGGTGGCCGGAATCCAGCAACTCCGCGAACAGCACAAGGATAAGGACCTCCGCACCTTCGTCGTCTTCCTCGGCGGCCCGGAACTCAAGCGGGACATCGAGAAAGTGGCTGCCGACAAGAAGCTCAACCTCGGGATGACCTTCCTCCCGGGTGGAGCGAGTCAGGGCGACCTGCGACCCTATCGCATCAACCCCCAGGCGAAGAACACGGTGCTCGTCTATGTCGGACAGCAGGTGAAAGCCCGCTTCGTCGACGTCACGGAGAAGAGTCTCCCCGACGTCGCCAAGGCGACCGCGGCCATGCTCGGCAAGTAGCTGCAGGCCCAGTAGAAAACCAGGAGCCGCACAGCCCGCCCAGCCTGGGCGGGCTGTGCGCATGGTGGCCCGGCTGTGCGTCCCAGAAGGGAACCTCGCGCCGCCGCGGGGAACAGTCTGGCGATGACCCTCGGCTCCGCTCCCCCCCGTCTCCGGCGAGAACATGGCTTGTTGCTGTTGTTCATCGTCGTCACGGTGGGCCTTTCCCTCGGCGTTCCGAATTTCGCCACCAGCGAGAACCTCTTCAAGCTGATCCGGTCGCAGGCACATCTTGCCGTCCTTGCGGCGGGTATGACCCTCGTCATTCTCATCGGCGGGATCGACCTGTCGGTCGGATCGATCGTGGCCCTGGCGGGGGTCATGATGGGGCTGGTTTGGAAAGCAACGGGCAATGGGCCGCTGACGGTGTGCACGGCACTCGGCGTCGGCGCGGCGTGCGGCATGGGCAATGGGGCGCTGGTGAGCATGGGGCGGATGCCGCCGCTGATCGTAACGCTCGCCACCCTCTCGGTCTACCGGGGGCTCGCCTTCGCCTTTGGGCGGAGCGACACCTTCAAGCAGTTTCCGGAGATGATCCTATCGCTCAACCGGACAAACCTGTTGGGGCTGCCAACACCGGCCTGGATCATCGCCGCGATCTTCGCCGGGCTCGCGCTCTACCTCACCCGCACTCGTGGTGGAAGAGCCGTGTATGCCGTCGGGCTCAACGCCGCCGCTTCCCGGCTCTCCGGGGTGCCCGTCCACGCGCTCCGGCTGCGGGTCTATGCGACCAGCGGCCTGCTGGCCGGGCTCGCGGCGCTGCTCTATGCGGCCGGTTCGGACAGCACGCGTGCCGACATCGGTTCAGAGTATGAACTGCAGGCGATCACCATCGTCGTGTTGGGCGGAACCAGTGTGGCGGGCGGCGAAGGGAGCATCGCGGGCACGGTTCTGGGCTTCCTCACCCTGGTCTTCATCCAGAAGGGAATGCAGCTCTCCCGGCTACCGAGCGGGGCACCCTTCCCGAGCGAGCTGCATTCGGTGGTAGTGGCCGTGCTGCTGATCGGCGCCCTGCTCCTGGACGGCTACGTTCGTCGACGGGCGGCGGCGGCGGCGTAGTTGCCCTTCGCAGGGTCGCCGAGAGCGGCTCCGGTACCGTCCAACCTCCCTTCGCCTTTTGCCCGCGCCTGCGACAGAACCGCTGGGCGTACGCCCGCGGACTTCGCCCGCCTCTCGTCACCGAGCGCACACTGGGCCGTGGGACTGCGCGGCCCGATCCGGCATCAGTGCCTGCGCGGCAGGGGCGCGGGGTCGCCGATGAGGATGAACGGCGCCCAGTAAAACGGGTGTGGATTGCGCCGGGCGCTGGTCGCCATGGCCCGCCGCAAGGCCTCATCCTTGGCGAGCCCGGTCTTCAGGCCCCGGTGGAAGGCGACCATCAACTCCGCCGTGCTCTGGTCGGCCACGGACCACTGGCTGGCGACGACACTTCGCGCGCCGGCAATCTGCCAGCAGCGGCTGAGCCCGACGAGGCCCTCGCCATGCTCGCGCCGCCCGCGGGCAGTTTCGCAGGCGGAAAGGACCACCAGCTCTGCTCGCGAGCGCACGGCAGGATCCAGTAACTCGGCTGCTTCGAAAACGCCGTCGGCATCCGGATGAGCGGAGACGCCAGCCGCGGAGGCGCTCAATACCACGCCGGAGAGGAGAGTGTCGCCCTCGAAGTAGCGACCGTGAGTGGCCAGGTGAATGATACGCGCCGAGCCCATCAACCGGCGCAGGGCTGCCTCGTTGGCACCAGAGCCTGTCAGCGCTTTCCCGCCGAACAGAGCCGCCACCGCGGTGGCCTCTCCCTTAGAGGCCGGAAGCGGAGGCAGCTCTCGCGCGGTCTCACGGAGCCCGGCTCCTTTACCGCGCCCCGTCGGTGCGCCCGCCGCAGTAGCGGGGGCGTTTCCATACACACAGCCCCCCAGCGCCAGGGCCTGCAGCGATGTCGTTTCCCGGGGAACCAGTTGCGTGCGTGCGTAGACGCCCAGCGACTGAACCATCAGCAGCGGCTTCTCCAGCCCTAGCGGTCTGGCGGTGCCGGTCAGGGGAAGGGCGGCAAACGGCGACAGCCAGAGCGATCCGTCCGGGGAGAGAAGCACCCGTCGCGCCGCCTTGATGCGCGCGACAGCGGCGGCGGGAAGGAGCATCCCGGCAAGGGCCTTCAGGTCAGCCTTGGGGGCCGGCCGGTCGGGGCGAGCCAATCCTCCTCGAACCCGGCCGATGGCCTGATTCAGCGTTCGCTCCGCGCTTGGAAGCCGCAGGGCGACGACCGGCACCGAGCGCTCGACCAGGTACAGGGTGGACTCGAACTCGCCCAGGGCGTAGGCGAGGAAGAGCTCGCCCGGTTTCAGCGCCAATCTCGCCTTCTCAAACGGCAGCGGCTCGCCAAGAGCGCCGCCGCGCGTGGCGGCCCGCACGCGTGCCAGCGCCGTCTCGGTCTTTCGTCGCTGCTCCACTACCGCCTCTCGCGCTTGACGCTCCTGCTCCAAGGCATCCTTCAAGCTCTGACCCAATAGCGCACGCTCCGCGTCGGGCCGGCCACTCGCAGCTTCCACGGCCGCGGCGGCGGCGCGTGCGCCTTCGGCCGCCCGCATGTGTTCCCGTCGAGCGATGCTCTCGGCATTCAGCTCGCCGACATATCGGGCGCGCGCCTCGGGAGTCGCCAGCCGGTACAGGCCCTGGGTGGAGAGCGTTTGCAATAGCGCCTGGGCCCGGCTCTGCTCCAGCACCTGGATGGCGGCGTTCCGCTGTCCTTCCACCAGCAATGCCTGCTGCAGGGATGCTGCGTAGTGGAGATAGGAAGCCCCAAATCGCCGCTGCGCCTCGTCGCCCGTCACCTGCGTGGCCTGTGACCGCACAACGTTCCACGCCCGGGTGAACCGTCGCAGCGCACCTTGCCGATCCCCCTGGTCGCGCAGCACGTTTCCGAGGTTGTTCAGGCTGGCGGCCAGCTCCAGCGAGCCCGGTGCCAGCTTCTCGCGGATAGCGAGCGAGCCCTCGCAGTAGCGTCGGGCGGCGGCGCTGTCGCCGCGAATGCGGGCTTGGATGCCCAGATTGTTCAGGCTGGCCGAGACCGGCAGGCTGTCCGGCGCCTGCTCCTGATTGATGCTGAGCGCCCGCTCATAGTAGCTGGTGGCCAGATCCTGCTGACCCACGTTTGCTGCCAGATTGCCGAGGCTCTCCAGCGTCACCGCCACCTGCAGCGACCTCGGCGCGACTTTCTCCTCAATGGCCAGTGCTTCTCGATAGTGAGCTCCCGCCTCCACTACCGCGCCCTGCGCGGCAAGGATGTTCCCGATGTTGGCTAGGATGCTGGCGACGCGGATTGAACCCGGCGCACGCTGCCGCTGCAGCGCCAGCGCCTTGCGGTACAGCTCCATTGCGCCGTCCAGGTCTCCGCGCCGCCAGACCACGTTGCCGAGGTTGATCATGCAATTGGCGTGAAACTCCGACCCCGCGAAGCGTTGCTCCAGGAGTTCCATGGCCCGGTCCAGCCACATCCTGGCCGCCTCAAGGTCGCCCTGCTGACGCATCAGATCACCCAGATTGACCTGAAGTCCGGCGATGTCGTAGGAGTAGTCCCGATTCCCCATCGTGCCGGAGAGCTTGCGCAGGAGGGAGAGCGACCGTTCGTAGTAACTGGCCGCGCCGAGCACGTCCCCCTCGTCGAATGCCAGGCTGCCGAGATTGTTCAGGCTGCTCGCGACGCCGTATGAGTCTGGCTCCAGCCGGATGCTGATCGCGAGCGAACGCTCGTGGTGAGCGCGCGCCTCGCGCAGACCGCCTCGTTCGCTTACCACATTGCCGAGTCCGTCCAACACGGCGGCGACGCCGGCGGAGTCGGGGATCACTCTGTCGAAGATTTCAAGACAGAGGCGGTAGATCTGCTCCGTCTCGCGCAGCAAGCCCCGCGTCAGGAAGGGCTGAGCGCCCCTCAGGAGTTCGACGCCCAGGGCGAAAGAGCGCCGCACCTCCTGCCTGCCCACCGCCACTGCGCGGTCCAACCGATCACGTGCATCGTTCGCCTTGCCGGTCTGCGTCAGCAGCAGCGCCACGCTCAAGAGCGCCCTCACCTGACCCGGACCATCCCCGGCCGCAGCCCAGGCCGACGCCGTCGCATCCCAGTCCGCAATCGCTTCGGCATGCCGGCTCTGTGCTTCCAACAAAGGAGCCCGCTGA
Organism: uncultured bacterium; assembly: GCA_964609085.1. GTDB lineage: Bacteria > Armatimonadota > SYMT01 > SYMT01 > SYMT01 > JANPLG01. Next base: position 357 of record CAZSRZ010000016.1, on the reverse strand, counting down.
GCCAGCGCCAGCGCCTCGCCGGGACGGTCGCCGGCAGCCCGTGCGGCGGCGACCGCCAGATCCGCCGCCGTCCGGGCTTCGTCGAGCTTCTTCTGCCCCACCAGCGCCGTGATCTTCTTGATCAACTCGCCCACGCTGGCGCTCGGGGGAGGGGCAGCCGGCTCCATCGGCGGACGAAAGCCGCCCTGCGCCGAACTGGGGACCAGCCAGACGGCGATGAGCCCGAGGATCAACGCGCCGGGCAACCATCCACGCCCAGCATAGATCGATGACTTCACGGATCCCCCACCGCCGTCGGCGCTCGCCGCCGACATCCGCTCATGCTTCGCCGGCCTCGACTCTCCCTCCTTCGACGCT
>CAZSRZ010000015.1:0-59753 GCA_964609085.1 uncultured bacterium | reverse complement strand
AGGTGCCCAGCATGATGCGGCGCTTCACCTCCGCGCCAAAATGGCGGTCACGCGTCCGTTCGTATTGCTCGATCAGGTCGGTGCCGGGCTCACGTGGGCCGTACCGAACCCCGTCATAGCGGGCGAGATTGCTGCTCGCTTCGGCCGGCGCGATGATGTAGTAGCAGGCCAGGGCAAACTCCGCGTGCGGCGTGCTGGTTTCCTCAACTTCGGCGCCGAGAGCGCGGAGAACCTCGAGCGCGGACCCAACGGCCTTGCGGATGTCGGGGTCCACGCCGTCTCCGTAGTACTCCCGCGGCACGCCGACCCGCAGCCCGCGGATGTCGCTGCCGAGTACCGCTTCGCACCGGGTGGATTCCATCGGCGCCGAAGTACTGTCGAGTGGGTCGTGCCCCGAGATGGCATCCAGGAGCATCGCCGCCCCCCGGACGTCGCCTGCGAACGGCCCAACCTGGTCTAGCGAGGAGGCATACGCGATCAATCCGTAGCGGCTGACCCGGCCGTAGGTGGGTTTGACGCCGACGATGCCGCAAAGCGAAGCAGGCTGACGGATGGAGCCCCCGGTGTCGCTGCCCAACGAGATCGGCACCATACCCGCGGCGACGGCCGCCGCAGAGCCCCCACTGCTCCCACCCGGCACTCGCTCCAGGTCCCACGGGTTTCGCGTCGGGAAGAAGGCGCTATTCTCCGTGGAGGATCCCATCGCGAACTCATCACAGTTCGCCTTGCCGAGGCTGATGGCACCGGCCTCCCTGAGGCGGGCCACCACCGTCGCGTCATAGGGAGGCCGCCAGTCCCCCAGAATGCGGCTGCCGGCCGTCGTCCTCACTCCCCGGGTGCAGAGGTTGTCCTTCAATACGAGCGGAATGCCGGCGAGAGAGGGGACAGGCTCCCCCGCAGCCATTCGGGAATCCATCTGGCGAGCGGCGGCGAGGGCGTCGTCGTGGGTTACCGTCAGCATTGCCCCCACAACCGGGTCAATTGCATCCAGCCGTCTGAGGTGCGATTCGGTCACCTCCAGGCAGGAGAGTTCGCCGCCCGCGATCCGCGTCCGCAGCGTCGCGGCGGGCAACTCCCACAGCTCCGGCATCAGCGCCTCCGTCAGGCCGCCTCGCCCGTGTCGATGACACGGGCGACGACGAAGAAGTCATCGCGGGCTTCGGCCGCCTGCCCAAGAAGCTCCTCACGGGGGAGCGACGGCCTGCAGATGTCATCCCGGAGCACGTTGACCTGCGGCAATGCGTGTGCCGTCGGCGGGATGTTCTCTGTGTCCAGGCGCTGGAGCACCTCGAAATGGCCCAGGATCACATTGAGCTCGACCGTCAGCGTCGCCTGCTCGTCCTCTGTCAGCCGCAAGCGCGCGAGCCGGGCTACGTGGTTGACTTCGTCAAGGGTGAGGATCGACATCGAGAGGCAGGAGCGGACTTGGTGGCGTCCGGGGTGACCCCAGAGCGCGGGTATTCTATCATGGCCTCACCGATCGACCGCCTGGGAGGGCAGGGGATGACTGCGGAAGAGACCTGGGAGCCGGCCCGTTTCCCCTGCCCGAACTGCGGCGAGATGGTGGTGGTGAGCCAGGTGCAGGGCGACAGGTGTCGGGGCTGCGACTACGAGATCACTCGCTACGGTCCCCGCGAAGCTCATTCGGCTGAGGATTTCTACGTTCGCGTGAGCGGGTCCAAGTTCCGGGTTGAGCTGGGCGGTGAACTCGGTACGGCGATCGTTCACGAGTAGACGGCGAGTCGTGAGGCGCACAGGCGGGGGTCGTGCCGCCTCGGAGTGCGGGATATACTTACGGGCGCCGGTTGTTCCTTGCCGGCCCGGAGCCACGGATGCCAACTTTTGTCGGAGGCGTGTTTCAGGATCGCGGCCAGGCGGAGCGGGTGATCCACCAGTTGCTGGAGACGGGGCTGCCCAGCAGCGAGATCTCACTGGTGGCGCGAGAGTACTCCGAGGAAGATCTGGGCGGTCGGGCCGCGGATCAGGCCGACAACCCGTTCGCCGAGCTCGCCGTACAGGCCGCATGGGAGCGACTGGGATGGCAGGGTGGTGCCCGACCCGCCTATCGCGACCGTGTTCCGCCCAACATTGAGATGGCCTTTCTGGCTGCGGGACCCATCGCCATTGCCATCGGTGGCGCGCAACTTGGGGCCGCCTCCGGTGGGCTCGTCGGAGCCATGAACAACTTCGGGTTTCCGCTCGACCTCGGGCGACAAATCTACGACCTGGTCAGGCAAGGGCGGGCCTGGGTGATGGTCCGAACGAGCCCGAAGTCGCTCCCTGCTGTTCGAGAGACCTTCAGCCGATACCAGCCCGAGCTGCACACCGAGTCGGTCCGAAACTGGTAGCCTCGGGGGAGTACGACCGCCGGTGACGGGTGTTTCTCACGGAACACCCCTCACTGGAGAGCCGATTTACAGCTTGAAGCCCAGCTTCCGAAGGGCTTCCGTGAGGCCGGCTTCGTCAAAGCCCACGGACCGCCACACGACTTTGCCCTGGTCGTCTACCAGGTAGTTGGTGGGGTAGGCGGTGACGCCATAGGTTCTTCCCAGGGCGTACTTCTCACCCGGGCCGGCGACCACGGTTGGGAACTCAAACTTGCTCTCGTTCCAGTAGGCGGCGATCACTTGCTCGGAGTCGATGCCATTAACGGCGACGATGCCGAAGCCCTGGTCTTTCAGCCCGGCGTAGAGCTTCTGTAGTTGCGGCAGCTCAGCACGGCACGGGGGGCATCCGTGGAACCAGAAGTTGACCAGCACGGCCTTCTTGCCCTTCCGCAGCTCGGAGAGCGCCACGAGGTTGCCTCCCGGTTGCGGCAGGTTGAAGTCCGGCGCGTCCTTTCCGACCTCAACGAGGGCTTCCTCCGGCCCCTTCGGCAGGGTGAAATCCGTGGGCGGGGTGTAGGCGAATTGCGCTGGCTGCATGCGGGGGGCTCGCAGGTTCTTCAGCCAGAGCTGGATCCGGAGATGCTGCTCGGGATCCGCTGCCTCGACGCCCTCCAGCCACCCCGTCGGACCGAAGAACACCTTTCGGGCCGTGGGTGGCTCCGCGGCCTTGAACTGGACCACCTGATAGACTCGCCCGTTGATGCGGACGGAGGGCACCACGCGGGCAGCCTTCTCATTCTTGTAGGCGTCAGGCTTGAAGAAAAGCGACAGCGGCGAGCTGGGTAGCTGCATCAGGCCTTCCCCGGTGGGGGGTGCGGGCATTTTCTGGTAGATCTTCTGGCCCGGCATCACCATGTAGAACTCTTTGCCCGTCGAGGCGATGAGCTGCTCCTGGCCGTCGCTCGCCTTGATCTGCATCCGCAAATAGTTTGGGCGCATCGCTTTCAGCTTCCCCGTCTGGCGGTTGACCTGTGCCGGTTGGCCGAATGACACCGAGAGTTCGAGATCGCACTCCAGGGAGGCAGCCATGCGTGCCTGCTTGCGAGCCTTCTCGAACAGCGCGTTGGCGCGGGCGTCCGCCCTCAGCGACGGGGACGAGGCCAGCAGCAACGCAGCCACAGTGAACAGGCGGAGCAGTGGTGCCATGAAACTCTCCAGGGCCGGCGAGGCGGCCCGACGGCAAGGCAGTTGGGTAGAGAATACCGACTCTCACCCTCTGTGGCCATCGCGCATCGCGGCATCCGTCACGCCCTCCCACCCTCGCGCCCCCGAACGGCGCGGTTGACTTTCCGTCGCCTTGGTTTCAGGATGAACCGTCGCCCTACCTCATCGCCCGTGTCAAACCGCGCCTTCTGGCTTGTCATCGCCCTCATCGTGGCCCTGGATCAGGGGACCAAGCACCTGGTCCGACTCTACCTGCCGGTTGGGAGCCCATCGCTCCCGGTCGTCCCCGGCGTGCTCTGGTTGACGCACGTGCGGAACCCGGGGGTCGCCTTTGGTCAGCTTGCTGGCGGGGGTGTCATCATCGCACTGGGTGCCGTCGTTGCGATGGTGTGGATCCTCTGGTTCCGCGGGCAGCGGCGGAAGGTCGCCCGCGCCCGCGGTTCATTGCTGGAGCTCTCGCTGGCACTCCCCTTCGCCGGGGCGGTCGGGAACCTGATCGACCGCCTGCGCTGGGGAAAGGTCACCGACTTCGTGGATTTCGGCTGGTTCCCGGTGTTCAACGTGGCTGACACGGCGATCACCCTCGGCGCCGTAGGATTGTTCGCTCACTTTCTCTTCTTCGAGCACCCCCGCCCCGCCTCGCCGGACGAGGCATCCGGACCAGGGGAGGAGGAATCCGTCCTGAACGCCGAGGCTTCGGCAGCCGCGGATGGCGCGCAATCAGCCGGCGAAGGAGTGACGGGCCGCTGATGTTCCCTCGCCTGATCCAGCTTGGTCCGTTTCCCATCCACTCGTTCGGGCTGATGGTCGTGTTGGGCTTCGCCGGGGCTGCTGCGCTCGCTTCGCGGCTGGCACGTGAGCGGGGGCTACCGGGTCACGTGTTCTTTGATGGGGGCATCTGGATGTTGCTCGGCGGCGTCATCGGCGCGCGGCTGGTGTACATCATCTTGAACGCCGGTCGGTTTGCCGGACATCCCCTGGAAGCAGTGGCTACCTGGCAGGGCGGCATGTCATTTCATGGCGGTGCCGCGGGCGGCGTCCTTGCCGGGATGCTCTTTCTCCGCTCGCAGCGGTTGCCGATCGCCCCGCTTGCCGACGCGGCTGCCCCGGCGCTGTCACTGGGCTACGCGATTGGTCGCGTCGGCTGCCTCCTGAATGGATGCTGCTACGGTGGCACGACGAACCTGCCATGGGGGCTGGACGGCGCCTACTGCCTGGGTGGGGATCCCTCGCTCCACTATCACCCGGCGCAGGTGTATGCGGCGATGGCGAACCTGGTCATTTGTGGGCTGCTGATCCGGGCGTATCGATCACCGCACCGCCACGGCCAGATCCTTGCGCTCTGGTTGGTGGCTTACTCCGTCTACCGCTTCCTCATCGAGGGGATCCGCAGCGGCGTGACCGCGGACGTGGCCGGGATGGGGCTCACGCAGGGGCAGTGGGCCAGCCTGCTGGGGGCGGTGGCGGGGGTGGCGATTTGGCGGTTTCTGGGCCGTGTCGATCGGCGCAGCGCTCCGGCCGAGGATCCTACCTCGGAACCGGAAGCTGCTGCAGGATCGTCTTGAGCACGTCATCGGGCGTCAGCCCCGTAGCCTCGGCCTCGGCCTGCAGAATCAGTCGGTGGCGGAGCGTGGGCAGCGCCATCGCCTGAATGTCATCCGGCGTGACAAAGCTCCGACCGTCCAGCGCGGCGCTGCCTTTTGACGCCAACAACAGGTGAATGCCGGCCCGCGGTCCGGCCCCGACGGCGACGTCATCCGTGGCCCGGGTGGCCGCGACGATGTCCCGGATGTAGGTCACCAACTCCGGCCGCATCGTCAGCCGCTGGATGATGGCTCGGCAGCGCGTGAGCGTCTCCGCGTCCATAACTTGCTCTATTCCGAACGCCTCCACGTTGTGCGGCTCCAGCCCCTGGTTATAGATGCCGAGCATGCGCTCTTCCGCCGCCGGGTGGGGGTAGCCGACATGCACCTTCATCAGGAAGCGATCGAGCTGCGCTTCGGGGAGGGGGTAGGTCCCTTCGTACTCGATCGGGTTTTGCGTGGCGAACACGGTGAAGCAGGGCGAGAGCGCGTGCGTCACCCCGTCGATCGTGCAGTGGCGTTCCTGCATGGCCTCCAGAAGCGCGGCCTGGGTCTTGGCCGGGCTGCGATTGATCTCGTCGGCGAGCAGCAGTTCGGTGAAGACCGGGCCGTGCCGCAGCATGAACTCACCGGACTGCAGGTTGAAGACGTTGGTTCCGATCACGTCTGAAGGCATCAGATCGGGGGTGAACTGCACGCGGGCGAAGCGGAGCGACATCGCTCGGGCCAGCGCGCGCACCATCAACGTTTTTGCCGTCCCGGGAACGCCTTCGAGCAGGACGTGACCCTGCGTGAAGACGGCGACGAGCAGTGCTCGCTGGATCTCCTCCTGCCCCACGATCACGCGGCCGAGTTGTTCCAGCACCCGGCGGGTCTGCTGCCCGATATAGCTGAGTTCTTCGTCCATTCCATCTCCCATCCATGCGGCCGAGGGGCGCCGGACAGCGCTACGGTTCGCGGCGACGCCGGGTTAACGCCTTACTTCCGTCCACATGCTGTTTCATTTCGGAGCGGCCGTGAAGTGCTTCATCCACGGCGGTCAGTCGGGCGGCGATGGCGGCAGCGTCCGTGTCGCTCATTCTGGGTCGCGTCAGCGCCAGCTCCGTGTCGATGAGCGCGCGACGTGCCTCGAGTCCGGGTCTCCCCGTCCGACGCTGATAGGTCTGCGCGATTTGCTCCACATCAGCCTTCCCGTCCAGTCGGAGGGCACCCAGCAATCGCTTCTTGAAGTCCAGGAAGACCGTCTCGAGGACATCCCGGGGCATCCCCGCATTGCGGTAGAGAGTGGCGATGGCCCGCACATACTCGATGCTGTCCCGGCGTTCGTCTCGAACCAGAGGGCGCTCCGGGCCGAATCGGACCCCGGAATGCCACACCCAGATCAATACCAGCAGCACTACGTACACGAGTGCGCCCGTCATCGAACGTTCTCGCAGGTAGGCCACCACGTTCGAAGGTGCTGATCGCTTGTGGTACTCATCCAGCCAGAGCGTTCCCGACGGGGGAACCAGCCGGGCGATGTTGCGCATGAACTGGACGTTATCGCCCGCCAGTAGCCCCGCGTTCGTGGCGGGATAGGCGTCATTCGCCAATACATACAGCCCGGCGCCGCGAACGGCGGACACCACCTGCGGCATCTTTCTGGCCCCCTGCACCTTGTTGAAGAGGACGGACCAGGCCTGCGCCGGGATTACCGAGCTGCGGACCGGTTTGGGTTGCTCGGTGCCCTTTGCCTCCAGAACGCCGAACTTGAACCCGAACGGGCTCTGAGTCTGCAGTTCCTTGACCCCCACCGCCAGAGCACTGGGCTGAGCCGGGATCGACGGCGATGGGGACTGACTGCCAAGCTCATCCAGCAGGATGCCCAGCGACTCGTGGATGCTCGTCGCGTCGCGACTCATCAACACGACTACATTGCCGCGCGCAACCCAGGCATCCAGCGCCGCGACCTCCACGGGTAGAATATCGCCAACAGTGCCGATCTTGAGATCGGCCCGGTTCAAGAGCCGGACCGACTGCTCCGGCGCAATCAGCAGCATCAGCCCAGGCCGGCTCAGCGCGTCGAAACGGCGGTCCCACGCCTGCGCCCGGACGCCCATGCGTTCGTAGACACGGAAGATCAAGGCTGCACCCTGGTCGTCGGTCCGGTGGACGGAGTACTTCGGGGCGTGGAGCCCGCGTCGGGAGTCGAACTGGATCACGCCGATTCCCGCGCCAAGCACCAACACCAACGCAAGAATCAACCACGCTTGCGTGCCCGCGCCCGGCCGTCCCCTCCCCAGGCGGCGGTCATGCACTGGCGTGCACTCCGGGCGGGCTGGGGGTACCCAGGGCGCGCGCCCGGGAGAGGACCTCGTCAAACTCGCTGGCCGGGATCTCTCGCTCGCCATACCACACGCGATCGAAGACACGCGTCAGCTCTGCGAAGATGTCGCGGTCTCCTCCTTCACCCCGGAACTGGCGCACGTAGATCCAGTTGGTGAAAGCGCGGTTGTACTCGATGCGCCGCTGCTCGTGCAGGTGGACCAGAGTCGCGAGGTAGAGTGCCCGTACGCCCTGTCGTACGTCTCCCTGCCGCATCCATTCGCGAGCAAACTGCTCCCACTCGTCCACGGTATGATCGAGGGCGTTGTCCGTACCGGCCGGTGGGGTGGGGCGCCGCGCGATGGCCCGGGCGGCCGCCTCCTGCACCGGACGCTCGATGAGCATGCGCACGAGGAGCACAATGAGCCAGAGCAGCAGTGCGGCGAGCGAGGCGAGCGCCACCCAGAGCAGCCAACCAAGATCCCAGCCGCCGGTCGGCAGAGGCAGGTTGGGCGGTGGCGGCAACCTGAACTGCGGTGGCTTGAATATGTTCTTCTGAAACCACTCCACGAAGGAGTCCCACCAGCTCTTTCGGGCGCTGCGCTGGATGTCGCGGAGCAGATCGCGGACCTCTGGTCGGTCTGCGAGCGGCTGGAACTCAATCTCCGTCAAGACGGATTTCATTGTGGAGCGGGCATCCCCAGCCGCCGCCCCGGCGGGGGAAGAGGATCCCGGTGCCACCTCGACCGGTCCGACGGAACGGGTCAAGGCGTCGATCCGGTCCAACAGCGCTTGTTTCTCCGCCGGGGTCTTCCAGGTGTGCAGTTGGGTCGCCAGATCCTGGTTCTCCACGGTCATCCCGTTGCCGTCTGGGGAGCGCACCAGTTGACTGCGGATGTTGCCGGCCACACCACGGGGCAGGTCGTCGGCGGATTCGGCGGCGTGCACCCGTTCCCGCACTGCCTGTAATCGCCGCACGTATTCCTCGGTTGAGATCGCTCCGGCAGGGCGAGCCAGCAACAGCACGCAGAGGATCACCCCCAGGCCGCGCGCCAGGTGGGCGAGTCGCTCTTCCAGGTCCGCCCCGTGTCGACGAACTCGGATGTCGAGGTAGAGAAGCACGTCCACGGCCGACTTCAGGGGGTCCAGCACCACAAAACCGACCATCGCCAGAAAGCCGAGGTATGAAAGGTTCCGGGGCGTGAGCAACTGCCGAACGTGGGTCGTCTCCATGGCCAATAGCGACTCGCCGAGCTGCAACACGAATCCAATCACGAGGTGCAGGTTGACGGCAAACAACAACCAGAGCGCGAAGTGGGCCACCAGAAGGTTCACCGCTCGGCCACGAAAGGGCCGGGTGAGCTGCCAACTGCGGCGGATCGCCGCCCCGTACGGTTCTCCTTCGTTGATCATCACCGGTCGGGCGACCCACCAGGCCGCGGCGAGCAGGGCGCCGGGAAAGAGGCCGAGGAGCCCCAACAGGGCCGGTAGCGCGAAACCGACCAGGCCGACAAACAGGGCGGCGGGGATGCCGGCTCTGGCTCGACGCCAGGCGTCTCCCACCTCGAGCCCCAATCCCCGGCTAGAGGCAAGCACCAGCGCCGTCAGGGCGGACCGAGCCACGCATTGGACGCACCACGCGGCGGTCATCGCCACCGACCACCAGGTGAGGCCGTCCCAGTAGACCTCCGGCGGCGTGTCCGCGGTGATCCTTCCCAGCCAGATCAGGTGGCCGAGGGTGAGCATCGCCACGGGTAGCGTGCCCACGGTGCTCAGGGCCAGCCAGCGGCCCCAGTCGTGGCGGAAGAGATTGATCGCGACATCGTAGAGCCCCATGGCGCCGAGTGGCTCCAGTCGGAGCGGCCCTCCATCGGGCGTCCCGCTGAACTCCTGCCGCTCCGACACCTAACCCACTCTTACCCCGCCCGGCATGAATGAGCGGACGGTAGCCAGCACGAATCCCAGGAGAAAAAAGAGCGTGAGGGTGAGTCCCGCCCCCGCGAGAATCCCGAGAACTCCTCCGACAGGCCCGCGCCAGAAACCGGCGGCCTCGGTGGCGACGGGTGTGGATGCGGCGGTGAGACAGCGGATGCAGTAGTTCATCCGATCAATCTTGGTGGAACACTCCACGCAGACGACCGTGCGACAACTCACGCAGATGCCCACACCTTCTCGGTCCGGGTGGTTTCCGCAGCGGAGCCGCGATGGCAGCGCCTGTGGCTGATGGGGAAGACTCATCTGGGCGGATCGACTCCGAGGAGGCGCGCTCACGGCCACGGCGTTGCCGAGAGGTGACTTGGGGTTACTTCACCAGGACGAGCCGGCAATCCTGGGAGGTCCGCGTCCTGTGGCCGTAGCTGATACCCGTGCGGCCGCCTCGCCCGGATACACTATCCTGGCAACGCCTGACCGTTGGCAACGGAATTGTCTCTGGAGAGTTGAGAATGGCTGTGGAACGCACGTTTGTAATGATAAAGCCCGATGGGGTTCGACGGGGGCTGGTTGGGGAGTGCATCCGTCGATTCGAGCGACGAGGGCTCGCGCTGGTTGCCCTGCAGTTGGTGCACGCCCCGCGGGAAGTGGCCGAGGCGCACTACTTTGTTCACCGCGAGCAACCGTTCTTTCGCGACGTGGTCGAGTTCATCACCAGCGGTCCTGTCGTCGCGATGGTCCTGGAGGGCGAAAACGCCATCGCCGCTGCCCGCCAGATGATGGGGGCTACCCGACCGCTGGAAGCCAGCCCCGGGAGCATCCGGGGCGACTTCGCACTGTTCGTGGGGGAGAACATCGTCCACGGGAGCGACAGCGCCGACTCCGCGGCGGTGGAAATGGACCTCTGGTTCCCGGATCTCTAGAGTTCTAGAACTATAGACCAGATGGTTCGAAGTCGATCGCACGAACTTTTTCAGCGCGCGGGGCAAGTGATCCCCGGCGGCGTCAACAGCCCGGTCCGCGCTTTTCGGAGCGTGGGGGGCGACCCCCTCTTCATCGCCTCCGCGACCGGGTCGCGCCTGACGGATGTGGATGGTAACAGTTACCTCGACTACGTCGGCTCGTGGGGCCCCATGATTCTGGGCCACGCTCATCCGGAGGTCCTGGCGGCCGTACACGCAGCGGTCGACCGGGGCACCAGCTACGGAGCCCCGACGGAGCTGGAAGTCCGCCTCGCGGAGATGATCGTCGCGGCGGTGCCGTCGGTGGAAGTCGTCCGGCTCGTCAGCTCGGGCACCGAGGCAGTGATGGCGGCGATCCGTCTGGCCCGCGCTGCAACTGGCCGGGATCGCATCGTCAAGTTCGACGGTCACTACCACGGGCACGCGGACTCCCTCCTGTGCCGCGCCGGCTCCGGCGTCGCGACCCTGGGACTTCCGGACAGTCCCGGCGTGCCCGCGGCCCTGGCGGCGTTGACCAGCAGCCTGCCGTTCAACGACCTCCAGTCGGTCGAGAGACTGTTCAGCGAAGCGGGCGAGAGCATCGCCGCCGTCATCGTCGAACCTGTGGCAGGGAACATGGGCTGCGTCCCGCCCGCGGCCGGCTATCTCGAGGGCTTGCGTGCGGTCACTTCGCGCCACGGAGCGCTGCTGATCTTCGATGAGGTGATGACCGGATTCCGGCTTGGCTATGGGGGTGCGCAGGCGCGATTCGGCATCACGCCCGATATCACCACGCTCGGCAAGGTGGTTGGGGGTGGGTTTCCCCTCGCAGCCTATGGCGGACGTGCCGACCTGATGCAGCGCGTTGCACCGGCCGGACCTGTCTACCAGGCGGGAACCCTCTCCGGGAATCCCGTGGCCGTCGCGGCTGGGCTTCGTCAGCTTGAGCTCCTCGCCAGCGGGGAGGCCTATGCACAGTTGGAGACGGCCGGCGAAGCCCTGGAAGATGGGCTGGTGGCCGCGCTCCTTGAGGCCGGCGTGCCGGGGACGGTGCAGCGGGTGGGGAGCATGCTCACCCTGTTCTTCACGCCGGAGTCCGGGATTCCGGTGCGAGACTACGAGGCTGCCCGGCGCTGCGACACCTCAAAGTTCGCCTGCTTCTTCCGCGGGATGCTGGATCGAGGCATCTACCTGCCCCCGAGTCAGTTTGAGGCGGCCTTTCTGAGCACGGCGCACACGGAAGCGGACCTGGCGAAAACGGTAACAGCCGCCCGGGCGACCCTTGCGGAGATGGCCCGGACGGCGAGTTAGTACCGGACAATGGCGCGCTAGGCAGCCATCGCGAGCTCCTCGGAGAGATTCTCCCGCAGCCGGCGCAGGATCAACTTCTCACGGGAGTAGACGCCCTGGCGGGTCATCCCCAGATCGGCTGCGATGTCGCGCACCTGCTCACCCTCAAGAAAGTGCCGGCGGATTAGGTCGCTGTGTTCCCCGGGCAATTCGTCCAGCGCGTCCTTCAAGGCCTTGCCCTCTTCCGCGGCCAGCAACGTCGCCTCGACATCGTCCGCTGAGGGCAGGTGGTCGATGAAGCGAGCGTCGGATGGATCGCCGCCTGCGCCGTTCAACAGCGCGTCAAGGCTGACGGTGCGGTTTTCACGCTCGGGCTTCCACTCCCGTCGCACACCGCGGATGATCATCCGCTCGATCGCTCGGCAGGCGAGAGTCGAGAAGGAGATCCCGCGTGTGTCATCAAACGCACGGGCCGCGTTCACCAGCCCCATCAGCCCCCAGGAGACCAGATCGTCCCGCTCCATTCCCTGAACAAAGTAGCGCTTCAGGTAACGGTTGACCATGTACTCGACCAACTTCCGGTTCTCTCGAACCAGCCGATCCACTTCCGCTTCGCTTCGCAGTGCCTGTCGTCTCATTAGTTACTCCCTCGTTGCTTGAGTGTAGCAATGGCGAATGCAAAAGTAAAGTGCCTTCGCTTGAGAACTGCCATCCGTGCGCAAGTGCTTGCACGTTGCCGCTGCCTGCGATAAGAATAGAACGCACGAGGCGGGTGAACGGATACGGCTCGGCGGGCCGGAGCGGGGGTGGTGGGGTCATGGGCGGCGAGACGGCGGACGACGCGAGCGGCATTTACTGTGCCGTGGCGGCGACGATGGACCTGCTGAATAGCAAGTGGACGCTGCACATCCTTCGGGAGCTCATGGTCGGCCGGCGCCGCTTCAACGAACTCTCCCGGGCCCTTGGCCCCTGTTCCTCGCGCACGCTTTCGTGCCGGCTGCGGTCACTTGAGTTGCAGGGGATCGTCGTCCGCGAGGTCAAGGGCACGATCCCGCCATGGGTGGAGTACGAGCTTACGGACCGCGGGCGCGCGCTGAATCCGATTATCGAGAACGTGGTGACGTGGGCGACCGAGCACATGGGAGAGGAACTCTCCCGGTGCCGCGAAGAGGCCGCGTCACGCGGCGGTAGGGACGGAATTCCCCCGGAGTTGGCCCACATGTTGGATGATTGCTGCGACGAGCGAGCAGACCAATCCGGCCTGTAACCGCGTAACCGGCGCCGTGTCCCAGGCGTTCGATCGAGTGAAGTGCGGGTGCCGACCGGCATCCTTGCACTCCCGCCGGGAAGGACCCGCCATGTTTTCCATTCTGGGCTCACCGTACCGAAGTTGTGACGGGCTCACCCGCCGCGACACATTGCGAATCGGCGGCCTGGGCCTGGCGGGCTTCGCCCTGTCAGACCTGCTTGCTCTGCGTGCGCAGGCAGCCGGCGGGAAGGGCAAGGCCCGATCGATCATCATGGTGCACCTGGGGGGCGGCCCCTCGCACGTGGACACCTACGACCCCAAGCCGGATGCCCCGGTGGAGATCCGAGGCGAATTCAAGGCGATCGACACGAACGTGACCGGCATCCGCGTGTCGGAGATCTTTCCGATGCAGGCCAAGATCATGGATCGGCTTGCCCTGGTGCGCTCGGTCCACCGCGTCCTTCCCGAGGAACACGCCTCCTCGTTGATGGTGACCGGCTACAGTAACACCGAGCGCCGTGCCGCCGGTGAGCATCCATCGATCGGCTCCGTTCTTGCCCGCACGCGGCCGATGCCGAGCCCCAGGATGCCGGCTTACGTCAGCCTCCGTGGCTACAACATTGAGACCGGGCTCGGCGCCGGCTTTCTGGGCGCGGAGTGCGAACCCCTCGTGACGGACGGCCCTGCGCGGGGCGATCTCAAGCTGCGAGTTCCGGATACCCGGCTCACCAGCCGCCGCCGCCTGCTCGAGATGGTCGACGGCTTCCGGCGCTCCGTGGACATCGGCGCCATCCGATCGCAAGATGCCTTCGCGCAGCGCGCACTGGAGATCGTCAGCTCCACCGAGACCTATGACGCCCTCGACGTCGGCAAAGAAACCAAGGAGACGCGCGATCGCTATGGTAACGACCAGTTCCTCCTGGCGCGACGACTTGTCGAGCGTGGAGTGCAGTGCGTTGCGATCGAGGTCGGTGGCTGGGACACCCACAGCGACAACTTCAACCAGCTTCGGCGCATCGGGCCGCCGCTCGACAAGGCCATCCACGCGCTGGTTACCGATCTCGAGCAGAGCGGGAAGCTGGACGAAACGCTGCTGGTCGTCTGGGGCGAGTTTGGCCGCACTCCGCGGGTGAACGGCACTGCCGGGCGCGACCACTGGCCTGCCGTGATGTCCGCGATGATCGCCGGCGGCGGTATCCGGACCGGGCAGGTCATCGGCTCCACGGACGGTACCGCCTCGGACGCGGCCGAACGGCCCGTCCGCGTCCGTGAAGTCGTGGCGACGCTCTACGCGGCCCTGGGGATCAGCCCGGGCACCGTGTTCGTTGACCCGCAGTCGCGGCCGGTTCCGTTGGTCCACGACGCCGAGCCGATCGCCGAACTGCTCGCCTGATCGCTGCTCCGAGCGGATCCGGACGGCCTATCTGCCGCGCGTCGGCGGCGTGTGCTCCGTCGCGGGGTCCCGGGCAGCCTCGGCCGTCCGTCGCACCCTCTGATGGCGTTCTCGCGCCTTCCGGCGGGATAGAATTCGCCGCCTGGAGGAAACAAGCGTGGGTGAGAAGAGCTTCAAAATCGCCGTACTGCCCGGCGACGGCATCGGCCGGGACGTCATTGCCGAGGGACTGAAAGTCCTGTCCCGGGTGAGTGAGGTCTACGGCACTCGGTTCGAGTTTGTCGAGGCGCCCATCGGCTGGGCAGCCATCGACGCGACGGGTATGGCGCTCCCGGAAGGGACCGTCCGGCTGTGCCGGGAGAGCGATGCCATCTACTTCGGCGCGGTCGGGGATCCCGCCCGAGATGGAACGCTGCCCCCTCGAGAGCGGCCCGAACCCGTCGCCCTCCTGGGGCTGCGGCGAGGACTGTACGCCAATCTACGGCCCGCCGTGCTCAACCCGGCGCTCGTCGGCGCATGCCCGTTGCGTCCGGAGATCGTGCAGGATGGCGTGGACATCCTCATCATTCGCGAGCTCACCGGCGGACTCTACTATGGCCTGCCCAAGGGTCGAGACGAGGACGGACAGCGCGCCGTCGACACCATGGTCTACACCGTCCCCGAAGTCGAGCGCATCGCTCGGGTGGCCTTCGAGGCGGCTCGGAAGCGACGCAGCAGGGTCTGCTCCGTTGATAAGGCCAACGTGCTCGCCTGCGGTCAACTCTGGAGGGAGGTAGTCACGCGTGTCGGGGCCGCCGAGTATCCGGATGTCGCGCTGAGCCACCTATACGTGGACAACTGCGCCATGCAGCTCATCCGCAACCCATGCTCGTTCGACGTGATCCTTACCGAGAACACTTTTGGCGACATCTTGAGCGACGAAGCGAGCATGCTTGCCGGGTCGATGGGCATGCTCCCCTCTGCGTGTCTGGGAGACGGGGCCGTGACGGCCTTCTACGAGCCGATCCACGGCTCGGCCCCCGACATCGCCGGCAAGGGCATAGCCAACCCCATCGCGGCCATCCTGACCGCGGCGATGTTGCTTCGCTACTCACTGAAACTCGAGCAGGAGGCGACTGCGATCGAGGCTGCCGTGGAAAGCGCCCTCGTCGATGGACTGCGTACCTCGGACATCGCGATCGCCGGTGAGCAGGCAGTGTCGACGAGCGCGATGGGAGACGCAATCGCCACACGGCTCGCCTAGGGCCGGATGGGGCTGTGACCATCACAGGGAGAATCTTGCGATCCCGGCTACCCGACTAGGGGACAGGGTCGGTTTCAACGAGCTGGGACGCCGCCGGACTCACTCCCGCGCGATGGGCTTGCACCAGATCCGCCATGCGTGTCAGGACGGCGGGATTCGTGGCTGCCCGGTTGAAGCGCTCGCCGGGATCCTCGCCCAGATGAAAGAGGAGCGGAGGATCGTGGATGACCGGTTTGTCTTGCCCGTAGGCTGAGCGCGTGATCAGGTGCGCCTTCCACGGACCGGATCGGACAGCGTAGAGCGTGGAGCCGCGGTAGTAGAAGAAGGCTTCGCGGCGCACGGAGCCTGTCTCGAACAGGAGTGGCCGGATATCCACCCCATCCAGCGTTCGATCCGCTGGGAGGGTAGCTCCGCTGAGCTGGGCGCTGGTGACAAACAGGTCCATGGTAGTCGCCGGCTCGCGCGTGACCGTGCCGGCAGGGACGCGTCCCGGCCAGTAGGCAATCCCCGGCACGCGCATCCCACCCTCCCAGGTCGAGCCCTTGCCCTCGCGCAGTGGCCCGGCCGAGCCACCGTGGTGGTCGAAGATCAGCCAGGGACCGTTGTCGCTACTGAAGACGACCAGCGTGTTCTTCTCGACGCCGGCATCACGCAGGCCCTTGAGCACCTCTCCGACGCTCCAGTCGAGTTCCTCCACCACGTCTCCATAGCGACCCGCGGGGCTCTTGCCATGGAATTGCTCCGAGGCGAACAGAGGGACATGTGGGAACGAATACGCCAGATACAGGAAGAACGGAGTGCGTCTGTTCTTGCGGATGACCTGCAGTGCTTCCTCGGTGTACCGCCGGGTGAGCTGCCGCTGATCCGGACGGGGTTCCACCACCTCCGTCCCCCGGATCAGAGGGGTTCGCCAGAAGTCGTTGTTTTCGGCGAAAAACCGCTCGCGGCCCTTTGGCGCATCGGGCGCAGGCATCATGTCGTTCGAAAACGGCATTCCGAAGTAACTGTCGAAGCCGTGGTGCGGCGGGAGGTGGCGAGGGAGGTGGCCGAGGTGCCACTTGCCGATGCAGGCGGTGGTGTAGCCCTGTCCCTTCAGCAACTCCGCCAGGGTGACCTCGCCGGCCGGGAGCCCGCCGGCCGAGTTGTTCCGCAGCACGCGAAACTGATCGTGGCACATACCGCTGCGGATGGGGTAACGACCCGTGAGCAGCGCCGCGCGGCTGGGGGTGCAGACTTCCCCGGCTGAGTAGAAGTCCGTGAAGCGCATGCCGGCCGCTGCCATCCGGTCGAGGTTGGGCGTGCGGATGGATGGATGGCCGTAGCATCCGAGATCCCCCCAGCCCAGATCATCGGCGTAGAGGATGACGATGTTCGGCGGGCGCTGCGCGGCGGAACCGCCACCCGCTCCGCAGAGCAGGGAGAGCAGGATAGCGATGAGGGTTCGGGTCACAGTCGGGTTCGGTCCGCGCTTTGGCATTCTGGCTCGGGATCAACCCCTGCGCCGAGGATGAATTCGAGCGCCCCGGGCCCATCTCCTGTCCCCACGAGGTGAGTACGGCACTCAGGCCGGCGCATACATGGCCTGCCTGGGGACCGGTGATCGTCACCACCAGCCAGTCCCCCTTGACCTCCCACGCATCCACGGGGAGAGGAATGCGGGCTGGGCCCGACTCCGCTCGGACCAACAGCATGAACTCGCCGAGCGTATTCGGGTGGACGCCGGCAAAACTCTAGTAGTCGAAGTACTGATTGAGGACCACGACGAACGGATAGGGGATGATCCGCACGGAAGGGATGGCGAGCACGGGCACCTGGCGTTACCGCCCGGCAGCGGGATCTGCCTGCGCTCGATTTCAGGCGTACCCGCCTGGGAGAGCCGGAGTGGGTGGGTGCCAGGTTTGACCCTTCGCGACGTGGTGGAGGTGCTTCGCGAGCACCACGGAGTTCCCCTCGGACCGCCTACAGCGGACCCGTTCGCCCTGATTCTCTGGGAGAACGTGGCCTACCTGGCCAGCCCGGCCCGTCGGCGGGAGGCGTTCCGTCTGCTCGTGGACGAGGTCGGTGTCGAGCCTGGGGCCATCCTCGCCGCTGAGCAGACGACACTGGAGCGCGTGACCTCGCACGGAATCCTGAAGGGCACCTTTGCCGCGAAACTGCGGGCCTGCGCTGAGATCGTGAGAGACAGGTTTTCCGGAGATCTCGGACCGATCGTGCGCGGGCCGGTGGGTCCGGCGCTTCGCGCGCTTCGCGCTTTCCCCGGAATCGGTGTGCCGGGGGCCGAGAAGGTCCTCCTCTTCAGCGGACGGCACCCATTTCTCGCTCCAGACTCCAATGGGCTTCGCGTGCTCGCGCGGTTTGGCTTCATCGCGGAGGACCGGTCGTACGCGCGCATGTACGCGGCCGGCCGAGCCGCGGCCGCAGCTTTGCCCGCCGACGTCGACGCGATGCAGGCGGCTCATCTGCTGCTGCAGAGGCACGGCCAGACTCTCTGCCGGAACACCGCCCCGCACTGCGGTGACTGTCCGCTCGCCGCCGGGTGTGGGTTTGCGGCCCGGACCGCGAGCGAGGGTCACGAATGAGCCCTCGAAGCCGCCGCCGCATCCTGGCGGAAGCCGGCTTGACGATCCTCGCCGGGGGGTCTGCGGCCGGTCAGAAGCTGGTCCCTGTGAGTGGACGCGAGGACCCGGCGCTGGCCTCGTTCGACGAGCAGATGCTGGGCTATCTGAAGGAACAGGGGATCCCCGGCGGCGCACTCGCGGTCACCAGGGGCGGGCGACTGGTGCACGCGCGCGGGTACGGGTGGGCGGATGCGGACACCCCGGTTCAGCCGACCGACCTCTTCCGCATCGCCAGCGTTTCCAAGCCCATCACCGGGATTGCGGTGCTCCTTGCCGTTCAGCGCCGCCTGGGTGGACTCACCCTCGGCACTCACGCCTTCCCGTTCCTGGGGCTTTCCGGCCCCCCGCCGGTCGGTCAGCGAGACGCTCGTCTCGAGCGAGTCACGGTGGCGCAGCTCTTGCACCACACGGGCGGCTGGGACCGGGACCGCAGTGGCGACCCGATGTTCCGTCATCGTCAGATCGCCCGTGAGATGGGCGTGGGTTCACCTCCAACCGCTGGAGAGGTGGTGCGCTGGATGCTTGGTCGACCACTGGACTTCGACCCTGGGTCGCGCCATGTCTACTCAAACTTCGGCTACTGCGTTCTCGGCAGGGTGCTGGAGAAGGCAACCGGGCAGCCGTACGAGACGTGGATTCGGCGGGAGCTCTTGAACCCGATGGGCATCCGTCGGATGCGGATTGGCGGGGGCCGAAAAGAAGATCGGCTGGCCGGAGAGGTGACCTACCACGACCCTGGCGGCCAGGCGGTACTCAGCGTCCACGACGTCGACCGGGGAGCTAGAAAGCCCTCACCGTACGCCGTTATCGCGCCGGCGGAGATGGATGCCCATGGCGGATGGGTGGCGTCAGCGGTGGACCTGGTCCGGTTGGTAGCGGGGCTGGACCATCCGGCCGGAGCTCCCGTTCTCACGCCGGCGAGCCGGGACCTCCTCCGGCAGCGGCCCGATCCTCCCGTGGGAATGGACGCCACCGGGCAACCCGAATCTGTCTACTACGGACTCGGCTGGAACGTTCGGACCGTGGCCGGGGGCGTGAACACCTGGCACAACGGTGCCATGCCGGGAACGAGCGCGTTGTTGGTCCGCCTCGCGAACGGTAACGTTTGGTCCGCACTCTTCAACGCGCGGGGAGATGCCGCCGACCTGGACCGACGGCTCCACCGCGCCGCGGCGGCGGTCACACGATGGCCGAAAGGGTCCTCGTTCCCCAGGTAGACGGACCCCGCTCTCGCGTGTGGTGCGAGTTTGACCGGCCGGCCTGGGGTGCGCGAGAGGGGGTCGCCTTTGGGAAGGCAAGGCTCGCGATGAACGCGATCACCACGACCAGGAAGCCGGCGATCAGGAAGTAGGTTGTTCGGCGCCCCTGCCACCCCAGCCCCAGGCTGCAGCCTAGGTAGGCGGCGTAGATGACCCATGCGACCGCCGTAGGGATGACCGATCGCAGGGCGGCGGGGTGGAGATACCATTGCTCGCCCCAGACGGTTGGCGCGGCGAGGACGCCGGTGAGGATCCCGAGGGTGAGCAGCGAAAAGCCGATGATAGCCATCCAGTGCCCGGCCTGCCCCACGCTTGCCAGCGGAGGAATGCGTTCCATGAAGCCGCGAATCTGCTTGCGCTTCAGGAGCCGACTCTGCGCCAGGTAGAGGACCGCGAGGGAGAAAGCCAGGGCCAGGGCCGCGAACCCAAACAAAAGGACGAGCACATGCGGCCTGAGGTAAGGGGTGCCGCCCGCAAGTGAAGGGCCATCCATGCTGCGGCCAGCGATCCCCGCATAGAATTGCGCGATGAAGGCTAGCGGAATCGTGAGTGACGCGAGCACAGACCAGGCTGGCCGTACGTTCACAATCACCTGTGCGAGCGCCAGAAAAAAGGCGAACAGCGAGTACGGCATGCCCGCGTCCTGCAGTAGCGACTCCCCCCGGTGCGCCACGCACCACGCCCCGATCGCGCCGAAGTGCAACAGCGCGCCGATCGGCACTGCCCACAATGCGACGCGGCGCGCCCTCGGCTCATCCCCGAACAACTGGACGTGAGATGCCACGGCTCCTGCGCCGTAGGCAATCAACGAGAGGTCCATCAGCGCACGATCGAGCGTCATCCGACAGCCTCCTCTTCCCCGGCTACCTGCTCGGCGGGCACGGCGAGATCGATGGCGCCCTCCTCCGCGAGGTCGAAGATCGCCCGAATGTGCTCGACCTGGTGATGGCCGTTGCCGCTGTTGGCGGCCTCGCGAAGATGCAGGATAGGGCGTCGCATCAGCTTGTTGACGACTCCGCGAACCATCGCGTCCACGACGTCCCGGTCCCGCTCACTGAGGTGCGAGAGTTTGCCGCCCAGCCTCTGTGTCTCCCCCATGATGATCTCATCCGCGAGGTGTTGTAACTGCTTGATCGTCGGCCCGACCTTCAGCCCGCGCTGCCAGGCGAGGTACCGGTCCTTCTCCTCCTCGACAATGGCCTCAACCCGTTCCGCTTCCGCTTCCCTGCCCGCCAGACTCTTCGCGATGACCGCCTGCAAATCGTCGATGTTGTAGAGGTAGACATCGTCCAACTCCCCGACGGATGCCTCTACGTCCCTCGGGACCGCGATGTCGATGACGAAGAGGGGCCTGCCGCGTCGCCCGCGCTGACCGAGCCGGACCATCGCGGTGGAGATGATCGGAGCGGCGGCTCCGGTGGATGTGATGACGATGTCCGCCTGTGCCAGCCCATCCGCAAGCCGGTCGAAGGGAATCACTGCGCCGCCAAACGTCTCCGCCAGCTCCTCGGCCCGGGTCTGGGTGCGGTTGGCGACGAGCAGGCGAGGTGCCGCACGATCGGCGAGCAGCATCCGCGCCGTCTGCTCTCCCATCTCGCCGGCGCCCACCAGCAGGACGACCCTGCCGTCCAGCCGCTGGAAGATCTGCCGGGCAAGCTGCACCGCGACGAAGCTGACGGAGACGGCGCCTCTTCCGATCTCAGTCTCCGTGCGGGCCCGTTTTCCGGCGGCGAGTGCGTAACGGAAGAGGCCCTGCAGGGCCGTACCGGCTGTGCCGGCATCGACGGCCCATTGCTGGGCCTCGCGGACCTGTGCGAGCACCTGTCCCTCGCCCATGACCATCGAGTCCAATCCCGCAGCCACCCGCATCAGATGACGAACTGCTGGGGCCCCCTCGTAGCTGTAGATGTGATCCTGGAGCTGCCCGGGCGTGACGCCGGCAATGTGGGCCATCCAGTCCAACAACCGTTCTTGCCAGTCCTCATCCTGCGTGCTGGCGTAGATCTCGGTGCGGTTGCAGGTGCTCACGGCGGCGCACTCAGGCAGCCCCGCCGCATCCCGGAGCGAATGCAGCAGGTCGCCCACGTCCCGCCCGTAAAAGGAGAGACGCTCGCGGAAGGCCACCGGGGCCGTCCGGTGGCTCAGACCGACGAGAACAACGCGCACGCTCGAGGCGCCTTCCGGTCGCGGCTAGCTGACGCCGGCCAATTCGCCCTTGGGCTCACTGGGTGCCACGGCTTCTGGCCGGTCCTCGACCTTCAGCTTGTGCACGACCGGCCGCATGGCGAGCTTGCGCCGATTCAGGAAGGCCAGAGTGCCCCCGCCCATCATCAGATACACGCCCAGCCAGAGCACCTGGATGCCGGGAATGTGCATCACCTGGAACGACGCAGACGCGACGCCGAGGAACACCCCCGCGGACATCTTGCCCGGGACCATGTTCGTCTCTGCGAACAACTGGTACTGGTTGCCGGATGCGGAGGTGATGTTCACCGGAATGGGCTCCGTTTGCGGTCCGCCCTCACCAAACCGGACGCGCATCGGCGCCCGGACGTCCTCGACAACGCCGTTCTTGCCTACCTTGAGCAAGGCAAAGACCACGGCGGAAGCCCCGCCGCTGTTCATGGCTCTCTGGAGATCGGCCGTGTCGACGCCCATGAACTGCACCGTGAACAGGTCCTCCGTTGACTTGCCCGGATAGACGGCAGCCAGGCTCACCGGTGCCCCTTCCTTCTTCAGATCGGTGCGTTCGGCCAGGATCTTGGGGTGGACCATGGCGGTCGGCTCAAGGTAGATATCCCCCCAGGCACCACCGAACCACTGGTTGTCGGACTGGGGCCAGCACATCGCCTGCGGTTTCTCGCCCTGGTTGTTGACGAAGACCTTGGGGTCGAAATCCTTCACCCTGCCGCTCGGCTCCTTCATGGTGAAGAGCACGCGGGGGCGATCCTGGCTCCCAGCGGCCTCGCGTTCCCCGGTGAAGGAGAACTCCCGACCGTAGATGGTCCGCGATTGGCCCAGGGGAAGGCTCTCTACCGAACGCACTGTCTTGAGGCGGGTGCTCAGCATCACGCCGCCCAACATCACCACAAAGCCGATGTGGGCCACCCAGGCACCGGTCTGCAGGATCCCGCCGCGCGCGGAACGGCGGAGGCAGACCAGGTTGGTGACCAGCGCGAGCCCAATCAGCAGGGCGAAGGCGATGTAGGCCGGATCGTTGACATACGACGCCGGCGTGTCGTTGAAGCTCTTGAACCCGCCCGTGAGCGCGTTGATGGCGGCGATGATGAAGAAGATCGTGATCAGGCCGGCGGCGATCAACGCGCCCATCGTGAAGGCCGACAGCTTCCGGGCTTTGTCGGCTGCGTGCTTCCACGGCATCAGGGGCGTGATCGTCATCAGCAGCACCGTGAAGAACATCACGGGCAGAATCGTTCGGTTGTAGAACCGGTTGTCGACAGTCGCCTTGGCCTGGGCGAGCAGCGGCTTCCAGACGGGCATCGTGACGCCGAAGAGCACCACAGCGGTGATCGCGGACAGGGTGATCAAGCCAACGAAGAAGCCGAAGTGCCGTTCCCACACCCGCTCGTAGGCAATCTCCGCCTGGATGTCCTTGAGCCGCCAGATCCAGAGGCCGAAGGCGAGAAGTGTGTACCCGACAAGCACCCAGAGCAGTGTGTTGAACACGGCCCGCTGTGGTGTCGCGAACGAGTGCACCGAGCCTTCCAGCACGCCGCTGCGCACCAGAAACGAACCGAGCAGCACCGAGACGACGGTTAGCGCCCCGAGGAACAGATTCGCCTGCTTGAAGTTGCCTCTATTGCGCTGGGCCAGCATCCCGTGGAGCAGTGTGGTGCCGACCAACCAGGGGATCAGCGAGCTGTTCTCAACCGGATCCCACATCCAGTAGCCGCCCCACCCGAGCGTCTCGTAGGCCCAGTAGGCACCCAGGAAGATGCCTGTGCCCAGGACCACCCAGGCGAAGAGCAGCCACGGCACCGCGCGGTTGACCCAGGAGTTGTAGTCCCGGCGCATCAGCGCGCCCAGGGCGAAGCACCCCGGAATCGTCATCGCGCAGTAGCCGAGGAACAGCGTCGGCGGGTGGATGACGAACCAGAAGTTCTGCAGCGATTCGTTCAACCCCCGGGCTTTGATCAGCGTGGGCTTCAGGTAGTTGGCCCACCCGAAGAAGTAGGCGAAGTGGTCCGCCGAGGTCTGCGGCAACCACTTCAGGAACTCTGCCGTCGCGCCGGCGCTGGTCAATCCCTCGCGCACCTCCTTCGGGTTGGGGAACCAGAAGGGGTTCATGAAGCTGAGCAGCAGGAACAGCGAGACGTTGATCAGGCTGAAGAACGGGATCACCCAGCGGGCCTCCGTGCGAGCCCGGATGATCACCATACCGCCCAGGATCAGATTGAAGATCCCCCACAGGAAGAACGTGCCTTCCTGATCCGACCAGAGCGAGGCGAACCGGTAGCCGAAGGGGAGTTCCGGGTTGCTGTTCTTCCAGATGTAGTGGACGTTGTACTGCTGGGTGAGGATCAGGGTCCAGAGCGCGACCGCGCCCAGTACCATCATCCCCCCGGACATGAAGAAGAGCCGGTGGCACCACTTCTCCAGTCGGGATTCAGGCGCGGCAGCCACGGCGTGGGGAGCACCATGACCATTGCTCTTCCCGTTGCTCTTCCCGTTGCTCTTCCCGTTGGCCTTCCCGTTCCCATTCGCCGCGGCGACCATGATCGGCGCCACATCCGGATTGCCTGCCCGCATCCGCTGAATCATGTTGATCCAGTAGGCGATGACGCAGGCGATGGTCAGACCCAGCCCAAGCCAGATGGCTAGATGGCCGGCGGTGACGGCCATTCCCAACAGTGCGGAACTGTGGTACAGGTCCTGAGGTTGTGGCATCGGTTACTCCCTACGGAAGCGGCCGAACCCCCCGGGCCGGCGCGCGCTGAGTCTCAGTGGCGCTACTTGTTGAGGTCGGCCGACGCCTGGTCGGTGGCGACTGCCTTGAACCGCTCCATCGCCTTTTGCTGGTCCACCGTCACCGAGCCGCCTTCGTCATACTTCGACGGGCACTTGGTGAGGACGCTGCTGGCGGTGAAGACGCCGGTGACCGGGTCGAAAGTGCCGGTGGCTTTTGCGTGAGATGCGGCGGGAAACGTGACGGGAAGCGGCGTCTGGATGTTGTCGTAGACGACCTTCAGGGGCCGGTTCGTCTTCTCTTCCGCAAGGTGGAACTCCACGAGGTAAGCACCCTTGATCGGCTTGATGGTCGCCGCCTCCAGCTTGCCGTACACCTGGCACAACTCACCCGAAGGGAGCGAGGCGAGCTTGTCGAAGCTTACTGACCTGATCTCAGCGCCGCGGAAGGTAAGGATGCCCACTACCAGACACGCGGCGACGATGCCGCCCCCCACGAACAGATTACGTGTATTCATCGAAATCACCCCTGGTCATCCGCCCGGCCCACCGCATCCGGTGAGCGCAAGAACCTCTGCTCGGCCTGGCTCAGTCGCCGATCCGTCGAGGCCAGATATCCGAAGATGCCCAGCCAGATCACCACACTCACTGCCAGTACTACGTAAATCTCCATCGAGTCCTCGTCAACTCCGGCCCTGTCCCGCACCGGTCTCCGCGAGCGGGTTTCGCGTCGCCCGCCGCACCACGCCGGCCGGGGCATCGGCTTCCGCCGCACGCGTTTCCATCCTTCTGGTCAACTCTACGAGCCGCGTCTTGAGTTGATACAGCCAGGCACAAATGCCCAGAAAACCCAACGTTGAGAGCCAAAACGTCACGCGGTAGGGCGTGTCCATCCCCTGTCGGATCACATCCTGCGGATGGAGCGAGTCGAACGCGGGGAGCTGCGGCAGCACCCAGTAGAGGAACGGAACGCTCGCGGCGGCGAGGATGGCGTACACAGACGCCAGCGGCGCCCGCCGTCGAGGCTCGTCGACGGACATGCGCAGCGCGAAGTACGCGGCGTAGATGATGATCACGATCAAGATCGCGATCTGCTTCGGGTCCCACTGCCAGTAGCCCGCGTACCAGGGGCTGTTCAGCCCGCCCGCCCACTGCATTTTAGAGAAGATCGCCCCCGTCAGCGTGGCCAGCACGGTGGTGAGCAGGCCCACCTCGCAGGCGGCTGTCGACCGCTCGTCAAACGCCAGATCGCGAGTGAGCAGGTAACGCAGTCCCAGGATCGCGGCGAAAACGAACCACACCACCGACAGCATCGCCATCGGCACGTGCCAGACAACTATCCGAGCCGTGGAGGGAGATGGAAAGTTCCGCAGGTCTCCCAGCCATAGGTAAGCCATGCCGATCACTGCCAGCATGAGGGGCAGCAACGCCCACTTCCACAGGCTCAGCCCCGGTGTCCCGGTTGTTTGCGTTCTTCCCTGCATCCGAGCCTATTATACCCCCGCGACCGGACCCCACTGCGTCGCCGTGGCCGCACGGAGCCACACTCAGTCGTCTCTCCACACCGCCTCGAAAAGCAGCACCGAGAGGGTGATCATGGCCGTCAGGTACGACACAAGGGGGAGCAGCAGGTTACCCCTGGTTCCGAGGATCGCGTTAGCGCTTCCGTTGACCGCAAGGACAAGAAGCGGCAGCAATATCGGAAACGCGAGCGGCACCATCAGGTAGGTCTTCCCCCCGGTTCGCGCCACGATGGCTCCCAGGATCGTGGCACTGGCCGCCATCCCGATCAGGCCGGTGAGCAGATTTGCGAAGAATGAGGCCGGTTCGGCGATCCTTGGGGTCAGGAGCACCAGGAACAGGGGGGTGACGACGAACGCCACCACGCTCATCAGCAAGATGTTGAAGGCAAGCTTGCCCAGGAACACCGCCATCGGCCGTGCGGACAGGCGGAGCGCCGGGGCCGTCCGCATCTCCTCCTCCTTCAGGAAGACTCGCGGGAGCCCGGCCATCGCGCTGAAGAAGAGGATGATCCACAGGAGGGACGAGAGGAGGAAGGCGGCGGTCTGCGGACTGGTCCGGAAGATGATGCGCGGTGCCCCGGCAGCCTCGCCGCCGGTGCCCGCCAGCCCCGATCCCGCGGCCGAGCTGTTGATCGCGAGTGAGGGTACCGTCACCGCGAGCAACACCAGCGTCACCACCGCGAAGAGCAGCACAGTGAACACCGCCGCCCGCGTGCGAAGCTCGGAGCGGACGTCCTTGCGCAGGATTGCCAGCGCCTCGGCCCACAGCGATGAACCTGTCACCGGATCCGCCACCCTGCTACCCGAGTTCCAGCATCAGGTCGCCGTGACGAACCTCGCGCGGATCGTTGGTGGCCAGAACCAGGATCCCGCGTTCCCGCTGCTCGACGATGATCTCCTCCACCATGGCGGTCCCTCTCGCGTCCAGCATGGCGGTTGGTTCATCCAGCAAGAGAATGCCGGGTTCCGTCTGGAGGGCGACGGCGTACTTCAATCGCACCCGCATGCCCGAGGAGAAGCCGCCCACCAGATCGTGTCCGCGCCCGCTGAGTCCGACGCGCCGGAGGGCGGCCTCCTCGTCTCGCAGAGCCCAGGCGACTCCCCGCACCTGCGCGAAAAATGCCAGGTTCTCGCTGGCCGTCAGTTCAGGATAGAGGGTGAGATCTGGGGCGACGAGGCTCAGGAAGCGACGCCTCTCGTCGGCCCCTACGAGTCGATCATCCCGCCGGATTTCCACCAGGCCGCCGTCTGGAGCGGCCAGACCCGCGAGGATGCTCAGGAGTGTCGATTTGCCGGATCCGTTGTGCCCCGTGACCACGAGGGTCTCTCCGTGGCTCACCTCGGCTTCAAGCCCGCGGAAGACAGGGCGGGCACCGAAGCGCTTCTCCAGATCCCGAAACCGCAGCTCAACCAACGACATTCCCCGGGAACGCCTCAGCTCCCGCATGCTGTGGGCATGGATGGATCACGGCAGACCTTCGATCTCGATCTCGAGCGCGGGGGTCAGGCCGCTGCGGTCAAGCGGGGCTAGCCGTTCCCAGGCACTATCGAGGAGGCGGAAGAGGGCAAGCATCGCGGAGAGCCGGGCCTCGTACGCGGCTAGCCCCGGAGTGTCTGACTCGCGACGGCGGGATTGCGCCTCGGCTACGAACCGACTGAGAGCCCGCACGGACGGATCCAGCTCACGGCGCTTGCGTTCCCGGGCGATGGCGCGAGTGATTTCCCAGACGTCGGTCAGGGAGCGGAAGTAATCGCGCCGATCACCCGTGAAGTGCACCCGTTCGATCAGCCCCCAATCTTCCAGGCTGCGGAGATTCATACTCGCGTTCCCCCGGGAAATCCGCAGTCGATCGATGAGATCATCGGTGGTCAGGGGCTGCTCACTCACGAAGAGGAGGGCGTGGATTTGCCCCATCGTCCGGTTGATCCCCCATGCGGCGGCCATCTCGCTCCAGTGCAGTACGAACCGTTCCTGCAGCGAGCGGAGAGCCTCTTCGCTGCCGCTCGGGCCGGCACCGGATTCCGCGGGCGACCGGTCAGGCATCCCTTGCCCGCGCCCGCATCGCTTGTTCCAGCGACGCGGTCGATTGCACGACTGCCGCCAGCGGTTGGCCTGGTGAGAGCGAATCCATCAATCTGGAGAGGCCGATGCGGACGGGGCCGTCTGTTCGGGCCGGATCCTGGATCCAGGCCCGTCTGCCTTCGCCACCACAGATCACCACGGCGTGCGGGAGCCGAAGCCCCCGCCAGATGGGGTACAGGACCTGAGCCTGGGTGAACGCCAGAACGGGTAGGCCTTCGCCCAGGGACCGACGCACCCAACGGAGCCAGCCCTCTTCCCAGCGGAAGACCAGCCGCGCGCCGGGAACCGACATCCGGCGGTTGACGACCGCCGTCGCCTCGCGCAGGTCCGAAAGCGCATCCGGCATCCGGACCTCGGCGCCCCAGGCGCGGAGCCGGGTCAGCCGGCAGCCACCGGCGGGGCTCTCTCCGACCCGTTGGAGGATGTCGTTCAGCGCCTCCGGATCGATCGTCAGCCCCTGGGCCCGGAGTGCCATGGCGGTGCACGTGGCGACCGCGGCATCCAGGCTGCTCAACGGGATGTGGGGCACGTCGAGTCGTCGGTGGGGGAGCCAGGCTCCGGCAACCCCTGCGCGGAGGATGCCCCTCTGCGGCGTCGAGTCGTGACGAGCCTCCGGGACACTCGTCCGCTGCAAGGAGCTCCGTGGGCCGGAAATGTGAGCGCGCGGGTCGAACATGAATTGCACGGCGCGGTGCGGGGCCGTGCACCGCATCCTGGCACCGGTTCGGGGCCTAGACGTAAGTATACCTCCGGAGTACGGCACCTCTATCTCTCTATGGCTCTATCTCTATCCCTCGAACCCTTCGGCGTTTCTCCGGACGGCATTTGGTAGTTAGATTACCGGTGGAGCCGCAGGTCCTGCCGTCTTGACCCTCTCGGTCGCACTGTCAACCCCCTCCCGATGAGCATTCTCTTCCCGCGTTGGACCGGGCTCGCCCTCCTGCTGCCGAGCTTCCTCTTGGTGGGAGCCCTCGCGGGCTGCCGCCGTCCCATTCCGACGACGACCGCGAAGCCGAAGCCGGGCGCTCCGCCCCCTCCCATCGCCATGAACGTGACCGTGGGGCAGAACAACCTCACGGTCCGCGGTCTCATCGCACCGGTGACAGTCACGTTGGACAGCACCGGGATCCCCCGTCGAGGGCGCCTCGAATTGGTGGGGCGCAACGGCCGCGTAACCCGAATGCCGTATGAGTTGCCAAAGGGAGGCCACAAGGTCTACACCCTGTTCGCGCAGTTCGAGCCCGATCTTGACAGTCAGGATGGCTCGTGTGCGGAGCTCTTCATCACCGACGGCGATCGCCCCATGCTCCGGCATCTGATCAAGCCCGAGTTCGTCGAGGGGCCGGTCTACCTCTCTTGCACGGGTGACGGGTCCGGGCTGCAGTTCCTAGCGCAGGAGAAGAAGGTCTTCGTCTCTCACCGTACACCGGTGGACATGCCTCGCGAGTGGGGGGGATTCCGGCCCTGCACTGCAGTCGCTGTCAATGGGCGAGCCTGGTCGGAGATGGACGACGCGCAGCGGCGGGCGATGCGCCTCTTCGTCGCCCGGGGCGGCAGGGCAATCCTCTGTGGTGAATCCCCTGCCGAGTGGCGTGACACGGATGGCCGTTGGCTCAGTGGCGTCACGCCCACGGATCTGCGAGCCGTAGCTTCGCTGAGCGGGGTTGCCGACTGGGCGGGCGTGCCCATGACTCCGCGCTCCGGCAAGCTGATGACCGTGTCTGGTCCTGTCGCCGCCGGAGGTCAAGTTCAACTCGCCGAGGGCGGTCGTGCCCTGGCGCTGACGCGGCCCTTTGGCTCGGGGAGGATCCTCTGGCTCGGCTTCGATCCGTTTCGGGCCGCGGTGAGGGAGTGGCCGGGCAACATTCGCTTCTGGCGTCAGGCACTCGTCATTCTGGCCAAGGGAGAGTACGTCGCGCCGTTCGGGGAGAGTTCGCCCGCAGCGGCGCGAGCAGCCACGACCCTGCCGCGCCTGCCGGCGCCGCCGCCCTGGGCCATCGCTGGATTTGGTGTCGTCTATGTGGTCATCTTCGGTGGCCTCAATACCTGGCTCCTGCGGCGGCTCCGGCGCACCGTCCGGGCGTGGGCGGTCACTCCAGTGCTGGCGGTGACGGTCTCCGTGGTGGCACTCTCCGCAGGCCAGTTCTGGGGCAGCGCCCAGGTGGTCATGAATCAGGTCAACATCATCTCGACTACGGCCGGAGCCAGCGCTGCCGTGGAGGTCGGGTTGACCGGACTCTTCAGCCCTACCAACCGCGATTTCGACCTGCGGGTGGATGACTCCAGCCCCAGCTTTGCGGAGAGGAGAGAGGAGACACCCAGCGGCGTGCACGACATGGACTGGCCGACAGAACAGGCGGACGGCGTGTCACGCTGGCTCAACGTGGCCCTGCAGATCTATTCGGTCCGCCAGCTACGCCTCGTGCGGCCTGTCGACCTGGGGGGGCCGATCACGGCGGCGCTCCAGCGCCCGCCGGGATCGGGTCGCATCGGCTTCACAGGCACGGTTTCCAACACGACGTCGCTGGAGCTGAATGATGCCGCCCTCTACTGCCAGGGATGGCGGGTGGGGATCGGCAAGCTGGCCGCCGGCGCGACCGCACGGGTCGATGCCGAGGGGTGGAAGCGCGGCGGCCCTGGGCGCAAGCCGGATCCGCTCCTGAGTGCGGGGTCCGATGGGTTTGGCCCCTCCGTGGCGCGTCTGATTGCGGAAGAGGTGGGAGACGGCGATCCGACCCAACCCGCCGGGGTGTGGCTGGTGGCACTCGCTCCACGCTACCGTGCCGGCATCGACGTGGCCGGTCAACCCATCACACAATCTGCGTCCACCCTTGTGGTGAGGCTGGACCCGTGAGGGCCCGGCTAACGGCGCTGCTCGCCGCGTGGACCGAGGAGGCCTTCGTCGCCCTGGAGCAGCGGCGCTGCGGCCGCATCCTCACGCAGGTGCGCATCCCGTTGCTCTACAGCCTGGTGGTCTTCCTGATTCCGGTATTCATGCTGCCGCTTCTCGGTTCTGAATCGCGGGGGATGGCGGCGATGTTCGGGCTGCGACTCCGACCTGATTCCTGGCTAGGCATCATGCTTCATGTCGCGGCGGTCGGGGCGGCCGTGGGCGGCTTCCTCCGCGCGCAGCAGTTCTGGAATCAGGAACGGTCTGCCGGAGCCCTGACGAGCTGGATTCTGTCCCGCGTGAGTCCTCAACGCAGCGCGAACACAGCGCTGATCGCTGCTGCGATCCTGGGAGGACTGCAGGTTGCAGCGCCCACCCTGTTGGCTAGCCTCATCGCTGCCGCCGTCAACCTGACTGCCTTGCCCGGGCGTCAGTCCTACGAATGGCTTCACATCCTCTGGCTGATTCCGGTGCACGCCTGGCTCGGGGCGGCGTTGGGCACGCTGATCTTCCTGGCGGGAGTAGGGCTGGTGCCCCGGAGCCGGATTTCAGTGATCGTGGGCGTGGTTGCGCTGGTGATTGTCGGGGTACTGATCCGCATCGAATTCGTGGAGGGCGGCTTCAGGGGTGTTTGGGAGGACCATCCGGGTCGCATCCTCCGGGCCGCCTTCCTCGTCTCCCCCATGCCGTCGGTCCTGGGTGCCCTCGATCCTTCGTGGTTGGCAGGGCTCACCCGTCGAAGCCTGGGCGTGGCGATCCGGCCCGGCTGGATGGTGATGATCTCCTCCGGCGTCTTGCTCTTCACTGGTTGGATGATCCATGCGGCGGCGATGGCTGGGATTCGTCGGCTCGCAACGGAGCCATCCTGGTTGGAGCCGCGCCGCCGATCTCGATCCGAAGCTCCGGGCGAGGAGTTCTACTGGGCCGGATTCCGCAACCCGGTGCTCACCCGAGAATTGAGAACTCGACTGCGGAGCTCGGAGACGGCGGAGTTCGTGATGTTCACGTCGGTTGCGGTCGCCGCGGCCGCGTTCGTGCCTCTCCTGCTGGCCTCGCGGGACCTATCCGACCCGCTGCAGACCGCCGCCACCGCACGCCAGGTGTTCTTCTGGCTGAGCATGACGTTGGTCGCTCTGGTGACCCTGATTACTCCGGGCATTACCGCGCACACCCTGGTGCAGGAGCGCGCAGACGGCTCACTCGAGTTGCTGGTGGCCAGCCCACTGCGCGCCCCCTCCATCCTTGTGGGGAAGGCGACCGGCGCGATCGCCGTGATGATGTTGATGACCAGCCCCTCCCTGCCTCTCTTCGGCCTCTGCTACCTCTTCCACGGCGCGTCGCTCGATCAGGTGCTGTCCATCTACCTGCTCTTGATCGTGACCATCACCCTGGCCGCCGTCGTCGGGGTTACCCAATCGTCCATCCACACGAGAGGTGGAGTGGCAAAGTTCTGGGCCTACGGCGTCACGGCGGGCCTTGTCGCAATCCCCGGGGGGCCGATCTGGGTGACGGCCGCTTTCTCGGCGCCGGAGGCGGGAGTGCGCCAGGCGCTGCTGTCATCCGCACCGGTGGCGGTGTTGATCGGGGTGCTGGCCGGGTTCATTCTCGTGCTGATGTGGGGAAACGCATGCGAGCAACTCCAGTACACGGAGTTCTGACGAGAACCTCGCTGGCCGCTTGACCGGTACCCCACCGCGCGGGTTTCGAGATCAGGCGGCTCGGCGGATCCCGGGCTTCGTCTGGAAGGCTTCCGGCAGCCGGGTCTCGGCGTCGACAAACGCGTCCGCCAGCACCGCGCCGCGCGTCCGACAGCCGTCCAGGTCCGCCCCCAGGAGGCGCGCATCGGTCAGGTCTGCTGTGCGAAGATCCGCGCCCCACAGATCCGCGCCGCTGAGATCCGCGTAGCGCAGGGTCGCGCCGCGCAGGTCCGCCAGGCAGAGGGTCGCGAGGGTGAGATCGGCACCGGTCAGATTCGCGCCGCGCAGGTCCGCGCCAGTGAGGTCGGCGCAGCTCAGGTCGGCCCCCCGCAGGTCCTGATCGCGCAGATCGGCCCCGACGAGGATGGGTGGAAGGCCGGCCCCCCGCGAGCCGGGAGTGCCCGAGGCTTTGATCCTGTGGATGTGTGGAGCGCTGGATGGCATGTTCTTGGTGGTCGGCTCACAGATTTCCCAACATAGTCGGCATTCAGCGGCCGCCGCCGTAGTTGAGGAAGGGATGATGCGATCCCACGACTGAACGATAGCCCCGACGCCGCCCCCGATGTCGAGGGGCTCGGGCGACCGGTCAGGGGAGTTTGAGGATGAGCGCGGGGAAGCTGCGGGTTGGTGTGGTCGGGATGCGGGGAATCGGGAATCAGCATGCCGAGGTGTACAAATCAGATCCTCACTCGGAACTGGTGGCTGTGTGCGATATCGATGCGGCCCGCGTAGGAGAAGCGGCCACTCGTTGGGGGGTGCCCGGTTTTCACACGGTCGATCAGATGCTGGGTGCGGCCGAACTCGATCTGGTCAGCGTCGCCACCGGCGGGTTTGAGAACGGAAGCTGGCACTACGAGCCAGTGATGGCCTGCCTCGCCGCAGGCAAGCATGTGCTCTGTGAGAAGCCGATCTCAAACAACATCGAGCACGCGCGCGAGATGGTGGCGGCCGCCAGGGAACGGGGCCTTTACTTCGGCATCAACCTCAACCACCGTTTCGTGCCACCCGCTGCCCGCGCCCGCAAGTGGTTGGATGAGGGGAAGCTCGGAAACCCGCTGCTGATCAACATGACGATGTGGATCGACAACCCGAACGAGACCTCGCCCTGGTTCCACCTGCGGGCACTCCATCCCCACTCGCTCGACATCATGCGGTTTTTCTGTGGTCCGGTCCGGCGTGTCCATGCCTTCGGGAACCGGGCACCGAAGCCGGACGGCTCCTCCCGGGTGTGCTGGAGCAATGTCCAGGTCAATCTCGAGTTCGCCAACGGCGTCGTCGGGCACCTGACGGGGAGTTACGATGCTGCCCCACGCCATAACCTGGAGCGGTGCGAGGTGATGGGGACTGAGGGCCGATTCGTGCTTGACAACTGTTTTGTCGAGCTCACGTTTTACCCCCGCCGGGGCGACGAGTTGCTCGTAGTGCGGAACAGCATCATGGGCGGAGTCACGGGATTCGGGGAGACGTTCAAGCATCGGATCCACCGGTTCCTGGAGCAGGTCAGTCAGGGCGTTCCGGGTGATCAGATCGAAGCGAGTGGCGAGGACGGCCTGGCGGTGCAAGAAATCATCGAGGCGGCGATCCGCTCCATCGAGGGCGGGTCCGTCGAGACACTTCCCAACCTCGCCTGACCGACGCGCAACCGCCCGGGGCGCCCGGCCGAGCCACTGATGCTACAGGATCCCGCGTCGGACCGCGGGGTCCTGCTCAACCTCAGCCTCAGGCGTCACCGGTGCGCCCTTCACCGGGCGCGACAGCCGCCGCAGACCCTCCTCTACTTCGGGGAAAGGGCGTCGAAGCAGCAGGGCCTTGCCGAACGTCGTCCGCGCCTCCACTGTCTTGTGCTGCTTCTCCTGCATCACGCCGAGATGGTAGTAGTACTCGGCGAGCTGGTGGTCCGGGGAGTCCCGCGAGTTAAGGAACTGGTCCAGCGGTCCGCGCCGTTGCTCCAGCAATTGGATCGCGACTTTCTGCCGCTCTTCCGCCTCCCGGCAGCGGCCCTGCGCGCACCAGACCCAGGCAAGCGTATCGATGATCATCGGGTTGGTTGGGGCTAACTGCAGCGCCTTCTGGGCATACAACTCTGCCCTGTCGTAGTCTCGTTTCAGTTCGTCGACCAGCACCCACGCGTAACTGTTGTAGGCCTGCGCGCGGAGTTCGTCGTTGGAGGTCAGCTCTGCCGCCTGAAGAAAGCCGGGCAGCGCCACGTCGTAGTTCTTGCGCCGGAGAGCGATTTGGGCGCGTTCCCAGGCGGCAAGCGCGATGCCCTCGCGCTCGGTCGCGCTGAACCGCCCCATGCGGGCATCGCCCGACGCCCGTCGAAAGTACTCCTGCGCCTCCTCGGGGCGGTTGACCTGCTGAAGCAGGCCGGCGACCTGTGCGTTCAACTCGGCGAAGTGGGGATAGCGGTCCGCGACATCCCGCAGGTACGCCACGCGGGTGGACAGATCGACGGCGGAAGCCGCCCGTAACAGCCCAACCTGGCCGGGAAGTGACGCAATGAGGCCGCCGAAGCCATAAGCAAGCAGTACGATCGCGGTGGTCAGGGCGGTCGGCAACGGCAGCCACTCTCTCTCCCGATCCCGACCGTCCAGGGGTTCGCCTTCCAGTAGGGCGGCGAGAATCATCCCCCCAATCATTCCGCCGATGTGCCCCCGGCTGTCGACGCGAATATTGAACCCGGATCCCAACTGGTCAACGAGCAACTGCAGGTACAGCACCAGCAGGATCATCGGATAGGCCTGCCGCGCTTGATCAGGTAGCCGGTGGCGGTTGCGGAAGTGGTGCACCGCCAGCGCCCCCAGCAAACCCATGATCCCGGTGGACGCCCCCAGGCTGGGGGAAGGGGTCAGCAAGTAGCTGACCACGGCGCCGCTCACGCACGAAAAGACGAAGATGACAAAGGCCCGCGCTCGTCCGAACCACATTTCCACGGCTCGTCCGAAGATCCCGAGCGCCAACAAATTCAAGATCAGGTGGATCCAGGATCCGTGCAGGAAGCTGGCGGTGATCAGCCGCCAATACTCTCCGTGCGCGACCAGGGACGGCAGCTTTGCACCGAGCGCCCAATCGGCGAATAGGTTGCCGATGGCGCCGCCTTCGGACCGCCCGCCCGCAAGCAGCCACTGTGCTAGCGACGTCAGGAGCAGAAACACGGCGATCCCGATAGTCAGCAGCGGGGGCCGAGCGGCTCGGTGCCGCAATGCGGAGGCGCCCTCGTCGATGGGCACCTCGTCGGCGATTGTCGGGGCGGGTGTTGGTTCCTGCATAACGGGCGGGACAGTCACAGCGCCGGACGTTCGGCCACCGAGTCCAGCAGGCTCAAGCAGCCGCCGGGACAAGCAGAATATTGTACCATCCGTCGACGGAGCCGTTCCAACCCGGGGGGATCCAGGTGGTGGTGTCGGGTTGGGTAATCATCGTCGGGCCAGAGAGAACGTCCCCGGGCCGCAGCATTGAGCGGCGAATCACCTGCGCCGTGACTCGACCGGTGTCGACCACGACCGACTGACAGGACGCCGGGGCGGGGTCACCATCGGGGGGAGCGATGCACGCGGAGGCGGCCAGTGGAGGAGGCCCCGCCGCGCGCACGCGCAGATTCACCACCACGCATCGCGCGCCGCGATCGCAGTGACCGTAGCGCCGCAGATGAGCAGCGTGGAAGCGCTCCGCTAGCTCGACGTGATCGAGGCGGGGGAGTGGGACAAGGAGTTCGTAGCTCTGACCGGCATAGCGCATGTCCGCCCAGCGCTCGAAGCGGATCTGTGCGGGGGGAGTCCCCTCGGAAGCGAGGAGAGCGCCGGCGCGTTCCTCAAGCAGTGAGAGTCGCCTCGAGAGCTGGGGCAGACGCCGGTCGCACGCTCGCATCACAGTGATCGACCGCTCCACTCTCGGCTCGGCAAGAAGCATGCCCAACGCGGACAGCGTGCCCGGCGACCCGGGGACAAGGACCCGACGCACGCCGGCTTCCGCCGCGAGTTCGCAGGCATGGACGGGTCCGCCCCCCCCAAATGCGACCAGGGTGAAGTCCCGAGGGTCCGCACCGCGATCCACTGAGACGCGACGAAGCGCGCCCCCCATCTGGGTGTTCACGAGCCGGATCACGCCCAGGGCCAGTTCCTCCGCCGACAACCGGAGCCGAGCGGCGACCGTCGTCAACGCTCTGCGGGCGGCCTCCCTATCGAGGGCCCGGCACCCTGAGAGTGCCTCGCCGCGCGGGAGTCGATCGAGCAGCACGTTGGCGTCGGTCACGGTCGGCGGTCCGTCGCCCCCGTAGGCCGCGGGCCCCGGATCCGCTCCGGCGCTGCTGGGACCGACCCGCAGTCCGCCCCCGTTGTCCAGCCAGACGATGGAACCTCCCCCCGCACCGATCGTGTGGATGCCGAGCATGGGGACGCGGATCGGCAGGGCATCGACGAGCCCTCCTTCCGGGGAGACTTCTGGCACCCCGTCGATCATCGCCACGTCGGTCGAGGTGCCGCCCATGTCGAAGGTCAGCAGCCGCGCGTGTCCGGCGATTTCGCCCAGCCGCCAGGCTCCGATGACGCCCCCGGCAGGCCCGGAGAGGAGTGTGCGCACGGCCTCGCGGGAGGCCCGGCCCACCGAGAGCAGTCCGCCGTTCGACTGCATGACGCGCACGGACGCTGGCCGGCAGCTCGCGAGGCGCCGGCGGAGACGGATGAGGTAACGCGCCATGATGGGGTTCACATAGGCGTTGGCCGCGGTGGTGGACGCCCGCTCGTACTCGCGGTACTCGGGGACGATTTCATGACTTGCGGTGGCCGGCAAGCCGAGACGGCGCGCCAGGCGGGCAGCCTGCCGTTCGTGAGCCGGTCGCAAGAAGCTGAAGAGGAAGGTGATCGCGACGGCCTCCGCGCCGCTGGCTAGAGCGGCCTCCACCGCCAGCCGGACCGCGTCTTCGTCCAGGGCCGTGAGGACCCGACCATCCGCCGTGATTCGCTCGGGGATGTCGAAGCAGAGCTCGCGGGGTACGAGAGGACGGTGCTTCCGTGGCTCCAGGGAGTACAGGTCAAGGCGGGTTTGACGTCCCAGCTCCAGGATGTCTCGGAAGCCGGCCGTGGCAAGGAACGCGGTGCGGGCACCTCGACGTTCGAGCAGGGCGTTGGTGGCTACGGTCGAGCCGTGGATGATCGTCGCGCCAGGGGTGATTCCCACCTCGGACAATCCCTTGAGGATAGCGCGCGAGGGATCCGCAGGTGTCGAGGGCGTCTTGTGCACCCGGAGTCGGCGACCGTCCCACACCACGATATCGGTAAAGGTCCCACCGGTGTCGACGCCCACAAGCAGGGGGGCACCCTCCTCGCTCAAGGCTTGCGCTCGCGATCCGTGCCGGTTGTCCCGCGCTCGTTGATCCGCAGTTGAAGGTCTCGAAACGCCTGCAGCAGGCTGTCGGACAGGGTTGCCGAACGGGTCGCCAGGTTAACCTGCAGTTGCGCCTCCTCGACCTTGTTCTGCCGGAGCAGGAAGACGGCGAAGTAGTACCGCGTCTGGCCATCGTCCGGGTCGCACCGGACGGCCTGACGGTAGGCACCGTCGGCATCTTTCGTCTTTCGCGCCACGTCGAGCGCCCTGGCGTAGGCGAGGGGAATCGCGACAAGGCTGGAGTCAGTGCTCGCTGCTTCCGCGGCCGCCTTCATCAGGGTGAACCCGTCGGACGGCCGGGCTGATTTAACCAGAAGACTTCCCAGACGGCTCTGCACACCCGGGTGATCGGGGTTGATGCGTGCCGCCTCGCGCAAGACCTCTTCCGCCTGGGGCCTTTTTTCGGAAGCCTCCAGGACTTCGGCAAGCACAAGCCGCGGCTCCATCTGTTCGGGCCCGAGAGTGATGGCGGTCCGCAGGGCGTCGATCGCGGCGTCTGCATCGTAGTCCAGATAGCAGGCCTGACCAAGATAGAGCTGAGCCAGCATGCTCTTTGGTGCCCGACGGGCGGCTTCTCGCAGTTCTCGGATCGCCTCGGCAGGTTTCCGGGCCATGATCAGGCACCGACCCAGTTCGATTCGGGCGTGGATATCTTCGGCATCCAGCCGCACCAACTCCCTCTGTTCGTCCGCGGCTTTCCCCCACGCGCCTGAGGCACCCGCCGAGAGCGAGCGCATCTCCCGTGCCAGCCTCTCCGCCGCTCCGGGCGGGCGGGGACCGGGTGGCGATTGAGGTCGCGCGAACCCTTCGGGGGAGCCTGCCTGTGCGCGAGTGAGCAGGTCGCCAAGGTAGGCGCTCAGGCTTCCAGCCGGATACAGCACCTTCTCGGCAGTGGTGGGTCGGTAGAGGGAGTGAAAGATAGCGACCAGGGTGCCTCGATCGAGGGCGACGATCGGCCCGCCGCTCCAACCCGGTTGGGCGTCGGGGCAGTGGGAGAGCACGCACAAGTTGGTCTCGCCACGGCGGGCGATCTCCCGGAGTCGTCCGTCGTTGTGCTCCGGTCGCGCCAGTGAGGCGACGGTCTCGTTGCCGTAGGTGAGTGGGAAGCCGTACAGGCGGAGCGGACGCTCCTTGAGGGCCGCGAGCGCCGGTTCGGGATCACGGATGGGGAATCCCTCGATCGGAATCGTCGGCAATCCGGTCACCGGCAAACGCAGCAGGGCGATGTCCGCCACGGGGTCAGCCGCGACCACCCGGGCTTCCATCGGGCGACCGGTCCACGCGGGGTAGACGAGCACCAGGCTATCGAAGACCGGCTTACCCCGGGTTAGCTGGGCCGAAACGACGTGGGAGGCGGTCACCACCCACCCGCCATCACCGATGATGCAACCACTTCCGCGAGCCGCCCGGAGTGAGTTAAGGCTGCGAACCAGGACGATGGCGTTCTCCACTTCCGGACGCGGGTCGGGTCCGGGCTCGGCGGCATAACCGGCAGAGACGACGGCGAGGACGGCAAGGGCGACGGTCAGCCCCGCTCGGGGTCGAACGAACCGATGGAGTGGCATAGGCAAGCAAGCAGAAGCGACCGGAGGCGGTTACGGCCTCCGATCCCTCAGACGTCCAGACTGCGTCCCCTGTTGCTAACGCTTGCGCAGGAACGGCGGCATGTCGAAATCGGTACCGCCAGCGGAGCCCGCCCCGCCGATGGTGGCGGAGGGCGAGGATCCGGAGTTCGAGCGGATGGGGCGATGGGTCACCTGCTGCTCCGCCTGAAAGAGGGCGCCAGGCCCGCCCTGGCCCTGGAATCCGGTGGCAAGCACCGTCACCCGCACTTCGTCGCCGAGCGAATCGTCGATGACGCATCCGGTGATGATGAAGGCGTCTTCGGTGTCGGTCGCTCGGGAGACCACGTTAGCGGCCTCGTACAACTCATCGAGGGTGAGATCACCGCTCGCGCTGACGTTCAGCAGCACGCCGCGGGCTCCCTCAATGCTGGACTCCAGTAGGGGGCTGGCGATGGCGGCTTCTGCGGCCTCGACGGCACGGTTGTCGCCGGAGGCCATGCCGATCCCCATGATGGCCGTGCCTGCATTCTGCATGATCGCCTTAACGTCGGCGAAGTCCACGTTGATCAGACCTGGAATGGTGATGATGTCCGAGACACCCTGCACGCCCTGCCGGAGGATGTCATCCGCCATCCGGAACGCTTCCACGAGTTTCGCCCGCCGTTCCGCCACGCTCAGAAGTCGGTCGTTGGGGATGACGATGCTGGTGTCGACGCGGGTCTTCAGGCCGGCGATGCCTTCCTCTGCCAACCGCTGCCGCCGTGGGCCCTCGAACCCGAACGGCTTCGTGACGACACCGACGGTCAGGGCACCGATGTCGCGGGCAATGTCGGCCACCACCGGCGCGGCGCCGGTACCGGTGCCGCCGCCCATGCCGGCGGTGATGAAGACCATGTCTGCGCCTTCGAGGATCTTCTTAAGGTCCTGCCGGCTCTCTTCGGCGGCGTTGCGACCGAGTTCGGGATTGCCGCCCGCGCCTAGCCCTTTCGTGAGGGCCTCTCCGATTTGCAGTCGAACAGGGGCAAGGGAGATGTCGAGGGCCTGGATGTCCGTGTTCAGCGTGATGAACTCAACGCCTGTGACCCCGGTTTCGATCATGCGGTTGACGGCGTTGCTGCCGCCGCCGCCTACCCCGACGACCTTGAGGTTGGCATAGTGAGAGGGTCGTGATGGTGCCATTAGGAACTCCGGGAAGGGCGAAGCGTCATCCGCAGTGCAGTCGCCCGCTGCGGTACGGCCAGGAAAGCGTGGGAGGTGACCTCCCGAGGTTACATTTTCGGTTGATCCAGGGCAGGTTGCCCTGATTTCTTTCCCGCGGGATTCCGATCGGTCGTCCGCCTCGCCCGAGCGAGGGGCCCGCTCCGCCCCGCCGGGGGTGGAAAGCCCAGGTGCCGAAGCCATCCAACGACCAGGGTGACCGCTGCCGCCGCCAGTGACCGAGGCTCCCTCGCCCGCCGTCTTCCCGCCAACTTTCGAGCTGCGAAGCTCAGGAGACCTACCCCGGTGGCATAGACGGGTGACGCGACCTGGCCCCGGGGGTCGATGACGTCCCTGGGACAACCCACCCGCACCGGCAATTCCAACACATGTGATGCCAGTTCCGTCACGCCCGCGAGCTGACTGCCTCCACCGCTGAGCACGCACGACGAAACGTGAACGCCCTCCGACGCCGCCCTGCGGAGATGCTCCGCCAGCACGGAGAACAGCTCCGTCATTCTGGGCTCGACGATTTCCGCGAACAACCTACGGGGGAGCTCCCGCGGCTCCTGCTCTCCGATCATCTGTAGTTCGATGTACTCGCGAGTATCCACCGAGGTGACGGACGCGCTGGCGTGATGGACCTTCATGCGCTCTGCCTGGCTGGGAGTCAGTCGAAATGCGATCGCCAGATCATTCGTGACGTGCATCCCCCCGACGGGAATGACCGTGGTGTGGGTGATGACGCCATCCACCCACAAGGCGACATCGGTGGTGCCGCCGCCGATATCGGCCAGGACGACGCCGAGCTGTCGTTCCGCATCCGTCAACACCGCGAGGCCGGTGGCGTATGGCTCGACGACGATCTCCTCTATCTGCACCCTGGCACGGCGGGCACACTTGAGCACGTTTTCCACGAAGCTGGTCGCGGCGGTGACGACGTGGGTCTCCACCTCCAGCCGCCGGGCAGACATCCCTGTCGGATGCCGCACGCCCTCTTGCCCATCCACGATGTACTGCCGGGGGATGGTATGGAGGACTTCCCGATCTTCGGGCAGCACCCGACGGGCCGCGATTCGTGCCTGCTGGACGTGCTCATCGGTGACTTCGTCCGCTACATCCACCCCGCCCCGGCTGTTGAAGGACTGGATGTGCTCACCGGTGATCCCCACGTACACCGTGGCGATGTGCACCCCCGCCGTCCGTTCTGCCATCTCGACCGAGTCACGAATG
Organism: uncultured bacterium; assembly: GCA_964609085.1. Classification (GTDB taxonomy): domain Bacteria; phylum Armatimonadota; class SYMT01; order SYMT01; family SYMT01; genus JANPLG01. Next base: position 17,894 of record CAZSRZ010000015.1, on the reverse strand, counting down.
GCGGCCGCTGTCGCGGCAATGTCGACGACCACGCCCTTTCGCATCCCGGTCGAGGGAGCCATACCCACACCGAGGAGGTCGATCTGATCCTCGCCGGAGACCTCCGCGACGAGGGTGCAGACTTTGGTGGTGCCGATGTCCAGGGCTACGACTAGCTCACTTTTCGCCACGTCCAGGATGTCTTTCGAGCCAGTGACGCCGGATCACCGAGAGGTTTAAGAACATGCGGCCACCCAGAGTGACCACCGCAGCCACATACATCCCGTCAACGCCGATCAGCTCGCCCAGCACGACGAGCAGGACGGCGAGCACCATGTTGACCAGGAATCCGCTGAGAAAAACGTCGCTGCGGAATCGGCGTTCCACTCCCGCCCGGATTCCACCCAGCACGGAGTCCAACCCTGCCAGCACGGCCAGGGAGAGATAGCTAGCCCAGTCGACCGGAACCCAATTGCCGAGGAAACTGAACGTGAGCAGGAAGCTCGCCGCGAATGCGAGGAGGGGGATCCATACTCTATGGGTTCGTAGTCGCTGGCCGGGAGTACTTCCGGCTACCGTCGGCCGAATACGCGGGAAGGACAAGCTCGGTTGCCTCCTCGATCTGTATCATGTCGAGCACCTTCAGAACCCGCATGTCGATGTAGCCACCGCGCATTTCCAGCGCGGAGCGCAACGCCTGGGGACTGCCGATGGCGAGAATGGTGTAGGGGGATGCCAGCGGGACTCCGTTGACCTGGGCTGTCGGTCCCGCGCATCGGATGGCGGTGGTTGCCACCACACGTTGCATGCTGCGGGCGTCCGTGCCGTGGATGGCGAAGGCCTCTGCCCCGGCCGCGCGCAACTCGTTCAGGATCCCGTAGATATCCGCGTCGTGGACGAGATAGCTCTCCACCTGCTCCGGGGTGAGGTTGGGGATCGGTTTCTGGGGGCTGTCTCGCAGGATGAGCCGAAGCCCCGGCCCCTTCACGGGCGTCGTCCCGGCCAGGTACCGGGCTTCCTCCAACTCCTCCTTGAGTCGAGCGGTCAACTGACTCACCTTGCCGGCGTCATCTTCGTATCGACGCACATCGTTGCGCAGGGCTTTGTTGTCCTCCAGCAGCCGGTTGATCTGTTCACGGTAGCCGTTCAGGACCGCCCCGGTGATGCCGAGCGGGTTGGCGGGTAGCTTGGCCGAACGCACGCGGCCCGTAGTCGCCACGGCGAGCGCCAGCATGATGCCCAGCACGATGCTGAGGGCGGAGACCTGCCAGACCCAGCCGCGCTCGCCAGCGGGAAGGCGCTCCGCCACCGGTGCGGCGAGTGCCTCGCCGACGACCTCAACCGGCTCATCCGTGGTGACGGATTCGAGCCCAGCGGCGGCCGTCCCGGCGCTCATTGAGCCGTCGCAGCAGACATGTAGGCGGGACTTCCGGGGCACATCACGTTCAGGTAGCTTGCTTCGGAAATGGCCGCTGGGCCAGACAGAGAGAGACGAACGTCGCGGAACTTGTCGGGCAGGTCGGTCCACCGCCCGAGTTTGACCGGCAGTGTACGCGTGCGGGGTGCCTCGAGCCCGACGCTGGGCTCGGAAGCGCGTGCGGACGTGACAATCACATTCAACCATAGGTCCTGGGAGGCGTCAACGCGCACGCGGGCGAGATCGAGCGACTCCTTTCGACTCAGGTCCACGCACTCCCAGAAACAGCTCAGCAGCTCTTCGGGGATGCGGTCGCCTAGTAGGGGAGGCGTCCCAGACTCAAGGGACATCTCCGGCAACGCGGAATCGGGATCCGGCACTCGTCCGGCGATTTCAAAGACGCGGCCGCCCTGATCGGCATGATACGCTTCGCCCCGACACACCACTCGCAGCGCGGGCCTCCGCTCCGCCACCCTGATCTGCAGCGTGTCGGGAAAGTTGCGGCTCAGCTCCACGGACTCGAAGACGGGGTCGCTCATGAGCCGGTCATAGGCGGATCCAAGATTCGCTGTGAAGATGTTCCGCCCATAGGTGATGCCGGCCTTTCGGGCGATCTCCTCCGTGGAGTAACGAGTCCGGCCCTCCACATCGACGCGGACCAGATTCATCCGCGGGGAGAAAAAGGCAACCCGCAGGCACTCTCCCACTAGCAGCAGCAGGAAGGCGAGGCGAATCCCGCCGGCAATGTCTACACGTCGGCGGTTTCGACGCCTGTCCCTGGCGCCTGTTGTGGTTCGGCGAGTGTAGCCCAGTTCAGTACTCGCAGTTGGATAGGGTGGCAAGCTCAGGGTCTCCGGATAGTTCGCTCGACGTGGAGATCGGGGTGCCTTCCAGCGCCAGTTGGATCATCCTGTCCAGCAGTTCAGGGAAACTGATTCCGGCCGTCAGGGCGGACCGGGGCAGCAGACTGGTCGGAGTCATCCCCGGAATCGTGTTCACCTCCAACACGTAGACGCCGTCTGGGGCAACGATCATGTCCGTCCGGCTAAAGCCGCGGCAGCCGAGCGCTCGGTGGCAGCGGCAAGCGATGTCGGCGATCGCCGCGGCCTGGGCCGCCGGCAATCTCGCCGGGCAGATTTCGTCCGTCGCTCCAGGAGTGTACTTGGCATCGTAGTCGTAAAACCCACTGCCCGGCACGATCTCCACGATCGGCAGGGACTCCAGCGATTCGTTGCCGAGCACCGGCGCCGTGACCTCGACCCCCTCGATGAACTGCTCGACCAGCACCGACTGGCTATAGGCCAGCGCCGTGTCCAGCGCGGCGCGCAACTGGTCAACCCGGCGCACCACACTGACGCCGATGGTAGATCCCTGGTTGTTCGGCTTGACGATCACCGGCAGAGGGAGGCCGTCTTCGCCCGCCTCCACCCGTGCGACCAGACGTTCGGCGTCTTCGCGTCCTCGAAGGTCCAGTGAGCCGGGAGTGAGGATTCCCTCGGTGACGAGGATCTTCTTCGCCATCACCTTGTCCATCGCGAGGGCGCTGGCCAGAATCCCGGAGCCGGTGTAGGGGATGCCCAACAACTCCAACATGCCCTGGATGGCACCGTCCTCGCCATGCCGGCCGTGCAGGCAAATCAGAGCCAGGTCCGGTCGGTTGCGGCCCATGAGCGGTGGGTCCCCCACCGGGGTGGGGGGGGCCGGCACTGCGAGAAGGGCGTCCGAAGCTGTCCGACCGCCACCGTGCGGGCCTGGAGCCTGTCCCCGCGACAGGGCCGGCATCGCGAGGTAGGCCGTATCGACCGCGAAAGCATCGTACCGCTGTGGGTCGAGCGCCGCGAGCACCTGCTGACCCGTGGAAAGTGAGACTGCCCGTTCCGCCGAGCTTCCACCCATCAGCACCGCTATCCGCAGCCTAGCCATCCCCGGCCTCTCCCTACTCTAGCCAGCTGCCGCCATCAGCCGACCGGCCAGCGTTTCACCGTACCGCCGAACGTCGCCGGCGCCCATTGTGAGCACCGTGTCCCCTGGGCGCGCGACCTCCGCCAGTCTCCGTGAGATTTCATCGGATCCGGCGTGAAACTCGACGCAAAGTCCCGGGCTGGCTGCCTGGATCGCTCGCGCCAGGCGTGCTCCGTCGACCCCGGGGATAGGCGTCTCCCGCGCCGCGTAAACGTCCGCCACGAGAACATGGTCGGCATCTCCAAAGCTAAGTGCGAACTCCTGGAGGAGGAGTTCGGTCCGGGTGTAGAGATGGGGTTGGAACAGCACGATGAGCTTACCCGTCTCGGCCTTCCGAGCAGCCTGCAGCGTGACGCGAATCTCCGTCGGGTGATGGGCGTAGTCATCCACGATGCGGACCCCGCCGAACTCGCCGATTGTCTCGTAGCGGCGACCGACTCCGAGGAAGCTCTCCAGCCCGGAGGCCACGTCGGAAAACGAGATCCCTTCCTCGGTAGCAATGGCGGCCGCCCCGAGTGCGTTCAGGACGTTGTGGGTTCCGGGGACCCGCAGCCGGATCCGACCCAGCGCTGTACCGCAGGCGAGGAGGGTGAACGAGGTGGTGCGGCCTTGCGGATCAACCTCGACGGCGCGATAATCGGCTGCCGGGCTCAATCCGAACGTGACGTGGCGGCACCCGGCCTGCTCGAATGCCCGCCGGACGCGAGGGTCGTCCGCTGCGCCGACGGCATATCCGTCCCGTCGAACGTTCCGAAGGAACTGGATGAAGGCGGTATCCAGCGCCTGACCGCTGCCGTAGAACTCCAGGTGGTCGTCCTCGATGTTCGTGATGAGGGCCACGTCGGGCGTCAGTTCCAGGAATGACTGGAAGGCCTCGCAGGCCTCCGTCAGGAAGTGTCTGCCCTTGCCCGCGTAGGCGTTGCCGTGGATGGGGGCCCAATCCCCGCCGACCAGCACCGTGGGGTCCAACCCGCCCTGCAGCAGCACCGCGGCCGCCATAGCGGTCGTGGTCGTCTTGCCGTGGGTGCCGGCGATCGCGATCCCCCGGTATCCCGCCATCGCCCGCGCCAGCATCGTCGCCCGGGAGATGGTCTCGGTCCCCGCGGCTCGGGCGGCGGCGACCTCGGGATTGTCGTCCTGGACGGCGGCTGTATAGACGACGGTCGTGGCTCCGGCCACGTTGGCGGCGTCGTGGCCGACGGCGATGATGGCCCCCTCGCGTCTCAACTCCTCTGTGGTGGGGCTCTCGCGGGAGTCGGATCCCGTCACCGTAATTCCCCGGGAGAGCAGCAGTCTGGCGAGCCCGCTCATCCCTGCTCCGCCGATGCCGACCAGATGGAAAACCTCACGCATGCCGGCCGGTGACCAGTGCCTTTCACCGGCGGTGTCGCCGGAACGTGCCGAGCCCAGAGTTGTCGAGCAAGTATGCCACCCTCCGCTAACGGGTTGGTGGTTAGTCCACCGCTCGAAGGACCCCCGCCGGAGCCCGATCAATACTTAACCAATGAACCGACGCTTATTTTCGCACGTCGCATCGCCGCCGGCTTCGACCTCCCGCCGCCTCTTCTTGTTCGGCGCAGGAGCGGCTGCGGTGCCGCTGGTTCGCCGCGGCACCCGGTTGCCCGACGGGCTCTTCAAGCTGGGCGTGGCCTCGGGTGATCCCGCACCAGACAGCATGGTGCTCTGGACGCGGCTTGCTCCCCGGCCGTTGGAGGGCGGCGGCATGCCGGAGGAACCCGTCGACGTGCAGTGGGAGATGGCCGACGACGAGGCATTCCGCCGCGTTCGGCTCTCCGGAACCGCCGTCGCCAACCCAGAGTCCGCGCATGCCGTGCACGTGGAGCCCCGCGGTCTCAGTTCGGACCGATGGTACTTCTACCGCTTCCACGCCGGCGGGCAGACGAGCCCGATCGGGGCCACGCGAACCATGCCCCGCCCGGATGCCCGCCCTGCTCGACTGCGCTTTGCCTTCGCCAGTTGCCAGCACTGGGAAGCGGGCCTCTTTACCGCCTACGAGCACATGGCGGCGGAACAGTTAGACTTGGTGGTTCACCTCGGAGACTACATCTACGAGGGTGCGGCGCGCCCCAGCCCCGTGCGGAGCCACATCGGGCCAGAGCTCCATTCCCTCTACGACTACCGCAATCGGTATGCGCAATACCGCACGGACCCAGCCCTGCAGGGCATGCACGCCCGTGCGCCGTGGATCCTCACCTGGGACGACCACGAGTTCGATAACAACTACGCCGGCGGCATCAGCGAGGAGCTGGATGTTGACCCAGCGGCCTTCTTGCGACGGCGCAGCCGGGCTTACCAGGCCTACTGGGAGCACATGCCTCTGAGGAGGCAAAACCGCCCACATGGCCCGGCGATGCGGCTCTACCGACGCCTTCCCTTCGGGCGGCTGGCCGAGTTCTTCGTCCTCGACACGCGGCAATACCGCACCGACCAGCCCGAAGGCGATGGGAACAAGCCTCCGAGCCCCGCGCTGCTGAACCCGAAGGGGACATTGCTGGGTCGCCGCCAGCGCGAGTGGCTGGAAGCCGGGCTTTCAGGCTCGGCAGGCACCTGGAATGTGCTGGCGCAGCAGGTGATGCTCGCGCGGGCCGATCGGGCACCCGGCGCTCCGGTCCGGGTGAGCATGGATCAGTGGCCCGGCTATGAATTCGAGCGCCGGAGGCTGCTCGGCTATCTGCGAGATTCCGCCGTCCGAAATCCTGTGGTGCTGACGGGCGACATCCACACCAATTGGGCGAACGAACTGGTGACCGACTTTGATCCGCGCTCGCCCGGCGCAGTTGGCGTGGAATTCGTCGGGACCTCCATCACCAGCGGCGGCGACGGCACGGCGGCGCCCGCGACGCTCCCCGCGCTCCTCTCGGAGAACCCGTTCGTGAAGTTCCATAACGCCGAACGTGGCTATGTCCGGTGTGAAGTCACCCCGGACGCGTGGCGGGCAGATTACCGAACTGTGCCCTACGTTACTCGGCGTGGTGCACCGTGCGTCACTCGGGCATCCTTCGTGGTGGAGAGCGACCGTCCCGCGCTGCATCGAGCGTAACCGACGCCCCTCGCCTCAACCTCGTGGGGAACATTACTGACTGACCGGCCGGAGGGGTAGATTCGAAGGCCGGTGCCGCGTGCTGTAGGGATGAACCTCAATGACACTCCGCTTACTCCTCCTCTGTCTCCCCTTTCTGGCCGTGCTCGTGGCGTCCGCCGCTCCCGGCGCGGACGAGCCGTGGTTGACGATTCCCGGGGTCAAGGGACCGGGCAAGGGCAAGAAGATCGTGTTGATCAGCGGCGACGAAGAGTACCGCTCGGAAGAGACACTTCCCGAGTTTGCGCGCATCCTTGCGCACAGGCACGGATTCGATTGTACCGTGCTGTTCGCGATCGATCCCGCCGACGGGACCATCTGCCCCAACGTCAACAACAACATCCCCGGGCTGGAAAAGCTCCGATACGCAGATGCCGTCGTCATGCTACTCCGGTGGCGCGATCTCCCCGATGACCAGATGAAATGGGTCGTCGACTATGTCGAAAGCGGTAGGCCGATCGTAGGGATGCGGACGTCTACCCATGCCTTCAAATTGAGCAGCCCCACCTATTCCCGGTACACCTGGAACAGCAAGGCACCTGATTCGGAGGGAGGCTTTGGCCGGTTTGTGCTCGGAGAGACGTGGATTAGCCACCACGGCAACCATGCGGTGGAGGGCACGCGGGGAGTGGTCGTTCCCACGGAGGCCGCCGACCCAATTCTCCGCGGAATTGCCCCGGGGAGTATCTTCGGAACGACCGATGTCTACGGCGTCCGCCTACCTCTGCCGGGGGACAGTCGGCCGGTGGTGATGGGTGAAGTGACCACCTCCCTGGCACCCGACTCGCCGGCGGTTGCCGGCCCGAAAAACAACCCCATGATGCCCGTGGCCTGGACCAAGAGCTACAAAACAGCTTCCGGGAAGAGTGCCCGGGTTTTCACGACGACGATGGGGGCGAGCCAGGACTTTGGATTCGAGGGAACCCGGCGACTGCTCGTCAATGCGGTCTACTGGGCGCTCGGGATGGAGAAACGCATCCCCGCGCGGTCCAACGTTGATCCGATCACCGACTTCCGGCCCGCGCCATTCGGCCTGAAGAAGACGGCGGATTGGAAGCCCGGAACGCGCCCGGACCAGCTCGCGAAGTAGGTCCCGCCGGCAAATCTCGCGGTCCCCACGCTCTGCGCGTGATCCCGCGGATTCGCGACACGCAACGATTCCGCAATATTAATCCAACGATTTTGTGGAGGGGGGCCTGCCGAGGGCACCGAACGTCGGTCATTATCACGCCGCGTATTCACGGCGCCCGTAGCAACCAATCACATCGCCGGTTCCGAGTGGAGACGCAATTCCGTGTTTCCTCGATTGCCCTTCAGTTGCTTTCCAGCCGTACGATTGACTGCGCAGTTCATCCTCGCAGGCGGGCTCTTACTTGCGTCCCTCGTCATGCTGATGAGCGCCCCGTTGCTCTCTCAGGCTGCGACGACCGGGCTGCGTGCAGAGCCGCCACTGATTGATTTCGGACACGTCCGGGCGGGCACAGTGGTCCGTCGCAGCGTGCTCATCCGCAACCTACGCCCGCACGAGTTGGTGATCGTCGATGCCGTGCCGGATTGCGGTTGCTCGGTGGCGGAGATCGGTCCCTCGCGCATCCCGGCCTTCGGTGCCGCCCGCTTGGGGGTAGAAGTGCACACCTCCGGCCTGCACTCCCACGTGCAAAAGCAGGTCCGGCTCGACACCTCCCCTCTGCTCGCACGTCCCCTGATCGTCCCCCTGACAGGCTTCGTCGATTCCGATCGCTGGTAGCCCCCACCCCCCCTGATTCAGCTCAGTTCCCCCAATCACGCCGGCTGAGTCAACTCATTCAGAAAGGAAGCTCCGAATGACTATCGCAGTAAACATCCGTCGTCTCCTCAGTATTCTCCTTGGAATTGTGGCAATTGGCGTCAGCGCCCGAAGCGCTCAGGCGATCTTCCTCTGTTGCGAACCGGCCGCTCCGGGATTGGTTGTCATCACCCCGTGTGGCACCAGCCTGCCCTGCGAGGGAACGTGCAAGACCGATGTCGGCCTATTGCCGGGCGGGTGCCACATGACTTGGTGGTTCGGCAACTGCAACGATGTAACCATTGCGGACACACACACGATCAGCATCTACACGTGCCAGGACTCGATGCTGGGGTGCCCCTGCCCACCGCCGGGAGCCGTGCCGGACTCCTACAGCTCCTACAACATCAACGTCAACTCCTGTGCCGGCGATCGATGTTGAGGGGTCGGCTGTGCGGCCTGCTTCTCCTGTGGACGGTGGGGACATTCATCGCGGTCGCAGGTGCTGCTCGGGCTGAGATCGCCGCCCACCAGGGGATGGACTCCCTACCCGCCATCCCGTCGATGGGCCGGGCTGTGGTGAACTTCACGATGACCAGCCCGCCTGAAGGCGGGCTGGATCCTCGTCGGACATCCGATAGAGCCAGCAGAGCTGAAGTCCGCGCGGGTGGGCAGGGAAGCCGCTCGGGGCCGCGCGAACAGATTCTCCAGGAGATCCGCTCCGGTTATACCGAGGCGGAACGACGAACATACGTGTGGGCCCCTCAGGCCTACCTCGTGAAGCAGACACCGCTCACGCTCAACGGGAAGCCCCATCCGCGTCCGCGCGGAGTGACCCGCATGTTCCGTGACGGTGCCACCTACTTGTGGAGTGACGGAGCCGGGAGTGCGTCCGTTCAGCCGGGCAACTCCGCCGTCAGCGGCAGTCTCGCGGAAGGACTATTGACCGGGGCCACGACCCTCGCGGAACTTGCCGGACATCCCACCGGCCAGAGCCCGGTGTTGATGCTGGGTGGCGATCCCGGATCCACCTCTCGCTTCGAGCTCGCCGGGCAGCGCTACTACCCGACCGGTGAACTGGTGGTTAAACGGCAGCCCTCCGCCCCGGGGCTGGTCTCCGAACTGTCCGTGGTGGTCGCCGGAAAGCGGCGAGAACACGCTGTGTTCACCTGGAGAGTCCATCCAAAGTTTGGCTTCGCGCCCGTGAGCCTCCGCGTAACGAAGGGTCTGCCGGGGTCGCCGCTTCGCCGATGGCATATCCGGGTAGAAAAGTGGGAACCGGGAGCGTGGGACAGCGAGTTCCTGCCCACCTTTTCGGGCGAGATCTTCGTGTCCGATGGGCGCCTGGATGGAAGCCAGCAGAGCTATACGATGCGGGTCGGCCGGACGTTTCCCGACGTGAAGGAACTTCGAGAGATCGCGCAGCGATCGGTGCGGCGCGCGCCTGCGCCCAGATCAGAAGTAGATCTCACCGGGCACTTCCGGTTGTTGGGAATAGCGATGGCAGCGGGAGCGCTTTTCTGGTTGGCCCGACTTCGGAAGCCGAAGGGTGGATGGCTGGGGTCACCCCAGCTTTGGGCCGAAGGCGACGAGGTGGAGTCCCGACGATGATGCACGGGACGCGCCCCCGTGGCGGGATGTTGGCCCTCCTGATTCTGGTGCTGGTGACCGCATCCTCCGGCAGTACATCGACGGGGCTGACCGAGGTGGACCCGTTGGCTCCGGGGGTTGAGGCCGCGTGCTCGATGCGCGTGGATGTCGACGCTCCAGGGGTTCCGATGCGCGACCTCCTGGAGGCGCTGTCGGGCGCCTCCGGCATCAAGCTGTCGTCGGTGGACTCCGAGGCCGGCATCTGGATCTTTGCGAGGGCCTCCAATCGCCCCTTGTATGAAGTCCTCCGGTCGCTCGCACGGCTCCGCGGGGGTGAATGGCAGGTGGTGCCGGCTCGTGATGATCGACTGACCCTTCGGTTGAGCGCTCGCCGGGACGTCGCCACGGCCAGAGAAAACCAGCGGTCGGAATTGATCCGCCGAAGCGTACGACGGGCCGAAGCGGGGTTGGCTGCGGCTGAGCCCGACGAAGCGCCGTCCCCTAACCCGTGGCACCGGCCCCTCCTGGGATTGGGCCGACTATTGGATGAGTCCGTCTGGCTGCGGGTGCAGCAGGAGCGCGTCGTGATGCTGCCGCCGGCCGGGCCTCGCAGTGACCTGCCGGCCTCCGCGGCCCCCTGTTTCGATGAACTCCTGGCCGTTGCTCGGGCGACCCAGCAGGAGTTGCGCCGCGAGGCGCCCCACCTTCGAGACCGACTCGCAACTCCAGACGGTGCTACGGTGGCATCGATGCGGGCCTGCGTTGGAGTGAGCACCATCGAAAAGGTGCGTACCTTGCTCGGAGTGACTCTCCCGTGGTCCGGTTCCGCGCAGACCGTTCTGGCGGAAGAGGCCCCTCAACAGGCGGAACCGACGCTCGCTGGCGCGGCGGATGCGCAGATGCAACTACTGACCCGGCTGCCGGTGCAGCCGGCGCAGCCCATGGCCACCCCCCCCGAGCCGCAGCGTCCCCAACGTGCCGTCGCCCGCCGACAGGAGATCGCGGCGGGTCTGCGCCGGATCTCCAAGGAGTATCGGGTAGCGATCTACGCCGAGTGGATTCCGGGCGCCGGCGACCGACTCTGGCCGCGTTCTTTCCCCACCACGGGGTCGCAGAATCGGCTCATGGACGTGATCCGATCGTTGACCGCAGGACCGGAACAGCCGGCATGGGGCGAGTGGGAACTGCGCGACGAGTCGCTCTCCCTTCGGGCTCGAGACCATATCTGGCTGGAGGAACGGGCGCTCAGCATTGGATTGCTCGACCGGCTTCGCCAGGCCAGCCTGTCGGGCCGGCTCGATCGAGCGACGATCGACCAGCTTTGTCGCCTCCGTCCGGCCCAGATCGAGTCGATCGGCCAGGGATTTCACCAGTACTGGTGCTGGCGCGAGACCGTTGGGTTCGCCGAGGGGTTGAGTCTCGCTTCACGGGGACGTCTGGCCTCGGGCGAGTTGACGTGGGGTTCCCTGACCCCCGCAGAGAAGGCCTTCTGTGTGAGTAGGGGGACCGCGATCGGCACCGATCGCTATGCCTATCGGGCCAGGCTTGGCGTGGGGAATGTCGTGGACGGCCTTCATCTGTCGGTCTCGCTGCTTGAGCCGAGGAGCCTGGGCGCGGCGTTCACCATTACCCTTCGCGGAGAACGGGAGGGGAAATTGGCATGGCCGGTGCTGGAAGTGAAGGGGCCGGAATGAGACGACCGTGGACGATGCGAGAGGTTTTCCGGTCTGCCCCGGAATGGTGTTGCTGGAGCGTCATCGGCGCTGGCCTGATCCTGGGGCCGGCGCTCTGGGTGGCGGCGCAGCCGAAAGGACTGACTCCCGCCCAGACCGCTGTCCTCCGTGCGGAAGCCCGACAGACCGCTTGCATCTCGAATCTGCGCCAGATCGGGTCGGCGCTCCAGATGTACGTGGCCGACTGGGATGGAGCGCTGCCGCCGGCAACCCGCTGGCGATCTGCTCCACAGGTGTACACGCGACGAGCGGATGTGTGGGTCTGCCCCGCCGCCATGGCACCGCCCGGCTACGCATTCAACAAGCGGTTGCCCGGCCTCGCGGTCGCCAGGATTCCCGACCCGGCCTTTGTTGTCACCGTCTTCGACGCCAACGCGGCCCGACTCGGGGTGCTGGGCGACGCGGCCCTCGCCCCCGGGAGCGCTCGGCATCCGGAGGGGAACTGCTACGGCGTCCTTGATGGTTCTGCGCGCTGTCTCCAGAGGCCCCCCAGCTTTGGCCTCAAGCTGACACCCCGGCCGGCCGCATCCCCACTCCGGGTCAGGCGGTAGCCGGCGCCCCGGCCGTCGTCTCAGGCCAACGGAACCTTTTCCGAGTCCGCTCGAGATCAAGCACTGTAAGGCCCGACGGGGGAGGGCGCAGTCGGCCTGGTTGCCGAATTGCGGCTCTGGGCTACCGGCTACTCCTGGCGGAACTGCTCCAGGTAGCGCCGCTTCAGGGCCCGATCAGCTCGCACCTGCTCCAGGGCCCGCTGCCGGGCACCTTCCATGGCGTTCATCGTCGCGACCATGCTCCAGGTGCACACGGCCGTCGCGATCATCGCCGAAACCAGCAGCCCCGCACGGGCGCGGCCGGAGAGGTGATCCGGAGGGTAGAACAGCAGCCAGAAACAGGCGGTCACGCCGCCGACCACCAGGAAGAGCATGGCGTCAGGCCTCCACGTGGGATGGTGGCAGCCCTCCCGCCGTTCTTCACCGCCACGATCGATCATCGGGACCAGAGAGCGGTCCCGCCTGTCAAACCCCAACGCGGAGTCGGACCCGCAGCGACTCCGCCAGTTGCCCGTGCAGGCCACGGGGCTGCCTCTGTTTAATAGAGACGGCGGATTGGATCCGTGCGGGGCTCAGCCCGCGGGCCGCGGGCCGGGCGCCCGGGGAGTGGTGGACGATGTCGAAGGACCAGGCGATCGAGGCGCTGCTTGTGGAGGGCCGGGTGTTTCCCCCATCGCCCGAGTTTACGGCCCAGGCTACGCTGGATGACGGGGAGATCTACGCGTCGGCCGCTGCGGATCCGCAGTCATTCTGGGCGGGGATGGCGGAGGAGCTTCACTGGTTCCGCCGGTGGGACAGGGTCCTGGAATGGGAAGCCCCCAATGCGCGCTGGTTTTCCGGCGGCACCCTGAACGCCTCCTACAACTGCCTGGATCGGTTCATCGGGACCCCCACCCAGAACAAGGTCGCCATCCACTGGGAGGGCGAGCCAGGCGACACGCGCACGCTGACATACCGCCAACTCTGGCGAGAGGTTTGCCGCTTCGCGAATGTGCTCAAGGGCCTGGGCGTCTGCCGGGGCCACCGAGTTACGATCTACCTGCCGCTGGTCCCGGAGTTGGTGATTGCGTGTCTTGCCTGCGCCCGGCTCGGAGCGCCGCATAGCGTCGTCTTCGGCGGCTTTAGCGCGGACAGCCTCGTGGACCGAATCAACGACTCGGAGTCATCCGTCCTCGTGACTGCCGACGGCGGTTTCCGACGCGGGGGAATCGTTCAGCTCAAGGCAGCGGTGGACGAAGCCCTGGAGCGGTGCCCCACGATTCACAGCGTCGTGGTGGTGGAGCGGGTCGGCGCCCAGCTAGCGCCCGCGCACATGCACCCGGGTCGGGACCATTGGTGGAACGACCTGATGGAGAGCGCCTCCGCAGAATGCCCGGCGGAACCGATGGAGGCAGAGGACCTGCTCTTCATCCTCTACACCAGCGGGAGCACGGGCAAGCCGAAGGGTATCGCTCACTCCACCGCCGGATACCTCCTTGGGGCCTACTGCACGACCAGATGGGTCTTCGATCTGAAGCCGGAAGACATCTTCTGGTGCACGGCGGACATCGGCTGGATCACAGGGCACAGCTACGTCATTTACGGTCCGCTCGCCAACGGTGCCACCCAGGTGATTTACGAGGGGGCACCGGATTACCCCGGCAGGGACCGTTTCTGGTCGATCTGCGCCCGGTACGGGGTCACGATCTTTTACACGGCGCCCACGGCCATCCGGGCCTTCATGAAGTGGGGTGAACAGCACCCGCAGGGCCACGATCTCGGCAATCTGCGCCTGCTTGGAAGCGTGGGAGAGCCGATCAACCCTGAGGCCTGGATCTGGTACCATCGGGTGATCGGTGCCGAGCGCTGCCCCATCGTCGACACCTGGTGGCAGACCGAGACCGGCCACATCATGATCTCGCCCCTGCCCGGGCTGACGCCGACCAAGCCCGGCTCCGCCACCCGACCGCTGCCGGGGATCGCCGCTGACGTGGTCGACAACGACGGCAATAGCGTGCCGCTGGGGGGCGGCGGCTATCTGGTGCTGACGCAACCCTGGCCCGGGATGTTGCGTACGCTCTACCGCGACCCAGAGCGTTTCCAGCAAGTCTACTGGAGCCGATTCCCCGGTAGGTACTTCACGGGAGACGGAGCCAAGCGAGATCAGGATGGCTACATCTGGATCCTCGGCCGCGTGGATGACGTGATGAACGTCGCCGGCCACCGTCTCAGCACCATGGAAGTCGAAAGCGCGCTCGTCGATCACCCGTCCGTGGCGGAGGCGGCGGTGATTGGAAAGAGGCACGACGTCAAGGGCGAGGTGCCGGCCGCGTTCGTCACCGTCAAGCTCGGGATCGACGCGACCCCGGCCCTGGCCGACGAATTGAAGGAGCACGTCGCCCGCAAGATCGGCGCCATTGCACGGCCGGATGTCGTCCTGTTTGCCGCCGAGCTTCCGAAGACACGGAGCGGCAAGATCATGCGCCGGTTGCTGCGGGACGTGGCCGAGGGGCGGGCGCTCGGCGACACGACAACCCTCGCGGACCCGACCGTGGTGGCCTCTCTGCGTGAGAAGTACGAGGCCAGCGAGAGCTGAGGATGGGCCCGCCGACGGTTCCAGGGTCAGGCCGCGCCAGGTCGCGTGACGTCGCGTCAGGGCGTGGGTAAGGCGCGGAGCCTCGCTTCGTCCACATCCACGCCCAAACCGGGACCATCCGGGACGGTCACCGAGGCACCCTGGATCTGCAGGCCGGAAACGTACATCTCCTGAAGGAACTGCACGCCATTCAGTTCCGGCGGGAGCAAGGTCGGCAGGGTAGAGAAGAGATGGACCGAGGCCGCCAGCCCGACGCCGCTCTCGGTGAGGCCGCTGCCCAACAACCCGAGGCCGTGGCTTTCAGCCACGGCGGCGGAGCGGGCGCACTCCCGCAGTCCGCCGCTCTTGCACACCTTCAACACCAGCAGGTCCGCCGCGCGGAACTCCGCCATTCGTGCCACATCGTGGATGCTGAAGCAGCCTTCATCGATGGCGATGGGGAGGAAGCTGCGCTCGCGGGCCGCCCGCATGCCGAACCAGTCCACACTCCGGACGGGCTGCTCCAGGCAGAACAGCCGCGGCACCTCGCGGACTGCGTCCAGGAAGGCGACGAGCGATGCCACGTGGTACGCCTGGTTGGCGTCCAACCACAGAGTGGCGTCCGGGCGAGCGGCGCTCACGGCTTTCACTCGCTCCGCATCCAGCTCTGGCTGCCCCGCCACTTTGATCTTGAAGCAGTGGCATTCCGGCGACGCCGCTGCCTGAGCCGCCATCGCTGCCGGCTCGGCGATGCTGATGGCGTAGCAGAGCGGGACGGCGTCCCTGGTTTTGCCGCCCAACAGGGCATGGACCGGCACACCGGCGATCCTGCCTGCGAGATCGTGCAGCGCCATATCGACGGCGGCGCGAGCGAAGGGTTGGCCATTGCTGACGGCGGCCGTCACTCGTTCGCCCATCTCCTGCTGCAGGGAGAGGAGCGAGAACGGCGAGCGACCGAGAAGGATGGGCCCGAAGTAGCCACTGATGCAGGAGGCTATCGATTCCCATGTCTCGTAGCTCCAGGCCGGCAGGGCGCGAACCTCCCCCCAACCTACTTGGCCGCAATCGCTCTCCAGCCGCACGAAGACGTGGGCGCCTGCACCGCCTGCCGCCCCGACCGCGCCGCGGCCAATCACGAAGTCGGCCTTGAACGGGATCGCTGCGGGAATGACCTCGACTGCGCGTATGTGGCTCATGGCGCTGCACTGCTCCTGTCGGCCGGGTCGGTGTGGCCACGCCCCCACCAGCGGATGACACTGTTCGCCAGATCGTCGACGTACGTGTACATCACGGGAATGACGATGAGGGTGAGCAGCGTGGATAGGATCAACCCGCCGATCACGACGATCGCCATCGGCGACCGCATCTCCGACGCTCGACCGATCTGCAGCGCCACGGGCAACATGCCGATCACCGTCGCGATCGTGGTCATCAGGATCGGGCGCAGGCGGACGGGGGCGGCCGTCCGCACGGCCTCCTCGCGCTGCGTGCCCTCCGACCGAAGCGTGTTGGTGTAGTCCACCAGCAGGATCGCGTTCTTGGACACCAGGCCTGTCAACATCACAATCCCGATCATCGAGACGATGTTCATCGTCGTCCCGGTGTAGATCAGCCCGAGAAGCCCCCCCACGAGCGCCATCGGGACGCTGAGCATGATCGTGAAGGGGTGCAGCATACTGTTGAACAGCGCCGCCATCAGCATGTAGGAGAGGATCACGGCCAGTATCAAGGCACCCGACATCAAGCCCGCGCTCTCCGTCATGTCGTTGACCTCGCCATCCCACTCGCGCTCCACTCTCCCCATCGGCAGGCTCGCCAGCGACCTGTCTACTGCCTGACGTGCCTGACTCAGCGGGATCCCTTCGCGCACGTGAGCGGTGATGATCACCTGTCGGGTGCGGCGAGCGCGCATGATCCGCGTCGGGCCGGTGCTCGGGCGCAGGGTCGCCACGTCCCCAACGGTGACCGGCGTGGGCCCGCGCCAGGCCACCAGCACATCCCTGAGCGATTCGGAGCTCGCCTTCAGCCCGTCACGGCCCCCTTCACTCAGCCTCAACCGAATGGGGATGCTCTCATCCTTCTCCCGGAACTGAGTTTCTGTGTTGCCGGTGACGGCCGTTCGCAGCAATCCGGACAGCTCCGCAGCGCTCATGGAGAGTTCGTCGGCCCGCGCCCGATCCAGCACTATCTGGATCTCGGGTTTGCCTCGCCGCATGCTGGAGTCGACATTTCGGAGTTCCTTCAGCCGGCTCATGCGGACGACCACGGCCTGCGAGGTTCGCTCCAGATCGCCCAGATCACTCGCATACAGCGCTACCTGGACAGGCGCAAGCGCCGACGTGAGCCCGCGGACCGGATGGACGGTGACCAGTTCGCCGTCGGGCAGCTCGCGGAGGCGGGCCCTCAGGTCTGCTGCCACCTCTTCGTCAGTTCGAGTTCGCTTGCCGGGCTGGCCGAACGGATGCAGGATTCGCTCCAGGACGCCCTGCTTTTCGCGCAGCGTGAGGGAAAGCTGGCCGAACTGCGGTCCGCGGTCAGGAAGCGACCCGAACCCCCCCAGAATCTCTCCGACGCTGGCCAGCATCCGGTCGGCATTGACCTCCGGAACTGCGGCGGCCACGGACTCTACGCGCTGCATCAACCGATCCGAGGCCGTCAGTGCGGAGCCCGGAGGGAGCTCCATTTCTATCGAAACCTCCCCGCGGTCGATGGATGGCGTGAAGTCAAAACCGATCACCCCCCATGCCAGCGCACCAACGGCCGCCAGGGATCCGAACCCAACCACCACCACAACCGGCCGTCGCCGCAGCGACCAGTCGAGAGCGGAACGGTAGGCCGTCTCGAGCCCCGCATACCAGCCGTCGAACCACTGCGTGAATCGCCCGGGTGGCCGCGGCGTGCCGGTCGTTGATCGGTACCAGCGCGCGGCGAGCATCGGCGTCAGCGTGAAGGAGATGTAGAGGGAGGCGAGGGTCGCGGACGCGATCGTCAGCCCGAACTCGCGGAAGAACTGACCCACGATGCCGCCCATGAAGGCGATCGGCACGAAGACGACCACATCCACGAAGGTGTTCGCGGCGTCGGCAAGTCCGATCTCGCGGCGACCATCCAGAGCCGCCTGAAACGAGTCCTTCCCCATGGCCCGGTGGCGGTGGATGCACTCGAGAACGAGGATGCTGTCGTCCACAAGGATGCCGACCGAGAGCGAGAGCGCCAGCATCGTCATCTGGTTCAGCGAGAAGC
>CAZSRZ010000014.1:0-62586 GCA_964609085.1 uncultured bacterium | reverse complement strand
ATCCCCGCCCAGAGGTCGGACGGGCGATGGGATTCCGGTACCAAAGTCGGGGCGACAGGATTTGAACCTGCGACCACCTGCACCCCATACAGGTGCGCTACCAAGCTGCGCTACGCCCCGATGAGGGCATGGCCCTCGGGCAGAGTATAGCGGCTCCCAGGGCAGAGGTCCAATTCGATGTCCGCCTGGGGCCTCTTCGCCCCTGCCGTACAGCCGTCGTGCCTGGGGAAGGCGGGCTGGGGGTTGGCAGGAAGTACTTGCTCGGTCGTTCGTCGAATCGTTCTTCGGGCCGAGTGGGCCGGGGAGCGACGCCGATGACTACACAGAGACGACTCATGGAGGTGGTCATCACCCGGCGGCGCCTGGGGGACGCGGAAGAGGACGCCGACTACTGGCTAAGCCGGTCTCCGGCGGAGCGCCTCGCGGCGGTGGAAGATTTTCGGCGAGAGTTCCATCGCTGGATCCCCGGGGCTGAGCCCCGACTTGAGAGAGTTTATCGGGTTACTAAACTCGAGGATGGTTAGATGCCTGCTCGTGGGTGGCCACGCCGTCGCCGCGCATGGGTACCCTCGGTACACGAAAGACCTGGATCTCTGGTTGGATCCGACGCCGGAGAATGCCGAGCGGGTGCTCGCGGCTCTGGCCGAGTTTGGATTCGGAGGAGCAGGAGCCACTCCTGAGGACTTTTCGACGCCCGGCCGGGTGATTCAACTGGGCGTGGAGCCGCACCGGATAGTCCTGCTCACCGAGGTGGAGGGGCTGGAGTTCGCCGCTTGCTACTCCAGTCGAGCCATCGTGGATCTGGCGGGTATCCCCGTACCGGTTCTAAACCTGCAAGACCTCATCCACAACAAGGAGGTCGTCGGCCGGCCACAGGACCTCGCCGACGCCGCCGCGCTTCGGGGCGAACGCTCACGCCGCGCCCCTCGCAGTTGAGTTTCGCGCGGCGATGTACCGCCATCGGTCGCCGAGCGGGTGGTCAACTCCAGACGGGTCAGGGAAGCGGGACCGGGAGGGGGTTGCGCTCCAGGTAGTCGTTCAGTTTCCGGCTATTACGTGTTCCCCCGCCGGTGCTGAGCTGGAACCAGGGTCCGCCGGGTAGTGGCCTGGCGTCGATGTTGTCGGTGAGGATGGTGCTGTCGGCGGTGAAGCGGGCGCGAGTCAGGCTCTGCCACTCGCCTGAGGGCAGCCGAACCCAGCCGTTGCCGAAGCGGGCGCGGCGGACCTCCGTGAAGCTCCTGGTGTCGCGCCGAAAGTCCTCGACGAAGGAGTAGAGTCCGGTCAGGTGACTCCCCTTTGTCAGGGTGCGGAAGGCCGCCATCTGCTGCCAGCGGCTCTTGTCCGGCAGGTAGATGTGAGCGGTGAAGGTGGTCTTCATTCCCTCGGGCCGGGCGCTGACGAGGAATCGGTGGGTCTCGCCGACCTTCCAATCGAAGTCGAGGAAGCTCTGGCCGCCGGTGCCCTCGCCGCCAAAACGGCCGGTGCGCACTCCCTCGCCTTTCGAGATCAACTCCACGCGTCGGTCAGCGGGCACGCTGTTGGGATCGTCCTGGGGTCCCGGCTCCCAGACAGAGAAGATGGCAACCTTGGGCCGGCCGCCGGTGAGCTGCTGGATGCCGAAGTAGCCGTGGCCGAATCCGCACACGGAAAAGTAGGTGCCGGGCACGGACTCCTCGACCACCACCTCGTTGTAGAAGAGCTCGGCCGCTGGGGCCGGATAGTGCAGATGGACGGAACGGGCCGCCTTCGGCATCTCCTGACCCCAGGCCCACGGGATCGATGCCCCCAGGAGGAGCGCCGGGGCGAATCGGAGCAAGGCGGGAACACGCATCAGCGGAGTCTCCACACCGGGCGGGAGACGCAGCCTGCGTTGCCGGTCTCCGAGCACGGGTCACGCTAGAATCGCACTTATGCGGCCTCCTCGTCCCATCCTGGTTGCCACGGCAGGCGTGGCGGCCTGCCTGCTTGGTCTCTCCATCTCTCCAGCCGCACCGGCACCCGTCCTCGGGGAAGCACTCCCGCCGACGAGCCGTGGTCCAGTTGCCCTCGATTTCTCGCCCGACGGACGGCGTGTGGCCGTCTCCGAAAGCACTTCCGGCAGCATCGCCCTCATCGACACTTCCACCCACCAGCTCCTCCGGCGGTTCTCGAGCCACGGCGTGCACCCCGAGAGTGTCGTCGACACCGGCCGTCAAATCCTGGTGGTCAACCGGTTCGACGGGCTCGTCGCGGCGCTGAACCCGGAGACCGGTGCCGTCACGGCCCGCGTGTCGCTGCGCGGCGAGCCGGGGGAGATCGTCGTTCACCCCAACGGCCGCCGAGCCTTCGTCACCGTCTCCCAACGCGAAGAAGTGGTTGAGCTCGCGCTGCCCTCCCTGAAGCCGGTTCGCCGGCTGTCCGTCGGCAGACGCCCCCGCGCGCTCTCACTCTCGCCGGACGGTTCGGTCCTCGCCGTCGCGGCGTTCCAGGGCGGGGATGTGAGCCTCGTGCGCACGGCCAGCTTCACAGAGTTTCGGCGGGTCACTCTGACCGGCGTCAACATCCGCGGAGTGACCATCACCCCGGACGGCACCCGCGCCTTCCTCTCCGGCCAGATCCCGGCGAACTCCCGCGCTACCGTGGAGCCTCTCGACATCTGGACCAACACCATCTTCACGGTGGATATCCGACCGACGACGACGGGAAGGGGCGCCGCCTCCGCGGAAGGCTGGATCGACTTCAGCGGCGCCCCCGCGCCGGATCCGGACGGCATCGCTGCCCTCGGCCCAGATCGCGTGGCCATCGTCCTCAGCGGCTCCGATGAGGTGGCGGTCGTGCAGACACCGGGCCCCTACCTGCGCACGTTTGATCCCCGCTTCCTGCTGCGGGGGAAGGTGGGTATCCTCCCCCGCGGCCTCGCCCTTTCCCCCGATCGGCGGCAAATCTGGGTGGCGGATGAGTTGGGCAGCACCGTCCGGGTTCTCGACGCGGCCACTCTCGGCTCCGTGGCGCAGATCCACCTGCCGGGGACCGGTCGGCCGGACTTGCGGCTGGAGGGACGGCGTATTTTCTCGTCCGCTTCGCTCACCCGCGGCGGCCAGTTCTCCTGCAACTCGTGCCATCCCGGCGGCCTCTCGGATGGCCTGACGTGGGACTTCCGTCACGTGCGCGACGGCGTCCCGGAGCGGAACACCCGGGCGCTGCGCGGCGGCGTGACGCTAACCAAACCCTTTCGCTGGTCCGGGCTGGAAGACGATATCGAGGTCTTCTTCCAGGAAGAGGTCACGGGCCTGCTGAAGGGACCCGCGCTCCCCCACCCTCCGCTGCACGCCCTGTGGAACATGCTCGACCAGTTCCCGCAGCCGACCAGTCCCTGGCGGCAACCGGATGGCCGACTCACGGCGCAGGGCGAGCGCGGGCGTCGGCTATTCACCGGCAAAGCCGGGTGCGCGGGTTGCCACGCGGGCGAACTTGCGGGAGGCACCGGTGCAAAAGCGAGCGTGGGGACGACACAGTGGGGACTCGCCCTCGACGTACCCCACCTGGCCGGGGTTCATGATTCGTCACCCTACCTCCACGATGGCCGCGCCGGCTCCCTGGAGGAGATCTTCCGCAGGCACGACCCGGAAGGGCGACACGGTCGAGCGCGCGATCTCGGGCGCGGTGAGTACCAGGATCTGATGCGCTACCTGCGGGAGCTATGAATCGCTTCGTCGCCGGGCCTCTGGCCGTCGGACTTCTCGCCGCGGGAGCCTGGCTACCCTCCCACAGCGGCCGTGCGGCCGAGGCACCCGCGTGGCGCGCTGCCTTCCGGCGCTCGCCCTATTTCGGCGAGTGGGTGCGCTACGATCGCTCGGCGGACGGGATACGTAGGATCGTGCAACTCCCAGCCGATTACGATTCCGAATTCCCGACCCGCCTCGTGATCTACGCGACGCCGAACGGGACGACGGCGGAGATGGCGCTTGGCGAGGCGAAGTCCAGTGGGCGAGACTGGCGCTACGATACTCAGCACGTCGCCGCTCAGATCCGCGAGCTGCGCACGCAAAGCCCTGGTGTGAACGTCGCGGTCTGCGTCATCCAGCCCGAGGGTCGGAGCTGGCCCGCATGGCGGACAGCCAACGGCCAGCCGAGCAGGCTGCCCGACTACCTGAAGGAGTGCCTGGGAGTCGTGCCGGGGCAGTTGGGGAGGGTAGATCTCACGGCGCACAGTGGTGGCGGCAGCCTCTTGTTCGGGTTGCTCGAAGCCGCTGCCCCGCTGCCCCCGGCCGTCAGGAGCCTTATCTTCCTCGACGCCAATTACAACTTCACGGATGCGGCCCACGGTGAGCGGCTCGCGACGTGGCTAGGGGATCCTGATCACGCACTTCGCGTCGTCAGCTATGACGACCGACGGATCATGCTGGACGGAAAGCTGGTAGTGGGACCACAGGGAGGAACCTACCGGGCAACCGACCGGATGCTCGCGGCCTTTCGGTCCCGAGGGCCGGTGTCGGAGAGCCGAATGGGTGACCTGGAGCGCTTCTCCGCCCTGGACGGGCGTGCCCGCTGGGTCCGCGATCTCAACCCATCCAACCGCATCCTGCACACGGTGCTCGTCGAGGAAAATGGGCTCCTGGACAACCTCACCGATACGTGGAGCAGGCGTCCGCAATCGTGGACTCTTCGGCGGCCGCGCGCCTACTCGCGCTGGATTCAACCCGCAGCGCCGGTGTCGGTCCGGGGGGCGCGGCTATGCGACCGAATGCCGGCCCGACCGGCGGAGATGCAGAGCGGTCAGCAGTTCTGGGCGGGTTTGATGGGACGGACGCGAGACGAACGCGAGGCGGCGATCTCCGAGGCCATGAGGAAGGGAAACATCCCACCGTTCCTGCGGCAGTTTGCCGAGATCGAGACGCGGATGACCACCCCGGACGGGCGGGCGCATGCCGCAAGGATTTGGGTCTCGCCGGATTATCTCGGCACCGGCGGCGACCAGGACTGGGTCCGTGCCCCGATGACGCCTCAAACCGCGCAGGGGCTGGCCGACCGCTGGGGGTGCGCCTTGCCGACGCGCAGGCTGGTCGACGCCATCCACGCCTCCGCGGCGGTTCGGGGCGTGCCCCAACCGATGACCGCGGAGCGGGAGCTCGCCGGCACCTTTCTCCAACACCATCGGCTCATCCAGACAGCACTCCCGCCGGACTCTGCCGGCAAGCTGACCAGCGGCATCAAGAAGGACGTCGTCCTCTCCAACCGCATCTGGGAGCGGGAGAACCGCGTCGCCATCTACGGCTGGCACCAACCCAGCGGCGATCCCATCCAGCCCCTGACCACCGTGCACGTGAACTGGTACGTGGACTACAGCCACGGCGTGCGGCTGATCGATCGGCGGATGGAGGTCGACGGCAAGCCGAGGGACTATGCCGAGATCCTGCGCGACCCGGTGCTATGGCCATTGGTGAGCGACGAAGGTCCGCTGCTCCGCACGCACTACTGAAACGGGACCGGGCGGTGGGGTTTGAGAGACCCTTCCCCCCGCGCCGCGACCGACGGCGCGGGGCGGGTGATCGATCTACCCACCCGGCGGCAGTCGATCGAGCTTGAGTCGATCGTAGATCGGATCGCTCGCAACCCCCAATCGCAGCGCCGTCAACGCCGCCTCGCGCGCTTCATCCCTTCGCTTCAGTTCATAGAGAGCGCGCGCCGCCAGAACGTGGAAGACGGCGTGCCCGGGTTGGAGGGCCAGCGCGCGCCGGTAAGACTCAAGCGCCTCCGCGGGTTTCTTCCGCGCCAGGCGGATCGACCCCAGATTCGCCCAGGGATACGCGTAGTCGGGATCCTGGCGGTCGGCCAGCTCGGCGGCTTTTCGGGCAGCCTCTTCCGCCTCGGCAAAATCTTGCATCTCGGCGGCGGCGGCACTCAGGTTGTTCAGCCCGAGCATGCTGTCGGGCTCGATCGCCAGAGCCCGCTGCAACTCTCGTCGTGCGTCACGGAACTTCTTCCGCTGATGCAGCAATAGCCCGCTCGCAAGGAAGACGGCCGCCGACTCCGGGGACTGCCGGCGCGCGTCACGGATCAGCAGTTCAGCATCCGCCAGGTCTCCCCGCTTTGCGGCGCAGTAACCTAACAGCGCCCGAGCGCTGGCGGCCGTCGGATCGGACGCGAGGGCACGGGTGAGCCGAGCGGTGGCCGACAGATACTCGTCGCGCCGCAGCAACCCTTGTGCCTCCTCCGTCAGCACCGCTGCTTCCCTGACCAGAAGCTGGCGCCTCACCCGATCGACGCCCTCGGACGCCCTCGTCCGCGCGGCGCCTGGAGGTTCGGACTCCACCACACGCGCGAAGAGGGCCAGGGAACCGGCTAACACTCCTCGCCGCTCCAGGATGGTCGCCAGGATCAAGCTTGCCGGCGCAGTGCCGGGGGCTCGCGCCAGCGCCTCGCGTGCCCGCGGCTCCGCCGCGTCCAGCCGACCCGCCTCCAGGTGGGCAGCGGCCACGGCGACGAGGGCCGCTGATCGCTCCGCCGGAGTTCCCGCACCGATCTCCGGGAGTCTGGCGAGGGCCGCGGTCAATCCGGTCACGGCCGCGTCCAGCTTGCCGTCCCGCATCAGGGCTTCCTGAAAGCCCCGGACGGCGTCGTCCGGTCGGTCTTCACGCAGTGCTGCCTGCCCGGCGATCAACCAGGTCTGGGCCGAAGCTGCATCCAGCGCGAGCGACTCCGAGGCCAGGGTACCCGCGAGACGGCTGTTGCCACTCGCCAGTGCCCCAGCGGCGCGGGCGGACAGATCCGCGGCCTCCTCGGCCCGCTTGCGGAGCCGGGCGCGGTCGAGCTGATCCCGCGCCTGGACCAGATTTGGCTTCAAGCGCAGTGCCCGGTCGTAGGCGGCCGTGGCGTCATCCACGCGAGCGAGCCCCAGGAAACTCTCCCCGAGCAGAAACTGCGCTTCGGCGTCGGTTGGGTCCTCGGCGACCAGTGCCACCGCCTGACGCTCGGCCGCGGTGAACTCGCCGGCCGCCAGTAGCGCCGCGATTCTGTTCCGGGTCTGCTCCAGCCCAGCCCGTCGAAGCGCCGCCTGGGCACCGGCCAGGTAGCGCCGTGCCTCGTCTCGATCCGGCTGCAGCTCACGTGCCCGGCTGAGCGAGGCGACTGCGGCATCCAACATGCCCTGTCGGAACTGCGCACGCCCCAGGAGGAGGTGGGCGTCCGGGTTGGCGGGATCCGCCTCCACCGCCTCCCCCGCGGCGGTAGCCGCCTCGGCCGTCTTGTACCGGTCGAGCAGGCGGCGCGCCTCGCGCACCAGGCGGGCGGCCTCCTCGGGCGCGGCATCATCCGCCGCGGCAGCCGGGGGGGTGCAGCCGTCGCCGCCCCCCGTTCCCCTCAAGCGGGCACGAGTCTCCGCTAGCAGTTCGCGGACGCCGGCAACTTCAGGGTTGTGCTCGAGTGCCGCCAGGCACGCATCCCGAGCCTCAGCAAACCGCATCGCCTGCGCCTGCTGCCGGGCGATCCCCGCGTAGCACTGCGCGATGAGCGTCCGGGCGGCTCGCAGATCCGCGCTCAATCGGAGGGCATCCCGAGCCGCGATGATCGCGGCCTCCAGTTTTCCACGCTTCTCCAGCACCCGCGACAACAGCAG
Source organism: uncultured bacterium (assembly GCA_964609085.1). Lineage (GTDB taxonomy): Bacteria > Armatimonadota > SYMT01 > SYMT01 > SYMT01 > JANPLG01. Next base: position 54,992 of record CAZSRZ010000014.1, on the reverse strand, counting down.
ATGCGGGGCGCCATAGTCGTTCTGCAGGGCAAGCGCCGCCCTGGACCGCCCTTCCGCCACATCCAGTTCATCTCGATTGAACGCGTCGAGACCTTCATAGTAGAGCGTGCGCGCCTCCAGCGAACGAGCGCGCCCGGTGCGGACCAGCACCATCCGGCCGGGGCTTGCGGATCCGTAGGGCCGCTGGCTCCCCTGCTTCTCCGCCATCACCCGCCGAGCGACCTCTTGCGCGAGGTAGGTCGAAAGCGAGTCGAAGGATGTGTTACCGGTAAGGGTGTCGGCCGCTGCCTCATCGCCCTCAAGTGCTCGGAGCAGCCCGTGAGTGAAGTATCCGTGCTTGATTCCCGCATCCTCGTGACTGTATTCTCCCGCCCCGCAGGCGAAGAGCGCGCCCCGCTCGAACGGACCGGACGGTCGGCCGGGCATCGGTCTTGCGACGCGAGTCCCCCGCGTCCCGTCCCCTCCGGTCGCCACGGGGGCCCATGGGGCTAGCGGCGCCACGCCGGCGGGGACAATCTTTCCCTGGCCCTGCGCCAGATTGCGGCAGGCGTCGAAAAAGATGAGCGCTCGCCGCGGGCGCTTCTCCTCGAGCATCCCCATCAGTTGCGTTCCGGAGATACAGCGGGAGGTGTCGCGGCCGTCCTCGTCGCTCGGGAGCAGCAGGTCCTCGCGGTTGCGGCGCAATCCATGGCCCGCAAAGAAGACCGCGAGAACCGTTTCCGGGGTGATGCTCTCCTGGATGTGCGAGACTGCGGCCCGGAGATTGTCGGAGGTGGGCAGGTCCGCAGCGTCGTCGGCGAGGTAGAGGATGCGGCCGGGATCGAACTGGAAGCGGCTCTGCAGCAAATCGCGGATCGCCAGCGCGTCGGCGGCCGCCCAGTCCAACTTCGGCAGTCGGGCGTACCGGTTGACGCCGATCACCAGCGCCAGTTTCCGATCCCGCGGCAACTCGGCGAGCGCCCTCAATTCCGGCTCGGCATCCGGAGCCCCGGTTCCCGCCCCGGCCTCGCCGGTGCCGATCGCCAGCAGGAGCCCAAGCAACCCGACGAGGACGCCCCCCGCGCGCAACATCGGCTAGAACCTGCCCGTTACGCCAAAGGTGAGCCGGAGGTTGGTGCTGCTTAGGTCGTTCAGCCAGACGTCGGTATTGATACTGAGGGACTTACTGATGTCCAGTGAACCCCCTACGATCAGATTGAGGGCGTGATTGAAGTCGTCGGAAGTGTGGTACCCGATTGAGCCGAACGCCCGAATCGGCCGCTCACGGCCCCCGATCCGCGGAGACGCAAGCCGGCCGGACCGGGAGAGCCAGATGTTGGGGCTGCCGAGGTTGAACACCGCCTCCCGCGCTCCCCCGATGGTCAGTTTCCCAGTCGTCCGGACCTCATAGCGAAGGCTGGAATACCCGCCCTGGAGTGTCCAGCCGCGCGAGAACCGCGGGCCGAGAAACCGAAGGCTTTTCTCGGACAGGCGATAGGTCAAATGGACATCGAAGTAGTTCGCCTCGTATCCCAGGATGCGGTCGCCGGGCCGAATCCCCAGGGGCTGGAACGCCACCGCCGAAACAACCGATCCGGCAAATGGGTTCCACCAGCCACCTATGGAGAGCCGATCGGTCAGGTCGTACTCCAGCAGCAGGACGGCGCTCGGGTCTGCGTCCTGACGAAACCCTTTGCCGCCGACGCTTTCGAGCACGCGGCGGTCGGAGAATTCCCACGAGGTGGCGTAGAGCCCGAAGTGGGTCCGACCCAGTCGCTCCCCCCAGGTGGGGACGAACAGCACGTTGGCTGCGGCAGGTCGGGTGGAAACGGCCAGAATCGACAGTAGCCCCAGCAGGGTCGTTAACAGGGCGCGCGCCATGGGGTTACTTCTTAACCTTGAGCTTCGCGTCGAGCGAGACCCCCCCTGAACTGGCCGTGATCCGGACCTGCGCGGTCTTCTTGACGCGCCGGGTCTTGACACTGAAGCCGACCGATGTGTTGCCTGCCGCGACCACCACACTCGCAGGGACGACCGCATCTCGACTGCTGGAGGTCAGGCCAACCACTCTCGGGGCATCGACGGGCAGGTTGAAGGTTACGACGCCACTCGCCCGGGCCCCGCCCTTGACCGCCTTGGGCGCAACACCGACGGCGATAAGCTGGATGGCGGTGGCAGAGAAGTTCTGGCCGGAGGCATCGGGGCCAATCGAGACGTCCCGGCTGGCGGGGGTGAAGGCGAAGCCGGCCAGGGCCGGCGTCAGTCGGTAGGTCCCCTCCGGCAGGACCAACTCGAACGCTCCAACGCCGTTCGTGGTCGCCGTGGCACCCGGCACCTTCACCTGCACCCCTGGGAGTGGCACGCCATCTTGGGTGATGACTCCGCTGATCTTGAAATCGGAGATGATCGGTGTCGCCGTGAAGTCAACCGCGCTCCGGTCGGGAGGCACGCTCACGACCTGGTCCGAGCTCAGGGTGTAGCCCGCTTTCTGGGCGTGGATCGTGTGGTCGCCCGCACCCAGGCCGGCGAGGCTGTAGGTCCCGTCGGCGGCGGTCAATGTGTCGGCACCGACCGTGGACACCTGCACGCCGGCCAGTGCGACCCCACCCACGGTAACCCGTCCGCCAACGGAGTAACTGGGGTCCGGAGTGGCGCTGTCCTCGTTGGAGAATGCAGAGAGGCTGGACGGGCTGAAGGCCCTGACCCGGTAACTGTAGAGCACTCCGGGACTGACGGTAACGTCGCGGAACGTGACGGGCGATCCGACTGGGTCCGTGGTGTAGACCGTCTCCACGAGCGCGAACTCTGTCCCCGGTTGTTTCCGCTCAACCAGAAACCCCTGTTCTCGGTTACTGGAGTTCAACCATTCCACGTCGACCCGGGCCGGCCCCGACCGTGCGACGAGTGCTGTCGGCTCCACAAGGGTGGTGATCACGACCGCCTTCGACCAGGTGGTGATCCCGTCTGGTAGGCGGACAGCCATGACGCGGTACTTGTAGGTGCGGTCCGGCTCCGGGGCGTTCCCCGGGAAGAACTCCTCCGTGTGCAGCAGTTCGATCGGACCGGTTCCGAAGTTTCCGGCCACTTCCACCAGGTCGACGAACTTGCTATCGCCTTCTTCCTTAATCTGAACCAGGAAGAAGTCTTCCTCCGATTGGCCCTGGTTATCGTCTTCCCAGGTGAGTCGAACACCTGTGGTGCTGAGCATCGTCGCCTGCACGTTCCGGGGAGGAGCCAGGAACGTGATCTGGCCCGGGTCCAGCCACGGGACATAGACCGGTGCCGCCACCAGTGCATCGCTGGTCCCACCGCCGTACGCCGATTGGTGCGGCGAGTGAGTCGTCAAACCGCCGCCGGTGGATCCGACCACGTAGCCTCGTGAGGTGATGGCCGCTGCGAGGTCGTTGTTGGGACCGCCGATCTGGACCATTCCCCCGGGATCGCCGGTGGCATTAACGCTGCCGTGAAAGGCGTCGGCTGCCACGCCGTTGGATCGTCCCTCATCGTCATCGGCCGGGAAGTCCGGGGAGTAGGTGAAGCCTGCCAGGCGAGCACCGAACTGACCCGCGTCCGCACCAACTCCCATTACTTCGTCCGCGCCGCGCCCGCCGAGAAAGCTGGATCGCACCACGGCACTGCCGTCGCTCACCAACATGACCACGAAGCCATCAAGGCCGCCGCCCCCGAATGTAGGCTGCACAGCACCCGGCGACACGGGAAACTCACGGGAGGCGGTGCCGCCGGCGAGAATCACTCGGCCCGCTGCGTCGACCCCAACGCCGTTCGCGCGATCGTTCGCCTCGCCACCAATAAAGCCGGAGTAGATCAGCGACGCGTCTCCGGTCAGCGCAGGGTCGACTCTGGCCAGGAAGGCATCCTCGGCCGTCGCATCCATTCCGCGGTTGAAGGCGAACAGCCCCCCGCGTTGGGGGAAGTTCCCCGAGGCTGTCCACCCAGCCACCCACGCGCGCCCCGTCTGATCAACCGCGATGGCCGCACCCACGTCGGCACCGGCACCGGGTAGATAGGTGCCGTAGGCGAGTTGATCGGCTCCGATGGCAGTTGGATCGATGCGGGCTACGAAAGCATCCCCCTGCCCGCCCGCGGTGCTGCGGAACGCGTTGCGCGTGGGGAAGTCCGAGGAACTGGTCGAGCCGGCGACCACCGGCTTCTCGCCCAGATCCAGATCGATCCCGTTCACGGCATCGACGTCCCCGCCACCGAGCAGTGTGCCGTAGGTCAGGGCGCCATCGGCATCGAGCCGCACCACGAACCCGTCCTGACTCCCGGCTAGAGTCCGGCGGAGAGCATTCGGAGTAGTGGGAAACGTCGGCTCCGTGGTGCGGCCCCCGACCCAGACTCCGCCGTTCGGATCGCGAACGAGGCTCCGCCCCTCCGTGAGGCCGGGGCCGCCGAGGTAGACTGACCAGGGTGACCCGGGCGCCGCACCCGTGTTTGTGGTCGTCCAGGTCAGATACGAGACGAATGCGGCCTGGCCCCCGGGTTGGAGAGCGCCGCTGCTGTGCGGAAAATCGACCGAGGCGGTGCGACCCGTCACGTAGACGTGATCCACGGCGCAGACCAGATTCCCAATGCGGAAATGGGTCTGGACGCCGTCCACCCCCAGACCTACATCCCCTGCGCCGCCCCCGAGGTAGGTGATGGGATCGATGACGAGCCGAGCGCGTCGGTCATGCCGACCCACGTCGAACCCCACCTGCCGATAGGGCAGCAGACGGTAGCGCGCGGAGACCGTTCGTCGCCGACCGGCGATGACCTGGTAAGCGATCGGGCGCCCCTGGACGAGTCTGCTGGGTCCGGCCGAGAGGACCAACTCACCTCGCCGATTCAGCTCAATCTTTCTCGGTCCTTCAAAGCGCATCCGGATCCGAGCGACAGAACCTCCAGGGGCGATGACGAAATCGTGCTCCAACTTCCGACCGTTGCCGTAGTACTCGAGATCCACGCCGGGATAGACGGATGCGTACCTGAGCCGATGGCGGAGCGGTACACTGTCCACCGATCGTGATGGGTGGGCGGAGGGGTAGCGAACGCTGCCAGCCACATCGCCATGTGCGGTGGGCCGGACCGCCCGGGATCCGGCGAGGCTGACTCGAAAGACCGACCGCGTCGGCCGGCCGCCGGTGGATCCGGGCTCGGGGATAGCGTAGACGACCTCGCGATCCCGGAAGAACGCCAGCCCACCGGCAACCCGCGCGAGATAACGAACCGTCGGGTGAGTCTGGCCCCGGTTTTCCTCGAAATGGACGGCCGCGCCGAACTGCCGCGCAGAGGGCGCGCCGACTGAACGCATTGATGGCGGAGAAGGTGCGGGCCGGCTATCTCCCGCAATGGGGGCAATGGCGGCGGCGAGCGTCACCACCATCAGGCGCGTCATTGATCGCAAGGAGGTGCGCCTGTCTCCCCTGGCGAGATTCGACCGATTCCGCATGACCGGCTCCGATTCTCCGCCCGGTACCCGGACTCCTCCGGCACCGGGGCGCGCCCACGGGCTTCTCCGACCCGGACAAAGAGTGACCTGCAACGTCGGCGAACCCCGGATGTCCCAAGAAGAGATGCGTCACACCCTACCGATACTACTGTGCGCCGGACTGGCGATCGCCCTGTGGGGGACCGCGACCGCCGGTCCGCCGACAACGCCGAAGCCGGGACCGAGCTTTGAGCGCGACATCGCGCCACTCTTCAACGCCCGTTGTGCAGGTTGCCACTCCGGCGGCAACACCGCCGCCGGGTTCAGCGCGGTCACCCGTGGCGACATGGTCGAGGGTGGACACTCTGGCCCAGGGTTGATCCCCGGCTCGCCGGAGCAGAGCCTGCTCTACCGGCTGCTGGCGGACGGGCGCATGCCGAAAGGCGGCCGCCGCTTCACGCCGGCGGAATTGCAGGCCGTCGCCGGCTGGATTCGGTCAGGAGCTCCCACCCGGACCACACAGTCAGGACACTGGGCGTTTGTTCCGCCTCGACAGCGATCCGTGCCCACGGTTCAGCGCAAGGACCGCGTGCGGACGCCCGTCGACGCGTTCGTGCAGGCTTCCCTGGAGGCCCGCGGACTCTCCCTGGGTCCGGATGCCCCACGGCGAGTGCTGATTCGCCGCGTTACTCTCGACCTGGTGGGGGTGCCCCCCACCCCCGAGGAGGTCGACGCCTTTCTGTCCGATGGTCGGCCGGATGCCTACGAGCGCGTGGTGGAGCGCCTGCTGACCGATCCCCGTCACGGGGAACGGTGGGCCCGGTATTGGCTGGACGTGGCCGGTTACGCCGACAGCGAGGGCGTGCTGCAGGAAGACCGTCCCCGTCCGAACGCATGGCGCTACCGCGACTACGTCATCCGCAGCTTGAATGCGGACAAGCCGTATGACCAGTTCCTTCGTGAGCAGATCGCGGGCGACGAGCTGGCCGGCTACCCGAACATCACCGCCTACACTCCGACCGTCGAGGAGCAATTGACGGCCACCGGATTCCTGCGCACGGCGGTAGACGCGACTCGCGATGACTTCAACCCGCATCAGTACGGCGAGTACCAATACCGGATGCTGCACGACACGCAGACCATCGTCTTCTCGACCGCCCTGGGTCTGACGATCCAGTGCGCCCGGTGCCACGATCACAAGCACGAGCCCATCTCCCAGAAGGATTACTACCGGGTGCAGTCCTTGTTCATGGGCGCTGTGCGCCCCCGGGGCGCCATCCTGCCTACCAATCGACGACAGATCCCCCTCGCCACGCCCGCTGAGCAGGATGCGGCAAAAAAGGTGAACGCCGAAGTGGACGCCGCCCTCGCGGTGCTGGCTCGGGAGGAACTCGCCGCCGCTACGGCGGCGCTGCAGCGGGCCATCGATGCGACGGGCGTGGAGATCGCGGCGGCCGATCGCCCGATGCTGCTCGCGGCTCTCGCTGCGGCGCCGCCTGATCGGACGGCATCGCAGAAGGCGCTGCTGGCACGGTACCCCACTGTCGAGTCATTGCAGCGGGACACGATCCTGGGACAGGATCGACAGCTTGCGGAGGCGCGTGCGGAGCTGAATCGCCGCCGCGCTGCCGAGAGCGGACGACGGGTCACGATCCCCGAGATCCGCGCCTTCTACGATCTCGACGGTAACCCGCCGCCTACCCCACTCCTCCTCAGGGGTGAGTGGTTGAAGCCCGGGGAGACCGTCACCCCGGGAGTGCCGGCTGTGCTCGCGACCCGCGCGGGCACCCTCGCCCTGCCGCCCCCTGCCCCTGCGGCCGGGACCACGGGGCGCCGACTCGCCTTCGCCCGGTGGCTCACCCAGCCCGAGCACCCGCTCACCGCCCGGGTGTTCGTCAACCGTCTCTGGCTCCATCACTTCGGTGAGGGGATCGTGCCCACCCCCGACAATTTCGGAAGATCAGGCAGGCCACCTACGCATCCCGCGCTGCTCGACTGGTTGGCCTATCGCTTCAGCCATGGTGGGCCCGGCGTCCAGCCGTGGAGCATCCGTGCACTCCACCGTCTCCTGGTCACTTCCACCGTCTACCGGCAGGCGTCCGGACATGTGCCCGGAGCTGCCCGCGTCGATCCGGAGAACCGCCTCCTCTGGCGCTATCGCCCGCGCAGACTGGAGGCGGAGGCCATCCGCGACTCTGTTCTGGCCGTCGCCGGCTCACTGGACCAACGCATGTTCGGCGAGCCGGTGGGCCTGGATGCCCGCGGCAGCGGAGAAGTGGCCGGAACCGGAGAGGCAGCCGGGGGTAGACGGTCGGTCTACCTGACCGTACGCCGAACCCAGCCGGTGACGTTCCTCAACGTCTTCGACGCTCCGGTGATGGAAACGAACTGCCCCCGCCGGGTGGTCAGCACGACGGCCTCGCAGGCGCTGACGCTGATGAACGGCAGTTTCCTTGCCAGCCAGGGGGCCGCTTTCGCCCGCCGCGTGCTCCCACCAGCGGCCTGCGGGGGCGCCGATGCAGCCGCGGCCGTGGAGCGCGCCTTTGCCCTCGCCTTCGGCCGACCGCCCGCGGGCATCGAGCGCACGGAGGCCGCACAGTTTCTTCGCGATCAGGAGGCCCGCCACGCGGCAGGGGGCCGGCCGCCGGACCAGGCCCGCCTGGCGGCCTGGTCAGACTTCTGCCGCGCCCTCCTCTCATCCAACGAGTTTGTCTATGTCGATTGACCCACGCCACGCCTCCGGGGAGCGAGAGATCTTCCTGGATCTCATCAGCCGCCGACGTCTCTTCTCCCGCCTGGGATGGGGTGCCGGGGCTCTGGCCCTCGCCTCCCTGCTCGCGGAGGACGCCAATGCGGGCGAGGGGATTCGGGCCACCCTGGACCCGCGTCCGGCCCACAAACCGGCTCGGGCTCGTCGCGTGCTCTACCTCTTCCAGAACGGAGGCCAGAGCCAGGTCGACCTCTACGATCCCAAGCCGGAGCTGCAGCGCCAGGCCGGACAGAAGCCGGGGGCGGGATACGTCAACGACGTGGACGCCAAGAAGACAGGGGTGTGGCTCCCGAGTCCGTTCAAGTTCCAGCGCTTCGGCCAGTGCGGCATGGAGCTTTCCGACCTGATGCCCGGGTTGGGGTCGCACGCCGACCGCATCGCCCTGGTGCGATCCATGGTCTCCGAGCACGAAAACCACGAGCAGGCGTGCGGGCATATGCACACCGGCTCGCCCATCGCCGGCCGACCGACGATGGGGGCCTGGGTGAGCTACGGGCTGGGCTCAATCAACCGCGACCTGCCGGCATTCGTCGCCATCCTCAGCGCCGGGGGAATGCCGGTCGACGGCACGCGGAACTGGTCGAGCGGATGGATGCCTCCGGTCTATCAGGGAATGCCGGTGCGGGCCGTGGAGACCGAGCCCATCCTGGACCTGAAGCCAGACGGTCCCGCCGATGCGGGGACCGCCCGGTTAGGCTACCTGCAGAGCCTCAACCGACACCATCAGCGCACCCGCTCGGACAACCTGGAGCTGGATGCGCGTATCCAGGCCTTCGAACTGGCGGCGCGCATGCAGCTTGCGGCGACCGACGCGCTGGACCTGGGGAAGGAGTCCGAGGCGAGCCGACGCCTCTACGGGCTCGACCGCCCGGAAACGGCGGCCTACGGCCGGCAATTGCTGATGGCGCGCCGACTGCTCGAGCGCGACGTGCGGTTTGTTCAGGTGATGATGGCCGGCCAGCCGTGGGACACCCACACGAACAACAACAACCAGATCCGCTCCCTGTGTTCGGCGACCGACCGCCCCGTGGCGGGCCTGTTGACCGACCTGGCCCAGCGGGGCCTGCTGGAGGACACCCTCGTCCTGTGGACGGGGGAGTTCGGCCGCACGCCGTTTGCTGAGGGTGCCGACGGTCGCGACCATCACAAGCGAGCGTTCAGCCTCTGGATGGCGGGCGGAGGAGTGCGGGGGGGCGTCACCTACGGCGGCACCGACGAATTCGGCTTCGCCTCCGTGGTAGATCCGGTCCGGGTCGCAGATCTTCACGGCACCCTGCTCCACCTGCTCGGGCTCGATTACAGCCGCCTCACCTTCCACCACCCACCCCGCGAGGAAAAGCTCACCGACGTCACCGAAGCCCGAATCCTGGAGCCCATCCTGGCCTGATTGAGGCACGACAAGGCCCGTTATTGGTCCGCGACCCCTGCCGGAGCTGGTCTCGTTAGGCGAGGAGTTGCTCGCTCAGGTCCGGGAGCACCGTGCAAAGCCGAGTTACTCCCTCGGCCGGTTGCTGGCCAACGTCGACCAGCCGAAGCATCTACAGCGTAGAGGGACCGTCCGTGCGTGAAACTCCGGCAGGAGTTGCCGAAGAGATTTCCCAATTCTCAGAAGTGGTTCGCCCGGTGGCTTGAGGCGGTCGGAAGCTATTGACCGGATAGATTTGAACGACGGCGTGATCATCAACTTCGCGCCCCTCTGTCGGCCGGTTCCGCAGCATCCAGAATGGCAGCGGGAGTGCCGGGAGAGCTGGGGGAAGCTGGTCGCTGGGGAGTCTTGACTGGTCGCACCTCGCCAGGCACCTCTGGCCGGAGCGGGTGGTCCCCGAGTGCGCCGTGGATGGCAGCTTCGCCATTGCGCACAGCCTGGAAGAGGTCTTCTGGGCTGAGGGCACGGACGGGAAATGGAAGCCCCGCAAGGAGCTCACCCCGTCACGGAACGGGTGACGGAGCGCACGTCCCCGGCAGTCACGACTGCGCTGGAGGGACTGCTCTCCGCGCCGGAGCCGGCAGGACGCAACCGCAGGCGGCGGCGGTAAGGAACTAGCATGCTGGAATACCTGCACCTGAAAAACGTTGGCCCCGCTCCCGAGATGGAGCTGGACCTGGCGCCCCGGCTAAACCTGATCACTGGGGACAACGGCCTGGGCAAGAGCTTCTTGCTGGACATTGCGTGGTGGGCGCTGACGCGTCGGTGGCCCTGGATGGTGAACCCGATGCTCACCAGTGGCCGGATGGCGCGGCCCTCGGGTCCCGGTGAGGCTACCATTGAATTCCGCTTTGACAGCAAAGTTACCAAGGGAAGCTACACCAGCACCTTCGTGCGGCAGGACCAGGCGTGGACCGGACGGGCGGGCCGGCCGGCCAACCCGGGTCTGGTCTTGTATGCGCAGGTGGACGGCAGCTTCGCCGTTTGGGATCCGGCGCGCAACTACTGGAAGCGGAAGGGGCAGGTAGATGTCCAGGATCGCCCACCGGCGTATGTCTTCTCTCCGCAAGAGGTGTGGGACGGGCTCCCTCTAGAGCCCGGCCCGAAGTTGTGCAACGGGCTGATCGGCGATTGGGCCAAGTGGCAGGCCGGCAAGACGAAGTCCTTCGCTCTTTTGGCTTCCGTGCTGGCGGAACTCTCCCCAGGTGGCCGGGAGAAGCTCGATCCAGGTGAGCCGACACGGATCAGCCTGGACGACGTCCGTGATATCCCGACCCTTCGCATGCCCTACGGCCAGGATGTGGCTGTGCTTCAGGCCTCCGCCGCGATGCGTCGCATTGTCGCGCTGGCGTATCTGCTGGTGTGGTGTTGGCAGGAGCACGTCCGCGCCAGCAAGCTGCTGGACCAGGCCACCACCCAGCAAGTCATCTTTCTAATCGACGAGATCGAAGCCCACCTCCACCCCCAGTGGCAGCGCACCATCACAAAGGCGCTCTTGAACGTGGTGCAGGCGCTGGCGCCCGATGCCACCGTCCAATTGGTCACGTCGACACACTCCCCGCTCGTGATGGCGTCGCTGGAGCCCTGGTTTGACCCGGAACGCGACGCCTGGTTCGATCTGGATCTGCTGCCCACGAATGGCTCTTCAGCCGTTCATCTCGAGCGCCGCCCGTTCGTGAGACACGGGGATGTCTCGAACTGGCTCACCAGTGACGCCTTCGACCTGCGGAGTGCTCGGTCCATCCCGGCCGAGACGGCAATCCAGGCGGCTCGCACACTCCTCCGCCGAGCCGGTGAACCCAGTGCGGACCAGGTGAGATCTGTGGATCAGCAACTGCGAGATGCGCGTCTTCCAGACATCGACCCATTTTGGGTCCGTTGGGAGGCGTTTGCCGAGCCGTATCTGGAGGCTCGGCAGTGATCCGTGTGGCGCTTGCGGACGAGCCTGATGACTTCGACCAAAAGGTACGGAAGCCCGGGCTCCGCGCCATTGCCGAGCTGGTTGGCGAGGTGCCTGAGGTGAGGCGGCGGGGTAGGCCGACTCGCAAGCGCGCAGAGCGGCGCGAAGACTTGAAAAGTGATGATTTTCCGCCGCTGTGGACGGATGCCCTGGATGACCTGTGCTCTGCGTACCATCGGATCTGCGCCTATACGTCCTTCTATATCCCCCGCGTGACTGGTGCTCGATCCGTCGATCACATGATCCCGAAGTCTGTCGCGTGGGATCATGTGTATGAGTGGAGCAACCTCCGCCTGGCATGCGCGATCATGAACTCGCGCAAGAGGGACGCGCAGACGGTTCTCGACCCCTTCGAAGTCTTGGATGAGTGGTTCGAGCTAGACTGCGTGGGCTATCAGGTGAAACCGCGCGACGGAGTCGAGCCAGACATTCTGGCTCGCGTTGAGGACACCCTCATCCGCATGGGCTTGAATGATGGCGAGTGCTGCGCGCTGCGAGAGGAGTACGTATCGGATTACCGCTCGGGGGACATCTCACTGACGCGCCTGGAACGTCGGGCCCCGTTTATCGCCCGCGAGTTGCGCCGGCAAGGCAAACTACGAGCCGGGGACGTTTGACGCACACCTGCCTGGAGTGCCTGCCCGCCCAACTCACCCAAGAGCCGAAGCAGCGCCGGTGGTAGCTCGGTCCGATCCGAAGCGCGAGTTCGAGCCGTATGCGAGAGCACTCCCTGCCCAGACGTTAGTGGCCGGCGGCGCTCGCTGCCGCCTCAGCGGCCTGGCCAATGGCGAGCTGGAACGGTGACGCACTGATCCATGTGTCCTTGTCGCGGATGATGGCTTGTGGGGGTAGCTGCGGATTCACGGTCGCTGCCTGGGGATTGCGGCGGACTGCCGTGCCGATGGCCATGAACTCGATGAGGCTTCCCATCTCATGGATGTGCGTCTTGATGCCGACGACGTCGTCCGCGCCGATGGCTTTCGCCTCGTTGGCGATGAGGCCGATGGCATGCGCCCGGGCGTCGTAGATCAGCGTGGTGAGCTCGCTGATCTCGCCGCGCGCGAAGGACTTTAGCGCTGCCGCCAGCCCGCCGACGAAGCCGAGCGAGTAGACAGCCGTGCCCATCACCAGCTTCAGCGGCATGAAACCCAGGCTCGCGAGGTTCCACATCTCTTCGTTGGTCAGATCGCTGGAGACGGGGTGCTCCTTCGCCTCGGGTGGGAGGACGGGGTTGTAGGATGCCGTCCCCATCATGAACATCTCCTGGACGCCCTGGAACGGCATGGTCCGCGTTTCGATCCCGACCACGGCGTTGGCCCCCGCCGCCTTGGCTTCGGCGACGACCCGAGCGAGGGCGAGGTGGCGCGTGCGATTGAACACGTCGCTGAATTCTTTGATCTCCCCCCGAGCGAGGCTCTTCAGACCGCCCAGAAGGCCGCCGCCGACCCCCACCGAGTAGGCCACGTTGCCGAACACGAACTTCATCGGTGTGAAGCCGGCATCCATCTGGCAGTAGAGGCCCTGCCCGTCCGCGCTGGTGGTGAACTGCAGTTGCTCCGGCTGACCGTCTTCCCGATGGACGCACGAAGCCACGGAGAGAAACTCGATGTTGCCCCGGAAGTGGCGAAGCTCGCTGGTCACGCCGGTGATCCCGATCCCACCCCGCTGTTGGGCTTCGGCCACCATCCGCCGGTAGGACTCCAGCCGACCATCGTGGATGATGCTGGTGATCTGGGTCACCTCTCCGCCAAAGAGGCTCTGCGCGCCGGCCCCCAGGCTCCCCACGAATCCCATGGAGAAGACGGAGTTGCCGATCACCAGGTCCCCAGGGCCCATGCCCTTGAGGTGCATGCAGTACATCTCGTTTCCTGATAACCCGGTCATCACGGCCATCTGCGTCATCTCCTCGTGTCGGGCGGTTTGCCTCCGCCCACGATTCGACACATCCGACCGCCGGACCTCCAGGGCCAGGCATCGACGGCAGCCGGGGCCTGCGGCCGGCCGACGGTCGCTAGTCGGTGCGCATCGCGGCAGCGGGCGGCCTGTCGGCGGCCGCGCGGGCGGGACCGATCCCCGCCAGCGTGGCGGTGACGGTCATCAGCGCCATTGTCTGGACGAAGACGCCGGGATCGAGGGTCAGCCTCAGTGTCCAGCCGAAGAACTGCTTGTTGATGACGTACGTCAGCAGCAGGCTCAGGGCGAGGCCACAGACGCAGCCCAGCAGGCCACCCAGCATTCCGAGGGCGGCGCTCTCGACCAGCACCATCCGCCGGACCTGGGCGCGCAGCCCCCCGACGGCCCGCAGCACAGCAATCTCTCTGCCCCGCTGCAGGATCAACGCGGTGAGGGTGCTCACCACTCCGAGGATGCTGACGATGACGGTGATGCCTTGAAGCGCGTACGTGATGCGAAACGTCTGGTCAAAGATGCGCATCGCTCGGGCCCGAAGGGACCGGTTCGGGGTGATCATCAACATCAATCCCGTTGGAGCGGCCCTTAGGAGAGCCTGCCGCACCGACTCCGGGTCGGTTCCGGGATGAAGGTAGAGCGCCAGGCGCTCAGTCCGGTGCGGTTGCCAGCACGTCTCAAACAGCTCCCGATCCATGAGCAGGTAGCCCCCGTCGGTGCTGTAGTCGAAGAAGACGCCGGTAACGGGGAAACGGCGAACGCCGGCAGGCGTGGAGAGTTCCAAGTCGTCGCCCCGTCGCAGCCGGGTGCGGTAGCTGAAGCTCTCCGTGATCACCACCCCCTTGCGCTCCCGGGCGGCATCCAGCGCTTCGGCCGCGGTCTGGCGCACGAACTGCAGGCGGCCATATCGGGCCTGGACGTCGAACTCGATCCCTCCCACGAAGGTGATGCGATCGCGGTAGACCGTCTCGATCCCTCTATAGGTGTCCACGGCCGCAACGCCGGGGATGGCGCGGGCCGATTCGACGAATCCTCGCGGGAGGTCGATCGCGGCCAGGGCCACATCCCTCCCGGCGGGCTCGACGTACAGGTCACCGCGGATGGTCTGCCCGATCCAGATATCCACCGTCTGGCGAAAAGAGCCGACCATCACCGTCAGCGCGATCGTCATGGCCGAGGCCACCATCAGCGCCCCCACCACCACGGCATTGCGCGCGGCCGCCTCCCGCAGGTATCGGATCCCCAGCACCGCTGAGATGTCACCGAATCGGCGCACGAGCGGGTCCAGCACCCGTCTCGCCGCGAGGGTGAAGCCGGGAGCGAGTAGCGCAAATCCGGTGAGGAGGAGAAAGGCGCTGACAAAGCCGCCGAATGGCCGGCGGGCGCCGACCGTCCACCACGTCACGGCGCCCGCGGCCGCCAGGCAAAGCCCGCCGGTGATGGCCAGCGCGGCCCACGGGACCCGCTGGGCCTCGATGTTGACCCCCTGCCGCATGGCGGCTACCGGCGGCGTCGCCGCCGCTTCCAAGGCCGGCGCGAGGGCGGACAGGAGCGTCATGCCCACGCCCAGCGCGAAGCCGTGGAGGTACAACCCCGCATCCGGCCGGAGTCCGGACGCCCGGGTGACCACATAGAGTTGGGACATCGTCCGCGTGACTGACTCGAGCGCCCCCTGGGCGAGCAGAGTCCCCAGCGCCAACCCGGCGGCGCTCCCCAGTGAACCCAACACGAGCGCCTCAACCAGGAAGAGGCGCAGCACCTCGCCACGTGTCCCCCCCACCCCGCGCAGCATCCCGATCTCCGCACGACGACGCAGCACGGACATGGAGACGGAGTTGAAGATGAGGAACATCGAGACGAACAGGGCGATGAACGCGAGGGCCGCCAGGTTGAGGGCAAAGGCCTCCACCATGCTCTCCACCTGACGCGTGCGGGCCTCGGGGTTGGTCACGCGGAGGCCGGCGGGCAAGCGCTCGGTGATGGCCGCGCGGACGGACTCCCGCTGGCTGGGGACAGCCAGTAGGTCGATGGCGTCGAGCTTCCCAAGGCGATTGAAGAGTAGCTGCGCCGTCGGGAGCCGCATCAGGACGACATTGCCCCCCATCGCCTGGTTCAACGCCTCATCGTCGACGATCCGAACCACGAGCGGGTGGACCTCGTGCCCGGACGCCAGCATCCGGAAGCTGTCACCGACCACCAGCCGATGCCGACGCGCGAGCGCGCCGGTGACGACGACGGCACCCGGGTCCATCCCGAGCGGCGCAGCGGCAATTTGGGGCAGCCGCTCATCCTGCCTGATGCGCCCAAAGGGCACCTCCCGCTCCGGGTCCAGCCCCAACAGGAGGAGCGTCTCCGGGTACGCCTCTCGGTAGTCCGCCGCAGGCACATCCGGGGAGTCGAACCGTGCTCGGGCGTAGACCCGCAGGACAGGTGCGGCGCCGATCAGGCCGGGCGTGCCCGTCAGACGCGCCAGCAACTCCTGTCCGAAGCCGCCGGAGTCCCCCACGATCTGCAAGTTGGCCTTCCCGGCGACGACGTCCACCGTGTCGGAAAAGGAGGCCAGCGCGGAGTGGTTCGCCAGACGAATGCTGACGAAGACGGCCACACCCAGCGCGACTCCTAGCAGCGCCAGGCACGAACGCCCCCCTTCGTGGAGCAGGTGACGCAGACTCACCCACCGCCAGAGGGCGTTCATTCCGTCTCTGACCCGGGTTGCAGTTCATCCCGAATCACCCGCCCATCTCGAAGCTCAACCACCCGATCGGCGATAGCGGCCACCTCGTCGCTGTGCGTGACAATCACCATCGTGGTGCCATGTCGGCGAGTCACCGCCTCGAGTAGCTCCAGGACCTGCGCGGCGCTGCGGCTGTCGAGGTTTCCCGTAGGTTCATCTGCCAGCAGCAGTCGCGGTTCATTGATGAGTGCTCGCGCAATGGCCGTCCGCTGCATCTCACCGCCGGAGAGTGTGTGAGGGCGGGATTCCGCGCGGTGGTCCAACCCCACCTCGCCGAGTAGAGCCCGAGCGCGAGGCATCGCGTCGGATGCCCGTGCCCCGGCAAGCAAGGCAGGCAGGGCAACATTTTCCCAGACCGAAAGGGTCGGCAGCAGGTTGTAGAACTGGTAGACGATACCGAGGTGATCGCGGCGCAATCGAGTCAGTTCATCGTCACGTAACCCGCTCAGCTCCTGGTCGCCAATCCAGATCTCACCTCGCGACGCGGTATCGATCCCCGCCAGCAGATTGAGGAGCGTGCTCTTGCCGGACCCGCTGCGACCCACCAGCGCGACGCGCTGCCCGGAAGGAACGGTCAGGGAGAGATCGTCCACCGCCAGCACCTCGGCCTGCCCGATGCGGTAGACGCGGCTGAGTCCCACCACCCGCACCGCCGGATCAGTCCCACCCATCCTCACCTGCCCCGCTGCCTATTGAGAACGGTGAATCCTATCCGATCCCCGGGCGATGGCCATGCCGCGCCGAACCGGGACGGCGGGAGAGCGTGTGGCCGTCGCCGCCAACGGATTCGACCTCTGTCTTGTGCCCTGAGTCCCGAGGCACTCGGGATGCACCGACGGTGGACCCGGAAGAGTCCCATTGGTCAAGCTCGGTGTGCGAGACCACGAGCCTCCCGCGTGACCGCGGCAGCCCGTGGAGCCGCCACAGCGGGTCGGCCAAGTCGACGAACTATCCGACCGATATGCCCGGCGACGATCAGGTTTAGCCCGAGTTTGGGCTCATCGCCTGAGCCCGAAGCGGGCTCCCCTATCCTGGCTCCATCGCGCCGTCAGGGCCGGATGGACGATCTACCGGTTTGATTCCATAACACCACGAGAGGCGACGGACCGGCGGAACAGTTGTGTCCACCAGGTCGCTCGGCGGCCGGGAAGCGTCCAGTCGCAGCCGCGGAGATTCACGATGCGCCGTTTGGTCTGGGGACTCTTGCCGATCCTGGCTATCCAGGTCCAACACGCCTGGTCGAGGAACGCGCCCGCGGCACTGGTGAGCCCTGCGCCGAAGGAGACGGGCAAGTCCGTGAAGGTGTTCATCCTCGCCGGCCAGTCCAACATGGAAGGGCACGGATACATCAAGGCCGACCCGAACCGAAACGGTGGGAAGGGAACTCTGGAGTATCTGACCACGGACCCAGCCACGGCCGAGAAGTTCAAGCACCTCCGCGGCGACAACGGGGGGTGGACCGTTCGCGACGACGTCTGGATTCACTACCTCGCGCGGAAGGGAAAGCTCACGGCGGGATACGGGGTCAGAGAGGATCGCATCGGTCCGGAACTCGGTTTCGGACAGGTGATCGGGGACGCCTACGGGGAACCGGTGCTGCTCCTCAAGTTCGCGTGGGGAGGCAAGAGTCTCGCTGTGGACTTCCGCCCGCCGAGCTCAGGAGGCGAAGTCGGGCCCTACTACCGAGAAGTCGTCCAGCGTGCCAAAGACCTCCTGGGGGACCTGAACCAGCAGTTCCCCGAACTTGCCGACCGTAAGCCGGAGATCCTCGGGTTCGGCTGGCACCAGGGGTGGAACGATCGCGTTAACCAGGCCTATGCCGACGAGTACGAAAAGAACATGGCCAACTTCATCCGTGATATCCGCAAGGATCTCGCGGTGAAGGACATGCCGTTCGTGATCGCCGAGACCGGGCAAGGTGGCCGGGAAGAGAAGCACCCCCGTGCCCTGGCGCTGATGAAGGCCCAGGCCGCCGTGGCGGGGTATCAGGAGTTCCAGGGCAACGTGGCCTTCGTCGGCACGCGAGATTTCTGGCGTGAGAAGGCCGAGTCACCAACCGAGCAGAGCTACCACTGGAACTCCAACGCCGAGTCCTACTACCTCATCGGCGAAGCGATGGGCCAGGCGATGAAGAAGCTATGCGCGGCACCCGCGTCGGCAGCGAAGCGGGCCGCAGCCGGCGAGATGGCTGGCTATCTGCTCGTGCCGCACTCAAAGGTGGACCGGGATTACAACGCCGGCTTCTCCACCTACGTCGCGGCCTGGCCGCTCCTGAAGGAGTATCCCGGCGATCGATTTCAGACGGGGCTGCTTGGAACCTGGATGTTCGCCCAGAACGATCCGCCGTTGGAAGGCAAGCACTATTCCGACATCGAAGGCGGCCTTGGCTGGTGGCGCGATACGCGATTTGCCACGACCACGCCGAAGTTCATCATGGGTGGAGTCGCGCTGAACTTCAGCGAGTGGGCCAACGGTCCCGGTGCCGGGAAGGGGCGTGACTGGACCAGGCCGGCGGGCCATTACGCCGTCGCCCAACTGAGCCCGTGGGTGCTGTGGCCGCCCGACGGGTTGAATCTCAAACAGGGCACCTCCGGCGAGTTGTTCGGATACGGCTACCTGCCGCTCCCGCTCACTTCCCCCAAACTGACGACCGCCGGCAAGGAGATTCCCACCGGCAACCAGTGCTGGACGCTGTTCCTGAACACCCGCAATTTCAAAGGTCCGGTGGCATTTTTCACGCCCTATTTCTGGAGCAAGCCAACCCTGCAGAATCCCCAGTTCGCCGGGAAGTTTCTGGATGCGCGGCCATCGGAACCCAACAAGGCCATCCAGATGGAAACCCAGTACATCCCGTGCTTCATCGGCACGGATGCCGGGGGACGGACGTTCGCCCGGATCGCTCCAACTTCATTCCCCGCCGACGCGAATGGCAATTCGGCGGTCATGCACCGCGTCATGGCGTACAAGAGAGAAGCTCTGTGGGATCGGGTGAAGGCGTGGTTCGACGGTGGAGCAGCCGTGCCCGGCACCATCGACGCGCAGAGTGCCGCAGTGCACTCGTTCAGCGACCGGGGCGGCTCGACCTGGCGAATCTACGGTCCCGACACACCGAAGGAGCAGAGGGCCTCCATCGATTGGAGTGCTTTTGCCACTCCGGCGGCGCTCGATGAGCACACCTACGGATACCGCTGGGACCCGACCAGGGTGAAGCGGAACGGTGCGCTGGCGACGCTGCCCGAATACTTCCGGTTGGGCAAGACCAGGGACGGCAAGAATCAGTGGCAGGCGGTCTCTGCCGCCGACGTGCCCGCGGAGACCGGCCTGGCCACGGTGAGCTTCGCTCGCTCCCGCGAAGCACGACCGGCGGAACCGTATGTAACCCCGGAGGAAGCCACCAGTAGCTGGAGGTCGCCCGGTCCGGCGGCGGGTCCCTTCACCGCGAAGCTGGGAGATGGCAGCGTCGTGACGTATTCCTGGTATCGCTTTGCAGATCAGCCCGCCATGCTGAATGCCGACCTTTCGACCGCCGAGCGGGAGAGTCTGCAGCGCAAGGTGGAGTTGATCCACCGCCACTGGAAGAAAGACCAGCAGTACCTGCCTCCCAATACGGTCGGATCGCTGGCCGACATCGACCCGGCACTTCTGGTGACACCGCCGAAAGGCTTGGAGATCGGTTACGTGCCGATTGCGACCCGGCAAGCTGCCAGGTGAGTCCGGGTCCCGGCAGCGACAGATTCAGGATGGGTCGATGGATCGCGGCCGAGTTCTGGGCCTCATGCGGGCCGGAGGCCCGCGCACCCGGGGGCCCGGGGCCGGGGTCGGGGGGGCAGGCGGGATGCTGCCTCCCCTTACCCCGAACCCGGTCCCGAGTACTTCGACCGGACTGCGGCGGCATACGCCGCAATGTAGTCCGGGTCCCCAGGCTCCAGGCGGTAGTCGGCCAGGCCGAGGTGGCGCAGCAGTGGCTCGAAGTGCGAGATCAACCGCTCAGGCTGTGGGCCGGAGTAGGGCTCGACGATCTCCATATAGACTCGCAGCATCGCCTCGGTCCCGCTGGCGCGGACGAGGCACCAATGGCTGATTTCCCCGTCGGGGTGGTAAACCGTCAGCCGGAGCCCATCGTGCGGCATTGGTCCGGCGCGGTAGTACTCGAGTCGGCCACCGCCCGGCACTCGAAAGCGACGAGCTAGCGGGTGCACCGTCTTCCAGACACCTCCATCCTTGACCAGGAGTGAGATCTCAGTCAGTTCGTGCGGCGCTTCCTCGACCGCCGTGGCGGGATCGAACCCCAGCAGACCGAGCAGCGTGCGGGCGTTGCTCGGATCGGCAAGCGAGATCAGGCGATCCAGCACCTCCGCCTTCACCGCGCCTGCCTGGTCGGCCCGCTTCGGGTCCTCGGCGGTGGGCTTGTCCGGCAAGTAGGCGTCCAGCCGCTCGAAGTAGGCGAGCGAGCCGAACTGCTCCGCCATCTCCAGGTAGAACTCCAGCACCGACCGGCCGTCCGCCTTCAGCCGGGCGGCGAGGTTGAACAGCGCCAGTGCCAGAGCGCAGGTGTCCTTGTCCCGGTGTATGGTGTCGCCGCGCTCACTCCAGGGCTCGAACGGGCCAATCTGCGCGCCGCCGCTCTCCTCCCTCAGCGCGAGGACGACGTCTCCGGTCCGACGCTGGTCGATCTCGTAGGCCAGCTTCCCCAGGTTCTTGAACCCCACCGCCGTCTGGTGGAACTGCAGCCGGAATGTCCGTGCGAGCTGCTCGGCAAGCACGCTGCTCGCGATGGTGGTGATCAGATGGCACGAAGGCCCCTCTTGCGATAGTGCCCGCTCCGCCCGAAGGGCAGAGCCGGACTTACCGGTCAACGTCACCAGCCGGTCGTAGGCGATCAGCGTGAAAACCTGGTTGGGAGTGAATCGGACCGCATTCACACCGCCGGGGAACTCCGTCACAAACAGCCCGTACTTACGGGCGCTCTCCAGCTTCTCTGGCGGGATCAGGACGGCCGTGCCGATGCGATCAGCATCCATATCCGCCGTCACGGAGACGAGCACTTCGGGGTGCGCCGTGAGGTGCGCAATCGCGCCGGAGTGCACCAACGTGTCGGGATCGGAGGGATCGGGCTTCTCAATACCGCCGATGCTCGGGTTGGGAACAGCGTTGAGGAGATGAACAGAGCGCCGCCAGTTCACACCGGGCAGGAGCGCGTCCAGGTAACGAGCCATCGCCTGACCGCCGACGCCGTGCAGGCCGTCGAACAGGAAGCCGTCGCCCCGTTCAATCGCCGCCTGCAGGGGTGCCAGGTCGCGCCCGGGGAAGACCGCTTGCAGGTAGTGCTTCAGGTAGAGCCCCTTCGCGTCAACCGCTTCCACCAGCGGATCATCCACTGAGCCGAACCGCAGCACCCCGCCACGGAGCAGCGTGTGAATCTCCTCGGCGATGCGATCCGAGACGTCGTCGGTGTCCACACCGCCGTAGGCCGTGCTGGACTTGACGCCATTGTAGTTCGCAGGGTTGTGGCTGGCGGTGATCTGGATACCGCCATTCAGCCCCAGCAATGCGGAAAGGAAGGAGGTGACTGGCGTCGGCGTCGATTCCCCTCGCCAGTCTCGGACTACGCGGACACCGTTGCCCGCGAAGATCCGCGTGAAGATGATGCCGAAGTCGCGCGATAGGAAGCGGGCGTCGAAGCCGACAAAGGCCGCGGCGCCCTCGCCCTGCTGTCGGAGGTAGGCGGCGTACGCCTGAGCGATCGTAGCCACGACCACGGGGCTGAGCTGGGTGGAGCGTGCCGCCTGCTCCAACGAGAGCTCGTGAAGCTTCGGAGAGTCGGCGATCAATCCGCGCACCCCGGCCGTGCTCTTCGACAGTCGATCCAGGAGCCAGTCCAGGTTGGCCCGATGCCGTGTGAGAAAAGCGGAGTCCATGAGGACATCTGCCCGGGAAAGCGGCGTGGCCAGCACGGACGTGAGTGGATCTGAGGCAGACATGCGAGCGCTCCATCGCGGGCGGTCCGCCGCCCCCGCATAGAGATACCGCAGAGGTCACAGCCATGGGCGGAGATCTCCGCGCAACCACGGCCCTGCGCTAGCCAGGCTCTGTCCCGTCCCACTGCGGACGAGGGCCGCCGTAGCCCTGAGAGTCGATACCGAAGGCATCGGCAACGCGGTTGAAGAAGGCAAAGAGGGCGGTGATGTAGACCATCTCCCCTATCTGCGGCTCGGTCCACCCCACCTCCCGGAGTCCGGCTATGTCTTCGTCGGTGGTGCGGTAGGCATGCCTGGTCACGGTGGCGACGACGCGCAGCAGCGCTCTTTCAGGAGCGGTGACTTCCGCGGCGTCGAGGTCACCCTCGGCGAGTGCGTTGACCACCTGGTCAGCTTGACCCTGCGACCGCAGGAAGGCTCCGTGGCTCTCCGTTCAGTAGGGGCAGCGGTTGAGACCCGAGACGTAGGTGGCGATCAGTTCCTTCGTGCGCCGGTCCAGGTGCCCATCGGAAAAGTGAATGGTCCGGGAGAACGCGCTCACTTGTCGCAGAAAATCGGGTCGGTGCGAGAAGCACTTGAGAATGCCGGGGACGAAGGCCCTGCCTGCCTCGGCCATGTACTCCGCGTACGCGGCGGCGCAGTCCCCCTCCGCCTCCGCCTCATCGATCCACTTGATGTGTCGGCGCTCCATGTACTGGCCTCAAACCGTGACGCGATCGACTAGGCGGCAGTCCGGCGCAACCCCATTCGTTCTCGCACTTCGGACATCGTTCGCTGCGCCACCCGCCGGGCCTTCTCGGCGCCGTGATCGAGTGCTTCCCAGATCGCTTCCGGGCGACGAAGCAGCTCCTCGCGGCGGGCGCGAATCGGCGAAATCTCGGCAATCATCGCCTCAGCGACCGCAGGCTTCAACTCCCCGTACCTCAGCGCACCCTCTTCGTAGGCGAGCTTGAATCGGTCCACCTCCGTCGCCGGTGCGAACGCCTCCAGCAAGGTGAAGAGGTTGGCGACACCGGGACTCATGGCCTCACCCGGGCCTGCGTCCGTGACCGCCCGCGCGATCTTCTTTCGGATTTCCGCATCGCTCTCCGCGAACGTGATCGTGCTGCCGGGGATGCTCTTGCTCATCTTGCGCGTCGGTTCGTTCAGCGCCATCACTCGCGCCGCCGCCGTCAGTTCGGCCTCCGGCTCCGGGAAGGTGTCACCGAAACGGTGGTTGAATCGGCGCGCTATTTCCCGGCTGAGCTCCAGGTGCTGTAGCTGGTCGTCCCCGACCGGCACCTTGTTCGCCTTGTAGAGCAGGATGTCCGCGGCCTGGAGCACCGGGTAGGCAAACAGCCCGGCGCTGATCGCATCCCGGTACTGCTCGGACTTGTCCTTGAACTGCGTCATCCGCTCCAGCGCTCCGTGCGAGGCAATGCTGGCGAAGAGCCAGCAAAGCTCTGTGTGCTCGGGCACCATACTCTGGACGAACAGGGTGCATCGCTCCGGATCCACCCCGCTTGCGATGAGATCGACCGCGAGTTCGGCGATGCGCGGTTGCATCTCCCCCGGCTCGTACGGCGTGGTGATGGCGTGCAGATCAACGATGCAAAAGGTGCAGTCGGCGCGCGACTGCATCCGCACCCAGTTTCGCACCGCCCCCAGATAGTTCCCGACATGGATGGCGCCTGTCGGCTGGATGCCACTAAATACTCTCTCCACCCGTTCTCACTCCCCGCCAGCCGCTCCGGACTGGAGATTGCGTGCCCCCAGCTTCAGCTCGGAAGGCCAGTCGAGCTTCGCATCGCGCGGAAGCTCCCCATCGTAACCCGGCCAGGAGCCGTAATTGTTCGTCGTGACGGGGAATGGATGGATGCGGCGGTGCTCAACCTTATTCTTGTTCGTGTGGAAGTCCATCAGGTTGCGCAGAGCAACCCGGGCAAGCCTCTGCGGCTGCACCGAGACGGTCATCGCCAGCGGCGAGCCGGTGGTCTTCAGTTCCTCAATCGCCTCCGGCGTGCCACCGTAACCGATTACGAGCGTTGCCGGATCCCCCTTCCCGGCGCGGATCGCGCGGACCACCTCGAGCGCCAGGTCGTCGGTCATGGCGACCACGGCCGCCAGCTTTCCACCACCCAGCAATCGCTCGGCCGACGCGGTGAGATTCCCCTCGCTGTCGACGCTCTCGGTCCGTGCAACCTTGCATCCGGGTGCCTTCGCCGCCAGGTACTGGCTGAATGCCTTCAGGCGGCGGCTCTGCTCCGGAGTGCTCCTTCCGGCGATCACACCGACCAGGCCGCCCTTCGGCAACTTTACGCGCAGGAAGTCAGCCGCCAGTTCTCCGGAAAGCTCGTGGTTGAACTCCACGAGGGTGGCGATCGAGGCTCCGGGCACGGTCTCATCCATGGCTCCGACCAGAATTCCGGCTGCCGTTGCCTTCTTCAGTGCCCCGACGATTCGCGCCGGGTTGGTTGGCTGCACCAGAAGGACATTCACCTTCTCCTCGATCAGTTCTTCGATCTGCTCGACCTGCCTGTCCGCCTTGCCGCCCGCCTGCTTGAGGGCGAGGTCAAACCCCCGCCGCTCACTCATCTCTTCCAGGACGGACTGCATCGCGCGGGTGTAGTCATCGCGCACATTGGCTAGCGCGACGCCGACCCGCAATTCGCGAACGGACGGGCCTGCGGGCGCCTTCTTCTTCGCGCCCTGGCATCCGGAGAGCACGGCGACGCCGGTCGCCAGCCCGAAGCAGAGTAGTCGTCGACGAATCATCTCACCTCACCCCGCACCATTGCCTTACCGGCAGGCGCCCAACTTCTATCATGACGGCATCAAGGGCACAACCGCCGTCTGGGCCAGCTTCGGACTGGAATCCACACCGCCCGCCGCCGACTATAAGATTCGATCACCATCATGCAAGCCAGTTCTCGAGCCCGCACACGACGACCACGCGGACGGTCGACCGGTTCCCTGGATCCACCCCAGGCGAAAACCGGCCCCGCCGCGTCGGGATCTGCCTCCGCGCGGACACTGCGGTCCGACCTGATCGCCATCGGTCTGATCGCCGCGGGGATCCTGCTGGGTCTGGCGCTGATCCGGCACGGAAGCGGGGGCTGGGTGAGCGCCCTCTGTCTGTCGATCATCCGCTTCTGGATGGGTCACTTCGTGCTCGTCGCGCCGGTGCTGCTCATCGGAGCCGGGATTTCGCTGGCATTCGACCATCGGCGCACCTGGAATCTCCAGCTCGGCCTGGGCGTCTCCGGCATTCTTGCGACACTGTTCGGATGGGTGCACCTCGTGGCGACGCCGTCGGCACAGGCCTGGGCCTCCACGGGGGCCCGGCTCAAGGCGCTGGCAGGGTGGCCTCACGACCCGGACCTGGTGCTGCGCGCGGACGGCGGGTTGCTCGGCGGGGTGATGATGTCCCTGCTGGCTCCGTTCGGGACTAGCGGGCCGTATGTGGCTCTCGCTGCGATCGGGGCGATCTCCCTCCTCCTGGTCACCCAGTTGACAATCCGTGGGATTGCGGAACGCATCAGGCAGCGCTCGAGCCATGCCGCCCAACGCGCGAAGCGGGGTGCCGAGGTGGTGAAGGCCCGCTATCAGGAAGGTGTTGCGGCGCGAGCAGAACGCCGCGAGCAGCGTCGGACTCAGGCACTATTCCTGGAATTGGGTGACGGAAAGGAGGGCGGCACTGCTTCCGCGACGTCGGACCTGGCGGCCCCTCCCGAACGCCCCCGTTCCGTGCTGTTCCCCTCCGCGCCACGCGATCCCGCTGCGCCGAATCTGGCTCCCCCCGCCGAAACTCGCGCTCCCTCTGCCGCCCGGACAGCCCCGACGGAGCTGGAGCAGACCGCGGGCACGTCGCCGCGGGTTGCGCGCGGTCGGGTTCGTCCCTCCCGGCCAGTCCCCTCGACGTCCGATGGCGCGGAGTACGTCTTTCCTCCACTGGACCTTCTCGACTCCCCCGTGGCGCGACCGCGAAGAGCCGCCACCGAGGCCGAGGCCAACATCTCGATCCTGGAGAACACGCTGGCGCAGTTCCGCATCCAGGCGCAGGTGGTAGAGATTGCCGACGGGCCATCCATCACTCGATATGAGATCCGCCTCGGGGAGGGCATCCGTGTAAAGAAAATCCTGGACCTGGCGGACAACATCGCGATGTCTCTCGCGGCGATGTCCGTGCGCGTCGAGGCACCCATCCCCGGCAAGGCGGCGATCGGGATCGAAGTGCCCAAGAAGCAGGCCGCGCTGGTGACCATGCGCGAGTGCCTGGAGAGCGACGAGGCTTCAGCGCTCGCCTCCCGCGTGGGCTTCGTCCTGGGCAAGGATGTCGGGGGCAACGTCCGGTGTGCGGACCTGGCGCGAATGCCGCACCTCCTCGTAGCCGGCGCCACCAACTCCGGCAAGTCCGTCTGCCTCAATGTGTTGATCGCGAGTCTGCTCTTCCGGGCACGCCCGGATGAGCTGAAACTCATCATGATCGACCCGAAGCGGGTGGAATTGACCCTGTTCGACGGCATCCCTCACCTGATCCATCCGGTGGTGAAGGACGTCAAGCAAGCCGCCGGCATCCTACGGTGGGTGCTGAAGGAGATGGATCGCCGCTACGACCTGTTCACGCGGCTGATGACTCGCAACGTAGAGAACTACAACGAAAAAGTTTCCCGCGACCCCGCGACGGCCCACCAACGCCTACCGTTCCTGGTGGTGGTGATCGACGAACTGGCGGACCTGATGATGCAGCAGGGCCCGGAGATCGAGCAGTCGATTTGCCGGCTGGCACAACTCTCGCGGGCGACCGGCATCCACCTGGTCATCGCGACGCAGCGCCCCTCGGTAGATGTCATCACCGGGCTGATCAAGGCCAACGTCCCGAGCCGGATCGCCTTCGCCGTCAGTAGCCAGATCGATAGCCGGACAATTCTGGATGGAAAGGGTGCCGAGAGCCTCATCGGTCGCGGCGACATGCTTTTCAAGCCGGTCGACGCCGCGAAGCCGATCCGTATCCAGGGGGCCTTCCTCCGCGAGCAGGAAGTCGAGGCGCTGGTCAAGCATCTCAAGACGCAGGGAAGACCGGAGTACCTTGCCGAGGCGCTCTCGGTGGACCACGGGACGCATGGCATCGAGAGCCCAGAGGACGTCGACGACGAGTTGTTCGAGCCGGCCGCCCGCTTTATCGTCACGACGGGGCACGCATCGACCAGCATGCTGCAGCGCAAGTTCAAGATCGGCTACACCCGGGCCGCGCGGTTGGTCGACCTGATGGAGACGCGCGGGATCGTCGGCGCTCTCGACGGCGCTCGCCCCCGCGAAATCCTGATGAGCCGTGAGGCGGTCGACTCCATGTTCAGCCGCACGCGCAACTCCCTCTTCCGGGCCACCGGGCTTGACCTCCCGGACGATGACGACGAGGATGAGGACGCCTCGGACGATCTCGGCGAAGCTTCAGGCCCGGATGTGGATGAGGACGTCATCATGCTCGAGGAAACGATCACGACGACGAGCGACGGGCGCGACCCCTTCGCCGACGACTAGCCGGGCCCCCACGGGAGGTGCCCGAGGACGCGCACCCGATCCGGCCAATGGACGAAGACGAGCCCCCGATCGAGCAGCGGTACTTCACCGCCGTCGCCGCACTGGACCGCGGCGAAATCCACCGTGCGCGACAGGCATTCGAGGTCGTTACCCTGATCGCCCCGGAGTTCGCGCCTGGGTGGGACGGACTCGCCCGCACACTGGTCGCCGAGGGCGAACACGAGAAGGCAGACCGCTGCTTCCGCCGCGCCTGCCGGACCGACCGGCGGGCCTGGCTGCCTCGATACCACTGGGGCCTGGCACTCTTCCAGGCAGGTGAGCTCGTCGGTGCCGCGAAGCGATTCCGCGAGGCGACCAAACTGGCTCCCCGCCAACGCGAACCCTGGTTTGCCCTGGCACGAGTCTCTCTCGATCAGGGTCACCCCGACACCGCCCTCCGCAACCTCGAGCGGGCACTTCAGGCGACGGACGGCGAAACGCGAGACGCCGAGGTGTTGCGGTTGACTTCGCGGGCAGAGAGTGCGCGAGGTGATCTGCACGCGGCGCAAGAAGCGCTTTCGCGGGCCTGCCTCCTCAGCCCGAACGATGACTGGATCTACCACGACTGGGCCCTGCTCGCCGAACGGCAAGGCCGACGCGAAGAGGCCTGCCGGCTGGCTGCCCGGGCCGCGGGAGCCAACCCCCGCGAGCAGGCGCATACGGTCCTTCGCTGGCGGCTACTCCCCGCCGCCGACCAACAGTCCGCGACCCCGCTCTGGCGAGAGATCCAGTCGGCGTGGCCCTGCCTGGCACAGGCGCTGCTCGCCGAGAGGGAAGCTGCTTCCGGTCTGCCGGAGCGCTCGCGCATCTCGGCCCTTTCGTCGCTCCGCATCGCGGATGTGGGCGACGAGAACGCCGTCGAGGGCGCACTGCGCGTTTTGCGCGAACTCGCTGGTGAAGAAGCACTCTGCGACGGCTACCGCTACATCTTCGAGGTGGATCTGGACGGGGAGACCGTGTTCTACCGCCGTGTCCTCGTCGCCGCTCCGAGCGAAACCCTCGCCACCAACGCGGCGTGTCGGCTGCAGGAGGCCCTGGACCCACTCCCCTACCGACTGGTGGAACTGGAGCGGATCGAGTGGGGACAAACCACTCTCGTCGGCGTCCAGCAGATGTCGGTCGGCAGGGTCCCCTTCCCACGCCCGCTGCGGGTGGACTCGTGAACGGGTGCGCTCCAGCCACGGGCCTCACCGTGCTATAATGCCGCCCTGCCGGGCGGTTCCGGCGACGGAGCTACTGGTGGATAACCCTTTCAGGCGGACCGGTCCCGAGGCGGAAGCTGTCGAACAGCAGGCCATCCGGGAGTTCCTGGGCGACCAGCCTGAAGCGGAAGAGTGGCGAACGTGGCGCTCGATGTTGGAGCGGCGGATCGCCGGCCTGCGGCGAGAGTACGAGCGCACTGAGGATCCACAACTCCTCATCCGCATTGAGGAACTCGGGCGGTCCGTCCGTGTGCTGGCCAAAGAAGAAGCGATCACCGAGTTCGTGGAAGACTCGGTCCGGGTGACGCTTGCGATGGGCGCGGTGGTGGACGGGGGCGACGAGTTCGAGGAGTGAGGGCGATGTGGGGGCGGGAGCGTGGCTGAAAACCGACGGGACCGACTTGAATCCAGGCTGTTGGCCCTGAACATCCGCCTGCATGAACTGGACGTGGACCTTCACCGCACTCAGCTTCGAGTCAACATGCTACAGTCGCTATTCGACGACCTTCGGCTGGCCCGGGCCATCACGCCTGACGGCCCCGAAGCTCCGCCGACCGACGTTGCGGCGGAGCTGGCCCGCGAAACGGAGCGGCTGGAGGCGCAGCGCCAGGTGGTGGAGCACGTCCGCTCGCAGCAGTGGGATGCGCGGGTGCGGTTCGCCCTCGAGATGTTTCAGCAGCGTAAGGCCGCGCAGGCGTCCGCGCTGACGGACCCGACTTCGGACGAAGCAGCATGAACGGGGTTCGGTCGCCTCGCGTGAGCTTCCAGACGCTCGGCTGCAAGGTCAACCAGTACGAGACCCGCGAGACAGCCGCTGAGCTGCTGCGCCTCGGATATGAACTGGTGCCGTTCGGTGAGCCCGCGGACGTGAGCGTCGTCAACACCTGCACGGTGACCGAGCAGGCGGACGCCAAGTCCCGCGCGGCGATTCGTCGCGCGGCCCGGGCCGGCGACGACCCACTGGTGGTGGCCACCGGCTGCTACGTCACCGCCTCGCCGGCGGCGGCTGCTGCCATCCCGGAAGCCGGCCTCGTTGTGCCGAACGCGGAAAAGCCCCGGCTGGCGGAGATCATCGACGAGACTCTGCGCCGGAGTGGACGCCTACTCTTTCCGATCCACGATCCGAGGGACGATCCCCCTTCGGGCGAGTTGATCCGCCTGATGCACAGGGGAGCGGGCACGCTCGCGCGCAGCCGGGCCGTGGTCAAGATTCAGGATGGGTGCAACCACTTCTGTTCTTTCTGCATCATCCCGTTCACACGAGGCCGACTGCGGAGCCGGGCGGCGGACGAGATTATTCAGGAGGCTCGCTGCCTGGCGGAGCTGGGCTTTCGCGAGATAGTGCTCACCGGCATTTGCATCGGGGATTATGGCGACGAGCGAGGCGCACCGGCGTCATCCGTACCGGCGACACCGGTACCGGCAGACCGGGCTTTTCGAGATCCCCTGGCGCTGCTGATCGAGGAACTTAGCCGGATCGATGGGATCGAACGGATCCGGCTGAGCAGCCTGGATCCGGCCGATGTTACGGACGACCTGCTGCGGACGCTTGCCGATGTGCCGGAGGCCTGTCATCACTTGCATCTGTCGCTGCAATCCGGCGACGAGGGCGTGTTGCGCAGGATGCGACGTCGCTACACCGCCGCTCGCTTTCTGGAATTGTGCGCGAAAGTCTACCGGTTCATGCCTGATGCCGGGCTCACCTGCGACGTGATCGCTGGCTTCCCGCAGGAGTCGGAAGCGGCTTTCCAGGCCACGCTGGACGTCTGCCGGCAGGTCCGTTTCCTGCACATCCACGCCTTCCCCTACAGCCCGCGGCCGGGCACGGCGGCTGCCCACCTTCAGGACGATGTGCCACACGGGGAGAAGCAACGCCGGATCGCCGAGCTGAACCGCCTCTCGGGCGCGTCGGCCATTGAGTTTGCGGCCCCGTACGTCGGCCGTGCCGTGGAGGTGCTGGTGGAACAGCGCACGCGCGAAGGGGAGGCACTTACGGGCCTGGCCGGCAACTACCTGCGTGCGCATTTCCCCGGCCCCGATGAGTGGCGAGGTTCGACGGTGTCGGTGATTGCCGAACGGGCTGGGGCGGGCGAGGTATGGGGGAAGGTTCAACCCCCGGCGGAAGCCCGCAACGTTCAGTCGGCCTCATGACCGAATCCCGTCCAACCCCCCGCTGCGGGGCGACCGTGAGGGAGTGGTGCCGCTGCCGCCGACGGATTCGACCTCCGTCTCGTGCCCGGAGTCCCGAGGCACTCGGGATTCACCGACGACGTACCGAGACGGGTGCATGAATCGTGGAGGGCTGGCGGGCGGGGATTTGCCGAGCCGGGGGCAGGCTGGCGGGACGTGCGCACACGGGAGGCGTGCCGAGGATCTTTGTGGATCTGGAACCAACTGTCTCTCTGGAGCGATTCGTCGGCGAGGCCACGGGCACTGGAGCACGGGGAATGACGGAGTGTCTGTTCTGCAGGATCGCAGCGGGTACGATCCCCGCTGTTCGCATCTACGAAGGCGACAGGGTTGTCGCCTTCCACGACATTGATCCCAAGGCGCCACAGCACGTGCTGGTGATTCCGAGAGAACACCTGCCCAGCCTGGCGGAGTCCGGACCGGAGCACGCCGACCTCCTGGCCGAGCTCCTGCTCGCCTGCCGAACCGTGGCAGAACAGCTTGGGGTGGCAGACAGCGGATTCCGCGTAGTGTTCAATACCAACGCCGACGCCGGTCAGTCCGTGGGGCACCTCCACGCCCACCTTCTCGGAGGCAGGGTGCTCGGGTGGCCGCCCGGCTAGCCGCACAAGGCGCGACTCGTGAGCGACCGGAGGATGAACCTCGGTGCGCCTGGGGTCAATTGACGAGGTTGCGCTGCCTGCCCTATACTGCCACTGGCGTGTGGTGCGCCACAGATTCCACTGGAAGGGGTGAACTAGTTGGCCCAGGTTCAGGTTAAGGCGACCGAATCGCTGGATCAGGCGCTGAAGCGCTTCAAGAAGCAGCTCCAGCAGTCTGGCGTGCTCAAGGAAGCCCGTGAGCACGAGCATTACGAGAAGCCCAGCGACAAGCGCCGCAAGGCCATTGCCGCCGTGCGGCGCAAAATCGAGAGCGACCGCCGCAAGGCGGAGGCGATGCGTCGCCGCTAGTGGATCCCGACGCCGGACCTGCCTCTGCTGGTCCGGCGTTCCCTATTCCGCGGACATTATCCCGTCAGCCTGAAGCGCCGGACTCACCGGCCATTTCGCAGACAAGGCGGCAGGGACGTTGGCCAAGCGGCCCACCATCAGGACCCGGCTAGGTCGGGCACAGATCGTCTGGAGGCGCTGGGGAGACTGGCGCAAGCTCGTGCTTGCGCTGTGTACCGGCGTCATCTTGGCTGCGATCCTGCTCTTTCAGTTCATCCCCGACAAGGTGGACGTTGGCGCCGGTGAAGTGGCTCGCCAGGACATCTACGCCCCCCGATTCGTCCGCTACAAAGACGCCGAGAAGACCGAGCTTTTTCGCGCGCTCGCCGGGGCACAGGTGCAGCCGATCTACTCGGCCGTGCTCTACGCAGAATCGGAGACCCGGCAGTCCGTCCGCAGTTTTCTCTCCAAATTAGATGAGCATGTGCAGAACGGTCCGGACCGACGTCGGGTTCTGCGCACCATCCTCCCGGGCCTGACGGATCAGGAGTTGCGTCAGGCCGAGTCCCTCAGCAGGGCAGAACTCCGCGCGGTTCAGCCAGCAGCGGAGATGCTGATCAACCAACTCGCCACCGTCCCCATCCATCCCGACTCCCTTGAGGACGCGCGCCGCAACGCCCGCAGCCGCGCCGGGGCGCAGTCGCTCTCAGCTACGGGGCGCGCCGTCCTCGGGGCGGTGGTCTCGGCTGCGCTCGTCCCCAACAGGTACCTGAACCAGCGGGAGACGGAAGAGGCCCGACAGCGGGAACGGGACAAGGTTCCCGCCTACTATGAGACCATCCAGCGCGGCGACCTCATTGTCCGCAAGGGTGAGCGGATCAGCGAGGAGCAGATCACACGGCTGGCGCAGGTCGGTTTGATCCGCGCCCGGGTGAACCTCGCATCGAGCGTCAGCCTGGTACTCCTGAGCTTTGGACTGGTGGCGGTCTTCTGTCTTTACGTCTACCAGTTCCACCTGCGCGTCCTGCGCAGTTTCTCCAGTCTGCTCCTCGTGTCGGTGGTCGTCTGCGGCTGCATGTTTCTCTTCCGAGGGTTGAGCACGGCGGTGGGGCTGCAGTTCACGGGAGACCAGCTTGGGTTCCTCGGCACCATGACCTCCGCGCTGGGAGCCATGCTCATCGCCGCGCTGCTGAGTCCGCAGATCGCGGTCTTCGCGGGCGTGTCGCAGGCGCTGCTGACTTCGGTGATGGTCGGCGCCGATTTGCGCTTCGCCATCCTGGCAATCGTGAGCAGTCTGGTGGGCGTGCAGAGCGTGACCGCCATCAAGAACCGCGCGGGCATCCTGCGGGCAGGGGTCACTGTTGCGCTGGCCAATATCGCCACCGCGGTGGTGGCTCATTGCGCCACCCAGGCCGCGCTCCCTGCCGAGATCGGGCAGACGGCGGTGTGGGCAGGCGTGGGTGGGCTCGTGTCGGTGATGCTCTTCTACTTCATGGCAGCGTGGCTGGAAAGGCCGTTCCGCCTTACCACGCACCTCACGCTCCTGGAGCTTTCGGACCCAAGCCACCCCGTGCTCCGTCGCCTGGCGATGGAGGCACCGGGCACCTACCACCACAGCATCATCGTCGGGAATCTCTCGGAAGCCGCCGCCGAAGCGATCGGTGCCGATGCCCTCTTCTGTCGTGTGGCCTCGCTTTACCACGACATCGGCAAGATCATCCGGCCGCACTTCTTCATCGAGAATCAGTCGACCGTGAACCGGCACGACGAGATCAACCCCTCGCTCTCCTCGCTCATCATCGCCTCGCACGTGAAGGACGGAGTGGAGCTTGCGGAAGAGCACCGGCTCCCGCCGCCCATCATCGCGATCATCTGCGAACACCACGGAACGTGCCTCATCAAGTACTTCTACCACCGCGCGGTCAGCAGCGGCGGAGGCGGAGACAACCCTGCCGCCCTCGAATACCAGTTCCGGTATGAGGGTCCGCGGCCGCAGACGAAGGAATCCGGCATCATCATGATCGCCGACTCCGCCGAGGCAGCCGCGCGAACCCTCGAGAAGCCGACCCCCGGCCGGATTCGCGATCTCGTGGAACGCATCGTGCGGGATCGATTGAGCGACGCCCAGTTTGATGAATGCGACCTTACCTTTAAAGATCTCGAGAAGATCACGACCTCCATCACACGAAGCCTGACCAGCCTACTGCATGCACGAATCGAGTATCCGGCGGGCACCACGGCCGCCGATCTGCGGAGATCCACCCCGGATGGAATTGCTGGTAAGCCACCGTTGCCGCTCCCCAAGGCGCTCGCCGACACCCCAGCGACGGCTCCGGGCCCTGCTCCGGGCATTGCTGACCGCTGAGGGGCGAAGCGACGACGTGGAACTCTCGCTCGTCTTCTGCGACGACGCGTTCATCCACGAGCTTAACCGGGATTACCGCGGAAAAGACGCCCCCACCGACGTCCTGAGCTTCCCGCAGGAGGAGACTGGCGGGCTCCTGGGGGATTTGGTGATCAGTCTACAAACATGCCGTCGGCAGGCCAGGGTGCACCGCCACCCGCTGGCGAGGGAGGTCGAGTGGCTGTTTCTGCACGGGGCGCTGCACCTATTGGGCTACGAGGACGGGACGGACGAGCAGGCCGCCAGGATGGATGAACGCGCACTTGCGGCGCTGACGCTCGCCGCTGGCGGAGACACCGCGTGAGTGAGGAACCCGGCCGTCGATGGCACGCCCACTCCACTGCGGATAGCTTCCGCTATGCGCTCGCGGGTGTGCTCCACGGGTTCACGACCCAGCGCAACGTCCGCCTCCATTTCCTGTTCGGTATCGCCGCCCTGGTGGCCGGCTTCATCTTCCGCCTCAGCCGCACGGAACTGGCGATTCTGGTGCTCACCATCGCGGTGGTGCTTGTCGCCGAGATCTTCAACACGTGCGTCGAAACGGTCGTCGACATGATCACGACCGAGTTCAGTCCGGCCGGCAAGATCGCCAAGGATATGGCCGCAGGGGCTGTCCTCATCACCAGCGGCTCGGCCGTGGTCATCGGCGTGCTGCTGTTCGCCAACATCCCCTCCCTGCCGGAGCGATTTGCCGCTCCCGCCGGCGCCACCGAGGCGATCCAGGCATGTGCCATCGGCTTCTTGCTGCTGCTCTTTGTCATCGCCATATGGAAAGCCTGGGGGGGAAAAGGGCGCTTTTCACACGGGGGCGTCGTGAGCGGCCACGCAGCCATCGCTTTCTTCCTGTGCACCGTCATCATCATCCTGGCACCGCAGCCGCTGGTGGCGCTGCTCTCCATCTTCATGGCGCTGCTGGCAGCCCAGAGTCGGGTCGATGCGGGTGTGCACAGTCTGCGCGAGGTGCTCTTCGGCGCCCTGCTCGGCATCATGCTGCCGATCCTTCTGCTGCGGCTAGGACCGGGTCTGCTCGCCATGTTCCTTCGAGCACCGGAGGCCCGCTGATGACGGACTGGGGCATCACGGCATCCCTGACCGCCACCTGGGCGGCGATCGGAACGACGATCGCGATGATCTCCACCTTTGAGACGGCCGTGCTGAACGCTCGTCGGTCTCGTTTTCCAGCCCCCGCCTCGGGCCGCGATGAGCGGGCGATTGCGCGGGCGCAGTCCGTCCTGGACGGCGCGGGCGAGTTCCAGGCAGGGGCGCACCTAGCGAAGTCGCTCTGCGAGGCGTTCCTTTACCCGCTGGGGGCGGTGATCGGTGCGGCCCTAACAGGCAACTCGCTGCTGCAGCCGATCGAACCCACTCGTGCCTGGCCGGGCCTGGTGCTGGGCTGCATCATCTCGTTTCTGCTGGTGACGCTCATCGCCGAGGCGTTCTGCAAATCCCTCTCCGCACGCAGGCCGGAGACCATCCTGTTGCGCAACGCCGGTCTCATTCAGGCGCTCACGCGGGTCCTGCTTCCCCTTCTCTGGATGGCCCGTCGCTTCGGACGGTTTCTGGCGTTTTCCGCTGGCGCGGACCCCTACAGCACGGCGAGGGCCGCACGCAGCGAAGAGGAGATCAAGCTCCTCGTTGAGGGAAGCGCGGAAGAGGGGGTGCTGGAGCAAGAAGAAAAGGAGATGATCCAGTCGATCATCGAGTTCACCGACACGGTGGCCCGACAGATCATGATCCCGCGCGTCAAGATCATCGGGGTCGCGGACACGGCCTCGCTCGACGAGGTCGTCCGAATTGCCATCGACACCGGATTCTCGCGCATGCCGGTGCACGATGGATCCCTGGATCACGTCGTCGGCATCCTGCACATCAAGGATCTGCTGCCCCACCTGGTGACGGAAGGCGAGCGACGCGTCCCTCTGCGTCAGCTTGCCCGCAAACCGTATTTCGTTCCCGAGGGCAAGAAGCTGGACGAACTGCTGTCAGAGTTGCGCAGCCACAACACCCAGCTCGCCATCGTTGTGGACGAGTTCGGGGGCACGAGCGGCCTCGTCACGCTGGAGGATGTGCTCGAAGAAATCGTCGGAGAGATTGCGGACGAGCACGACGACACCTCGGATCAACCCGACACCTGGGTGCGGGAGGTGGAAGACGGCTACGTACTGGATGCCCGGGTGCCGCTGGTTGAGGCAAACGAAGAGCTCTCGCTCGATCTGGACGCGGGAGACTACGACACGGTCGGCGGATTTGTTTTCAGCCGGCTCGGTCGACTCCCCGCAGTGGGGGAGAAAATCGAGACGGAGGCCACAATCGTCACCACGCTGGAAATGGACGGCCCCAGCATCCGCAAGCTGCATGTGGCCCGCAAGCCAATCCCAGGCGCGGAACCACCTGTGAACGGAGAGGCACCAGCCAACGGTCGGGCCTGAATCCATGCCTCACTCGTCCGCACCAAAGGCGGACTGCACCACCTCAATCCCCAGCACGCGTCCACGGTCGACCATCACCTCCACGATGTCGAAACGGATCGGACGATCGTCGATTGCGTGCTCGGCGCAGTAGGCCTCTGCCGCCGTCACCAGGCGACGCCGCTTGGTCCACGTAACAGCTTCGCGGGGACGTCCGGCAAAGAAGGTGGATCGCGCCTTGACCTCCACGAAGACCAGATCGGTGCCATGGTCCGCGACCAGATCCGCCTCCCCTCCGGCACACCGATAGTTGGCGCAGCGCAGGTGATATCCACGCAGAAGCAGCTCGGCGGCAGCGTCCTTCTCACCGATTCGGCCGATGCGCTTGCGCCGTCGATCTCGCTCCTCGGCCGTGCTCACAACTCGGCCCTGCTCATAAGGCGGCTCTGCTCTGACGGACGGCGCTTAGCAGCTCCGCGGCGTCCGGTGTCCGGGCTGCATGGAGGGACTCCCAGAGGGCGACAACGGAGCCAGGCAGCCCGTGGCCGCGAGCCGTTGGGACCCGATGCGTTCCGAAGATGGCCTGAGTCAAGATCGCGCCGGCAGCCCGGATGTCGGCCTCCCATTGTCGCAACTCCGTTCCGCCGGGATCGATCAAGACTGCTCCACGCTCGGCCAGAACGACATTGTGCGGTCGCAGATCCCCGTGCACCAGCCCGGTCGCATGGATCGCCGCGAGGCCCTCCGCCACCTGTTCCAGCAGGTCGAGCGCGGGGCGAACCGGACCCAGCTTCTGCTGTCGGAAGCGATCCTCGAGCGTCCCCCCATCAAGCCACTCCAGAATCAGGAACGGTACCCCATGGTGGTTCCCCTCGCCCCGAAGGGCAACCACACGCGCGTGCTTCACTCGGGACAACACCTCTCGCTCCCGGTCCAGACATGCTTCCCACCCGTTCACGGTCGTCTTGGGCCACTTCACGGCGCAGCGATCACCCCAAAGGAGGTCCTCGGCGGCCATCACGACGGCGAAAGAGCCTTCCGCACGCCAGCCTTCGACGCGGGCGCGTCTCCCATCTGACGTCTCCAGGGTTTCGCCGGGCTGGGGCCGCTTCATGGTGCCCAGCATCAGGGGGCACCCCACTTCAGGGTGCGCAGTTCCCCCGCCGTCACCTCCACCTCACGGCCCTGCTCCGGAGTCGGACCGACCCTGTGCCTTCCGACAGCGACCTGGATCCGCAGCGGAGTCGTTCCGACCTTTCTCCCGTCCAGCCACACCGGACGCCCCGGCGGCTTGCTTGTCACGTGCAGCGTCCCGCCCTTCAGGAGGGTCAAAGAGCCGGAGATGCGATCGTGCAACACGGGGAAGATGTTTCCGGCGCCGTCCGTCAGCTCGAGGCGCGTGGGATCGAACCTGAAGCTGCCGGCCTCGGTCAAACGTCCATCCGACCCCAACCCCACGGCGCGCAGCAGCAGCGGTCGCGTAACGGCAGGCGTCCGGCCAGTGGAGAGCAGGTAAAGGCGGCCGCCGGCGGGGTCCAAGAGCACCAGGTCGCGCTCCGGGATGCCGGGGACGCCCTCGGCGATGGGCGGCCGTGGCGGCGGTAGGTCCACGCGCGGCAATGCCGTCGGGGGAGCTGTCCAGCGTGCGAAGAGGAATCCCGCAGCCGCCGCAGCCGGGATCGCCAGGAGCAGGCTGATAGCGAGCGACAGTCGGGCGGGCCGCTCTCTCCGGACAGCACCGCTGGCCAGGGTGGCCGGTTCCACCGGCAGTTCCAACTGAAGCCGGTCCGCAGTGCCGATGGACGTCACTTCCGCCACAGCTACTGTGGTGTCGTCGTCGTACTCTCGGGGTCGGCTGTGCGCGAGCAATTGTCCCGCCACGCTGGACACATCCGCTTCGGGTCGGCCGAGAATGCGTTCCAGCACCTCGGGGGCCATCTCGCGGAAGTAACGCGTCAGCCCGTCCGTGCAGAGAAGCACCCGATCCCCGGGCACAATGCGAAGGGCTTCGGTTTCGGGCACCAGCGGGGGCGCCTGGCCCAGGAACTGCGCCGGCCGGCTCCCGTCCCTGCGTCCTTCGCCGCCCGCCAGGCACCTGGCCTCGCCATCCCGGACGAGAAACACGCTGCCGTCGCCGACATGGGTCAAGAAGAGGGTGTCTCCCCGAAAGGCTGCGATGCTCAGGGTAGTGCCCGGAGACCTCCCCGTTGGCCTGCTGTCGAGCGCCCGCACAGCAGCCTCCGCCGCAGCCAGTGCGGCGCCAAGGACGGTCTCCGGTTTCTCCGCTTGGGAGACTGCCTCCGCCGAGCGCAGTCGGCGAACGGCCGCGCCCACGGCTGCCTCGGCAGCCTCGCGCGGTTGCGGGTGTCCCCCCATCCCATCCGCAACCACCAGCAGGGCATCAAAAACCGGGTGCGAGTCCGTTACGAAGACGGCGTCCTCGTTCTCCCGCCCCTCTAGCCGGTGCTTCTCTCCGGGCCGAGAACGGCTGACGACCTGCACCTCCGCATGCAGAGAGATCACGAGAGGTTCTCCGGCCCACTGAGGCTGAAACGGAACCGAGAGAGACGGCCCAGGTCCAGCGTGTCCCCATCTGTCAACTCGACGGAACTCCCCGTCGGCACCGTCTCATCGTTGTGCAGCACCGGTCCGGCGGCCAACCTCTCCACGCGGTAGCGGCCCGACGCCGGATCAAACGTCAGGCGGGCGTGATCCGCTGCGATGTCTTCCGCCGTCAGGTAGACGAACGCCGTCGCCGGGGTATCCGATCGGGGCAAGCGTCCGAGCACGGTCTGTCCACCCGCCCGAAGGGGAAACCATTGAACTCGGCGATCCAACGCTGGCCCCTCCAAGCAGAAGAGCCAGGCCGGCGGCGGTGGTTTCACCTGCGGCATCGGTTCGGGGACGGTGCGTAGATTCGGCAGGTAGATGCGCAGCAGGACCCAGACCAGATAGCTCCCGAAGAGCGCCCAGCAGAGCCAGAGGAGCAGGTTGCCGGTGGGCATCAGCCGGCCCTAGCCCGCCAGCGCCGGCTCTCGGGCGACGGTGGCGGACCGATCCCCTCGGATCCGCCGCACAGTCGCCGCGATGATCTCGATGGCTTCGTCCACCTCCGGTTCGGTGGTGCATCGGCCCAGGCTGAACCGGACAGCGCATGCGGCGAGTTCCGGGGGCAGGCCCAGAGCGCGGACCACGTGCGAGGGTTCCACTGCCCCGGCCTGACATGCGCTCCCGGAGGAGCAGCAGACACCGTCCAGGTCCAGGCTGAGCACAAGGATGTCGCTTTCCACGCCGGGGAAGGCGAAGTGAGCATTGTTCGGGAGACGGTCTTTTTCGGGGCCGTTCAAGCGCGTCTCCGGCAGCGCGGCACGGAGGCCGACAATCAGCCGGTCTCGAAGCGCGGCAATGCGGGGAGCGGACTCCGGCTGTTCGGCGACTGCCAACTCCAGCGCACGGGCCAGCGACGCGGCGCCCGCCACATTCTCGGTGCCGGCGCGGCGCCCTCGCTCCTGGCCGCCGCCGTGGATAAGTGGCTTGATCCGCGCCCCCTTGCGCGTGTAGAGGAGCCCGATCCCCTTCGGCCCGTAAAACTTGTGGGCGGTGAAGACGACATAGTCGGCGTTCCACTCCTTCACGTCGATAGGCAGGGCACCCGCCCACTGGACGGCATCGGTGTGAAAGGCGACGCCCGCCTCGCGACACAGATCACCGATCTCACGGATCGGCGCCAGCGTCCCAATCTCGTTGTTGGCGGCCATCAACGAAACCATGAACGTGTCTGGCCGGATAGCCTTGCGGATGTCGTCCGGGTCCACGCGGCCCTCGCCATCCACGGGCAACACCGTCAGTTCCGCTCCCTGCCCGGTGAGCCACTCTGCAGTGTGCAACACGGCGTGGTGCTCGGTCGCGGCGGTGATCAGATGCTTGCGGCGACCCTGCTCCTGTTGGAATGCCCCCACCAGAGCCATGTTGTCGGCCTCGGTGCCTCCCCCTGTGAAGGTGATTTCCTCCGAGCGCGCGTTGACGCACCGGGCGACGCGATCTCGCGCGTCGTCGAGCACCCGTCTGGCCGCCTGCCCAACGGCGTGCACACTCGACGGGTTACCCCAGTACTCTGAGAGCACGCGGGCCATTTCGTCGGTGGCTTCGGGGCGGCAGGGAGTGGTCGCGGCATTGTCGAGGTAGATCATTGTCGCGCTCTTTCCAGCCCGGCGTTCAGGCTGCCGCTCCGAAATCCGTCGAGGTCCAGCGAAACATGCAGGTATCCCGCCGCCCGAACGCCC
Organism: uncultured bacterium; assembly: GCA_964609085.1. GTDB lineage: Bacteria > Armatimonadota > SYMT01 > SYMT01 > SYMT01 > JANPLG01. Next base: position 13,831 of record CAZSRZ010000014.1, on the reverse strand, counting down.
ACGACGACTTGACCCCGCACCACGGGGTCAAGCAGCCGAGAGAACTCCTCGGTGGGGACCTCCACTCTGGCCACGTCACCGTGGTGCCGCACGCGGAACTGCCGAAACCCCGCCGCGCGGAGAACCACCTCGGCCTGCTCGATGCGGGCCAGAGTTGCTGCCGTCACAGGGGTTCCGTAGGGGATCCTGGAAGAGAGGCAGGCCATCGCCGGCTTATCCCAGTTGGGCAGGTCGTTGGCTCGCGCAAGCGTCCGAATCTCGGCCTTCGTCAATCCGGCCTCATTGAGTGGGCTGCGAACCGCTCGCTCGCCGGCTGCCCGGTGACCGGGTCGGTGGTCGGCCATGTCATCGAGGTTCGCGCCGTAGGCGATGGCCGCAAAGCCTTCTTCGGCGGCAATCTGCTCCAGGTGTTCGAAGAGCTCGGACTTGCAATGGTAACAGCGAGTGCCGTCGTTGCGCCGGTACTCCGGATTCGCAAGCTCGTCGGTGCGGATGCGGCGGTAGTTCCACCCGCCCGCTTCGGCCAGTGCCACAGCCATCTCCAACTCCGCACGTGGGTAGGATTCGCTCTCGGCAATCACTGCCAGCGCCCGGTGCCCCAGTTCCTGGTGCGCGATGGCGGCGACCAGCGTGCTGTCGATACCGCCGGAGAAGCCGACGACGACACTCCCCATGGCGCGGAGGATCTCGCGCAGCCGACCCTCCTTCGTCGCGAGGCTGGCCGGGTCGACGTGGGTTTCGAGCTTCAGAAGCACAGACATTGCGGGTAGGTTCGGGCGACCGCCACCCAACTCACCTGGAGCGCAGGGATCGGCGCAGCGGTCGGCACGATTATACTGCCGGGGCCCGCCGCTGGACAGGAGGGGATGATGGGCGTGACTGGTGTGATCGGCGAAGATGGCGTGCGATTGGGGATGATCGGTTGTGGGCAGATCTCGGAGCGGTTCTTCCGCCAAGCCGCCGCTCGCGATGACTGCCGATTTGTGGCCGCGTGTGCCCGGACCCTGGCCAGCGCGGAGCGCAAAGCTGCGGAGCATGGGGTCCCCGCGGCATTCGATGACGTGGAGCGGATGCTGGACTCGGCAAGGCCCGACGCTGTCGTCGTCGCCACACCGCATTCGGTGCACGCGGCACCGACGCTGGCGGCCATCGAGAGAGGGATCCATGTGCTGGTGGAAAAACCCATGGCGACATCGTTGCCCGACTGCCGGGCGATGGTTGAGGCTGCCGCGGCTCGAGACGTCCGCCTCATGTGTCTGCCGTTCGATCACAACCCCGCCTTCCTGACCGCGCTCGGTTTCCTGAACCAGGCGACGCTCGGAACCCTAACAGGGGCGGAGGCCGTCTTGCTGATCCCCGGTCCGCCGCGCGACAACTGGTACTATCGGCACGAGACGGCGCAGGGCGGGGCAATGTTGGACTGCCTGGTGTACCCAGTCAGCCGCCTCATCTCGCTACTCGGCCCCGCCTCCCGTGTGACCGGTTATGTCAACACGCTCATCCCCCATCGGATCGTCGGAGAGGGCAAGCGCGTGGAGTCGGACGTGGACGACAACGTTACCCTCGTCATCGAGTGGGCCACCGGCCAGCAGGCCGTAGCGCGCACACTGTGGGGGACGTCATTCACACGCAACGATACGGCGATCTACGGCCGCGAGGGAACTCTGTGGATCACGGGCGGCCGGGTGCTGCTCCACCGCCGCGACCAGACCGCACCGCCCGTTGAGGGTGCCGTCCCCCTAGACTGGCAGGGGATCCCCAACTGCTTCCAGATCCCGATCCCCCTCACGACCCCCAACGAAAGCCTGATCGATCACTTCATTTCCGCCATCCGCACGGGGGATGAACCCCGCTGCGGTGGCCGCCTGCAACTTCACGTCCACGAGATCTTGTTCCGCGGTTACGAAGCCGCTCGTACCGGACGATCACAGACCCTGGAGACCAGTTTCCAGCCGTGGCACACCCTGGAGCCCGGGATTCTTGACACCCGGTCAAGGTTTCTGTAGCTCCCCTGGAAGCAAGGCGGGAGTCCAGCCCGTTCTCGACAGCCAGTCGCGACGAAGGTCGGATCCGTCTTCGGAACCCACGGATGACGAGCCCGGCCCCGACCACCTGACGGAGTCACGCAGCACGACCTTCCGCCCCGGGAACCAGAACGTGCCCGGTTTCGTTGTGATCAGCCCGGCTGAGGTCTTCCAGGGCGCCCAACTCTGGGCCTCCAGCTTCCTGCCGAGCTCCTGTCAGGGGACACTCGTGCGGTACCTGAAACACCCGGTCGCCAACCTGACGATCCTCCATCTGATGGGTTTCGATCACCCCCACCTGACCTACCGCTTCGGCGGCCGGGACTACCGCCTCACGGACGTGTTCGGCAAGGTCGTGGGAGAGCTCCTTACTTTAAGCCGGAGGGGCGATGAGGCGGTGCTGATCGAATAGTGGGCGGGTACATGCTTCGCGATCCTGCATGGCCGGCGCGCGGCAGGAACAGCAGGCGCCGCAGACAGAAACTATGCTGGGCGTGCCGCAGGGATTCGGGCGCCCCCTTCAGCGCATTTCCTCTGTGGAGGTCCGATGATACATGTGAGGGGCAGGTCGATCGTTGCTCGCCATCCTGCGGCGTTCTTCGTGGCCGCGGCTTTGCTGCTTGCCGGCGCGCAGCCGGCCGACACGGCCAAGAAGCTGCCGAAGAGTTTTCGGGGATGGTTTCAGTTCACCGAGTCCGGCGGCGAGAGCCTCAGCGGCTGCGACTACTTTGAGGACCAGGTGATCACCGTGAGCGACGTGGTGCTGCGGAAGGCCGGCAGATACCGCTCGTGGGAGGTGTACCGGCTGGACCCGAATGATCCGGCCCCCAGTGTTGAGGTCGCCGGATCGAGTCGTTACCGCTGCCCTCCCTCCCAGCCTGGCGAGGATCCGCTCATCGACGTGGGCCGCACCAGCCCGGACCCAACCAGGAGGCCGTCGGTCGAGCTCCTGGTTCCCAGGGACGGTGACGGCACGGCCTATCTTGGGTTCGTGGTCCCCGTTTCCGAAGAGATTACCCGCATCAGCGGCGGCAGCGGCACGCACACGGAACTCGACATCCGGGCATTGATTGCGCCGCGTGGCAGGTTAAGGACCGAGCCCCGCTACCGCATCGGCAAGCACTCCGAAGGCGCCAACCCGCGCGGCGGCGCCAACATCGACGGTGGGTTCTACTTCGAGATGGAGGTTCGTTTGAGCGCGTATTACCGGCAATGACAAACGGAAGGTACGGAGTCCTTTTGATGCTCCATCCGGTTACGTCGTCTGAGAATCCCGATGACCTGGGCGCGATCACCTGGGTGCGCGGGCGTCCCCGGCCGCATGGCGTTCACGCACACCGCCCCCGATCGATAGACTCGTCCGGGGTACGTCCTCGGTGAATGCCGAGTGCCTCGGGACCCCGGGGCACAACGCGGAGGTGAAGGTCGTCTTCGAGGGCCGCGTGGGACGAACCAACCGCAACGGCCCAGTGCAGCCACCCGCCGTGGATCAGCCTGGATGAACCTATCGGGGGTGGGGACCGAGAGCCTCGGGCGGAACCGGCGGACGCTGTCCCTCCTTCACGTTCCAGTAGGGCTGCGTCAGGCCCGTGCCTCCCATCCGTGATCCTCCTGGATCGCACAGATCGGCAGACAGGCGACGGACCGACGTCCCGGGGGTGAGGGGCTCCCACCGGAGCCCCAATCGGCATTGCGCAATCCGGTCGGGCGGCAGACTGTTGAACCAGCGCGTGATCCAGGTCTGACGTTCGAACAGGGTTAGCAACTCGGGCGGAATCCTACCGAAGCTGATGCCGCCCGAGCGCTCCATGCGCACGCGGTCGGGTGGCGAGGCCAGCCGCCAGGTGAGGAGCACGGCCGTCATATGGGGGAGGTCATTAAGCGGTCCACCGCAAAGGTAGTCGCTATTGAGGGACTGCGCCTGCCTTGCCGGGAGTGCCGCCGCATCCGACAGTTGGATCAAATTCAGAAACCCTTGCGACAGCAATCCCTTGGATAGCCTGCGAGCCAGTGAGTGGGGAGGCTCCGCCTCGTCTTCGACCCACCATTGCTTGCTGCGCAGCACCACTGTGTCTTCCACCATGCTCCAGCGGTAGTGATCCCACCGGCATATGGCGTCGAGTAGTTGGTCGAATCGGCGAGAGCTTTCCAGAGCTCGGAGAAACGCGGTCCGGAATGTCCGGCGGTCGGGCTCCCGGCGTGCGTAGTGTTGCGATAGCGAGCTATACCCGGCGACTTCCCGCAGGAAGTGCGCTACGTCGTCCATGCACTCCACGGCGTGATCGCCGAGATACCGCCTCACGCTGTCGGGATCGATCGCGGCGAGCGTGGGCCCCGGCTGTTGATCGTCATCCAGAAACCCGATTTCGGGTCCCCCTGTTCCAAGCGAACCCTCCTCACCGGGGTGCTGGTCGTCCCGGTAGGTGACGCGCATGCTCCAGTCGCCCCTCTCGCTTCGGGTCAGCCGGAGTCCGATCTCCCCGCCGAGGAATCGTTGCCTTTGCTCCTCCCAGGTTTCCTTAGAGATCGGTAGTCCATTCGCGCCTAACTTGCCACGGCGCCCTACTTTGCTGCCGATGCCGTCGTAGAGCACCTGCTGCAACCCGGGGGGTAGATCCGGGATTGCTTTCCAGATGGGTCGGCCGGAGAGCCCAGCTTCGAGCTCTTCCGGCGGCAGACCCCGAATGAGCGCCCCGGTCGCCAGCGCCCATGGTTTGTTGAACTTCGGGACGCGGGCGTCAACGACAGTCTGGTTGTTCTCGTCGAAGTCACTCTCAGTCAATTCCGCAAGCGCCCGCATCGCGTTGGCCACATAAGCGCGCTCGGCGCGGTCCTGCTCCAGTCCTTCCGTGATGGCTTTGCGGCTCTGCCACAACTCCTCACCGCCCGCCGCAAGCGTAACCCATTTCGCCGGGTTCTTGCGGGTGCCCAGCAGCGACGCCAGCGCGGCTTTGAACGCGCCTCGTGAGCCCTCCACGGCGACTGACACCCGGCGGTCCCGCAGGTGGCTGACGGCTTGCAACCGGCCTGGCCCGGACTTGCTCAGCTCGGCCAGAAGATCCGCCGTGGTGATCCAGCGGTAACTGAGCCGAAGTTCGTCGCCCGGCGCCGACTTGCGCACATCCGCCCCGAAGACTCCGCCGGTCCCAACCGCAATGCTGGCCAGGAGCGCCAGGCCGGCAAACCGCCGATGCCGACGGTCGACGCCCCGCGCACGACCCTGATTGCACGGATGCGGATTGCGCTTCATCGCACCCATCCCCATTCTACGTAGCCATTGGGCAGATTCGTACCTAGCTGTCCCAATAACCGGACCCATGATGCGAACCTGTGTTGGAAGATTCCTACCCCATTTGAGTAGAGGTTTGTTCAGTATCCCGCGACAGAAACAAGCAGGCAGCCCAGGGCCGGCCTAACCGATCGGTGTGAGCGATCCATCACGCCAAAGATGCTCACACCATTGATTAGCAATGCTGCGGCTCCCGGTCCCCTTCACCTTCCGCCGGGGCCGCCGGAGATGAGCACGTAAATGATCGGGATGGCGATGCCGAGCAGCACGAGCACGGCTCCCCGGCCGGCGATGCCCTTCTTGCCCGGGAGCATGAAGATGCCCGTGATCGCCAGACATAGGAGACCGACTGCGTAGAGGTCGGCGATGATCGTCCAGGCGCGCTTGCCCCTGTTGAGATGCAGCCAGTTCGCGAGGCGGACGAGAGCCCGCGGCTTGCGCCCTTGCTCGACGGCGCGACCAGTGACGGGGTTGACGCTGATCAGGCGCTCGCCAACCCGGATCTCAAGTTGCTCCGGCCCGGCGCGGTAGACCCCCGTAGCCCGCTCCCGGATCTTCAGCCGTCGAAGCGCCTCGGTGGCAGCCGCATCTGCATCCCTCGGCAGCCCCGTCCCCAGCTCACTCACCGTGCGGTAGTTTCGGAAGTTCGGGTCCCAGTCGGCAATGTGATTCACTGCCAGGCCGGAGATCGCGTAAATGACGGTGAGGCCGACGGCCAGATAGCCAAGGTCGCGATGGAAGGCGCGGAGTGTCGGCCGCCAGGCGAAACGGCCTCGGCGGGCCGCAACCCGCGGTGACCCATCCTCCGGGGGTGGCGGCGTCGTCACCAACAATCGCCCGCCGACGGTATCACCCGTGTCGCTCCTCCCGCCATGGGTCTCCGTGGTTGTGGTAACCGCGGACCTCCCAATAGCCCGGTTCGTCCTTCTCCACAAAGCGGATGCCGGTCAGCCACTTGGCACTCTTCCAGAAGTAAAGATCCGGCACCAGTCCGCGGACGGGCCCGCCGTTCTCGGGGGGTAGCGGATCCCCGTCCAGGTGGTGGGCCAGCATAGCATTCTCCGCCAGAGCCTCCTGGATCGGCACGTTCGCGGTGTAGCCGTTCGCCGCCTCGAAGATGACGTATCGGGCTGTATCGTGGACGCCTGCCCGGTCGGCCAGCTCGCGGATCCGCACGCCTTTCCAGGTGCGGTCAAGGCAACTCCACCGCGTGACGCAATGGACGTCGGCGGGATCTTCGGACTGCGGCATCGACAGCAGGTCGGCGTAGTCCAGCCGGAGGGGTTTGCGCACCTCTCCGTAGACGCGAAGCGACCACCGGGCGGGATCCGGGTCGCCTGCGTCGCCGCCCATGTCGCGCAAGTGTTCGATGAGGCGCTGACCGGGGGGGAGACGGGACCTCCCGTCGGGGCGCAACTCGGCGCGGGCCGCCGCGGTGCGCTCGTCTTCGGCGATGCGGTAGCAGCCCGTTCCGATGACGACGATCGCGCCGGCCGCGGCGGTCAGCACTCCTCGGCGCGTCACCACGCGAAAACGGGCATCAGCGGAGTCGGGAAAGTTCATCAAGTGGGCCTCTCGTCTTGACTCTTACGCGATTCCGCCGTTCCGCGCATCATGGAATCGTCCAGGGCCGTCTCCGGCCCATGCTAGAGTAGCTCTCTGATGTCCGCCGCGCCCGCCACCACCAGCCGCCACTTCATCATCGGTACCGCCGGCCACGTTGATCACGGGAAGACGTCGCTGATCCGGGCGCTCACGGGCGAGGAGACCGACCGCCTCCGGGAAGAGCGCGAGCGCGGGATGTCGATCGACCTCGGTTTCGCCGAGTTCCAACTGCCGAGCGGCATTCGGGCGGGCGTCATCGATGTTCCCGGCCACGAGCGCTTCCTGAAGAACATGCTGGCCGGCGCGGGCGGCATCGACCTGGTGCTGCTGGTGATCGCCGCGGACGAGGGAGTGATGCCGCAGACGCGGGAGCATCTGGACATCCTCCAGATACTTCGGACGCAGAAGGGGCTGATCGTGCTCACGAAGGTTGACATGGTCGAGCCTGAGTGGCTGGAACTGGTCCAGGAGGACATCCGCTCGGCGCTCCGAGGCACCTTCCTGGCCGATGCGCCGATGGTGGCCGTCTCGTCTACCACGGGGTTCGGCATCCCTGAACTCCGAGAAGCGCTGGACCGCCTGGCGGGCGAGGTCCCGACCCGAACGATCGTGGGACCCTGGCGACTGCCTATCGACCGGGTTTTTACCATCGGCGGATTCGGCACGGTCGTCACCGGCACGCTCACCGCCGGCGTCGCACGGGTGGGCGACCGCGTGGAGGTGCTGCCGGAGCGTCGCGAGACCCGCATTCGGGGGATGCAGGTCCACGGGACGGTGGTCGACTACGCCGAGGCGGGCACGCGGGTGGCGATGAACCTTGCCGGGCTGGCGCCGGATGAGGTGCATCGGGGGTGCCTGGCGGCACCTCCCGGGGTCTACGAACCGGTGACTTCGCTGGACGCTCGGCTGGAGGTACTGCCGACGTGCAGCCGTGACATCCGACAGCGGACCCGAGTGCGGATCTATCTGGGAACTGCCGAGGTGTTGGGCAGGCTGAACTTGCTCGATGCGGAGGTGCTGCACCCGGGGGAGAGCGGGCTCGTGCAGATCCGCCTGGAGTCCCCCACTCAGGCCGGCCGGGGTGAGCGTTATGTGATGCGCTTCTGTTCCCCGATGGAGACGATCGGGGGGGGCGCCGTGCTGGACGCGGGGCCGAGGCGACACCGGCGATTCAACCCGGTCGTCATCAAGACCCTGCAGTTGTTGGAGAAGGGCTCACCGGATGAGCTCGTGGCCGAGACCGTCTTCCGAGCCGGGTTGACGCCGCTGCAACCTGCCGCGCTATGTCAGCAGCTCGGGCTGGAACTCGCGGCCGTCACCCCGATGTTGGAGCGGCTCGGGGAACGCGGCCTCATTGCATCCCTGGAGAACGGCTCCCTGCTCCATCGCCACCGTCTGGAGGCCGCCGAGCACTTGCTTGCCTCTACCCTCTCCGAGTTCCACGTTTCGAATCCGATGCGTCGGGGCATGAGTCGGGAGGAGTTGCGCAGCAGAGTGTCCCGCCAGATGGACCCGAAGGGGTTTCAACTTGTACTCGCCAGGATGGTGGCGGCAGGACAGGTGTTTCTGACGGGCGGGAAAGCATCCCTGGGGGGTCGAGAGCCGGTGTTCGACCCCGACCAGACGCGGGCGCGAGAAGTGCTCTCGGAGCGGCTTCTCGCCGACCCATTCAACGCTCCACCCTACGCAGATCTGGCTTCCGGCATCCCAATGAAGGTGGCTTCGGCTGTCTGGGAAGCGATGGTCGAGAACGGAGAAGTCGTGCGTATTGCCGCGGATGTGTTTCTGCACCGACGGGCTGTCGAGGACGCCGTGGCGCGGGTTCGGGAGTACATCGGCAGCAATGGATCCATCTCCGCGGCCCAGTTCCGCGATCTGGTGGGAACGAGTCGCAAGTACGCGGTTCCTTTCATGGAATGGCTCGACGCGCAGAAGATCACCCGGCGCGTGGGAGACACCCGTGAGCTGCTCTGAGCCTGACCCATGGGCCACCTGTGACGGTAGCACCTCTGTTACCATATGACGAGATGACTGGCCGCGACAGCCGACAGTCAGGAGCACCCAATGACCCTTAAACAACTAGCCACGTGGACCGTGGCATCCTTGCTTGTCCTCGGCCAGTTGCGATCCGCGGCAGCCGAAATCGCCGTGCAGGTGAACGGGAAACCGGTCAGTTTCACCAGCGCCCGACCCGCCCAGATCAGCGGCCGCGTCTTCATCCCCCTGCGGGCCGTCGTGGAATCACTGGGCGCTGAGGTGAAGTGGGATGCGGCCACGCAGACGGTCCGCGGCTCGAAGGGCAGCCAGGAATTCTCGCTGCGGATCGGGGACCGAGCGGCGACGGTCAACGGGAAGGAAGTGACGCTCGACGTCCCGGCCCAACTCATCGGCGGTGCCACGATGGTGCCGCTCCGCTTTGTCGCGGAGGCCCTCGGCGCCGAGGTGGAGTGGAACGCCGCCCAGCAGACAGTGATGGTCAATGCAGCCGATTCCGGTGCGGGCGGCGGTGCCGCGGATCGCGTGACCGGGGAAGTCGTCGCTGTCCGGGCCACTGACCAGGAGTCCACACTTACCATCCGGACGGGCGGCGTTCGACACACCTATCAGGTGGAGCCGGACAGCGTCATCCTGCGGGGTGAACAGGGCAAGCGGGGGCAGCAGGTCGACCTTTCCGATATCCAGGTCGGCGATCAGGTCCGCCTCCGCGTGGATGCCCAGCGGGGCCGGACCAATCTGATCGAAGCGACGGTGCCGAAAGTCGCGGCGGTCGACGAGGATGCCGTTACGGGAGTCGTTACCGCGTTGCGCGGGGACGGCGGCATCCAGAGGGTGACCGTGAGAACCGCTCGCGGACCAGTGACGTTCGAAGTCCCAGACGACGCCGGCCTCACCCGCGTGAGCGGCAGCCGAACGAGCCGACTGAACTGGGAAGATCTTGAGGTCGGCGACCACGTCCGAGTCACCCCGGATCGCACCGGCAGAATGGCGCGATCGGTGCAGGTGACTCGCCCCGATGGCAACCCGGCACCGGCTCCAGGCGAGCGACTCACCGGGACCATCGTGGCCGTCAAGTCCGACGCTGTGCCGCCAACGATTGTCGTTCGGAGCGGCAACAACCGGGCGGCGTACGAAATCGCGCAGGACTCCGTCCTCTTCCGCTCGGTCGGCACCGGGCGTGCCGTGCGGGTAAGCCTGGATGAGCTCTCCCCGGGAGACGAGGTCCGACTGCGGCTCGACCGCAGCGGCAGCGTCGCCGAGCTGGTCGAAGCCAAGGGACCCGCTGCGGTGGTGGATCCGCAGGTCGCCCAGGGCGGCGACCTTAAGATCAACAGCTTTGCCCACGACGCGGTGGACACCCTCCGGTCCGGCAGCCAGGTGCGGGTGACGCTGACCGGCACCCCCGGCGGAACAGCCACGTTCGACGTCGGCAACATCGCCCGCGGGGTGGCCATGCAGGAAATCCCGGGGAGACCGGGCCGCTACGCTGGGAGCTACACCATTCCCAAGGGCGTCACGGCGCGGGAGGTGACGGTGACCGCGCAACTCAAGGCCGGAAACCGAGTGGCGCCGCTGGTCCAGGCAGGGACGGAGCTCTCCATCGACAGCGAGCCTCCCTCCCTGACCGGAATGGCACCTGCCGACAAGAGCGAGACCACAAATCAGGCCCCGGACATCTACGTGGAGATCAGCGACGGCGCGGGTAGCGGGATCGACTCGACAAGCCTGAAGCTGATGGTCGGCGGCAAGGATGTGACCGATCAGGCGAAGCTCACACCTCGGTTCATCATCTACTCGCCGAAGACGTCGTTCACACCCGGTCTCGTGCCGGTAACCGTGTCGCTGCGAGACAAGGCCGGGAACGAGACTACCTCAGCCTGGGCTTTCACCGTGAAAGCGGCACCACAGGCGCTGCAGTCAGTGACCCACGACGCCGATCGGGCGCTTCGCACCGGGGACATTTTGACGGTGACGGTGCGCGGCACGCCCCGCGGGCGCGGGACCTTTAGTCTGGGTGACCAGATCCGCAACGTGCCCCTGCAGGAGGCCCAGCCCGGCGTGTATCGGGGCACCTACGTGGTGCGGCAGGGAGATCTGGTCGATCGTCAACCCGTGGTGGTGGAATTCGTCGCCCCGGACGGCACCCGCACCCGCCAGGAGACCAGCGCGCCGGTGAACATCACCACCCGTGGGATTGTTGCCCCGGAGATCACCTACCCTGCTCGCAAGTTCCGGCTCGGTGAGGAAGTGACGGTCGAGGGTACCGCAGCGCCCGGGGCCAGAGTGGTCGTCGAGGTCTCCTACTCCGGCAGGGCGTTCGACGTTGTATCTACAAAGGGCAGCCTGGGCTCGCAGGAAGTTGTGGCCGACAAGAACGGACGCTGGATCAGTGAGCCCTTCCGCGTGAAGCTGCCGCTGGGTGTCAGCAAGCCGGAAATCACCATCCAGGCCACGGCAACAGACACAGCGGGCCGTGTCTCGAAGCCCGTCGTGGTGACGCTCCCCACCCGGTAGCGGCCACGTGCACCTGGATAGGGACGAAGTCCCCCCCAACTCGCGACCGCGCTGGCTGCCGTGGGTCCTGGGGGGGATCTTCATCATCGGCGCCGCCGGATTCGTCCTCACTCGCGATCCCCTGCCGCGAGAGGTTCTCATCGCAACAGGGCCTGTGGGCGGGATGTACTGGCATGCAGGTCACCAGCTTGCTGTGCGGCTGGAGCGACGCAGCGGTCGCCCGGTCCGAGTGCTCACCACCGAGGGAACCCGCGAGAACATCGCCCTGCTGCAATCTGGCCGCGCTCACCTGGCGATACTCCAGTCGGGGCAGACCATGCCGGTCCAGCCATCCCAGCGCGAAGTCATGGCCCTCGCCCCGCTCTTCGCGGATGTGGTCCACCTCGTGGTCCGGCGCACCGAGAAGATCCGGTCGCCGGCCAAACTCCTGAGAGGCCACGTGGCCATCGGTCTGCCGAATTCGGGGATGCTATCGCTTTCGCAGTCCCTGCTGCACCACTACGGTGTGCCAGATGATCCGCGCCGCCTGCCGCGAGAGTATTTCCTGCGGCTGCTGCTGGACCCGGCACTGCAAGGGGCGGTCGTGACCACCGGACTGGCTAATCCGGACCTGGAGCGACTTCTGGCAGTCGGAGACTTCGATCTCATCCCGATCAAGGACGCAGCGGCGATCCGACTCCGGCTTCCGCACCTGGTCCCCGCGACGATCCCCCTCGGCACCTATCGGGCGGACCCTCCCCTTCCCACCGCCGACCTCCCCACCGTGGCCGCCACGGCCGTGCTGGCAGCCACCGCGTCCACGAGTGGTCGCCTGGTAGAACCGGCGCTGAGGGCAGTCTATGACGACCATTTGGCGGCAGATGTGCCGGGGATGATGCCGGTCGGGGAGGCGTCAACCTGGGCAGGAATGACCCGGCACCCGGCTGCTCGAGGCTATTACGAGCCGTACCAGGGCCTGCTGTCCGTCGCGAACCTCGTCCAGTTCCTCGACGCCAGCAAGGAGCTTGTGGTCGCGATCGGGGCCGGACTGCTGCTGCTCTGGGACAGGATCCGACGCCGGCGGGAGAAGGCCCGCGAACGGGAGATCCGCTCCGCCAAGGAACGCCTCGACTTCTACCTGAACGAGACCGTGCGCATCGAACGCGCTCAGATGGGGGTATGGGATCGCGACGTGCTGTACCCCTACCTGGAAGAAGTCACGCGCATCAAGCTCGAAGCGCTGGAATCCCTCACCCAGGAGGAGCTCCGCAGCGACCGGGCGTTCCTCATCTTCATCACGCAGTGCGCCAGCTTGATCCAGAAGATGCAGCTCAAAATCGAAATCGGCCCCTGGGAGCGAAGGATGGGCACCCCGACCGGTCTGGCACCTACCGGCCCCACCGGCGAGTAGAGTTCGGGTAGCTGGGGGTGACGATCTCGGCCGCGCACTCCGTCACCTCGCAACCGCTGAAGTCCGCAGTCGGCCGGAGCCGAACGGTTCGAGAAGCGCCCTACCCCGGACGCCGTCCCGGCCTCTTCCGGTTCTGCTTCGGCTCCTTCCTGGAGAAACGAGCGGCGCCGCGCACCCGCCGGAATGCAGAACGGCAGGCACGGGATGCCGTCCGCTTCTGCCTGGAGCACGAACTGGAGCAGCCATCCCTCATTGAAGAGGACGGTGGGGCGGATGACCGGCGCGTCCGTGACGGCGGTCCCGAAGATGGCACTCACCGACCCGAGGACTGCCTGCAGTTGATTAGCGGTCATGAGAAACCCAGTCCGCGGCCGGAGTTAATGCCAGGTTTCAAGCACGAAAACTGCAGCCGCGTGGGCGGCATTGATCGCGAGCCTCGCCTCCCTCGCAACGATGGGCCGGTCGCCCGGAGAGCGTCCATGTGCTGAACCGGCATGGGTCCGCAGCGCCCCGACCCCATCGACGACGGAGATGAGCCCCGAAAGGATCCGCTTCTGGTCGTCGCCGACGACCGAGCCGGGGTCGAGGCCGAGATGGTCTCGCACCGGACGCCAGAGCTCCATGAGCGTCTGCTTGTTCGGCGGCTCAACGCTGGCCTCCGCTAGATAGGTCTTGAAGAGCGCTTCCAGTAGCGCGCACGCCGCGGTGACGCCGGCGGGTGGATCCGTCTCGACCGTCGCCAGCGCGCGCTGGAACTCCCGGTCCACCGCGGCCAGATCTCGTGCGCGGATGATGTCCGCCAGAGTGTGCGCGGAGGGACCCGTACCGGCGCGGGTCACGCGCCCGTTCATCTGGTAGCTCAGGCCATTCCGCGCCAGGGTCTTGCGGATGCGCTCCTGCCCTTTGGCCCACTGCTCTCCGTACTCGGCGTCGAACTCCCGGTCCATGAACGGCTGGAGCACGTTCCCCAGCACGTCAAGGGGCTCGACGCTTGCGTCCTGATTGCATCTG